>JAGXAB010000005.1 GCA_018971775.1 Cyanobacteria bacterium REEB67 | reverse complement strand
GATTCGACTGTGGCATAGTTGCCTTCCACGCGAATCGATTTTATTCTCGAGGCGGAATGAGCATCGGGATAGGTTTTCCAGAATTCTTCGGTGAGGCTCTGTACCGCCTTTTTATCGAGACCATCATTGTTGATGTAATCTTCCGAGTAGTTCGCCATGTACGACTTCAAGTCGTGCGCATTCCACTGGCTCTCGATTGTATTGATCACCGCTTCTACTTCTTTGCGCTCGTTTTCATGTTCTTTGTCGTCGGGGTCGATGGCATATTCGCCCTTGCTGACCGGGGGCGGGGCAATGCTTTTGCTTTCGACGACGAGGGCCGGCTTCGCCGACTCTGTGCCCTCGGCTGCTTCTGCTGCTATTGCTTGATTGATGCATCCCGCTGCGACGAACGCGGTCGTTAGACTAAGAACGACCGCGAGGGGCAGATTCAAAAAAGATGGTTTCATATGCGGTATCACTAAAAATGCGCCCTGCAATCTGGAGAGTAAATAGGCAATTTGGGTTCGGACTGGTGGGATGCCTCGGCAAAAAGCAACCCCTTTGCCTGACCTTCCATTATAGCTCTTTAGAAGCGCTCTTCCCTGAGCCTAAGTGACTCTCATCAAGACTGCAACAAAAAGAAGAGGGGGGACCGCATTGTCCCCCCTCTCCTCGTTCTCGTTTCTTGTTTGGCAGCTCGCCTGTCCGTTTTAGACGGCGACGAGGAGTTTGTTCATCTGGTCGACGTTTTCTTTGATTGAAGCAGCCGACTTTTTCAGCGCTTCTTTTTCGGCGTCGTTCATTTTGATGTCGACGATTTTCTTCACGCCTTCTTTACCGAGTACGCAGGGCAGGCCTACGTAAACATCTTTCAGGCCATAGTCGCCATCGGCGTAAACGCAGCAGGGCAGGAGGCGATTTTGATCTTTGAGGATCGCTTCCACCATCTGTACGACCGAACGGCCGGGAGCGTAGAAGGCGCTGGATTTCATCAAGTTGACGATTTCGATGCCGCCGTTCTGGGTGCGCTTGACTAGCTCTTCGATTTTTTCTTTGGAGAGGAACTGATCTAGGGGCACACCATTGACTGTGGCATAGCTGGTGACAGGCACCATCAGATCGCCGTGACCGCCGAGTACCATGGCGCGTACGTCTTGCACCGACATGCCGGTTTCCATGCCGATGAAGGTCTGGAAGCGGGCGGAGTCGAGTACACCGGCCATGCCCATAACGCGCGAAGAAGGCAACTTGGTTGTCTTCCAGACCAGGTGGGTCATCACGTCAAGCGGGTTGGTGACGCAGATGAAAATGGCGTCGGGAGAGTGTTTGATTGTTTCTTTGGCCACGGACTGGACGATGTTGGCATTGGTTTTGAGCAAGTCATCGCGGCTCATGCCGGGCTTGCGGGCGATGCCGGCGGTGATAACGACGATGTCCGAACCTTTGGTGTCGGCATAGTCATTAGTACCGACGATTTTGCAATCGTGGCCGGTTACCGGTGCGGCCTGCATCATGTCGAGAGCTTTGCCCTGCGGCATGCCTTCTACGACGTCAATTAGGCATACATCCGAAAGATTATTGTCCGCGAGATATTGGGCTACTGTTGCGCCAACAAAACCGGCTCCTACTACTGTTACTTTGGCCACGGATAAATTCCTCCAACCAGAAAGGCGTACAAACATATATTTGCTGGGGGCAGAGTAACACGCAGGAGAGGCAGGCCCCCGGTAGTTTAAGGTAGCCTTCATCTATCCCTATAAAAAGGTGGGAAAAGGCCGTGGTAAAGGAAGTTGTTAAATGACCTTGGGGTATATACGGACGACGGATCGCGAATTTTGCGATAAGCTAAAATCTATAAGCCATGGCAAAATGTTTTATATGAACAAAGAAACCACAGCAATCACCTTTTTCAGCAAATTGCGGAGACATGAAGTCTCGGCAAATGTTGCCAAGTCTTCGCTGCTTTGTCTGCACGTGTCGGCGACACTGGCTGTGCTGGCTGCTCCTTTTCTGTCACCGGCTCTCTGCCTGGCCGAGGATCAGCCCACTCTGCGGCCGGATGTGCCGAAGTTGGATACGGCACCGACTGCTCCCGGTCGCTCTGTCTTGAAAGGCAATATCGAGCATCACGCCAAGGTAGCGCCCCCGCCCAAAAGTAAGCCCAAGCGCCTGAACAGTCGCATCGTCCGGCCGGATATCGGTAATTTGAACGGTTACATGAAAGGCAAGACCGATCGCTCCTCCCCTCTGCAGGCCGGCGTGCAGGCGCCTTTGCAAAGCGGTTTGCAGGAGCCTTATACGATCGACCGCTCGGTGGGCATTATCGGCATCAAATTTCTCAAGGTCGGCGATAGGCCGCCCATCGTCAATCGTGTCTTTCCGGGCACGCCCGCTTACAATACCGGTTTTAGCGTCGAGGACATGATTGTCGCCGTCGACGGTGTCCCTACATCCGGTCTGACCAAGGATGAATGCTATGACCTGATCGTCGGCACGCCCAACACGCCCGTGACGATTACATTGATGCACAATGGTGCATTTGAGAAGAAGAGCATGACGCGCATGGATTTCAATGAAATCCCCGATCCGCTCGTTCGCCGCGACTATTTGCACAGTTTGTGATTGCTTGACTTATCGATTGTGGCACCGCTGGTGGTGCGGATCTCGTCGCTCTGCGCTGTTCGGGCTTTCGTCGTCGCTTTCCACTACCTTTTTATTCGATAAATTTGCTAGCGTCTCTCAAATACGGGTTTGGCCCTTTAAAAAGTATCGAACGAGGCCGGAAATGAGGGCTAAAATTGGTCAAAATTATCGAACAAAGGCAAAAATGAGGCTCTAGAAGCGGCCAAATTATCGAACAGGGCAATTTATTCCTTAATGTACTTTGGTGGGTAAAAGTATAATAAGTTTCAGGTAGCCGTACCGGCGTTCCGCTATTTTTGGCGTTATTGTACTTTGATGGCCTAATGTATATTAATCCTGGCCCTGATTTGTAATTTCACATTTTGGCAGTGAGGGCGGGCCTGATGGACAAAGCTAATTTCTCGGCAAAATCTTCCGGCCGCCTCCACCTCGCCGAAACCAATGCCTGGGCCTTCGTGCCCAATCCCCTACCGCCAATTATCCAGATTGATTGGGAGCTGGCAAGTTTGATCGCCGACGCCACCGGCAAAGTGGCGGAGCTGGCCGGTATTGCCCGCACCCTTCCAAATCCGCACTTACTGATTAAGCCTTTCATCCGACGAGAGGCTGTACTTTCAAGCCGCATCGAAGGGACCCAGGCCAGTCTCAGCGATCTACTCGCCTTCGAGGGAGTTGAAAAAGCGCCGGACAGTCAAAGCGCTGACCTGATCGAAGTTGTCAATTATGTCGATGCGATGGAGCACGGCCTTTCGAGCCTTGCCACAACGCCGCTCTGTCTGAGAACGATTAAGGAAATGCACAGTATCCTGATCGAGGGTACTCGCGGCGATGGCCTGCGCACCGGCGATTTCAGGACCGTGCAAAACTATATCGGTCAGCCCGGCTGCACGATCCGGACGGCCAGATATGTGCCACCGCCGGTTCCGGAGATGATCGGTCTGTTGACGCAGCTGGAGCGCTTTATTCACGAGCCGACCAATTTGCCGCCGCTCGTCAAATTTGCCCTGATTCATTATCAGTTTGAAAGCATCCATCCCTTTCTCGATGGCAACGGTCGCGTCGGCCGCCTGCTGACGACATTGTTGCTCTGTTCCGAAGGTCTTTTGCCGCAGCCGCTGCTGTATTTGAGCGCTTTTTTCGAGCATCATCGCCGCGAATATTATGATCTGATGCTCGACGTCAGTCAAAACGGTGCCTGGGAAGAATGGGTGCTGTTTTTCCTGCGCGGCATCGTGCAGCAGTCGAAAGATGCCGTCAGTCGTTCGCGCAAACTGCAAGATTTGCGGCAGGCGTATCAGGACAAATTTGTTACGGCTAGAACCAATCTGCCGGTGCGTTTCATCGATTATCTCTTCTTCAGCCCTTTTACAAGTGTGGGACGAGCCGCTGAATATCTGGAAATCACTCCGCGGGCCGTGCAAAAAAACATCGATAAACTGGCCGAGGAGGGTGTTCTGGAAGAAGTAACCGGTCGGCAGCGCAATCGTGTTTTTCGGGCCAGTGAGATCATGTCGATTCTTGATGCCGATTTTACTTTCGATTAGTCCGGCGGGCCCGGTGCAACAGATACGGCTATCTTCTTGTAGCTGCGGAAATGCTTGTAATGACATTCGGCGCTCTGCTAAAGTGGAGCGATGAAATTTTGCTTTGATGCTACTCGATTTGGTAGCGGCCTCGATGGAGCTGTAGATTTGGCGGCGGGCAGCGGTGTAAGTGCTGTCGAATATTCTTTCGCGCCCTTTGCTCCGAGCAAGAGCACTAAAGCCCAGGATGCCGACGAAAAGGCTCATTTGGCTTCGGTCTACGACCTGGCCCTTGCTAAAAATGTCGAATTTGCCTGTCTAAATCTGGATTTTGAACTGGACTGCGCTAATAAAAAAACGCAAAAACTTTTTTTGCCGATGATCACCAAGCTGGCCTCTGTGGCCCAGGCTATCGGCTGTCAAAAAGTGTCGTTTTTTTTGCGACCGGGCGCTGACGAAGATTGGATGCAGCCTTTTGCTGCCGAATACGCGACTTTGAGCGATAAGCTGGCTGAATACGACGTGCGGCCTCTGGTGCGACTTTCCACGCCGACTGATTTTCGTGGTGTCAGTTTGAAAAAATGGCGGGCCATGGAGCCGCAGGAGTGGCGCGATCTGATCAGTCTTTGCCCTGGCCTTTCCTTCGTCTATTCACCGGCTGATTTGCTCTGGCTGGGCATCGATTATTTAAACAATTTGCCCGGCATGATTTCAGCGATCGAGCATGTGGTGGCACATGATGTCGAAATCAACCGCGCCATTCTCACAGACAGTGGCATGTTCGGACCGCTCTGGTGGCGCTATCGCATGGTTGGCAAAGGCCAGGTCGATTGGCGTCAGTTTGTCGAGGCTCTCAAGCTCTACGATTATCAGGGCACTTTTTCGCTGCAGCTGGCGGACGAATTTGTCGAGGACGACAATCTTGCTTTGAGTGATGCACTCGCCGAAGGCAAGCGCTTTTTGGCGCCGCTTCTGAAAGGCTAATCTTAAGAGGACTAACTGATGTCGGAGCCGACCAGTCTTTATATTTACCTGCACACTCATTGGGATCGTGAATGGTACTGGTCCTTTTCCGGTTATCGCACACAGCTTGTCACCGTCGTCAAAAATATTCTTGACTTGCTGGAGAGTGGCACACTCAATAATTTTGTCCTGGACGGCCAGACCGCTTTGATTGAAGACGTGTTGGAAGTAAGTCCAGGTCTTGCTCCCCGCTTGAAAAAACTGATCACCGATAAAAAGCTTTTCGTCGGTCCCTGGTATGTGCTTGCAGATCAGATGCTTGTCGGCGGCGAGAGTCTGGTGCGCAATCTTCATTATGGCCTGGCTCTGTGCGAAAGTTTCGGCGGTGCCAGTCGCGTCGGATACTGTCCGGATACATTCGGCCACAGCGCCGATCTGCCTCGCATTTTGCGTGGTTTTGATATCAAAAGCGCGGTGGTCTGGCGTGGTGTGCCCAGGCTCAAGATCAGCCCTCTTTTTGATTGGAAAAGTCCGGATGGTTCGGAAGTACTTGCTCTCGACCTCACCCAGGGCTATTATCAATCGACTTTTGGTGAAGGTTTGAAGAGCGACGCACTTGCCGCTTTTCTCCTGAAATATCTGGATCTCGTGCAAGATACCGCTGGTGGTGTCAAAACTAATCAAGCCGGTGTGATGGCGCCGACGATCGTGCCCGAGTTGAACGGTGCTCTTCTACCGGTGGGGGCGGATCATGTCGGTCCCCAGTCTGATTTTAAGCAACAGCTGAAAGACGCGCTCGCCCTGATCAACAAGAAGGACCTCTATGTCAGGCCCCAGACTGTTTCACTCGATCAATTTTTTAAGGCGGTTGCAGAAGCTACGGTGGCCAAGTTTGGCGAGCCGCGACGCTTGATTGAGAGTGAATTGCGCGACAATGCCGCTGCTTTCGAATTTGCCCGCGCTTACATGCTTGATGGTGTGCTATCTGCCAGACTTTATCTCAAGCGCGACAATCGCCTTGCCGAGTACAAAATATTGCGCCAGGCGGAGCCCTTCCGCGCTTTGCTCGCGGCCCACAAAGTGATGCCATACTGCCTGGATGAGCTTGATTACAACTGGAAATTGCTGCTCAAAAACCATCCCCACGACAGTATCTGTGGTTGCAGTATCGACGTCGTGCACCGCGAGATGCAGGTGCGCACCGCTGCTCTCGCCGATGGTTTGGAGATGTTGATCACGCAGGGCAAGGAGGCAGTTCTAAAAACAGCCCGACCGGATGCTAGCGCTATGCAGGATGTGCGCTTCGGGGCTCGTCATCTCGATATCGTCGATCCGGTCCTGCCCCTTGACCGTTTGTGCGTTTTTAATGCGGGAGTCGCTCCAGCTAGAGGACCAGTGCGTCTGCGTCTGGCCCTGGCAGGGAAAGACCCGGTGGCAGTACCGGCCGCTTTCCAGCAAATTGCTTCGCATCAGGCTACCGAGACATTTCTCGGTCTTTCGCAAGTACCTGTCTTCAAAGAGATTACTGTTGTAGATTGCTACGCCGATCCCGGACTGATTGCGCCGATGACCCTGACCGCCTTTGATCTGACGACATCGGGGCCGGCGAAGACGAACGGAAGCGATAACGCAGTCGTCCGCGTCGACGCCAGTGGCGATGGTATCGACCAGATTAAATTGAGCAATGAGTATTTTGCTCTCGGCTTCGATAAGGACGGCAGTCTTGAGGTGAGCATCACTGGCGGTGCCCCACTCAAGCTGGGTCATCGCCTCGTCGATGTCGGTGACGCCGGCGATACCTACAATTTTGATCCGATCGACGAGGACCGACCGCTAGCGGCGCGGCTGGTATCGGTGCGGGAGGGGCAAAAAGGGCCGTTGGTCGCGTCTCTAATCGCTCACTACCAGATCGACTTGCCCGAGGGACTCATCTCTCGCGGTACTTTCGTCGAGGCAAAAGAGCCTGCCGAAGCGCCGGCGCTAAATCTCTTCGATCGGGCCAAAATCCGCATACCGCACAAGATCGAGACAGAGATTATCTTGAAGAAAGACACACCGGTTGTCTTTTTCGAAACGACAATCCAGCACAGTGCCAGAGATCACAGATTGGAAGTGGTCTTTGACACTCCGGCGCCGCTCGATTTCACACTGTCCGAAAATCACTATTCTTTGATCAAGCGTTACCATGATCAAAAAGCGGAGCTACATCCTCATGTGAATGCCGCGCAAATCGTTGCGCTGGGCCACGAAGCACCGCTCAGTCGTTATCCTTGTCAGCGCTTTTTTGTCGGCGGCAACCAGGTATTTTTCAATAAAGGTCTGCCTGAGTACGGCGTCGGCGACAGTGCTGTTTCAATTACTTTGCTTCGCGCTGTTTCTTACTTGTCGCGCACCAGATTGCGCACACGCGGTGGTGGCGCCGGTCCGATCATTCCGACACCGGAGGCCAATTGTCCCGGCTTGCTCAAGATGAGCTACGGTTGGTCGCGCCTGGAGCTTGCCCAGCTACACAATCCGTCCGCTTCACCCGCCGATGCCGAAAATCCGCTGGCCGGGCCGGCTTTATCAGAAACATCGGCCTACGTCCTGGCCGAAATTTACGAGGCGGACCCGGTCGTCTTCATTGCCCCGCAGGGCGGAGTAGCCGATAAATCCTTAAGTCTTTTTTCGCTCGACAATCCGGCCATCCGTGTTTTCGCTACTTATATAGATGCTCCAGATACCCTGATTGTTAGACTTTTGAACGTTACTTCCGGCCCTGCTGAGGCTATTTTCACGCCCGGCTTTGCTGCCGTTACTGTAGCCAGCGGCCCTTTCGGAGGCACTTTCATCGAAAATCCCGAGGCCAGCGACAGCGATCTGGAATTGAAAGAGTTGAAGGGCTTCGCCGGTGATAAAGCTTCCGGGGGCAAAGGCTTAAACTTTAGACTGGCGTTCGAAGCGTGTCAGTCGATAACTCTCTTTTGTCGGATCTGATTTGTCTCAAGAGGGGCATAATATTACTGATCGGCTTGTTGAAACCGGTCGAATATTATCCGACGCTTGAGTGAGCAAGAGAGTGAGTCAGCTCGGTATCGCCAGATCGAATTTTACGAGGACCATCGCCTCAGTGGGCGTGATTGGCCTGCTGTGCGGATATGCTGCCGGTACCAGTTTCGCTTTGGCAAAATCATCCTCAGCAGACATTGATTTGCCCCCGGAAGGACAGCAGCAGCTCGGTAAGACCGTTGGTTATTTGCAATCGGGCAATTGGAGTAAAGCCGCCGAAACTTCCGAGCTCGCTGTAGCGGGAGCGCCAGATGCCAGCACCTGTCTGGCCGCCCTGGCCAGGATGGACAAGTATGGAGCCCAGGCCAACAAGGCCAGAAGAGCCTGTCTGGCTAAAGCGCTCAATCTCGCTACCAGTCACGAAGATCTCGAAGAAGTCGCTTTTAAAGCTCGCCAGGCTGGTTGTTTTGATCTGTCCAAAGAAGCTCTTGATGCGCTCATTGGCAGCACCACTACTATTGCTAAACTCAATGATCTGGCCCAAAAAGCCAATCAAGCCGCCTTGCCCGATGTTGCGCACATCGCCATGGAAAAGGCCTACAAGCTTGTGAACAATCAGCCCGATGCTCTCGACTATGCCCGGCAGACGCATAATCTTGGTCTCGAAGATCTGACCAGGCAGGCTTTTAAAGACATGATCGACGACGAGACAAGTGTTGTCGATATGATGAATTTACTGGTGGTCCTGGACCAATATCAAATGCCTGATATGCAGCGCTATCTTCTCAAGACCGGCCTGGACAAAGCCAAAGACACCGAGGAGATGTATGCGGTTTATCAAAATGCCCAGAAGTACAATCAGGCTGATATCGTCAAGGTCGCACAATTCCGCGGTCGTAAAATGGTCCTACAGAAGAAGGTAAAGGCAGAAGAGGACGGCAAGCTCGACGCCGAAACTAAGAAGAACGATGCGCTGCCGGCTAATATTCTGAAGAAGCCATCAGGATTTTAGGCGGTCAATGTGAGCGAGACACCAGCAGAAAATACCGCAAGTACAGACGTTGTGACCACTGCTGCTCCGCTCAAGCGCGTGCCACTGCCAAATGTTGGCGATCTCGTTTTCGTTGGCATCTGTCAACTGCTGCTATTCATGCGCCCTAATTTCATTTTTACCGACGGCTCGACTGGCTGGCATCTTGTTACGGGTATGACGATACTGGCCAGCGGTGCTATTCCTCACAGCGACATCATGTCCTATACTTTCCCGGGCAAGGAATGGGTCGCTTATGAGTGGCTCTCCGACGTAATTATGGCTGTTCTCGTCAAAATCGGCGGTCTTGATCTCCTCGCTCTTGCCGTCACCGCGGCCATCGCCTCGCTCATCCTGGCCATCTATCAGCGCATGCGCGCCAGCGACTGTCATTTCTTCACCGCTCTCACACTCTGCATCTTCGGTCTGCTCGCATCCGCCAATCACTGGTTGGTGAGACCGCATATTTTTACTTTCTGGGGCGTGTATATATTCGTCACCCGCCTCGAAGACTATTATCAAGACAAGCTCAGCTTCAAACGTCTCTGTCTCTGGCTTTTGCCCTACATGGTGCTCTGGGTCAATTGCCATCCGGCTTTTCTGCTCGGTTTTGCCATCACTGCCGTTTATCTGGCGTCGACGACATTCAAGATCCTGATTGCCGAGGATGACGGCCAGCGTCGGCAGTTTATGCAGCGCTCCGCTTTACTGTGCGGCCTGCTTGTCGCCTTGCTCGTTGTCAGTTTTATCAATCCTTACGGCGTGCAATTATACGAATACATCTCGCATTACCTGCGCGGTACGTCCATTCTGGCGCATACGGATGAGTTTAAATCGCCCAATTTTCACTTCAATATCCACGCTGTCTGTCTGGAGATTTTGTTCTTCGCCCTCGCTCTCGGTTTTGTGCGCAATGGCAAAAAGGTGACGCTGCCCTCCTTCCTCCTCACGATGATGTTCGGCCATCTGTCACTGTGGGCGGTGCGTAATATTCCTCTTTTTGCTTTTGTCACCATGCCGCTGCTCGGACGCCTCTTTGGTTCCAAAGGTGCCGATGTTCAAGCCTCTAACGATGCGATTAGTGCGAAAACGCCCCTGTTAAGCGGAGAACAAGCCTCCACGATCACAGCAGCTTCGCTAAGCGAACGGCGTTCTCCTTCAATTTTGAGCAATATGTTCGGCAAGATTGCCAGACCGATGAATGAATTCAATGCCCAGGAAAAGCTCTCCGATATGCACTTCTTGCCAATTTTTTATGTGCTGGTTCTGGCTTGTATTGCTGTATTTGGCGGTCGCGATCAGGCCAACGCGCTCATGCATTCCGGCTTCGACCCGGAGAGTCAACCGATCAAGACACTTGCTTATATCAAAGACAATAAGCTCGAAGCGAAAGAGGGCCTCAGTCTCGATAACTGGGGCGGCATCATCCGCTATCAGCTGGACATGCCCGTTTTCATCGATGATCGGGCCGATTTTTACGGCGAGAAATTCTACAATGAATATGGAACCATTTGTGAAATTCGTCCCGGCTATTTAAATCTTCTCGACGATCACAAAATCAACTGGATACTTTTCCCTAAAGACAGTCAGCTCATTCAGGCTCTCAAAGCTCGTAGAGACTGGAAGCAGGTTAGTGAGGACCAGGCTTCAGCGGTGCTCGTCAGGGTCAAGCCCTAGTTGCAGTGCAGCGGCTGATTCCAGGGCGAGACCGAAACGCGCTCGCCTGGTTTAATCGGGCTGATGTGGGCTAAAACGGCCTGGTAATTGGGATTGTTCGGCTCGTAGCGTAATTCGTCATGCAGGACGATGCCGGCTACTTCTCGTTTGAGATTGAGGATAATCGTGCCATTGTCCTGCAAAAAGCCTGTGCCGACGTATTTCGTTTCCTGCCATATGGTGCTCATTTTAATCACTTGCCTTGTGGGGTGTTTTGACGGTTATTTGATGTCATCGATGACGCGATTAACAAATTTGGATGTTTCGGGGAAGTACCGCGAAGCGGCATAGAGTTCTTTGCTTTTATTGGGATTGTTGCTAAATTTATCAGAGGCCAACTGGGCGAAGGTTTCACTCTTGGCTCCTTGAGCGGAGTCGTTAATGGTCAAATAGCCGAGGGCGACTTTTTCTTCGTCACGCATATTGGCCATGTCCTTATCGTAGGCTTCTTTAAATTCCGGTGATTGAGAGGGTTTGCCCTGATATTCGTCGATAGCGTGGCCGACTTCGTGGCCAACGGTTTCGGCGGGGTGGTTGTCGTTGTCACGAGCGCTTAAACCGATTTCGTTGCGCTTTGCATTGAAGGCTGAGGTCTGGGTATTGGCCAGGGTGGCTCCCTTTGGATATCCCTGCAGTTGCTGATCTTTCACTTCCGGCCAGCTATCGCCAAGGTTGGCTTCTGCTTTGATCTTCAGTTTATTTTGGTCTAGATAGTTTTTCACATTGTCCGGCAAAGCTTTATAGGCATCGTCGGCCTCTCTGGCAAATTTGCCGGGAGCGCCCTCATTTTCGACCTTGGCCATAGGATCGGTGCGCGTATCCTTTTGCGCTTCTTCTTTTTCGGCTTTGAGTGTTTCTGCCGAAGGTTGGCTCATGCCGGGGTGAATCGTCGAATCTGCGCCGTCGGAAGACTTGGTTTGAGCACTTTCGTTTTTGTTACCATCCGAGGCTGATTTAGGCTGGCCATTATCGTTTTGATTGTCGCCAGTTTTTGCTGCCGTATTGTCGCTGCGGCCAAAATTATTATTGCTGCTGTTCGATGCATAAATATCGCCGTGTTGAGAAAAATCGATGCTCTGATCGTTGCTGCCACCGCGGGTGTAGTTATCCCGAGCCGATTGCTGCAAATCATTGAAATTGCTGCGCGCGTCCGTCGCCTGGCTGAAATCCGGACGATTGTCCGAGGTCTGCTGCGCTTGTGCCGGTTGATCGGTACTGTTCTCGAATGGCATCGCGGGGTCATCTCCGGGCGTGCTGTGGCGATGCAACCATTGGCTGCATTGCTTCGACTTGGACTTGGTAAACGGGGGAGGCGGTCAAAATGGACTGATCTCGCCATGGAAAACTTCCATATCTGAAGGATAAGCGCCCAGCTGTGAAAAAGACGTGAGCGCTTTGTGACCATAGCCCGCCCTCACCTCTAATTTGGCGCTGACCAGCCTGTCTGGCCCAAAGTTGTTCACGTTGGGGTAAAATGGCCTGCACGTTGCGCCCTCTACAGGGAGAAAGTTTTGGAAGATACGGATCAAGCTGAAAAGAAAGCCGAGCGCCTTGGTTTGGAGGTGCAACGCAGCGTGGCCGAGTTGACTCGTCTGCGCGGACGCAGCAAAAAGACAGTCAGCCTTTTGATCCTCCATCCGTTTCTTCCCGCCACCGAAATCACCGCCGTGATGTCTATCCGACCATCTTCGACGCTAGCCAGAGGGGAGGCTATTGCGCCGGGATTTGAGCCGGAGCAGCGGCTCAAGGCTGACCGGACGCACTGGACATTGAAGACCGGCAAATACGTCAAACACGATCTTCTGGAAGCTCATATCGAGTGGATTTTGCAAATACTGGAAGGGCGTACTCCCACTCTCAGGCAATGGCTGGCTGAAGGCGCTCATCTCCAGATCCGAGTGCACGAACGATCCTTTCTTCGCCTCAATGCCTGGAGGCTCGATGCTCACCTGCTGGCGCGGTTGGCGCATCTGGGCGTCGGCCTGGACATCCTCTGCCATTATCAAAATACAGAGAGCGAGTACTGACTCAGAGTTTGTCGCTTGCTTGCGCCGCTTTTATGATCGCGCCTTGATCGTGAGTGTGAATGAGGGCCTCGATTTTTTCGTCGGGCAAATTGCCGACGCGACCAAGCAGCATCAGCGCGCTACCAGAGTAACCCTCCGGCCACTGGCACATTTCGATCAATGACGGCAGGCAGCGTGCGCGCATCTCTGCGAGGACTTCTGTATTTCTGGACTTACTCAAGCCCAGCAAAACAAAAACGCCTTTGTTGCGATCCGTCCACTCTGGAGAATTGATCAGATCGACAAAAAGTTTGCAGGGAATCTGCGGAGCGTATTCTGGATGGTCGGTCAAAATGACACCGAGAGCGCGGATGGCGTTGTTGCGCACGACACGGTCGCTGTCCGCCGAGGCCAAGACCAGTGTTTCCAGTTGTTCTTTCGACGAGGCGATCAGCCCGAGGGCGTGGGCAGCTACGAGCCGTTCTTTTACATCGGCTGAGCTTTTGAGCACGTGCATAAGCGCATCCGGATTCTTCAAGGCTTCCTTCTTTGTTTGCTCTCCTAAGTCGGCGTAAGTTTGCTTGTCTTTTTCGTCAGCGGATCTGAGCTGCCGATTGTTAGCTTGCATGGTCGCTTCGTAGAGCTCATGAATGCGCGCGGTAACCTTCAGACTGGCAGTCACTTGGCCTGTCGGCACCGGCAGCAGTGCTAGAGCTTGATTGGATTTCCCCGGCAGCCCGATGTAGACCACATAGCGTTTGTCGTAAAAAATCAGAGCTTCTTCGCTTGATGGCTTGCCGACTACTTTCAGAACAGAGTCTTTCACTTTCAGGCAGGCCTGGTGATAGTGCATGTAGTCGGCGAACTCGTCACCTACGTGCAGGGGAAGCGCCGATTTGATCTTTGCCAGGTCGAGACCGGCATATCCGTAATAGCAAATTTCTGAAATTTTGATTTTTTCATCCATGGCCGCTTTTGCTTCAGATACGAATGCGGTGGCTATACAAAACGAGATTGTCAAACTCGTAACCAACTTTATGATGACGCCGAGATTTTTCAAAAAGCCTTCTCCGCCTACTTCGTCTTCAGCTTTTGCGCCAGCTTCGATGCCGCCTGGCGCGCCAGGACGACACCGGGCATGACACCGAGAGCACCAAGGCCGTCTATGGCATAGGCACGTTTTTCTCTGCCAAGTGGTGTCAGATGCGGTACCAGGTCGCTTGCCACTTCCAGGTCGACAGCCCAGGTGTATTCAGGTGTGTGTCCGCGCAGCTCCGGCAGCCAGGTAGTGGTCGCCGCCGCCATTCTGGCGTGATAGCGTAGGTCGGTCGCTCTGTCTTCGCCGACTCTGGCATAGCGACCCCCTGAAGTAGTCAGCCTGCCGTTGCCCGGGCGGAAATCATAATAGATATAGGGGGCGGCATCCCAGAACAGCGGGAAGCTCTCTGGCAGATCGACGGCAAATGAGAGAGCATAGATGCGCGCGGTGGGAGCGGCGGTGGGGCCGACCGCTTTGATCAAGGTCGGTGCGTGCAAAGTTTGGCCAGTACTCAATTTTACCCGCCAGGTTGCGGCTGCATTTTTATTTTCTTCACAGGACACGACGGAGGCACCGCCAACGATTTGGGCGCCAAGGGCTCTGGCATCGGCGGCAGTCTGAGCAAGGAGTGTCAGGGGCTGGATATTGCCTTCGTCCGGATAGCAGATAGCGGCTTGCACAGCCTCCAGATTGAGGCGGCCGTCGCTCATTTTTTTGACTTCGCTTACACCGAGCATGTGGGCGTTGAGGCCGGCTGCCGTGCGCGCCTTTGCTTCCTGCTGCAATCTTTTTACCGCTGTCTTGCTCGTGGCCAGGCCGAGCCCGCCTCGCTGGGTCAGGCGGATCAAACTGCCGAGCTGCTTTGCCGCCAGGGCCGTTTCTGACAATGCTTGCGCAGTTGCCAACCAGAGCTGGCCGCTCTCCCCCCCTTGCGGCGCTTCAGTAATCGGCATGTTTATCCCGGCGCACAGTATGCCGGCATTACGCCCGGTAGCGCCAAGGCCAATCGTGCTGCCGGCCTCCAGGCAAAGGACGCTCAAGCCGAGTTTTGCCGCTGCCAGCGTTGCCGATAGACCGGCAATGCCTGCTCCCACGACAATCAGATCAAATTTTTCACTAAAGATATCTCCGTCGGCCAGCGCAGGAATTTGCAGCGCTGCCTGGGCCGCCTCGCTCAAATCAGACCACCAGGGGATGAGCCTTCTGGTTAGCGGCGCGGCTTCGTTTAAGCAGGGCGCGGAGCTGAACTTCATAACAACTTGTCCTTGGCCGGAGAGGGCGATCATAGCACCGCAAATGAGTTAACATTGCATCTTCTTGGCCACTCTGCTTCTTCTGCTTCTTCTGCTTCTTCTACTTCTTTTACTTCTTCTACTTCTGTGCAGGAAAGGTCTTTGAGACTGATATCGAAACTACTCAATATCCTGGCCGTCTTCCTGCTCGTGACGCCGTCGATCATTGTCTGCAGTCAGCCAAAACTCATGCAGATGAGCGATTTCATCATGGATTTTTATACGGTCGGAGCGATGATGGCCAGCGGTCAGGGTGCAGGCATCTATCCGCCCGCCGGATCAGAATCTTTTTTCAACGCTCCTTTCGACAATTTTTGCAAGCAGCTTCTGCCTTATTTGACGAAGGAGTCTGTGGCAATCTACATGTACAGCCCTTTGCTGGCCCTGCTCTTTTCACCGTTCAGCGTCTTGACGCCGCCAGTCGCCATGATTGTTTTTCAAATACTCTGCATAATCGCCTTGCTCTTTGTCGGCTTTTTGCTCTGCGGACGCGATTGGAAAAAGGCCCTCAGCGTGGTCTGTATGGGCGCCCTCTTCTGCCCGGTTTTTCATACCCTTTTAATCGGACAACTCGGTATCGTTTTTGGGCTGGTGCCTCTGGCTCTTGCTTACTTTTGTCTGCTCAAAAACAGGCACATGCTGGCCGGATTGGCCTTCGCTCTCCTTGCTCTCAAGCCTCAGTATATGCCGACGGCACTGCTTGTGAGCGGAGCGCTCTTCTTGAGTGGAAAACCAAAAGCTACAGTTGGTCTGATTTTCGGCTTGTTCGGTTTTGCTGCTATAAATGTGATCACTTGTGGCCAGGGACTTTTTATCGCCTGGTGGCACAACTTTAAGATGGCCGATGCCATTTATGCCAAAGAAGTCTACAAATTTGGCGAATATCTGGTCGTCTGTCTGCCGGCTGTACTCCTGCAATTTTTTCCGCACGCCGTGCGCGAGGCGGTAAAACTGCCTGTTTACGGTTTGTCCGCTTTGATTGGATTGTTTGCCCTGTGGCGCTCGACATTGCTTTTGCGCCTTGCTCTGGCGCAGGATAAATTGGACGGGACCAAATTACATTTCAAGCAAGCAATCGGTCTTGTCTTTTGTCTCGGTCTGATTGTCCTGACTCTCGTCGTACCCCACTTTCTTTTTTACGATCTTTGCGCCTTCGTCCTTCTCGCTCGAATTGCTTTCCAGGATTTTTACCCACCGGCAATCGGGCACCCCCTGCGCATCTTGCGTGCCGCCATCTGGTGGTCTTGCAATATTTTCTTCTTGCTTTTCATGCTCACGCCGGTGGCCGAGCTCAAGCAATATTTTCCGCTTGTGCTCGTCGGTCTTTTCGCCTATTTTTTCTATGCGCTTATCTTGCAGATGCGGGATTTTCAAAAGAATACAGGCCGGCACGTATCTTCATCAGGTTTGCTCGATGCCGGCAATGCCAATGCTAACGCCCCGGGCGACGGCGTCGCCGACGGCGAATAAATCGTTCTGATTTTTAATCAGGCGTAGCGCTTTTGTAGTTGATCCGCTTCGTCATAGCGATTGTCGGCGCGGAGCATTTCGGCGTAGCGCTCGGCGATCGTGGTGAGACCTTCGATATTGTTGTTGCGGTTGACTTCCAGTATGTCGAGAGCCCTCTGGTAGAGCGTTTCGGCCTCGCCGTATTTGTGCTGGGCGTGATAGACCACGGCCAGGCTGTAGACCAGTTGCAAGATTGTCTCCGGCTCTTGCAATCCCGGTACCCTGGCCGGCAAAAGCTGCTTGTAGCATTGCTCGGCTTCGGCATATTTTTGCTGACTGAGATAAACATTGCCGAGTACAAAGGTGATGCTTCTATCCCAGAGGTTGAGCATTGGTTGCATTGTGTCAGCTGATGCTTTTTTGACTACCAGGCCTTGTTTGAGAATGGCCTCCGCCGCCACCATATCTTGCTGCTCGAAATAAAAATTTCCGAGTATCCAGATCAATGAAAGCACTTTGTGATGGTGTCTGTGGTAGTGACTTTGAGTGATCGTCAGAGCTCGTTTGAGCATCGGTTCGGCCCAGGTCGGTTTTTCGTTGCGAGCATAGTGCTGGCCGAGAGATCCAAGTGTCTGTGCGGTTTTTGAATCGTTGGGGCCAAGTATCTTTTCTTGTATCGACAGGGCTCTGCGCCAGTTAGCTTCCGCCTCGGCGCCCCGCGAAAGGGGCTCGAAATCGGCCGCTTCAGAGAGCAGATCGGCAAAATCCTCAGACTCTTCGCCGCTGGCGCTTTCGAGAAAGTCGATCGCTTGCTTGTAAGCGGCACTCGATTCATCATAACGTTGCAGGACACGGTAGGCGGAGGCCAGGGAGCGATAGTCTCGGTGCGATTCGTAGGGGTCGAAGACCGGCGAGCTTTCTTTGAGCGCGATTATTTTTTGCTTTAATTCGAGCACCTCGGCAAATCGGCTCGAGCGGCTGTAAAGACTGCTCAAGCGCTCCAGGGCATCGATCAGATCCCTGGTTTCGCCGGTATTCTGGCCGCGCTCATGATATTGCTGCAAGATTGCTATTGCTTCAAGCTGTTTCTCTTCGGCGAGCGAAACCGGACAGGTATAACTCGCCGCTACTTCGCTCTGGCAACGCGCCGCTTCCCGGCTGTCGGGGCCATATATAGTCTGTTCGATTTGCAGTCGTTGTTCCAGAAGGTCGAGGGCTTCGGCGTTCATGCCGAGAGCTTCATAGCAATCGGCTAGCTGCACGAGCCTGTCGCAATCTTCGGCGGTGATTCCGCTGCTCGTGTCTTTGCGCTCTACATTTTCCTTGTCGCATTTATCTTGCAGGGCGCGGCTTTCATCATTCAGGCGGGCGACGATTTCGAGCTCGAGTTCTTCGACACTGTAGCTGTACTGACCCGGCGGTTTACCCATGATGAAGCGCTGGCGATTGAGCAAGGCGGCGTGCATGGTTTTGATTGTGGCCGGATGGTTGATGCCGAAGTTATGCTCGGCTATATTGATGGCGCGAGCCTGGTGCTCATGCGCCTCGGTGAAGCGATCGAGGCGGCAGAACAAAAATGCCATCGTCTGCAAAATCGAAATCAAGGCCGGATCGTCTTCACTGGAAACTTTTTCTCGCGCCGCCAGTGCTGTGTTATATAAAGCGAGAGTATTCTCGATATCGCCGAGGTCGGCCGCCTGCGCTACTTGAAAGAGTGTATCGGCCAGGCGGGGATCGTCATCGCCAAAATTTTGTGCCTCCGCTAGCGCCAATCCGAAGCGCTTAACCGCTTCATGACGTTGCTCGCGCTGGAGGGCCGTGCGGCCGCGCTCCATGTAGCTGGCCCAGAGTGCGGCGCTTTTCTGCTCATCTTCCATAAAGTGCCTCTCTCTCTCTGGTTTAGCCTAGGGTCGTCGGGAGGAGGGCGAGGGCAATCAAGCTAATGGTTTCGCTCACTTCGACAACGGTACCGTACGTGTCTCCCGTATGCCCGCCCAGGCGACTATTTAAATAGGCGGCGCAAAAGAATCCGGCAAAGATAACCGTGATGGCGTTATAGAAGGCTGTTTCGCTGATAAAAATACCGGTGGCGGCTGTGAGGAGCAAAGGCAATATCAGTGCCAGGCCCAGGTCGCCGGGAAATTTCATTGTCTCATGCCAGACGCGGCCTTTGCCCTCGGGTTTGGCATAGGGATAGCGGCCGATCGCATAGGCCTCGGCAAAGCGTGCCCAGGCCGGGATGAGCAAAAGTGCCGTCGGCAAAACCGTGGCGTGGACGCCGCTATGGCGGAAAAGCGATGCCAGGGCCACTGCTTTCATGGCAAAGACCGCCACTCCGGTGATCACGGCAAAGTTACCGGCGCGGGGATCCTGCATGATTTCGAGCATACGCCCACGGTCGCGGTGCGAAAAGATACCATCGGCGGTGTCCATCAGACCGTCAAAATGCAGACCGCCGGTAATCACCAGCCAGAGGGTGGTGATTATCACTCCTTTGAGCAGGGCATTTTGTTCGAGACCGGGAGCGAGATTGAGTGAAGCTGCTGCTATTGCCAGGAGAGCTCCGAGAAGCAGGCCGACTGCCGGTAGATATTTGGCCAGGCCGCTGAGGATGTCCTCGTCGAGGGTAGTACTCGATGGTTCAGAGCTGACTTTGACGAGCGAGCCCAGGGGAATAATAGTGATGTACGAGGTGGCAAGGGCAAAGCGGGCAAAGACATTGAGCTTGCGACTATTTGCCATGGCGCGGTACTTCGGCTGTGTATTCAGGGCGATTGGGGAAAATCTGACTGTTGTTGAAGACTAGCAGGTCGCGCTTGTCGTGGTAATAGTCTATCGCTTCCTGATATTCCTGGATGAGCTCGGGAGACGCTTCGAGGGCATAGGCACGCTCGAGGATGTTTTCGACCAGGCGCTCCAGTGCCTTTGGCGATTTGTCACCTTCCCAGGGCATGGTGATATCTTCGGCCAGGCAGCCGATGATATCGGGCACCAGGGGTAGTGGCGTATCAGGAGTCAGAGCGTAGGCGAAGAGCGAGCGATTCTCGGCATTGCCGATGAATGCCTGGTGCGGTCCGATGATGTCGGTAGTCCAGCTCAGCGTAAGCATTACATTTTCTGGTCGGTCCGGGCCCCGGTAGGCATCAACCGGGATATTATTCAGTTGCGCCAGCACTGAGCTGAGCGGTTTTGAGCGCAGCGAGTAGTATTCAACGCCTTCGTTCTCTATAGATAGACCAGTCAAAAATCCTTTCAGGACAACCAGCATCGATGCCACATGCGAGGCCTCTTCCTTGAGATGCTGGATTTTCAATGTGGGCCTGAGAAGCACGGTGCCGTAGAGGATAAAAAGCCAGTCGCGATTATTCAGTTCTTTTTTCGCCGTGAAAAGTTTGAGCCGTTTGAGGACGATGCGTCGATGTTCGATCTCGAGCTTTTCGTCTTCGTTTGTGGCCAGCGGTGCCGCTATGTCTATGGCTTTGCTTGCCGCTTCCAGATTGCGCAGCAGGGTATAGCAAATGGCCAGATTTAAATAAGGGTCGAAGTCATCTTTTTTGCGCGCCGCTACAGAGAAATGTTTGATCGCTTCTTCGTATGATTTGAGCGACATCAGGGCAAAGCCGAGCTCGTAATTGATTTCCATGTCTTCGGGCAATTCGCGGGTCAATTCTTTTAATAGCATGGCGGCGATAGCATACTGGCGAATATCGACTAAAGCATAGGCCATGTCGTAGAGTTCTTGATGATGTTTGTAGGGCGGTGTCGATAGCGATGAGGCCCGCTTTTGCAAAAGTGCATCGAATTTTTCGGCGATGTCGGTGCGACCGATTTCGACGAGCATGTCGCGGTAGAGCTCGATCGCTTCAAAATCAAAAGGGTGCTTCGACCAGTAAGTCGTCAGCCGGTCACGGCACTTTTCATAGAGGCCATCGGCCAGGAGTTTACGTGCCTCGGCCTTGTCATCGACTGCGCCGGCCAGTTCTCTGGCGTCGCGCCCTTCTTTTTTTTCTGGCTCGTCCTTGCCCGGAGCTGCCACTTAAGCTTTTCCAGCCAGCTCTTCGGCCTTTGCTTCGGCATGATAGGAGCTGCGTACCAGCGGTCCGGAATGCACCATCTTGAAACCTATTTCCCAGCCATAAGCGCCGAGCTCGTCAAATTCGGCCGGTTCTACATAACGCTTGACCGGAAGCTGATCGCGGGTCGGACGCAGGTATTGTCCGAGGGTGAGAAATTCGACGTTATTGGCGCGCAGATCGCGCATCACTTCTTTGACTTCGTCGAAGGTCTCGCCGACACCGAGCATCAAGCCCGATTTGGTCGGGATGTCGCGGTCGATTTCATTGGCCATGCGCAAAATATCGAGGGAGCGATCGTATTTCGAGCCGGGGCGGACGCGCTTGTAGAGCCGCGGTACGGTCTCGATATTGTGATTGTAGACGACCGGCTTGGCGGCCAGGACAATTTCGAGGGCGTCGCGGCGCCCCTGAAAATCAGGAGTGAGCACTTCGACGGCGACGCCTGCGATGGCATTTTTTAAGGCGGTGATTGTACGGGCAAAATGATTGGCTCCTTGATCCGGCAAATCATCGCGGTTTACGGAGGTGAGGACGACGTGGCGCAGGCCCATCTGTCTGGCTGCTTCGGCGATGCGATCCGGCTCGTCTTCGGCGAGCGGCTCGGGCAGGCCCTTGTTGACCGCACAGAAGCGGCAGGTGCGCGTGCAGAGCGCGCCCATCAGCATAAAAGTGGCGGTGCCTTTCGACCAGCATTCGCTTTTATTGGGGCAGCGACCGCTTTCGCAAATTGTGTTAAGCCGCTGTTCTTTTAAAATCACCCGGGTGTTGCGATTGTCGTCATTGGTCAAGACATTGCGCTTCACCCATTCGGGCAGGCGCAAAACCGGCTCTCCTGCGTCTTCATGGCGCATACTGATCAGAGCCAGGCGTTTTGCGGCCGCGTCTTTTTCAAGATTTGCCTGCTCTATATTTACTTGCGTTTCGCCTGCCATCTCTTACCTACTTAATAGATGTCCATTCTGACTAAATTCTAGAGGATTGGCAGGTACAATTAGCCATCTGTTTCTATTATTGGATTGAAAAGTATGCGTAAAACTGTAATTGCCGGCAACTGGAAAATGCACAAAACCGTAGACGAGGCCCGTGAGCTGGCCAAGGCTCTGGTGGCCGGAATACAGGCTGATCTGGCCGGACAAGCGCTACCCGATGTCGTGCTCTGCCCGACCTTCGTTTGCCTGCCCGAGGTCTTAAATACAGTTAAGGGATCGGCCGTGCAGGTCGGTGCCCAAAACATGGATTACCGCGACAGTGGCGCTTTCACCGGTGAGATCGCCGCGCCGATGCTGACCGCTATCCACGTCAGCCACGTGATCATCGGTCACTCCGAGCGTCGTCAATATTTCGCCGAGACCAATCACACCGTCAATCTCAAAGTCAAAAACGCCCTCAAGCATGGTCTGACGCCCATTATGTGCGTCGGCGAAACGCTCGGTGAACGCGATGAAAATCTCACCGATAACATCATCAAGCATCAGGTCACGGCCGGTCTGGCTGAAATCAGCGAAGCGGAAGTGGCAAAATTAGTCGTTGCTTATGAACCGGTCTGGGCTATAGGTACCGGCAAAAATTGCGAAGTTGTCGAAGCCAACCGCGTCTGCAAGCTGATCCGCACGACAATCAACGAACTTTATCCCGGCGACAAAGGCCCCGGCCACGTCGCCGACTCCATCCCCGTGCTTTACGGCGGATCGGTCAAAGCCTCGACGATCGAAGAGCAGATGGCGCAAACCGATATCGATGGCGCCCTGGTGGGCGGTGCGGCCCTTAAGGCCGAGGAATTCTTGCCCATAATTAGAGGCGGAGCCAAGCGTTGCAAGGCAAGCGTCGGCGCAGTCAACGCGTCTAAATAGTTCAGCCATTCTATTAAGAGTAATTACTCTTGCCTGACTATGACTACTTGACCACAGTCGAGCTGCCTGGCACGTATTATAATTTGACCTGATCGCCTGGAGAGGTGTCAGAGTGGTCGATCGTGCAGTCCTGGAAAGACTGTCTGCGCTAAAACGCAGCGAGGGTTCGAATCCCTCCCTCTCCGTTCTTTTATAAATGAGATGGCCATGGAGCACTTTGTAGAAAAACTCAAAGATATCGAGAGCACCTTCAAAGAAGTTGAAGAGAAGCTCTCGGATCCTGATGTTATTTCCGATCAGGAAACCTTCAAGCGCCTGGCCAAAACTCGCCACCAATTGCAGACTACCGTCGATGCTTTTCACCAGTGGCAAAACACCGAAAAAGAAATCGCCGATGCGCAGGAAATCCTGCGCGGCGAAACCGACAAAGAAATGCGCGAGCTCTGTCAGGCTGAAGTAGAGCAGCTCAAAGCTACTTATGAGACCCTGACCGAACAGCTCAAGTTTTTGCTTCTACCAAGCGATCCCAACGACGAAAAAAACATCATGTTGGAAATCCGCGCCGGGACCGGCGGGGACGAAGCCTCGATTTTTGCCGGCGACCTTTTGCGCATGTATTTGCGCTATGCCGATAAGAGCGGTTTCATCCCGGAAATCGCCAGCGCCTCCGAAGGCGAGCTTGGTGGCTATAAGGAAGTGATCGTCAGCTTCAAAGGCGATGGTGCTTTCAGTAAATTTAAATTTGAGTCCGGTGTGCATCGCGTCCAGCGCGTACCAGCGACCGAGGCCCAGGGCCGCGTCCATACATCGACGGCGACCGTGGCCGTCATGCCCGAAGCGGAAGAAGTCGATGTCGTGCTCGATGAGCGCGACCTTGAGATAAGCACCATGCGATCCGGCGGTGCCGGCGGTCAGAACGTCAACAAAGTAGAAACGGCCGTGCGCATCGTGCACAGGCCGAGCGGCTTGATGGTGGCATGTTCGGAAGAACGCAGCCAATTGCAAAACAAAGAGCGCGCCAAGCAGATCCTGCGCAATAAGCTCTATCAGCGCGTCCTCGAAGAGCAAAACAAACTGATCTACGACCAGCGTAAATCCCAGGTCGGCACCGGCGATCGCTCCGAAAAAATCCGCACCTACAATTTCAAAGACAATCGCGTTACCGATCATCGTCTCAATCAAAACTTTTCGTTGACGCCCATCCTCGAAGGCGATCTCGACAAAATCATCGAATCCAACATCCTCTCCTATCAGCAAAAACTTCTGGAAGAACAGGTCTAGGCCTATTTTCTACGACACGGCTAAACGAGATCTGTGCGAGAGGCTGATAAATCTGGGTGTGGAAAAGGCCGAGGCCATGGCCGAAGCCGAGCTCATGCTGCGCACTGCCAGTGGATTGTCGGCGGCGGCGATTGTCTTGCGCGGCCATGAACGCCTTGCTGATTCACTGGTAGCGACCCTGGCAAAATATGTCGAGAGGCGCAGCCGGCGCGAACCCCTGCAGCATATTCTTGGCGAAAGTTATTTCATGGGCCTGTCTTTTGCCGTCAGCTCCGCCGTCCTCATCCCGAGGCCGGAGACTGAGATTTTAGTCGAGCGGGCGAAGAGTTTTATCGAGCCGGCCGCCCGGGCAAACGCCGCGGCCAGGCCGGTGCGTGTCTTTGAGATTGGTGCCGGCTCGGGTGTTATTGGTTTGAGCCTGCTCAAATTTTGTCCTCAGATAGAGGTGGTGGCCTGCGAGGTAAGTCCTGCTGCCGCCGCCGTTTGTCTGGCCAACGCCAGAAGTCTCGGCGTCGCCTCCCGCTTCGAGCTTCTGATAAAAGATTTTCTGGCCCCGGATTTTGACCCGCTCAAAAATATTTCGCCAGACTGGTCCCCGCAAAAGAACGTCGGTTTCGACCTTTTCCTCTCCAACCCTCCCTATGTACGGCCGGATTTGATGCCCGGTCTGGCGCCGGAGGTCAAAGACTACGAACCGCATCTCGCACTGCAAGGTCCGGACGCCGACGGGCTCGGTTTTTACCGTGCTTTTGCCGCCAGGCTGCCGGCGTTGAGCGGTGAGCGCGGGGCGATATTACTGGCCGAATTTGGCGAAGGCCAGGGGCCGGCCATCACTGCCATCTTCGAAACGGCAAACTGGCAAGGGGTGAGGTTATTGCCTGACCTCTCGGGAAAAGACCGCATAGTCATGGCCGGCTGGGGCCGGGGCACCCTTTAAATTTTGTAATCTACTGCTAGAATGGGAAACGAAGCCGGTCTCTTGTAAGAAAGCCTAGATGAAAGACGGAATATTAAAGGCGATGTCCTCGGACGGTACTATTCGTGCCGTGATTGCCACGACTACTGAGCTCGTCGAGTTGGCCAGGCAAAAGCATGATCTCTCCTTTACGGCGACGGCGGCGCTCGGCCGGGCTCTTACCGCCGGAGCGCTGCTCGCGCCGATCTTGGCCCGCGAAGGTCAGGTTGCCCTCAAATTTCAGGGCAATGGACCTCTGGGTCGAGTTGTCGTTGACGCTTCGCCGCGCGGCACGGTGCGCGGCTATGTCGAAAATCCGCAGGTGGAGCTGCCGCTCAATTCGGTTGGTAATTTCGATGTCGGCGGGGCAATTGGCCAGAAGGGCTATCTGCACGTCACCATCGATCATGGTTTCGGCGAGCCGCAGCAGTCGACCGTCGAGCTTGCCTCGGGCGAAGTCGGAGAAGACATCAATCGCTATCTCGTCACTTCAGATCAAACCGGATCGATCGTCGTGATCGGTACACACCTCAACAAAAACGGCGTCGAAGCCGCCGGTGGCTTAATTGTCCAGCTTTTGCCCGATCACACCGAAGACACGATCTGCAAAATTGAAAATAACATCACCACTTTTGGCACATTCACTTTTTTGATGCGCCGCGGCATGGATCTGCAAACGATTCTTTCGCGCATACTGCACGGCTTTGACGTGACACCGCTTACCGAAGTGAAACCGGTAAGTTTTTACTGCAAGTGCTCTAGAGAGCGCTTCCTCGAGGCTCTGAAGATCTTGCCGCACGAAGATTTGATGGACATGGCCGAGGAAGATGGCAAGGCGGAAGGTCGTTGCCAGTTTTGCAACGAACTTTACCTCGTAGAAAAAGAAGGACTCCTCGATATCGCCCGCAGCAAATAACCGCCAGGACAACCAATGAGGAGACCTTCTTTTATGAATCTGAATCGGTCAATAGTTTTAAAGAACTAAACTGCTCTCTGAACCTTGCCGGCTTTGATGCAAGATGTGCACACTTTCATGCGTACTACGGTCTTGCCAATTGCCGCTTTAAAAGGTTGCAGGTTAGGCAGCCAGCGTCTTTTACCATGTGGGTTCCAGTGCGAACGCAAGAATGTGTATTGAACACCCGAGCGGGGGCCTTTGGAGCATACGTCACAACGTCTAGCCATGAGATTTATCCTGTCTGATAATAGATGTCGCGCTCATCATCGACCGAGCTAACAAGCTTTGAGCTGGGGCTCAAAATCGGCGCTCGGTAGGGAGAGCACATGCAAGGGGTCGATTGTACCACGCTGGATATACGGCCAAGCCAATATTGCTAAGTTTGTAATAGTTCAAAGTGAAAGAGAACAATCTGCATTTGGGGTATAAACCTCACTAATGAATCATGGTAGATTGAACGTTAAGGACTCTGATTTTGGTGTTGTCAGAGTTAGGCCAGATGGCTGTCAAGGGACAAATGGCTGAAAACCGCTTAAAAACACCGTTTTGATGACGCTTGGCTAAAACCGAGCACTAAATTTGAAGACCTTTTCGAGACCGGTTTACTAGAAATTATCAGTTACTTTTTAGAACCGTCTCGCCAGCTCTTCTAATACCGTCAAAATCGTGGTATCAATTCGTAGTGGCTGATTGAAGATGACCTAGCCAGAATGGCAGGGGGAAGCAGGAAACAGGTAATGGCACTCGTAAATTACGCGGCTCGTGAGATTAACTGCAAAATCGTTTACTACGGCACCGGCCTTGGTGGCAAAACTACGAATTTGAAGTACATCCACAGCCAGCTCGCTCCCACAACTAGAGGCGAACTGATCAGTCTTGCTACTGAGACGGAACGTACTCTCTTCTTCGACTTCCTGCCCCTCGACCTGGGCAGCGTGCAGGGCTTCAAAACTCGCTTTTCTCTATATACGGTACCTGGTCAAGTTGAATACAACGCCAGCCGTAAGCTCATCCTCAACGGCGTAGACGGCATCATCTTCGTTGCCGACTCTGATGTCATGAGATCCAAGGACAACGCCGAATCTCTCCAGAACATGGTCGAGAACCTAGCCGAGTACAGCCTCACCTTGGATAATATTCCGTGGGTACTGCAGTACAACAAGCGCGACCTCGCTAATGCGATGACGATCGAGCGTATGGAAAAAGAGCTCAACTTGCGCGGCGTCCCCAGCTTCGAAGCTGTCGGTTCGGAAGGTCTCGGCGTATTCGCTACGCTTAAAGCCATCTCCAAGCTCATTCTCAACCGCTTGCAATAAAAGCAAAAAATTCACTGGTAAAGTCGCCGTCTTTCTTTTAGTCTAAAGATGTGGGCCAGTCCCGTTCCTGCGTATATACAGGCTGTATCTTTAGCGTTGGCAAATATCGTTGGTGTACCCAGACCGTCCAAGGAAGCTGAGCTTTCGGCTTTGCGGCGAGCCATCGTCGTCGAGCGTAAGGCTCGCTATGCCGATTTCCAGGGCAAGCACTCCACTTTTTCCGCCTTCATGCGGGTCACATCCGACCGCTTGATGCGTCGCTATCCGCTCGATCCGGTCTGGGTGACGGTGCGCTCGCTCTTCCGTCAATATCCGCAATCCGATGTCAGCACACGCATTTCCATCCTCAACCGCGCCGAGGAACTGCTCGAGCCGTACTGGCTGGTCGCCACCGGTCAGTCGCCGCAAAATGCTCAAGGCGAGGCCTCTGCGCCACAGGCGCGGGCGGTGGAAAGAGAAATAAGCGGTGGTGGTGGCGCTGGTCCAAAACATTCGGAGCAAGGGGCATCGGCGCCCGCGGCTGGAGGGGGTGGAGCGGCTGGTAAGACGTCTATTCCGGCTCAATCGAAGCCACCAGGTAAGCCGGGGCCAACTGTCACTCCCGGAGCCAGGCCCGTAATCAAAACAGGCGGCGGTGGCCCGAGCGCTAGGGTATCGCTGAGCAGTGGAAGTGCCGGAGCAAATAAAGACAGCGGCAAAGAAATCGCCGCCAAAGCCGGTTATGACAAATGTCCCCCGGCCGAGATACCGGTGCAATATGTCAAAGGTGTCGGACCCAAGCTTGCCTCGCTCCTCGGTACGCTCGATATCCGTACTGTCGATGATCTGTTGCGCCACTACCCGCGGCGTCATCTTGATTTTCACAATCGCTTGTTGATCAAAGACTTGAAGATGGGCGAAGAAGTAACAATCTTTGGCTCGATCCGCTCTGTCAGCGCCTTTCAATCGAAGCGCGGCAATATGTCGATTTTGTCGACGATCATTTCGGACGGTACCGGCAGCATCTTGGTGATCCGTTTTGTCGGCGGCAAGTCCAATAAGTATTTGCTCGATCGCTACAAGGCTCAATATCCAAAAGGCGCTCAAGTACTCGCCTCTGGTGTCGTCGAGCGCGACGAATATTCGCACAAGATGAAGCTCAAAAACGCTGAAGTCGAGATCCTCAGTCTCGAAGGCGGCGGCGAACTCAACGGCGGCGTCGCCAGTCTGGCACCCGCCAACTTCGATGATGAATCGGCATTCGGAGCTATACCATCGAGCATCCACGCCGGTCGTCTCGTGCCGGTCTATCCTCTGACCGAGGGGCTTTCGTTGCGCCATCTGCGCAATGTTATTCACAACGCCCTCACCACCTATGGGGCACAGATCGAAGATCGTCTGCCCGAAACTCTCCGCGAAAGATTCAATCTCATGCCCCTGCGCGAGGCTTTCTTCAATATTCATTTTCCGGAAGATCCGGATTTAAAAGATGAGGCGCGGCGTAGACTCGTCTTTGATGAGCTCTTTAGCATCCAGCTGCAAATGGCGCATCGTCGTTATCAATTTGAATTGATCGAAGACGCACTATCGCTGCGCTACGAACCTGATCAAAATGGCTACACGCAAAAGCTGCGTCAGTCTTTGCCATTTAAACTCACCGGCGCTCAGGACCGCGTCTTCAACGAGATCGCCCGCGATCTCGCTTCCAACAAGCCGATGCACAGACTGGTCCAGGGTGATGTCGGCTCTGGTAAAACTATTGTCGCATTGCTCGCTTTTATGGTGGCCATCGAAAACGGCTATCAGGGCGCCATGATGGCACCGACCGAGATTTTAGCCGAGCAGCACTACCGGCAATTCCAGCGATTACTTGCACCGCTCGGCTTGAAGTGCGCCCTCTTCCTCGGCAAGCAGGGCGTCAAAGAACGCCGCCAGGTGCGTCAGGAGCTTGTCACAGGCCAGGTTCACATCGCTGTTGGTACGCACGCTCTCATTGAAGACGATGTCGAATTTCAGAAGCTTGGTTTAATCATCATCGACGAACAGCACCGCTTTGGTGTCAAACAACGCGCCCGTTTGAAAGCGAAGAGCGAAAATCCCGAACTGCTGACAATGACAGCCACTCCCATTCCCCGTACGCTGGCGCTGACCATGCACGGCGATCTCGATGTCTCTGAAATCGATGAACTGCCCCCTGGTCGCAAGCCGATCAAGACCGAGCTCTTCCGGCCTTCACAGAAAAAAGAGGTCTGGAAACGTGTCCATGAAGAAATGGCCAAGGGTCGTCAGGCTTATATTGTCTTTCCTCTGATCGACGAGTCTGAGACGCTTTCGGCCAAGGCTGCCACGGTCGAGTTTGAAAAACTGCGCACCGGCGAGTTCAAAGATTTCAAAATTGGCCTGATGCACGGCAAACTAAAGTCGCAGGAAAAGGACGAAGTGATGGATGCCTTCCGTCGCGGCGAATATCACATCCTTGTCTCGACGACAGTAATCGAAGTCGGCGTCGACGTGCCGAACAGTACTGTGATGGTAATCGAGAACGCCGATCGCTTCGGTCTTGCTCAGCTTCACCAGCTGCGTGGTCGCGTCGGTCGTGGTGGCGAGCAATCCTATTGCTTCTTGGTCTCCGAATTGAAATCGGAGGCGACTCGCGATCGTCTAGAAATTTTGACCCAGACAAACGACGGCTTTGTCGTCGCCGAAAAAGATCTCGAAATCCGCGGACCGGGTGAATTTATCGGCTATCGTCAAAGTGGACTCCCCGACTTGATCCTGGCCGACCTGGTGAAAGACGCGAAAATCTTGGAAGACGCGCGCAATGGTGCAATTGCAATTATGAAAGCCGATCCGGAATTAGAAACGTTCCCGTCTTTGAAAAAAATGGTCGAGTCGAAAGTGACCGGTGAACATGCCGAGATGATGCGCTCGGGTTAACTGCCGTCCGGTTAACTGCCTTCCGGTTAGCTGCCTTCCGGTTAGCTGTTCTTGGCGCCGCTCTACTTTGCCTTTTCTTCTCTCACTTGCAGGCTTTCATACCAGGAAAAGTGAATGTTTTCCTTGTCGGAGCGTCCCAGTGCAATCACCGAGCAATCCAGACCGTTCATGATAGTTACAGTGTCTGAAGAACTAGGTTTGGATGCTTCTTCGTCTGGCTTGCGATGGATAATGCGCGGCGGCCCGAGGATGGCCAGATCGGCGTCCCAGGTAGCAGCAAATTCAAAGATAGCTTCAGGCACTGAGTCGGATTGGATAACCAAAATTGTCACGTTGCACCTGGGGTGTTTATCGGCGATTTGTTTGCCTAGCGAGCGCATATGATTTTCGAGCATGCTTTGATATTTATGCTCAGATAAATAGATCTTGGTGCTGGCCAGGAAATTGACACCTGCTTCCCGTTTGGTGGCTGCGGTCACTGTCACCAGTTTGATTTCCGTGCCGGGCAACCAGTTGGTATTCGCTACCCAATCGATGACGGCGCTCTTCTTTTCCGTTTCTGATACGTACGTCGCAACGATAACTCTTTTTGGTCCCTGACTGCCTAACTGCCTGATTTTTTCCGCTGAAAACTCTTCGGTCGAGACTACTGGTGCCTTCAATTTCCGAAAGCGAACAGCCTCTACCGGACAAAAGCATTTTTCGACAACCATGGAGGCGACACTGCCGAGCGCCATGCGCGTTGACGGGCTGAGCGCGTGAGAGCCGATAATGATGTAATCCGCTTCCCAGTCAAAGGCTGTCTCCAGTATTTTTTCCGATATACGACCGGATTCGATACTGGATTCGGTATCAGGAAAAACGAGAGTGAAGGAATCTTTGAGACGATTTATCCACGTTTGCATGAAGTGACGATACTCTTCTTGCTCGGCAATCAAAATTTCTTTGTGGGCCTTTGTATCGTCGCGAGAGCCTTCGCCGATGCTTTCTACCACAGTCAGGAGCATGAAGTGCGTACCGGCGGGCCAGCGTCTGGCCATGACCGTTTCCAGAGAATAGAGAGCGGAGCCCTGGTCATTGATTGGAATTAAAACCTTGAATGTGCCTGGCTCGGCCTCTTTGTATTTGACCTTCTTCAGATCCTTACTATAGTTTTCGTCGCTTTTTATCGCGGCGGTGTTGGTTTCACCCTGCTCGACCGGCAACCGCGCAATCTTTTCCGGTGAGACGGTCGGAAGATTTGTATGCTCCGGTTCTACATAAGTTTGAGTGGCGCTTATTTTCGGCGGTGCCTTGCGTCGATTTTTAGCTCGCGGTCTCTTCATGAAGAACGGTCACTCACAGCGCTGGGATTTTACCGTGGGTTGCCGATGATGCGATGGGTCCGGAGTTGCTGCAAGCCGCGCAACAAAGGTATAGCCTCCAGTCTACACTGGATTTCTTTCAAGAGTCTAGTACGGCGCTTCTATCCGTCTTTCGGGGCATCACTGAGCGATTATCGCAATAGTTGATAGGCACTGCCCTCCTCGGCAACGGCGCAAAAAATACTCAGGGTTTTCCCTCTTGAATACCGGGCGTGGTTCTTTATGATTACGATTGCCCTTCAGGATTTTCGCCATGAAAAAAACCTCCAAGCCGCACAAAGTCGTTCTTCTATCCGGTCAGCTGACGGATTCCGCTGGCGGTCCAAAGGCGGTGCCGCTTTTACCAGCGATGAGATTTGGGCGCAGCACTGCCACCGCGCAGGGTTTGATACAACTCGATGATGGGGCCTATCGGCAGATTTTCGAAATTGATGGCTTCAGTCTGTCCCAATTTCAGCAGGATGGAGAAGTCCTCGAGAATCAATTTAAGGGGCTGATCGATGGCCTGGATTGCGATTTGCAGTTGCTTATTACATCTCGCCCGTACCCGATCGGCAGCTGGGAGGAATTCCAGAAGCAGTTTGCCGAGGTCACCGACGATTATTTGAAATGGTATCTGGATTATCAATACAGATGGTTCACCCGGGTGTGCGGGACTTACATCCCGCGACGCCGCTCCTATGCAGTGCTCACTTCCCGCGCCGGTACAAGTAAAAGTGAGCGCGATGCCGCGCGCCGCAAGGCCTTTAAACTCGCATCCGACGCCTGTCTGAGTCGTCTGCGCCAGATTGGGCAGAATCCGCAGCGGATTGCTGGAGAGAATGCGCGTTTGCTTCTCTATCAGTATTTCCTGATGCCCCCGGTGAAATCGCAGAGCTATCAAAGCCCTGGAGAAAGCGGATCTTCCTTACTTTCGCAGTACGACTTAAAACCTACTGGAGAATTGCAATCTCCTGTGGGCGATAAACTTGCGAAGTGCCTTTCTCCTTCGACGATCATGGAGCCTGAGATTGTTGAAAGTCGAGAATGGCTGAAGATAGGCGACAACTATCACGGCTCATTTGCCGTCACTCATTTGCCGGCGGAAATCAGCACACCCTGGCTCTACTGGCCGATTATCGAAGTACTGCCTTACACTGTCTCGGTGCATCTGCAACCCTGTGCGCAGAAGCCGACTGCCAAGCTCATCGCCGAAAAGTTTGCTTCGAAAAATCGTCCTGCCGATCTGAAGGCGATTACCGCCGGCAAGGCTCGGGCCATCGATGTATCGGTGTATGTTTCAACATATGGCTCTACCGAAGGCGAGCTCAAGGAAAGACTAGAGATGGCTCGTGCGAATTTTGCGAAGAAGGGCGCGACGACCGGAGCAGCGGCTGGCAGGCAGAGGCAGCTGTGGCGAGCGACTTTGCCTGTAGGTCTGAATGAACCCCACCTGGCGCACCGGATCAGTTCACAGGCTGCCAGAACATTCTGGCCCTGTCTTTCCGATGTGCCACTTGAAGAAAAAGGGATTGTCTTTGGCTTCGGCCTTGCTTCCAACGCGCCCGTCTTCGTCAATCCGCATGAGAAATCGGACTATATGATAGTGGCGGCGGACAGTGAAGACTCTCACTCGCTCATGACTCTTCTGGCTATGAAATATCTCTCTGCTGGTATGCGCGTTTTGTATCTCGGTGCTTCTGATTATTCAGACGTGATGACAAAGGTGTTAGGGCCGAAGGGGGCCAAAACTTTAGCCGTCGATGCAAGCAGTGCACGCGGCAAGGATTTGACTGCTGCACTGTGTCACTTGCAATGGCAGAAAAATTCGAAAATTTCTGCCACAACTGGAAAGAATTTGTTGGACGCGGCGCAAGCCTGGTCCGCTGGTGACGGTCATAACAAAGCGATCTTCATTGAGGACATCAGCCTCATCGCGGGTAATAAAGCCCTGTTACCCGGTTTGCAAAAACTCCTGGCAAAGGCAAAGAGAAAAGGGATTAGAGTATTTGTTGCAGTTGAGCCTAAACATCTGGCCCGAGCGGCAAGTTTGAATCACGTTTTTGTCAACAAAATTGTTTTCCGTCCAGCAGCCGCAGACTTGCCTTACTTGAAAAAATATCTGAAGTTAAATTATCTCCTCATGCGGGGATATCCGAAGAAAGGAAAACACAATCTCCCCTGCGCATTACTGAAGGGTGATTCACTCTGGTATATGTCATTGTTGTGGACTCCGATGGATGCCGGCCTGCTGGCTCGCAGTCACATTTATGGTCAGAGCAACGTAAAACTAAAAGCTCTTCGCCAGAAGCTTTTGAAAGATGTTCGGCAGAGAAATCCGAAGATGGCGGAGAGTGACGTCTGGAGACAGGCGATCTATTACTTTGGTTTGCAGTACGGGGCGTGATGACTGTACAAGCTTTTGACAATGCAAATTTATATCTTAAACGCCTTACTCTGCTCACGGAGGAAGAGGTTGAGGAGCTTTAGAGCATGTTCTTGCCACTCTTAAAAATTCCTGTTCGCAGGATCTTAATACCGGTTCGAAAACTCTTGGTTCGCACTTCGATTCAACATTGAAATCGTAAACTAACACCCTAATAAGGCTTTCAATTGTCGGTCTAGGTGTCGGAAAATGAACTTTCACCATATCTTTTGGTCGTTTTGCTTTACCTTGTTTCCAATGGCCGTTGACATGCAAATGAGCAAAGGGATAGTGATTAGCTGGTTGCCGACTCATTTCAAAGCGAAATAATTGATCTCGGCCACTATCGTCGCTCTGATAGACCATTCGCGACGAATCGGTTTTCAGAAAATTAACCTTGGGGTCAACAAACAAACTGTACTGCAAGTCCAGGAAATGTCCGTTAGTTAACTGCAAACGACTATACAGTTCGCTGCCTGCTCCTGCCGCTTCAAATTCTTTCATCGTTCTGCGTGGTGGAGCGATTATGAACGCATTTTGCCAGTTTACCGATTGTACTGTGACAAACGACTTGTGGTCGAGAATTGTCCTACCCAGTAAAAGCATAATTAGTTCGCGAAAGGCGAATACTGCTTCTTCACCTCCAGCGAGCGATTCTCTAGTTAACCCTACGGCTCTTGTCAGAAACGAGCTAGGCTGTTGCAAGGCTTCCGTTTCCTAAACCAATTAGGGCAAGTAGGCCGATTACATCGCTATCTTGGCAGTGGTCAATTTTTTGACTATTGCTTGTGATTAACTCGATGTATTCATCGAAAGTTAAACCGTGACGCTTCAAGACAAGAGCCGAAACAATCTCAACTACTTCTTGTCTCGTCCATGCCGTTTTGATTGGATTTTGCATGGCTACCTCCCAAGTTGCTTCGATTTATACATCTTACATTTAATTGGCTTTTACGCAATCAAATTGAGTCTGCATTCAATATCTTGCGCCGTTACTGAGTCATTTTAAAGCTAATAAGCCGGCGACATTCAGATCGGTATTGACTCAAGTTACTACTACGGTTGGTTGGCAAAAATTGCCTGAATATATCGATTCTTCGGATCTCGATGCCATTAGTTCCGGTCTCTTTACGATCTATCTGGCGACACCGGCGGACAAACCTGAATACAAGCCACTGGCCGCGATGATGTTGAATCTGATGCTATCGGTGGTCGTGAACAGGCCAATGGCGACCCCAGTTTCTCTCTATCTCGATGAATTCACTAACTTTGGCTATGTCCGGGGCTTTACAAGCAAGTTGACGATACTTAGGCACGACAAAATCCCTGCGATTTTGGGTGTGCAGGATTTTGTGCCAATGCAAAATCTATATGGCGATGAAGCGAAGTTGTTAATCAGTCAACCTGCCACCAAGTTGTTCTTCAAAACAAACGACCACGAAACAGCTAAACAATTAAGTCAGATGTTGGGTGAGGCCCAGGACAACGATGTAAAAGTAACGTCAACCGGTCAGCTGCGAGAGGCCAAAGAAAAAGAGCCGTTGCTCGGAGTCGATGAGTTACTGAATTTAGGGGTGATTTGACGAAAAGCAGAGGCTGTCTGAGGAAGGCAAACCGAACATGATTGCTTTTCTGCCCTCGACAAGACCGATTCAAGTTAGAGCTCTGAGCTGGCGAGAATACATGGCCCAGACCGACCCCGATTTTTATCCTCCGCCGGTTCGCAGAGTTCTGGAAGTAGACGAGACTTTGAGACGCAAGACGAGAACTGACGGCACGGCCAGTGTCGGTGTAAGTGAAGGCCAGGGCGAGCAGGACCGGCAAAGTCAGGATGATCTTGAAGATTGGGCAGATGAGGATGCTGAGTTGGCTGAGAGCGGTGATGAGCCTGCCGAAGAAGCGGCTCCGGCGCTGGGATTTTTACAATGGTAATTGATGTTGGAGGTACATATTATGTGACCAACAGGAGCTTTAGGAGTTGTTTTGGCGGTTTCGGGGGGACTTTTCACCTGGATTTTCGCTACCGGCTTTTTGGGTTATACCGCTGGATTTATGGTCGGATGCATTGCAGCCGGAATGATCTGGCATCACTATTCGGAAAAAGATAAGGCTTTGCTTGCCGCGTTGCTTGATCCGCCCGAAGAGATTTTTGCCGCACCACTGCCGGTGGTATGGGGATCGATACTCGACACGTTCAATCATTCATGAGTTGAGACCGGCTGCAGTAGTCGCGTTATGTGGCAGGTGGTAGGCGAGGATGAAGCAAGAGGAATTATCAGGGCCAGGGTTTCTTTTAATCAGATGCTTGGAGCTGGAGCCTCTTATGTCGGTGTGCCAAGAGCGATTAACGCCCAGGTTATTTTGCGGGGAACCGAAACTGGAACCGCTGTTAAGTTGTTAGCGACGTTAATTCAGGTCGCCCAATAAATTGTCCAATAGGTTGGTCAGTGCGCGGAGCTCTTTTGGAAATTGCCACAGCTCATGCAGAACGCTCGCCGTGCGTGGGCTCAATTCTAGTAAGACCGGTACCGGCGTCTGACCTGAGCGCAGTAGTTTGTCGGCACAAAGGCTGAGCCGACGCTTGATTGCCTTCAGCATTATCTGCATCGCATCTGGTGCACGGCTTGCGTCTTTGGTCAGTTGTTGTTCAATGTTCTTTACTGCATCTTCCAAATTCTTAACAGCTGTCTCCCTCAAACAATGTAGAGATAAGTAGGATGCTAACTGGGGAGCGAGCTCTAATTGGTCAGGCGCCAAGCTAGATTGAATTTCAACTTCGTGGTGGATGGCGAACTCATCGACGACGCTTATAGGATCCACTGAGGGAGTGCTGAATATTTCAACCTCGTCGGGAGCAATTAACTTGTCGACGGGCGCAGGAGCTAAGTCGCCCGCAACAATCTTCTTGAGTTTTTCGAGTTCAGCAATGTACGGATTTTCGAACTTGCCGATCATGTCGTGGCCGAGAAGTTTCCCGGTGTAGTCTGATGTTAGAGCAATGTTGTTTAACGAATCCATGCCATGAAAGAGCGGATTCTCCAGTTTGCTGATTGTGTCCGCGCCGACAAGATTCTCTGTGTAAGCACTTCCCAGGTCAATTTGGCTGAATGTATCCATCTGTTTTACAAAAGGATTTTCGAACTCGCCGACCATGCCGTATCCGAGAAGTTTTTCGGAATGGTCAGATGTTAGAGCAATTTTGGCGAATGAATCCATGCCATGAAAGAATGGATTTTCCAGCTTGGCGATGGTATCTGCACCGATAAGTTTCTCGGTGTAGGCACTTCCCGGACCGGCTTGGCTGAATGCATCCAGGTGGCTTAAAAGGGATGTTCGAACTTGCCGTATAAGTCGGAGCCAAGGACCTTCTCCCTTTGCATGTCACCCAGAACGGCCTGAGCAAACGAATCTGACAAAGGCTTGGTGGATTTGCCAAACAGCTCTGCGCCGAGGAGTTGATTGGTGAATGGCTCCCCTGCGATACTTTGAGCGGCCTTCTTAAATGAATCAAAGCCAGATAGGAGAGGATTTTCGATCTTGCCAAAGGTGTCTAGTCCCCGAGGTTGACTCGTTAGTGTTGAACCCAGGCCAATTAAGTCGGGGCGTTTTGTAAGCGATTGCAATTGCTCTGCCATATGATTCTTAAGACCTTGTCCCATTGTTGCCGCCCTACGATTTAGATCCCAGCCGCTCTCTTGCCGACCCGCTCATCAGCAGTGCTAAAAATTCTTCGCTGGAGCAAATAGGGATGCCGGATCGTTCTGCTACCAGATCGTTGAAGTGTTTTCTGTTGTCTGAAAGTATTAAGTTCGGACCGATTTCAATGGCCGAGGCTAAAACCGGAATATCTGCGCGGTGTCGCATTATGCCGAGATATTTGTGGAGGGTTTCTTTGACCAGAGAGCTGGTTGGATCGGGCATAACCTTTAGTCTTATTTGTTTCAAAAATTGTGCATAAACGTCGATGACGCCAAGGTCGTCGGCTTGCGTGGCTCGGTCAATTATTTCGGCTTCTATATCTTCGATGACGAGATTGCATGTAACCAGATCTAAATGCTTATTTGCTGCCAGCACGGCTATCGCGTTTGCTGGGTGCATTGGAGCAAATAGGCATTCGATCACTATATTGCAGTCGACGAAGGCCAGGAGCCGGTCATTACTCATCAAATACTCCCGGGTATCGTTCATTCAGTCGACCATCGGCGCGCTTCGCCACTCGATCCTTAAGCTCATCGACACTAAGTCCCAGTTTCTGCAAACCGACTTGTGCTTTAAGCATCAACTCTGCCATCACTTCACTTTGTGGCAGCAAAATGATGCAGCCGGGAAGCGAAATCTCGATCAGTGTTTCTCCGGCATTGAGGTGGTGTTGTTGCCTGGCTTCCTTTGACAGTGTCACTTGTCCCTGACTGCTCACTTTCAATGTGCTGATTCGGGGATCTTCGTGTGCTAGTTGGCTCATTTTTCTCTCCATCAGGAGTCAATCCTGCATTTAGAAATCCAAAGTCATTTAGATTCTTTAGAAATTTTACCACTGTTGCGCCGGTTTGGCAACCCCGTGTTGCCCGTCGTTGGGGATTTTTGGCCCTTGTACCATACGAATGTATATGAATAGTGGCTGGCGGTCAATATGGCCGGTCCTATATATGGCGTTCGGTCCAGAGTGCTCTAAAAGGATGTTCGCCCGGGTGTTTCTGTGCAACGCACCTGCTTGGAAAATCTGTGATCCCTACCTGTCCTTTTCCTTAGCTTTGGAGTTGCCGTCGAGTTTTTTTTGAAGGATTGGATTGGGAAAAAATAGGAAGATAGCTCCTCCAATTTTGTCTAATGCTTCTGGATTTATAAGCGTTGAATCGTGCTGCAAAATTTTCGCCGGCACTGTCGAGAAGTGGGCCTTTAGAAGTACCGCTGTTTCTTCAATTTTGACAGCTTGGCGCCCCAGAATTACTCGGTAGGCCTACAGCTAGACCAGTGAGGTCTGGCCAGGTTATTAAATATCGAGACGTTATTCCAGATTGGCAAAAAATTTTTTGCGAACAAAACTAGAGCAAAAGTGTTGTCGCAAAGGTGCAACACAGGATCGACGTCAAGTTGAATGGTAGAGTGGTCAAATAAATACGCGTTTTGCTTATGCGTAACGCTGGTTAAGAACGCTTCCGTGTCTTGGTTTCAGTGTGTCCGTCCGAATCTCGCAGTGGTTTCAATTCGTGTCCGTTCGGTGGCCGGTCAAGGATTGATTTTTTGAAAACTCTTTCGGGCCATAACTGCCACCGTTGTTATTTTCTGGGTCATAGCTTATGCGCTGAAATTAGAAGCAGATTCCCTATAAACCAGATTATATGCCGTAGCTACGTTATCAAGGCAATCTACATTCGAGTAAGTCGAAACCGTGGTTGAGAGCGTTGTAGGGGCATCATCGTAATCTATCACAGGTGGCTTAGCTGACCGAGGTCTTTCAGCAAGCCCGGCCTGACATTTTGCTGGCTTTTACCATCATCGGACTATTTGATAGCCCCGCATGCAACTGCTTGTCCGAAGGTCATGCAGGTATTACCCGTACTTATAAACTCGAGGAAATAATCGCTTCTGGTCCTTAGAACATGTGCAAGGTTTTTGGTGAACGTAAATGGTAGATTTCCGTCGTCCCCGGCAGGTACGACAGTGTGCACGTGTTGATTTTCGGAGTGAGCATGAGCGATTGAAAACCATAAGGTTTTTTTGTCGGTTAGGGGTTGTAAGACATATCTGGCGTAGGCAGTCGGATCCGTCAGATCCGTGTGAGGCGCCAAAACCACTCTATAAAATCGCGCTTTTTCTGAAGGTGCAAGCCTCAAATCATTGAGAACCACCTGGGCTTCTATGCAGGATTTGTCTTGATTGAAAATCGGCCTCGATTGACCCTTTGTTAAATCTTGACCTGGTCTATCTTGCAAATATTGGATAAAGCACCATGCAGATCGCCAGGCTTCCCTGCCGCATACAGAGTCGTAGGATACATATGAGGCCATGACGTATTTATCCTCTACGTTGCAGGCACGAGATTGTATGTGTAATCGGCGTACCTTGTCAAATATTCAGACTACAAGCTAATCTACCGGCGCTGCGAGCTCTTGCTCGTCAACTAAGGCTTTCTCTTCGATGATTTTGAAGCTGTGCCATTTGCTGCAGCGTCCAGCCATATGTATTGTTTGAGCTTAATCTTGCCCTGCTCGTCAAAAGCTACCCCTTCTGCTTCCAGTAGGACCTGTTGCAGCCCAGGCGGTATGGTCGCTATTTTGTGAGTGCTTGTGCCACCTTCAGCATTTACGACTCTTTGCCAGGGCACCGAATTCATATCATAACCAGGCTCTCGTTTTTCTTTGCTAAGCGCCATAAGCGCCCAACCCACACCCTGTGCGCTCATTCGGCCACCGATCATGTGTGAAATTATTCCGTAAGTCAGTACGCGACCTTTAGGGATGCTCTGTACGATTTTGTATATTTCTACGTAGACGTGTGACATCGGAGTTGCAAAATTGAGAAATTAGGTTTGATCTTTCTGTTTAAGTGGCTGTGTCTCTAGAATTCAACGCAAAAACTATCTTAATTTCCGAGGTTGATATGCCGGGTAGATCTCCTCTGCCTTTTGAAAATCTTGCTTTGCGGCTGTTTGATCGCCCCTCTTCAGAAGGACAACTGCTCTATCTCGATAGGCTGCTGCTAGCAATAGCTCATGGACTTGCTTTTCCGGGTGGCTTTCTGTGCCTGCTGAAATACCGGTGATGGCATCGCTGAAATCTTGCAGGGCCTGTTTTTCTTTGCCGAGGTTGGCTAGTAATAGACTTCTATTAATGTGGCATTGCGCAAAGTTGGGGGCAGCGATCAGGGCGCGGTCAAAATCACTGACCGCCTCATGCTTGGCATTTAAGTTTTCTTTGCAGATGCCTCGAGCAAAATTGTTGTCCGCTGATTTGTGGCCTAACTCAATGGCCGTGCCGTAATCTCTAATTGCTTGTTGTCTGTCACCCTGCAGAAAATAACTCCAAGCTCGATTTTCGTAAGCCATTGCACATCGGGGACTTAAAGAAATGGCCTCGTTGAATTTGTTGACGGCCCGAGTCCTGTCGCCTTTCATGGCATAGTGCAATCCACTTTGGCGTAAGTGCTTGACTCGTTTTGCAATTTCTACAGAGTTTTTTTCTGACTTTTGACTCGCTGTGCAAGTAAAATTGGTGACTAGAGTCGTAGTCATAACCAGTATAAATAATGGCAGCGCTTGAGGCTTGATTGGATGTGCGAAGACTCGGTTGCTCATCGATTTAGACTAGCGAATTTTTGTTGCGCTTGATAGTCGAAGACTGCGCAAGTGTATTCTTTGCTCACCAGTACACCTTACGCCGCGTCCGACGTCACATCCTGCTTAAATTCATAGCGCGCTTTTTCCAGTGCCCGCGGATCGTATTTGTGATCCCAGTTCGGCACTGATGCGATATAAGTACTGACCGAATCAATAATCTTGCGATTCCAGCTAATGTCGCTGCGGAAGATCAGTGGATACCACTTGTCGCCCCAGATCATGCGGAGCATTTTCTGGCGGACGCGACTGAGCTTGATGCTCGGATCGATGGAAATGACCGATTTTTCGCGCGCACTGCCGGCGGTGCCAGGACTATTGCTGGCTTCCGCGTCCGCTGCTTCACCCGCGTTCACGGGCCCTCCGACTTCTTCGTCAACTTCGCGCACACGCAAGGTCACCAGTCGATCGACCGTCACCCAGAAATTTCCTTTGAGTGCCACCACGATCGTGCCGTTTTTTTCATCCATACGCACGATTTTCGATTTTGGCAGATCAGAGGTAGCAGCCAGGCATAGCTCAAAGGCCTCCGGGGCCGGTGAGTCGACGCTGATTTCGGTGTTGTAATAGCGAGGACCATATTGCTTCAAACGGTGCAGAAACACGCAGTGGTGAATGAACACCGACAAGCTCATAATCAGAGCCATTTCAAAAATAACGACTGAAGCTATTCCCATGGCGATGAGCAGCGAGATCGGATGCGGCACGCCGACCAGCGGCAGGGTAAAAAACATCGAGACACAGACGCCATAGAGTGCCGCGCCAAGCATCGGGCGCAGATAATCTCGGGGCGTAAAAAGATCGGGGCGGGCGTCGAGGGGCGGGTTGAAGTCGCACTGTGCTAGCGCCGTCAGGGTGTTGCTTTCATTACCGCTAAAGCAGCTATTGCCGCCACCACAACCACGAAGCGCTTTGAACATGAGGACCACCCGGAAAGACTTGTGTTCAGTGGAAGAAGATCGTCCGACCTTCTTTATATGCCCGCTATTTATAGGACTCTAATCGATTAACAAGCGTGATTAAGATTCTGTCGTCTTTCCGTTTGCCACACCAGGACTGGCCGGCTGCCGAATCTTGTCCAGAGCCGTTTTGACCGATTCGCTGTATTGGCCACTCGGATCCAGTTCGAGATATTTCTGGAAGGCTGTCGTCGCTTGTTCCGGCTCGTTTTTGCCCTGGTAGAGCAAGCCCATGGCGTAATACGCGTTTGCGTAGCTAGGGTCTAGTTGGACGGCTTTTTGATACTCGCCGATGGCGCCGTCGACGTTGTTTTGACCGGTCAGGGCCAGGCCCAGGTTGTAGTGGGCAAGAACGTTCTCAGGCTTGAGTTCTACGGCTTTTTGATACTGAGTGACAGCGTCGTTGAAACTGCGCTGGCTCAGGTAAATGTTGCCCAGGTTGATGCGCGGCTCGACAAAGGCTGGGTCGAGTTCAGTGGCTTTTTTAAACATGGCAGTGGCGCCGGATACGTCATCCTTTTTGGAGACGGCCAGACCAAGGTCGTTGAAAGCCTCGGCCGAGCGGGGATTGAGCTGGATGATTTTCTGATAGGTCTCGATGGCCGTCTCCAGCTTGCCCTGCGCAGTCAGGTTGTCGGCGAGGAGATTAAGCAATTCGAGGTCGTTCGGGTTTTGATCCAGTAGGGCGCGGATGCGCAGCTCGCCTTTCGGGGCGGCCCCGGTCAGGCCGTCGAGGTTGGCCATGGAGACGTTGATGGCGCGGTCATAGGGCGAGAGGGTGAGGGCGCTCTCGAGAGCAGAGCGCGCACCGGTGTAGTCTTTGAGCTTGATCAAAGCGGAGCCGAGTTCGGAATAGGCGCTCGGGTCGCTGCCATCGATACTCAGGCCCTGGCGATAATAGCCGACCGCCTGGGGCAGATCGTTGGCGAGCAGGAAGGAGCGGCCGAGGTTGATGTAAGCCTGGCCGTCATTGGGCGACAGTTCCAGCACTCGTTTGAATTCGCCTTGGGCAGAGCTGAAATCACCCTGCTTTTGCTTGATCAGACCAAGGTTGTAGTGGGCGTTGGCGTAATCGGGCTTGAGCGACAGGACGTGATTGAAGGTACTGGTTGCTTCGTCGAGGTCGCCACTGGTCTGGAGCAAATAGCCAAGACTGTAGCCGGTATTAACGTTTTTCGGGTCGATCGCCTGAGCCTTTTTATAAGCCTCGATAGCGCCCGGGAAATTTTTTTGTTTGGTCTCGGCATCGCCGAGCAGACCGTACCAGTCGGCGCGGTCGCTTTTGATGGCGATGGCCGCATTGAGCTCGCTTACGGCGTCGGCGTATTTGCCCAGGGCCATTTCTGCTGTACCAAGCAGGGCGTGCGATTCGGGCACCGTAATGTCGACGGAGACGGCTTTGCTCAGAGTGTCTACGGCGCTGGCATAATCTTTGAGCGAAATCTGGCAGGAGCCCAGGTTATACAACATGGAGAAATTCTTGGGCTGGTGGACGAGAATTTTCTGGTATTCGGTGGCGGCGGCGGTGAAATCGCCTTTGTCCTGATAGGCCGCGGCCAGTTGGGCTCGAGCTTTTAAATGCTCGGGATAGGCGTGCACGACTTTATTCAGTTCGATGATCGCTTCATCTTTATTGCCGGCGATGCGCAGGACGATGCCCAGGTTGAGGTGGAAAAGAGCGACATCCGGGCGCAATCTGACCGCTTCATCGTATTCATTGACCGCTTCTTGTAGCTGCCCTTGAGACTGTAACAACGTGCCCAGGGCTACGCGGGCAAAAGCATCATAGGGGCGCAATCTTATCGCCCGGCGGTATTCCGAAATGGCATTGTCGATGTCGCCGGTCTGCTGCAAAACGGCGGCCAGGCTAAGGTGTACCAGGGGATCGTAGGGAGCGCTGACGACAACGGCGCGGAAGGCGTCCAGTGCCTTGTCCAGGTCGCCGTGTTTGAAGTAAGAAACACCCTGATAGTACCGTTCGAGAAACTCTTTGGGCATTGGTTGCGGCGTGGGTGGCGCATTCTGGGCCATAGCCGGGGCGATGTTTGCTTGTCCGAGCAATAAAAGGGAAGCGGCCAGACCGATGGAGGCGACCCTGGTCGAAGCAAGCCTGGACCGGAGGGAAACCTTCTGGACCTGGTTTGCAGTCTTTGATTGAAGCATTTTGTGGTCTCGGATTGGTAAAACGGCACTGAAGATGACAATTATTGCCCAAGACGCGGCCTTTCGGAAGGATGTTCCTTTTAGAAAAGGCCATATTTCGGCTTTTTTTGACCTAATTTTTCACTATATTATGATGAGAAATTCGAGATCCGGCAAAATGGGCACTGCAGGCTGGATGTCATGATGTTCCGGGATTTTCTTAGACACTATGGCTAAATTATTGCGACCGTTTTTATACAGCTTGCACATTGTCTGGAGAGAGGCTCGCGGTGTACATTAAGAGTATAAGGGCAGAGAAGAAAGGCCCGAGATGCTCGCTCCTAGTGCGAAACAGTCTCCAGGGTTTTTAAATCCCAATTCTCCGTCCGGTATCCCGGTAATAAGACTAGATAAAGTGAGTCGGTCCGGTAATTATGCGTACTGCAAACACAGCGCTTCTAAATAACAAAGCCTCTATGGCGCGAGCCCTCAAATCTACTTATAAGTAGCGGGGCCCAGCAATTTCAATGTTCTCTAGCTGAACCGAACCGCTTGCTTGGGTACGGACTGGCTTCCAGAACCATAGACTCACACACCCTCATACCCTCATACCATTGTTTGGTTCCGAACAGGGATCGTCTAGTGCTAGCCACTACGGACGGTATCGCCTATTTGGGCCAGAGGAAAAAACATAATCATGGCCGTTTACAGGAAAGATATTAAAGTTAAGCGCTTCCCCGTCGTGGAACGCGGTGCCAGTCACTACGAAGATATCGCAGGACAGGCCCTGGACAACAGTATCAATCACCTAAATCATTGCTACAAGAGCAAACTTTGCGGAGCTGAAGGCGCCGTTGAGTTTCGCGATGGTGGCGTTTACACCTACGACAATACCGGCAGACGTTATCTCGATTGTCTTGGCGGTTACGGTATTTTTAACGTCGGCCACAGACACCCGAAAGTTATCAACGCTGTAAAAGCTCAGCTCGACCAGGTTTGCTTGCATAGTCAAGACTTGCTCAATCCCTGGGCCGCTCATCTGGCCAGCCAGCTTGCTGCCATCGCTCCCGGCGATTTGCAATATTCCTTCTTTGGCAACAGCGGCGCTGAAGCTGTCGAAGGCGCTATCAAATTAGCCAGACTTTATACCGGCAAGACTGAAATCATTTCCACCAAAAACGCCTACCACGGCGTGACGATGGGTGCGCTTTCGGCCACCGGTCGCGATGTATTCCGCAAACCTTTCGAGCCTTTGTTAAATGGATTTGTCCATGTACCTTTTGGCGACATCGAAGCGATGGAAGCGGCAATCAATGAAAATACAGCCGCCGTTATCCTCGAACCCATTCAGGGCGAGGGCGGTATCAACGTACCTGCTCCCGGCTATCTGCGTAAAGTCAGACAGCTGACCAAAAAGCACAACGTACTTCTTATATTGGACGAAGTGCAGACCGGTATGGGTCGCACTGGCCGCATGTTCGCCTGCGAGCATGAAGGTGTCGTGCCGGACATTCTCTGTCTGGCTAAGGCTCTCGGTGGCGGCGTGATGCCGATCGGTTGCTTCATGTCTACTTCCAAAATCTGGAAAGTACTCGAATCCAATCCGTCCATCCACAACTCCACATTTGGCGGCAACCCGCTCGCCTGTACTGCTGCTTCGGCCTGTATCGAAGTGCTCCTCGAAGAGCACCTGCCGGCCCGCGCCGCTGTTATGGGCAATTACTTCATGCGCAAGTTTGAAGAATTGCAGGCCAAATATGCCGGATGCATTTCGGACATTCGCGGACGCGGTCTTTTGATCGGTCTCGAATTCACCAGCAAAGAATTGCGTGAAAAAGTACAGGTCGAGCTCTTCCACAGAGGAGTGCTCGTTGCCGCTACGATGAACGCTAACCGCACGATGCGTATCGAGCCGCCGCTAATCATCACCGAATCGCAAATCAATTTGATGATTGACACCCTCGGTGGCATTCTCTCTGAGATAAGCGAAGAAGAATTGCTCGAGTTTAATGCACTCGCCGAAAGCCAGGGCGTCGAAGCCGAAGCTATGGAAAGCAAGAAAAAAGCTGCTCCCAGAGCTAAGCGCCGTCGCGTGCCCTGCCCACGTTATGGCATGAGGCTCGTCCTCGCCCCGGTCAAAAAGGGCAAGAAGAAAGGCTCATCCAAAAAAGGCGCCAAATTGAAAGGCAGCCCGAGCAAGGATGCAAAGGCCGGCAAGAAAAGTAAAAAAGGATCCACTGACAAAAGCAAAGGCAAAAAATAATGCAATCGCATCGCCCCAACCAAAATCAGAATCAGAAACAAGTCAGCTTCCTGGCTGAAAAAATCAAACGCCTGCAAACAAGCGGCGACGCTCAGGAAATGATGTCGACCATCCGCGATTATTTGCAAAACGAGCGTCAATCGCACGCCACGCAAGTCTATGAGCACACCGCTCATACTGCGCAGGTCGTGCCTATGGCCAGATTGAAGGCTGTGTAGGATTTATCCGCCGTCCTTTATAATTTTGACGACAGCTTCCCTTACTTCTGCAAATTTCGTTTGCGTAAGTGGTCCAATGTCGCCTTTAATAAGCGAAGCATGGGCTGTGAATAATTTGCGAGGACGAATAAAGCTTATAGCTCTCAGTTTGCCGAATTCAAAGTCGCTATCTTTCAAGGATATCGCCTTGGAATCGGCGAATTTTTGGCTGGTTACGACTCGGCCGGCCGAAGGTGAGACCATGCTTCATCTTCCTCCGCTGTCATTCAGTCTTTAGCAAGGGCTGCTTGGCTCATTAATGCAGTCTCGGCAACTATGCCGCCAGTATCTTCAAGGAGCGTGACAATGGCTCTTCTAGCTTTAGGCAGGTGCAAAGGCGCCAGTAACCTGACATTTCCATTCTCGTCTACGATTGCTTCAAAAGTTTGGGCCACGGCTACATCCTCTCACCCAAAACTACTATAGAAAAAGTTGATCTGGCCAACGGAAAGTGCTTGTTTGCTGTCGTTTACAAGGCCGTGCATGGGGCCAGCCCGAAACCACCTAGGTATTGATCGCATCGGTTGATTGTCGTCGTGAATGGGGAGAGTCCCACTGAGTGCGGCTCCAGGCTGCGCTTTTTAACAAGGCCGCCATCAGTTCGTCACGTGTATTTCTTTAGTGCTGTGTTATCGTCGAAATTCAGAATGGTCGCCGCTCGGTTGCTAGTCTGGCCTTAAAATTTTGCGGGTAGTCTGTTCGAATGAGTGTCGGCTTCGATTCTATAATCAACCAAAAGCCCATCGATACGACGTCCGACAAGATCGGACGCGAATCGTCCACATTGGCTGCCGGCATTGCACAGGGTTTTTATGCTGCCGGTACAAATGTCAGCGAACACCCATATCAGACCGCTGTGGAGGTCGCGACCGGCGTAGCGGTCAGTGTCCTGGTCAATAGAGTTGCTATTCTCAAACTGCCGGCACTTGCTATCGCTGCAGTTGGAGCTGCAGAAACGGTCGGTCACGTCAGTGATTTCGCTCATGAGGCGCTGCCGGCAGTCTCTGAGATCTGGAGTAACCCTGAAGTTTCCAAAGAAACTGTGACAGGTCTGACTCATAACGTTCGCGATGTTACCGCTGCCACCACTATTGGTGTCGGTTCGTTGTTGCTGGCAAACAAAGGCTTTTCTCTTCTAGAGAAAAGTGCGCCGAATAACGCTGTTGGGCGCTATGTGTTTGGACACGAGCCGGTTTCTTTTCTGAATCCTCGTCATAAAGTCACACCCTGGGCCGGTACCAAAGTAAGCATCGAAGTATTGCCTTTCAAGCCCCGCGAGGTCGACAAGCTGGTTTCCGTGGAGACGCGCGATCACACTTATCCCGCTTATAGTGCAGGACCTTTTAAAAGTATCTCTGAAGCGAATGCGATTGGTAGACGGTTTTTTGTTGAACCATCACGTGTCTATACGATCAAAGGTGCTAAAACCGAGGTGATTGTGCCCCTTTCCCTTGACCGACAATTTGATCGTGTGCGTGATATGGAAAAAGCCTTGACCTTTCCACGTTCGATTTTCAATGGTGGCCGTAATCAAACCTTGCGACGTGAGCTGGCTAGTGATCCGCTTTCCACTTACGCTAAACCTGAAGAGATTTTGGCCTCCCTTTCAACCGTGCCCGATGCAAAGCTGCTCGATAAAATCGTCCTCTCTCCTTATGAGTTGGATCGTTTTCGCATTCATAGATTTAAAAAAGGGACCGACATTCCCGTGTCCAGGGTTTCCCATCCGTCCGGTATGGCGGTAGAAAGAGACGAAACCACTTATCTCAAGCACGATGCTCAAAGTCGCCCGGGCGTGGACCGGAATGCCGGCGATATCCTGAGGCATGAATGGTCACATTTCGCTGAATTCAAGGACGATGAATATAAGCTTGCCTTCCGTCGTGCTGCTGGCCTGGAGCGCTTCGGCTACTATGATCGCAAGTATGCCACCACTAATGATGCTGAAAATCAAGCTGTTCATCTGGGCGAGGGATTATTGTCGAGCCGCTACGGTGCTTTCTTGCGCACCGCGGAAGAGGCTCCCATACGGTCTGCTGTTATGGGGCGCAGGCTGCGCGATGTTTTGGATGCGGTTCCCGCGGAAGAGCGCGGACTTTTTCACAAATACTATTCTGAACGGGTCGAACGTATAGAGAAGCAAATTACGCCTAAAGCCTTACGTAGGCTCAATTTTGTAAAAAACGGAAGTGACAATGGCGAGGTTCCGTTGGACGCATTTCAGTTGATTGCCTACCTCAGGCGAGAGAAAACAGGGCTTGAACCTTTTAAACTGTGACCATCGCTTTACGTCCAGTCTTGCGTTTTCAAGCCATTTGCTTTTCGTTTCGCATTTTTTCGTCTCGATAGACATAACCGATATATCTGTCTAAATTGTAAAAATCGAGAGTGCCATTTTCGTATTCGCCGACCATAGAGATTTTGACTCTCTCTCCTGATTCTAATATGAGCTCGACGTATCGGTATTTGTAATCTCTAGCTTGATCTTGCTTATTCATATGCATGTCTGACGAGGCGATAGAGTTGTATGGAATAAAGCGTTTGTCTGGTGCCGAAAGGATATGGATGCCCTTAGAGGAAAGAATAAAGCCTTCTGAATAATCATCGAGAGCTGCATTGAAATATACGCCGAGAATGCGTTCTTCCGGCTCTAATTTTAGGTCAACCGAAACATGAGTGGTAATGCGAAATAATCGCGTATCACCAAAACATTTTTTCACTCGATCTTCCAACGTCGGTGGCATATTCAGTTTCCTCAATTTAGAGTTTTCTTTCTGTGATGTATTTGCTGCCGACCTTTTCTGGCTTATAGCGGGCTTTCCAAATTTCTTCAAGTCGCGGGTTTTGAACTCGCATTCGAGTCTTAAAATTTTAGCCCCTTCGGCGCGAGCATTTCGTTTCAAAGCTTCCATCAATTCGGAAAAATTAGCTTCGCCTCTGAGTTCCGGAGGATTACGCACCATTTCGACAAAAACTGTCTGAGTTCCGTTCTTCATAGATTTGAACACTTGAAATAGTTCGAAACTACTCTTCAGCCCAAGATCTTCTTGAGTAACACGTTTCGAAAAATAATCATTTGCTTCTCTTGCTTCAGAGGCGTGCGAAGTGAGATTTTCGTCGCCTTCGGGCAATTTGAATGGCTTGTTTGGGCTGTGACCGTCGAAATCTTCCGCTTTTGACATAAGCATATTAGCGTCATTTTTTAGCTGTTGCTTTGGTATTGGCATGTCAAATCCATTCATGGTTGAGCCACTCTGGGGTGCCAGTTCATCGGCCATCCTGGAAATCAGGTTTTGCGCTTTTTCTTTCGTCGCCTCTCCAAGGGTGCTGGCCTCTGCTCCCAGTACCTCGAGGGCTTCAGTTATCTTGACGGACTTCGCTAGTTTAAGGGCGCCCGCGCCAAATGTCGCACCTCCGAATGTTTCGACTGCCAACTTCGTTGACAGTCTGGTTTTTTCTTCTGGACTTAGTTTTTCCCAGCGATTGTTTAGCTGCAGGCCCAGCCAGGCAACGTCTCGCAAAGGCTTGCCGCAGTCCCCGCCGTTCGATGCTGCTCCAACACTTTCTAAATAGTCTTCCGCGGCGCTAAATATCCGAATTCCGCTGACCATGAGTTTGCCTACAGACTCTCCAGCCTTTCCGGCGGTCCCAACGGCGGCCGGATCGTTGCACATGATGTCTCGGTTAAACTGCGCCACGTCCAGCACCGTTTTTCCGAGTGTCTCGGCATTCTGCGCCAGACCGACAACGCCTTCACCGAGCCCGGTTATCGCTCCAACTCCAATCCTAAACTGTTCAAGACTCAATTCATTACTGAAGGCTTTAATACCAGCGCCAATTACCTGTGCCTGCTGGTCTAACGGGAGTTTGCCAATACTGTCGAACAAAGTTTGTTCAGTAGTTACGGCACTTGTTTCGGCCTCATAGACCAGTCCTGTTTTAATTACTGTGTGCTTTTCGTGCTCCGTTTCTTGCCAATCGTAATTTTTTATCGGTCTGTTATCTTCCGCAACCAAGTCCGCCTGTTTCGGTAGGCAATCGACCTTCCCTTGAGCCGAGGCGGCTAGTTGACGTGAAGCTAAAACCTTTTCCGGACCGCCTGGTGTCGTCGTTATCAACTCAAAGCTTTTATCTTGTCCATCTAGTTCCGCTTGGGCAAATTTTTCCGCTAGGGTCTTTTTGGCCCAGTTGTTTACCGAGCCATCGCTGGCATTTGGGTTTGTCGCTTTTATTGCGCTGACTTGCTCGCCGGATGCATTTCTTGCTTGCTGCCCTTCTTTATTCTCCAAAGCCGGCTGATCCGCTTTTTGCGCGGACAATTTGTCGCCCTGTTCCTGCGTCTTAAGGTCTGTCATCGCATCGAGCCTGTGGCTGCTGTCGCCGGTATTATGCCCGCCATTCACACCTAGTTATCGTTAGAGATTTCCAGTCAATGGCATGAGGTGCTTAAAGTTGGCCAAGATGGTACAACATATGTCAGAGTAATTAGCCCTTATTGGTCAGGTCCCTGGAGATTTGCATGAAGCCATTAAAAGATGTTTGTCCGGATCCTGACAAGGTGCTTGCCGCTGAGCCTGAAGAACTCGCGCCTCACGTCTTGCATTGTTTGAGCAATACAAGCGAGCCTAATATCAAGCGCGCTATTATCGCCAGGCATCTGGCAAACGACTATCACGCCAGCTTGCAGCACGATATTGCCCACGCTATTCAGGAAGCTGTGCAATGGTTATTTGCTCAATGTCTGGTCGGTGCCAGTCCTTACGATCCCGAGCTGATCTTTCTAACGCGTCGAGGCAAGAAAGTTGCTTCGGACTACAAGGAAGAGCTGGCGAATAAAGACGTGTAGCAATTATGTAATCACAGTCGGCTTATCACGGCCGGTTAGCGATTTGATTTGAGCCAGATCGTCAGCGACTGCAATCAATTCCTTCAAAGCTTCTTGAGCGTCCATGCTTTGCTTCTTAGCATCAATTTCAAGACTTTCCAGATAAAGGCGGATGGTGGCGCCGCGGGTGCCGGTGCCTGAGAGGCGGAAGACGATGCGTGATTCATCCGAGAAATGTATGCGGATGCCTTGATTGGATGAGACGCTCTGATCGACCGGGTCCGTGTAGCTGAAGTCATCGGCGAAATCGACAGTGCGTCCGCCGAATTGCTTGCCTTTCAAGCTTGAGAGTTTGGCGTCGAGAGCTTTCATCAATCCATGAGCTTTATCAGAATCGACCTCTTCATAATCGTGGCGCGAATAATAGTTGCGGCCGTATTCCTGCCAGTGTTTGGTGACGATTTCGGAGACTGACTCTTTGCGCGCGGCAAGGATATTTAGCCAGAACAGAATCGACCAGACACCGTCTTTTTCACGGATGTGATTGGCGCCCGAACCAAAACTTTCTTCACCGCATATGGTGGCCATGTCGGCATCGAGCAAATTACCAAAAAACTTCCAACCAGTCGGTGTTTCGTAGCATTTTATACCGAGCTTGGCGGCGACACGGTCGGCGGCGCGGCTGGTCGGCATCGAACGAGCGACACCGGTGATGCCGTCTTTATACGCCGGTATCAGTTTGTGATTGGCGGTCATCAGAGCAAGGCTGTCACTCGGCGTGACGAAGAAGTTGCGACCGAGGATCATATTGCGATCGCCGTCACCATCGGAGGCGGCACCAAAATCAGGAGCGTCTTTGCCGAAGAGTATTTCGACTAGCTCATGAGCGTAGACGAGGTTAGGATCGGGGTGATGTCCGCCGAAATCTTCGAGGGGGGTGCCGGCGCGCACAGTGCCTGCCGGGAAACCCAGGCTCTTTTCGAAGATGGCGTGGCCGTAGGGGCCTGTGACTGCGTGCATGGCGTCGAAGCACATGCGGAATTTGCCCGAGTTGACGAGGGCGCGGATTTGATCAAAATCAAATAGTGATTGGACCAGAGCTTCGTAGTCGGCGACCGAATCGATTACTTCGACGGTCATGCCGCCGACCTGGAAGGTCGCCAGTTTGTCGATGTTGAAGTCATCGAGGGCGAGGATTTTGTAGGACTGTACTTCTTTACTGTGGGCGAAAATCGCTTCGGTCACTCTTTCGGGAGCGGGTCCGCCATTGCTGGTGTTGAATTTGACGCCGAAGTCACCGTCCGGTCCGCCCGAGTTGTGGCTGGCGGAGAGAATGATGCCGCCGTCTGCTTTATGTTTGCGGATGACGCAGGATGCGGCCGGTGTGGACAGTATGCCGCCCTGACCGAGGATGATTTTGGCGACACCGTTTGCTGCTGCCATTTTGAGGATGACCTGCACGGCGTGACGATTCCAGAAGCGGCCGTCTCCACCGAGGATGAGGGTCTTGCCGTTGCAGCCTTCTAAAGAGTTGAAAATAGCCTGGACGAAGTTTTCAAGGTAATGCGGCTTTTGAAAATCTTTCACCGATTTGCGCAATCCCGAAGTGCCCGGACGCTGGTCTGTAAAAGGCGTCGTGGCGATTGTTTTGATGTCCAGGGTATCTGTGTTCATTGACGTTCTGTACTCTCGTTGCGGGAAAGTGGAAGCGCCCGAGTAACGGGCGATAAGGGAAAAGTGAAGTATATCAGGTGGACATCTATTTCTTTTTCTTGCCGCTATTTTTGCCGTCGTTTTTTACATCGTCACTTTTCACGTCTGTGGTCTTTGCTGTATCATCTTTTCCATTCTTGCCGTTTTTGCCGTTCTGACCGCTGCTTGCCTCTTTGGCTGTCCCTGCCAGTTTGTCGCGTATCGCCAACAATTCCTCGCGCCTTGATTTCATTGTTTTAGGATATGTGAGATTGAGCGCGGTCAATTCTTCGACGAGAATTTCGGAGACGATTAATCGTGCTGTCAGTTTGTCGTCTGCAGGCACTATATACCAGGGCGCTTCGGCTGTACTGGTGGCGCTGATCGCCTCTTCGTAGGCTGTCATATAGTCGTCCCAGTATTTGCGTTCCTCGATGTCGGCTGGTGTTATTTTCCAGTTTTTCTTCGGGTCATCGATGCGCGACAAAAATCTATCGCGCTGCTCGGATTTTGATATGTGCAGGAAAAACTTGACCGTCTGAGTGCCGTTGCGCGAAAGATGCTGTTCGAGGTCGACCATCGAGCGGAATCGATCCTTCCAGATTGTCTTTTTGTCGAACAGTTCTTCCGGAATATGTTGGGCTTGCAGTATCTCGGGGTGGATGCGAGCGATCAATACTTCTTCGTAATAAGAGCGGTTGAAGATGCCGATGCGTCCGCGCTCGGGCAGGCATTTGCTGGTACGCCACAAAAAGTCGTGGGCCAGATCGGTCGAGCTTGGTGCTTTGAAGCTGAATACCTGGCAGCCCTGTGGGTTTACGCCGGACATCACATGTTTGATCATGCCGTCTTTGCCGCCGGCGTCCATTGCCTGAAATATCGCTAGCAGCGCGTAGGATGCACTTGCCGAGAGCAAGGCCTGCAAATTGGAGAGCTTTTCTGAATGATCGAAAAGGACTTGTTGATACTCCTCTTTTGATTTGTAAGGGGCTTTGATTTTAGTCGGCCAGTCTTTGAGTTTGACCTTGCTGCCCTGGGCTACTCGATAATCAGAGCTCTTGAATGCCATGTTTTAAACTCCAAATTTGCGCAGTTCTTTTTCTAATTGGTCGGCATTTTCGAAATGGATCGTGTTCATTTTTAGATTGCGGGGTGCCACCAGATTTTCTTCGCGATCATCTATAAAGATCGTCTCGACCGGTTTTTTGTAGAGAATGTGCAAGGCTCGTTCGAAAAGCTCGGACTCCGGCTTTTTCACACCCATAAAGCAGGAGCTGAAAAAGAATGAAAAAGTATCGGCGAGGTGAAATTTGTCCAGTCGGTAGAGGTTGAGTTGCGTCGATTCGTTGTTGATTGTGCCGAGCGTATACTTCTTTTGGGCAGCGATTTTTGCTGCTAAATCCAGGGTGCCAGGGATGGGTACGGATTGCTCTTTCATGAAATCGTAAAAGTCGATTTTGGAGAAGGGCCGGTCTTTGTAGAAAATTACCTTGTCGATGTAGTCGTTGACCGAAATTTTACCGGTATCAAGGGCGTCGGCAAGGGGGGCGTGCCTGGTCTCGAAGTCTTTCAAATCATAGCCGAAGTTTTCTGCCGCTCTGGCGCGGGCGATGTGATTCCAACCGTCGGTCAAAAGCACGCCGCCGACATCGAAAAAAATAGTCGTGATATTTGCCAAGTGCCCTCGCTAAAATCAACAGAATTTTGAGAAGAGACACAAAGGATACTACGTTGTCAGCTCTTTGCGAAGAAAGTCGATGGCAACGGGCGCAGCCAGGAAGCACAGGGTAGCGGCGAGGCGAGCTCGACTGCCTCCCAAGCGCAAGCCGAGGTAAGTAAGACCGCTGGTTATGCCGACGTCAGAGGTCAACCTTGCCGTATTGGCGAAGTTGAAATTGTCCTTCAAGTTGATCGTGTCCTGGGCCTCGTCGGCGATACCATTGACGAAGGGATTCTTACCCATCAATTGGCGCTCGGTCATGGTCTGATTGACGACCATGGCGTGTCTGTCGGCATCGAATTTCATATCGACATTAAACTTGTTTGGTGAAAGCAATACAGCACGCATCCATTCCGGAAGAGGGTTTTGCATTGTCGCTTCGTAGATGCGACCGTCTTTTCCGCTCGGTCCGTCCGGCAGTTCGGTGATTTGTTCGATACGGCTGGCCATGTTATAGCCTGCCACCTGGGCATGCAGAGTCAGTCCGCTGATATTGCGCATAGCCGGATAGCCGTATTGCTTGTCCAGATCAAAGGTGACTTTATTTACCTGCATGGATTTAAGGGCGCCGACGCCAAAGTCCAGGCCAATGGGTATGTTGCCTTCGGTCTTGCGGTCGATCGTGATCCGGTCTCCCTTTTTTGACACCATAGTCGTGTTCTGGATAAATGTACTGACCGGATCGGTAAAGTTGACGTAGGTGGATCTGCCGATTTTGTCGTAAATGCCTGAAGGGCTGAAGGAAAAATCTTTGATTGTGCGAGCGGCATCAAAGATATTATCGACATCCTGCTCTATGCCCGTCGTGCCGCGCTTCTTGATGGCGTCTTTGAGCTGACGGACTGCTGTCATGCTCTCCAGTGGTGTTGTTTGATTGAAGTCGACATTGTCTTTCGGATTGGGTGGAAGTGTACGAGGATGCGCCTTGAGAAAATCCCAGGTTTGCTGCAGCAGAAATTGACGATTTTCCAGAAAGTGATCGGCACCGTTGATGGTGATTTGTTCGACCGCCGTGCCATTTTTTTGATTGGCCGCATATTCGATTTTTTCTTTGCCGAGTTTAGTGACGGTATATGGCGCGCTGATGCCGTTGAGAGCTTTGTAATAGTCAGTGCCGTAATGAGTCGGCTGGAAGAGGGGGACACCGACGTCGGTGAGGACGGCCGGAGTGTCTTTCAAGCCTTCGATGGGGATGATCGGGTCGGCAGTGCCGTGTATGTTGATTAGAGACAGCGGTTCCTTTGGCCGCAACTCTTTACCGCTCATCGTCGAGCTCAGAATGGCTACACTGGCGAGAGTGCCGGAGAGTGCGCCGGCTGTAGCGTAAGCGAGCATGCCACCGTTTGAGAAGCCGGCCATGTATACCCGCATCGGATCGACATTGAGCTGACGTTTGGTGGCATCGATCAGTTTGCCCATAAATTGTACGTCACCGGCATGTTGGCCGGGTAGTACCAGGCCGTTGCCCGATTCCCAGGTGCGCAGACCCTTGACGTTAAACCAGTTGACCGAATCCGGGTAGACGGCAATAAAGCCTTCTTTGTCAGCCAGTTTATTCGAGCCGATCATTGCTTGCAGGTCCGCGCCGGTTTGTGACATGCCGTGTGCCATCAGCACCATCGGCATCGGTTTGGTCGAATCATAGGAAGGCGGCACGTGCAAGCTGTAGGTGCGCTCGCGACCAAGTATCGTCATTTTTTGCTGATAGTCGCCGGGCTTTTGAATTTTAGGCAAAGGTGCGTCGACGGGAGGAGCCGCTGGTTTGGGTGGATCGCCTGGTTTTTGCTTGTCCAATGGTTGTTTGAACGCGGCAACGGCGCCGGATATTGTTCTATGGTCGAGGGCGATTTTGCCCTGCGGAGGAGAGCCTGGATGGGCGATTGCTGGGGGCTGTGCCGGCTTATCTATAACGGTACTTGCGTTGAAGCCGCTCTTGACGTAGACACCGAATCTTTCGGCGAAGGGGGCAAGTATGTTGTTCACCCAGGTGGGGTTTTTTTCGATGAAGAGAGCGACACTGCCGGCATCTTTCATCGCATCGCTGAGGATCATTCCAGGCAGCGTGCCACCACTTTGAGCTGCCAGTGAGTTGAAGATCTCACTATCTTGAGGAAAATCTACGCGACCGCGGGCATCGGTTGAGAACGTGAGGGGGAAATTGTTGGAAGTGTTAAAGACTTTGGCCGTTTCTGGCGGCAGGGGATTTTCCAGGCTCAGAGCAAAAGTCGTTTTGCCGCCCTCGCCCTTGCTTATCGTCATCTCTTTGATGGCCAGTTGCTCATCGTGGCCGAAGACTTTCATGGTCAGGGCCAGGCCGCGAATATTACTCAGAGTGCGCGCACCCGAGCCATCCTTTGCTTCGCTAGTCGTGAAGGTCGGATTTTTTGCTTCCAGCGATTTGAAGATGAGCTCGTGATTGAGGCTGTGGTGATCTATATTGATCGAGAGGTTTTCTCGATTGGTCGAGAGCGATTGACCGTCAGCGTGGGCGTTACCGGCGAGGTGGTGGACCTGGTTGAGAAACTGACCGATCGAATGCGGCTCTGGCTCCTGCCGAGTCGGTGCGCCGCCGCTTCGCTCTGGTCCTGCGACCTGCAGCAAATCGAGACCTGCGGACGGATGAGCGTCCTGTGGCTTACTTCCCTCGGGCCTGTCGGCCTGAGGGGCGTGCGATATAGGGCCTTGTTGGACCATATGCTCTGACTGATTCTCGTTGGGGTGCAACGATTGTCTGTCCGAACCACCAATAAGTCATTGTGGAATATACGCAAGTAAGTTTAAATTTGCGGCCGGCTCGGCAAATTAATCCTGCTTTGGTTCCAGTCTTTGCTCAGGAAACGTTAGATCAGGAACCGTAGCGGGGATCGGCGGCGAAGCGATCTCTGTCCTTGTTGTAGTCTCTTTTTTTTGCTTCGTCGAGTTCGTGGCCGCCATAAACATCGTCGGTCGGTTTGCGCTCGTCCCTTGCTTGATTGGAAGGTAGACCTTTATCGTGTATTTCATCGTGGGGATCGGGACCGTGCGGATCGTCTCCCTGATCCTTGTCCGCGATTAGAAGCGGCTGCGTTTGTCTCGGTATCTGGCCTCCATGATTTATATCTATTTTCGCAATATCATAGTGCGACAAGCTGATTAGGATTAGTGCGATAGCCATCGGCAGGGCGATCCCCTCTCTATCTACTGTTCTGGCAAGATTATTTGCCTGTGTAACTTCGTGCTTGACCTTGTTTTTTTGCGGCATAACGCGCACCTCGATTGGATAAGCCGAGTCTAGGAGTGGTGCGGTAAAATTTAAGTGAAACGAAAGTCGTATTTATACGAGGGCATGAGCGTCGGACTGGAGCTTTCCTGTCAAAAAGGCCGCCAATTTCATCGGCGACCTTTTTTTTGCTTTTGGTTTGTCCTTCAATAGATCAGATTTAGTTGAAGAGGCCCTCAACTTGAGCGGTTGAGACCAGCCAGTTGATCACTCCCGGACAAGCTATACCCGACGCTACCAGAAGCAGACCAAATAGCACTATCTTCGTTGCGGCGAGCTTTCCTTCGCTTCCAGATTTGAATCCAAGCATGATCAGCGTGCCACCACAGGCAATGCCCAGTATCTCCAGGAAGTTTGCCAGTATATTGAGCATTGCTTCCAGATTGGCCAGGTTGTTTACTCGCACGGCTCCTGCGGTATTGACGCCCTCGATCACCGAGCAATCAGTGCCCTGAGGCCCAATCGTACCGTTGGTGGCTCCTTGAATGGGGGCCCCGCCTACCAACTGTGGTGCTGCTGCTATTGCCGAAGCTGGCATGGAGATTGCGCCGTGCGAAACAGGCTGGGGCAAAGATAGTGTTCTCCCGACCTGAACAGGCTGCTGGATTTGTTGCTGGGGTGGGGAGCCTATGACAGAAGTTTTCGGCGGTGCGCCACTTGTATCTGGTAAAGTCGCTTTGCCGGTCGGCGTGATACTGCCATCGCTGTCGACTGCCACAAAAGACGTGTAGTCGGACATCAGCTCGTGCTCAAGGGCGACACGGGTGATTCTGTTCTGCAGATTCGGCTGCATTGATTTCGTCGCCAGGCCGGACAAATCTTCGTCCTCGAGAGCCGCTATCGTCTGGCGTGCCCAGACTTTTTCTATGGCGTTATTAGCGCTATTTTTTTCCGGCAACTCTACTTTTATTACTTGCTTGTAGGGACGACCCTGTCTCAGTCCCGTCAGGGTGACAGTGCCGCTGGCCGCTCGGGCGTATTTCGCCGTGAAATAGAGAGGTTTATTCGCCCAGACGTCACCGATTTGGCCGGGCTGGATGTCAGTAAGGCCGAGACCTTGATCGCTAAGTCTGACATTGGTAAGCGCCGGCGCGGCAATACGTGAATAAAATTTTGCGCCCACTTCCTCTGCACTGCTAGTTTGCAAGACGTAGTCCGCTTCTCCGCCACCGAGCCTGGCAACATTGTCGATCAAGGTATGATTGACATTGTCGCCGGTGCCGAAGACAAACCAGCGCGTATTTTGACGAAATTTTTGCACCATAGATATCACTTCGAGATCGTTGCCGACAAAGCCGTCAGTCATAAATGTCACTATGCGCAGGCGTTCCGGTTCGCCTATGTAGAAGTGGTGCGACCTTAGAACGCGCTCTACTGCCGGGGCCATCCATGTACCACCATCCGCTTGCAGGCTGTTGATAAAGCTATGCGCTTTAGTCTTTTCGCTAAATCCGGCGATCATGGGCGCATCTGCCAGGGTGCTAATTTCTTGATTGAAGGCGATAATTTGAAATGAGTCGTGCTGGTTCATATGATTGACGATGTAGTGCAGCGCCTCCTTGGCTTTTTGCAGAGGAGTGCCGGCTTGCGAGCCGCTGCAGTCGATCAGAAAGGTCATCTCTTTAGGGGCTGCATCAGCAGGCGTTACTTTCGCTGGAGGCAAGAGCATAAAAGTAGCATAGCCTTCTTTCTTGTCTTTGTAGGCGACGTAACCGCTGCGTAATTGAGTCGGATCGTCCACTTCATAGGTGAGGACAAAATCCTTTTGCGGGTGTTCGTTGTATTTGCTCAGGATGACGTTGCAATGACTATCGTCAGTTTTATCAATCATGATTTTGTGCAGTTTGGATTCGACGTTTTTGATTTTCATGCCGGCGTCGATTGCAACTGTTATCGACAATCTTTGATTTTCGCTGTCGTTGACATTGCCTGCTTCTCCCAGGGCGTTCGGCCTGAGATTTTCAGAGCCGAGCACACGTGCCAGGCTCCGTGATGCGCTTTCGACTAGATTAGCCTGTGCCGGCCCATCGGGAAAGAAGCGCGGTCCGATTTTGGTGGGCATCGTCAGGGTGTAGCGACCGTTTTCAAATTTGAGCAGTTCAACGTACGAGATTTGCACAATGATCGATTTGCCGGGGGCGATATTGGCTACTTTCTGGGTGAAGATGTTGGTGCGCTGCTGTTCCAGTAAGGCTGTTGCTTTCCCGGCTTCTCTGGCCGCAGTATATGTCCGAGCCGCTTGCTCTCTTGTTTTAATCGTCGCTTTGATCACTCGCTCGCCGATGCGGATAGTCATGGCGTACACAGCTGCATCATCGGAGAGCGGGAAGTTGTAGATTGCCTCAATCGGGTGATCGTATGGATTCTGAAATTCCTGGGTGACGTTTACACGCGTCACGTAGCCACTGATTCTGGCGTCCATTGAAGTTGATTTGAGGGTGCATTTTGCCGTGGCCCGTCCGAGTGCATCGACGGCGGTGAGTTCGCCGCTCGGTGGTCTGCCGTCGTCGTCCTGTACTTCAGTCGATGCTGGCATCGTGCCTACAATGATTGGTCCGAGGCCGGGCTGATTTGTCGTTGCCACTACCGGTAGAGTCGGTATCGGTATTATGCTGTGCGCGAAGCCGGCGATTGTCGAGCCTGTTCCTATTATCGAAGCGATAACGGTTGCCACGGCGGCGCTTCGCTTTAAGCTGTGAGTAATCTTCTGCCTTTGTGTTAGAGGCAGACTTTTTGCATTTTGTTTGTTTGTTGGATTGATCGATTTGACAAGCGGACTGCGTCTTGGACTTGTGACGATATTGTATTCTTTAATAATAGGCATGTTTCTATCCTCCTAAAACGGCCTCTCCAGAGCGGCTTATCTTACGCGCCGATCTTCGACTTGCCCTGGGGCAAGCCGATTCTGCGCGTCGCTGGTAGCGATGCGATTTTAGATTGTGTGGCTTGTAGTATTAAATGCGGTGGCTCGCTTCAGCCCGATTTTTCAGCCCGATTTTTCAGGCCGAAAGCAAGGTCGGCTGGAAGTGCCGACCACCGGTTGCGTTTGTATCTGGCTGCGCTCCACTGCGCAAAGCGCGCCACGATGCACCGAACCGCCTCTTGGGCCGTCGATTATCGCTGCCGCTCTTTTTTAGAACGGGCGATGGCTTTGAACAGCAGGTTGAGGCCTGTTGTTATCCTTGATTGTTTTGTTAGTAAATGCGGACTGGACAAAATGACAGAAAAGATCTGTCATGTAGAGTTTAGCTCTGTATCACGACTTTTGTCAAGTGGGAGGGCTGCGCAATTATTCGAGGGCACCGAGTAGATTTTCTACAGTCTCCAGCAATTTGCCTGAGGCAATCAAATCTTCGGCGGCAGCAATATCGATGTGGATCTCTCTATCTTGATCCATATGAGTGATATGCTCGCGCACGAGATGATAAGCTGCATGCACTCCTCGACCGGCTTTGATCGTGTCGGCCAGTTTGTGTCCGGGGACGAAGTTTGTGATTTTTCCTTTTTTACTGCCGGGCAGATCGACGACACTGGTGCTGTCGGGTACATAGTCTTCATGACCTTGCCCATGCTCGCCGTGATCGTGCTCTCCCGAGCGCAGGTCCAGCCCCTGAGCGGCGCAGAGCAGTTCGATTGCAAGGACGCGTCGTACGTTTATAAGGATATTACGTGCCTTGCGCGCGCCAATCGTACCCATCGAGACGTGGTCTTCTTGATTGGCCGAGGTGGGGATGGAGTCGACCGAGGCTGGGTGGGCCAGGGATTTATTTTCGGAAACCAACGCCGCGGCCGTGTATTGAGCAATCATCAGGCCGCTGTTCAAGCCGCCGTCATTGGTGAGAAATGGCGGCAGGCCGTTGGAGAGAGCCGGGTTGACCAGGCGCTCGGTGCGACGTTCCGAAATGTTGGCCAGCTCCGCCAGGGCGATGCTCAAATAATCCATAATCAGCGCCAGGGGCTGACCGTGGAAGTTGCCGCCGGAGATAACCTCACCTTCGAAAACGAGAGGATTATCGGTGGCTGAATTGATTTCGATTTCGAGGACTTCGCGGGCGTGCTGAAAAGCTTGCCTGGAGGCGCCGTGCACCTGGGGCATGCAGCGCAGCGAGTAAGCGTCTTGCACCATCGGGCAGTCTTTGTGACTTTCCATCAATTCGCTTTCTTCGAGCAGGCGAATCAAGTTGCGTGCAGACTTCTGTTGTCCGGGGTGAGGGCGCACGTTGTGAATGAGGGGGCTGAAAGCTTTGCAAGATCCAAGCTGCGCTTCCAGAGACATAGCGCCGATGATGTCGGCGACTTTGGCCAGCCGCTCGGCTTCCATGACGGTCAGGCAACCGAGGGCGGCCATGACCTGAGTGCCGTTCGTCAGCGCCAGGCCTTCTTTGGCCTTGAGCACGACCGGCTGCAGTCCTGCTTTTTCGAGGGCCTGACGACCGCTCATTGTTTGACCTTTGTAGACCGCTTGCCCTTCGCCGGTCAGTACCAGGGCCAGATGAGCCAGGGGAGCCAGATCTCCGCTTGCTCCGACTGAGCCTTGTTCTGGAATAATTGGATGCACGCCGCTATTCAAAAGAGCTGTGAGAAGATCGACGACTTCGCGCCGTATGCCGGAGAAGCCCTTAGCCAGGGCGTTGGCGCGTAGTAGTGTGATGGCGCGGGTGGTGGCTTGATCGAAGGCCGGACCGACACCGCAGGCATGCGACGCGAGGAAATTTCGTTGCAATTGTTCTGTCTGTTCCGGTGGGATAAAAACGTCTTTGAACTTTCCGAAGCCGGTGGTGATGCCGTAAACGACGGTGCGCTTCTCGAGGAAGTGGTCGACTATCGAGCGTGAGTGGTCAATCTGCGCTTGAGCGGCAGGGGAAAGGGAAACACTCATCCGTCCGCGAGCGACTGCTTCCACCTCGGCCAGAGTCAAGCTGTGACCATCCAGCGCAAGCTCCCTGACGGCGTCGTTGCTTTTGATTTTCGTCGAAGTCATCGGATCTCCAGGCGTTTGATTGCGGCGCCCATATTGTAGTAGAGGAGTAGAGCGATCGGCCCTGCCCGTGCACTATATGAGCAAGAGTATATGAGACGTCCGGCCTGCGAGACCGGGAAATTTATGCCTTTTTCGCGGCGATCTTCTTCCTGTCTTCACTTAGCAACCGGTAGAGTAGGGGAAAATGGTCTTGAAAAGAGTGGTAATATGAGTCTGTTGCTGGTAAAAATCGGTCATGAAAGCAAGATATTCGGACAAGTCAGGTAGTCGTTTGAGGCCAGTTGCCGGTGGGTTGTTGGCGTTTAGCCTCGCTCTGGGGTTGGCATTCGGCGATAAGGCAATGGCGGCAATCAGTCAGGACGAGAGTCTTGCCAGGCTCGAGGTCAAATTTTTCAAGCACACTTATCCTAAAGATGCTGATGAAACGAGGCTTGATCGTCTGGAGAAGATGATTTTCGGTGAGACGCGCAGTGGTGCCGATACCGAGCGTTTGAAAAATCTGGCCGCTACCGTACCCAATCTCAATGATTTGCCCGCGAGCTCCGAGCCTGGCGTCACTACTAATACTGCTGCTGCCGATTCTGCTCCGGCCTCCGTGCCTGATTCTAAAGTGAGCAATCGCTCATCGTCGCGTTCCAGGCGAGGAGCATCATCATCATCTTCTTCCTCTGCTTCTTCCGGTTCGAGCGGCGCTGCTTCCAGTGCCGCTGACGACGATACGATGGCCGCCGACAAGGTTTTGGCTGGAGAAAGCAAGTATCCGGCGGTCACTGCCCTTGAGCAACATTTGTTTAAGAGGGATTATGCAGGCGAGGCTGTTGGCGATCGTCTGAATCGTCTCGAGACCAAGGTTTTTGGTCGCCCTTCCAAATTTACCGACCTGAGCGAAAGGGTCGATGCCCTCAAAGAAAAAACTAATGTAGATGTCGCTAAGCGCCCTCCGGGCGGCACTGACTGGACCGCCGACGACGATGATGGATCTGGCCAGACTTTCCCCGAGCCGCGACGCAGCGAGCCGGTCGCCCGCACCGACGGCGATGATGGACGCAGCTTCAGTGGTCGCGATGTCGGCAGTGATTTGCGCAAGGCTTTTGGTATAGGGGCGGGAGGTAGTAGTGCACCATCCTTCCGGGGCGGTAATAGCGCTTCCGGTGCCTACGGCATGGGTGGCACTGGCGCGAGCAGCAGCGGACGTTTCGGCAATGGTGCATCGGGCGCTTACGGTATGAACGGTGCCACTGCTTCGATGCCGACCCGTTCGGTGAAAAGCGCTGCTGACCTGATTGGAGCACAGCTCGACGCCGAAGAAAGGCGCGCTAAGTCAAATAAGAGCGCAACACCGGCTGCCGGTTCGCAGAGTCTCGACGATGACCAGCAGCCAACCGCCAATCCGCTCGGTTTAAATCAGCAAGTAAGTCGTCTCGAGACTGTCGTTCTCGGCAAAAATTACAGTCAGGAACCGCTTATCGATCGCGTCGGTCGCCTGGAAAAGTCCGTCTTCCCGAAGGAAGCTGACGCCGGCAGCAGTCTTGCCATGCCCGAACGTGTGGCGCGTCTGCTGAAAAAGGTACCAGCTGCCTCCGAAAATGCGGTTACCAGTGCCGGTTCTCGTGGCGGTTCAAGATCTTCTCGTTCTTCGGCCTCTGGCGGAGGATCTCGCAAGCATAGCGGTTGGATCGATGATGATGACTCGGATCTTGGCTATAAAGGTAGCGGTAGTGCCTCCACTGGTGGTGGCATGGACGATTCTTATGCGAGCGGTGGCAGTGGTACTGTACCGGATGTGATCGGCATCGGCGGGGGCATGGGTTCGAGCATGAGCTCCAGTATCGGTTCTGGTCTCGGCGGCATGGCCGGGGGCATGTCCAGTGGCATGGGTACCTCCGGTGGTATGTCAGGTGGTCAGGTCCAGCAACCCAAAGGTCTGAGCAAGATTATCAATTCGATGGGACGCGCTCTATCGGGAGGCGGTTATACCGGTGGTTATAACGTCAATTCGGGCAATTTGCGCACCGACCCTTCTACCGGTTATTTGGTCGATTCGATGACCGGCAATCTAATCAATCCGACAACAGGCGCGATCATGGGCACGGCGACAACCATGGGCGGCGCGCCCATGTATAGCGGTATGCAGCTGGGTGGCATGCCTATGGGCATGGGCATGGGGATGGGGATGGGTGGCCTTGGCGGCATCGGTGGTCTTGGCGGCATCGGCGGCCTTGGTGGTATCGGTGGTCTTGGTGGCATCGGCGGTGGCATACCGATGGGTGGTCTCGGTTATGGTGGTTTGCCTTATGGTTCTGCCTATGGTGGCATGCCTTTCAATTCTTATTACGGTAGCAATCCCGGTTTGAGACCTTACGGTGGCGGCTATAACGGTGCTTACGGCAGCCCTTACGGATACAATGGCTTCAATAATGGTTTCGGCCCGTATAATGGTGGTGGCATGCCTAGTTATGCCGTTCCCCAAGGTGGCGTCGGCGGCAATCACTTATAGACAGGAGCTCGGTACTTGCTATTAGTAATCGGCGGCACCGGCTTTCTCGGCAGCAGAGTCCTGCCGATCATGCTCGAACGTGGCTATGAGATCAAGCTTCTCACCCGTGGTTCTGGAGATTGGCGCGAATCTAATCTCGGGCAGTATCGCAAGCAGGGCATCAAGGTCACAGTCGGCGCCTTCGAGGATGACGATGTACTGATGCGAGCGATGACCGACGTCGACGCCATCATCAATCTCTCCGGCAGCTTCCGCATCAATCGCAACAAGCGCGACAGCGCCTTTGAATATGTCAATTTCACCCTGGTGGAAAAGCTGCTCGCCCTGGCCCAGGAGTACGAGGTGCAGCGCTATGTGCAGGTCAGTTGTCTGGGAGCCAGAGATGAAAGTCCGAGCGATTATTTGCGCACCAAATACGAAGGCGACACTCTGGTGGCAAAGAGTCCTCTCTACTGGACGATCTTCAGGCCTTCCTATCTTTTTGGCGAGCGTTTCCCCTTGCTCGATACAATTCGTCCACTCGTCACTTTCAAGCCCTTTTTGCCGGTGGTCGGCAGTGGGCTCAATGTTGTTGCGCCTGTGCACGTAGTCGAGGTGGCCAATGCCATTGTCGATGCCATCTATATGAAAGAGTCGGTTGGGCAGGTGGTCGATTTCGTCGGCCCGCGACAGTACACGATGCTCGAATTGCTCGAGGAAGTGCGCGATGCTCTCGGCCTTTCGGAACGCGTCATGACTGTGCCCAGTCAGTTATCCGGTAAGGTCTTCGACCTCGTCTCCAAGGGCCTGCCTAAAAACACAATCGACCTGGAGTTGGCCCAGATTTTGATTGCCGATTCCTGTGCCCTCGATGGTCAGGGCGGCGCTCTTGCTAAACAGCTCTTCGGCCCGACCAAGGTGCCGCTCGGTGATTGCCTGCCGACTATCGCCGAGAGCCTGCTCGCGAAGTGAGGCGGCCAAAGCTAAGCTTACAGGCGTCTAAGCAGTTACAAAAACTTGGCTGGCCTTATTCAAATATGCTATTTTTCTCTGGTTATTGGCTGATTTGATTGGTCAGGTAGTCGAGCGGCGTTCCGCATGTGTGAGGATTCTTTCATGATTAGACTGGGCAAGCCTGTTCAAGTACTCGAATGGGGCGCAGGCACTAACACCACCAATCAAAACTGGTCCGAAATCGCCAAAGGCAGACTTTCCGGTCGTCCCAAAACAAAGCTGGGCGTGACAACCATCATTGTCGAAGTGGAAGGCTCGCTGAAGCGTAACAACGACAAAAATGAATTTGTCAAAGTGATGCAACAGGGTGAAGGCATGACCCCTCACTCCGAGCGCTGGGGCGAAGTTGCCATGGGATCGATTTCTGCTGTCAAAAACGAAGGCGGCAAGACCATGCTTGAAATCGATGTCAAAGCTGCGACCAAAGTCGGCGATTAATTCAGCTTTTTATTGGCAGCGGCAAATTTAAAATCTTCTTCGACGCTCGCTTTGACGTTGAGGACGGCCTCTCGCTGGACCATCTTTAGGGCCATGACGATAATCGGGCGCGGGATCAGGGGGCCGGGGTCCACTTCCATCGTGTAGCGCACTTCGGTGTGTTGCCCATCATCGATAGACCTGAGCTTCCATTCGCCCTCAACGGCCTTGAAATTGCCGTCGGTGAGCTTCCATTTGAGGCTGTCGGGCTTGTCTTCGAGGTCGTTAATCGTGTGCTGGCAGGGCTGGCTGACAAACATCTGCGGTTTGAGCAGACTTTCGATGTAGATCAGGTCTCCTTCTTTCTTTACAACCTGGCAGGTCTTCAGTCTGGGGAAAAGCTTGGGATAACTCTGGAAATTGACGAGACGATCCCAGACGAATTGCTGGGGCGCATTAATGACGATAGCGGTCGAGGCTTTCGAAAGCTTGACACCGGGTGGGTCGTATTCATAAAGAGCGGCCAGGTTAGAGGTGCGCACATACTCGGCGTTCTGTTGCCCTCTGTCGGCTTTGTTGCCGCTTTCCCCCTTATCGCCGGCATAAGTGGCCGGCGGGCTCCCCAGAGTGCAAGCCAATAGCAGGGCGAATGCGGCGCCGGTTTTAATCTGTTTCAAATGCATTCACTGAAGGTTCCCGGAGCGTTTAGTGTTTATCTATACCACATCGAAAACAGGCTCTTCTGTGGGTTCAGGCCGATCTGGCCGTGGACAACCGATTCACCGCCCTGGGGGCTATATTTAATTATTTTACCCGTTGTGTCAATAATTGCTGCCGGCCCGGTATTTGCCCCGAAAACAACATAGCGTCTGTTCTCGATTGCACGCAGCACCGAAAATGCCACCATCTGTATGCCGCAATCGGATTTATGAAACCAGGCCAGATCCGAGATGTTTACCAGTGCCTCGCCTCCGGCGCGGCAACTTTTGGCCGTTTGATCGGGCGAGATGCACTCGAAGCAGATCAATGGCGCAATCCGACCGATCGAAAATGCATAATTGGTCGCCTCTTTGCCCGATGCAAAACCGCCCCCGGCCGGCGTATTGGTCCAGCGTTTGACCCACTCCGGAAAATATTCGACGAGCAAAGGCGTGTATTCGCCAAAAGGCACAAGGTAGCGTTTGTGATAAACCTCGGGCAGTATCTTGCCACTACTGGTGACACCATAAGCGGCATTGTAGGGATGACCGGCGCCGTCCTTGTCCATAGAGCCGACGACCATGTCGAGATGCCTGCAGCGCGCTTGATTGGCCAGCCAGGCCCGGGTCGGCTCTTGCTCGCGCAGGTAGGTGGGGAGCGCGCCTTCGGTCATGATGCAGAGTTCGTTTTTGCAGCTTGACAAATGGGCGCTGTAGATCTTGGCCAGATCGTCGAGCGAATAAGTATGCTCGCCTTTTTGCATGTCTATATTGATACCGGCTTGAATGATCGCCACCGGCACGGTCGGCTTGATGGCAGCACTTTCTTTTTGCCACATGCCGAGGGCGATGAAAATGGCGACGATAAGGGCTACCGCCAGGCAATGATAGTAAGCGTGCTCGGTGCTATCGGCGGCCAGTCTTTTTAAATCGGCCTTTTTACTAAATAGAGCGGGCACTGTCGCTAGCATTGAGGCTATGGCGACATTGACGACGACAATGATATAGCTGACGCCAATGCCACCAAATATGGAGGCGGCCTGCAGCAGGCCGGTTTGTTTGTACTGCGTGTATTCGAGCTGTGTCCAGGGGACTCCCATCAAGTCCTGGGCATTGGCTAATCTGTTTATGACAAGCACATAAAGCAGCGGCAAATATAGCAGTGCCGGCCAGCGCAGTTGACCTTTGTCTTTTTTGAAAGCAAAAGATCCGCTCAGAGGCAGCAGGCCGGCCAGAAGGCCAAAGAGGCCGAAGCCGAGGGCCTGATGGCAGGCGGCGAAGCCCCAGGCAAAGGTGGCGAGGAAATTGCCCATCAGGCCTGAAAAACCTAGCCAATCGAGGGGGGCGAGATTTAGATACCAGTGCAAATAAGTGAGGTTATAGGCCAGTCCGAAACAAAAACCAATCAGGCTGCGCTGCGCATGTGAGGGGGTATTGGCCAGCAATAGAAAGAGTGGTGCCAGGCAAAACCAGGCCAGATACCATTGCTCGAAACCTGGACAGGCCAGGCCGAGAAGGGCACCTCCAGCTAGAGCCAGAGCCGTTTTTCTCAGGCTGGGAAAAAGTGAGGAGAAATGGAAGGGGATTTTCTCCTCCACCTTTTCCTCACTTTTAGTGTTTTTTCCGGCGGCGGTTTTTTGCTTTGCTTTTTTTGCCATGCTTTTACCGCTGCTTTTTTTACTGGCTTGCTTGGCGGCCGTAAACCTATCCTCTTTTATGGGTGCGGCCGGAGTGACCTTGTTGATTCACTCCGGCCGCCTGCCTTCTATTGATTTAGAGCAAAGAGATTAGTCTTTGTCTTTATCCTTGTCTTTGCTTTTCACCGGCATAGGTGTGCCGGCAGCCATTTCGGCTTTGACTCTGGTCTCGATTTCCTTGAGCATTTCCGGATGAGCTTCGAGGAAGGTGCGAGCCTGGTCGCGGCCCTGACCAATGCGCTCTTCTTTGTAGCTGAACCATGTGCCGGACTTTTTGATGATGTCCATTTCGGCGGCGATGTCGAGCAAGCAACCGGCGGTATTGATGCCGCGGCCGTAGATGATGTCAAATTCGGCGATGCGGAAAGGCGGTGCCACCTTGTTTTTCACTACTTTTACTTTGACTCTGTTGCCGATTTCGACACCGTCTTTTTTGAGGGTTTCGATTTTGCGGATGTCGAGACGAATAGAAGCGTAGAACTTGAGCGCGTTACCACCTGTCGTGGTTTCGGGATTGCCGTACATGACGCCGATCTTCTGTCTGAGCTGGTTGATGAAGATGACCATGGTGTTGGTCTTGCTGACGATACCGGTCAATTTGCGCAAAGCCTGGCTCATCAAGCGAGCTTGCAAGCCGGGGAGGCTGTCGCCCATTTCGCCTTCGATTTCAGCTTTGGGGACGAGAGCGGCGACCGAATCGACGATGACGACATCGACGGCTCCGGAGCGCACCAGTTGCTCGGTGATTTCCAGGGCCTGTTCGCCGGTGTCCGGTTGCGAGATCAAGAGCTCGTCGACATTGACGCCGAGGGCGCGGGCATATTCCGGGTCCATGGCGTGTTCGGCGTCGACGATGGCGGCGATGCCGCCCTTTTTCTGCACTTCGGCGGCGACGTGCTGAGCGAGGGTGGTTTTACCGGAGGCTTCCGGTCCATAGATTTCGATGATACGGCCCTTGGGCAGGCCGCCGACGCCGAGCGCGACGTCGAGGGAAAGGGCGCCGGTCGAGATCACTTCAACAGCGCCGTGACGGCTGTCGCCGAGCTTCATGATCGAGCCGTCACCGTATTGCTTTTTGATGCTGTCGAGGGCCAGGCCGAGAGCTTTCAGTCTCTCTTGCGACGGGGCGCCGTCTTTATCCTTGCCTTTGTTGTCTACTGATGGGGCGGACTTCTGCGCTTTTTCAGCGGCTTTGTCTTTATCCACTTGGTTTTTCTCTTTAGTGCCTAACGCCATATTAAATCTCCTCAAATAGATAAGCTAGAAGGCTAGACCAATTCTGCGCCCAACCGCCAACACTGAAAAATGCAAGCCTGCACGTGTTCGGTCTCCCGGGAGACCTCGGTACCAATCTGTATATAGTCCGAGCCCGGTGCATTCATCGTGCACACGAGCCAGATTATAACGGTTTTGCCCCGTGAGCTTATTAAAAGTGCAGAGGGAAACCCGCATGCCGTCTGGTGTATATGCGATCGACGCCGATCCGTTATCCAATCTTTCCATCGCCCTGGGATTCCCCTTTCTTTAAAAGCTCTCTCGTCAGTCTTGCGACTGCTGCAAATTTGGTTTGAAGTTAGAAAAGGGGAGGTGGGGGTATAAAAAGGTTGTTACCCAACAAAATTTGTCTGAAGGGTAATACAGATAACGTATTTAGCAGCGGCAAAGTTCAATTTGGCCGGTGGGAAATTTTCTTACGCATTCCCACAACCGTTCCGGCGGGGCTCGACGACTTCAGGGAGGTTTTCATGAAGAGTGCGCAGAGGCTATTCAGCTTGAGGCACAGCGAAATCTTCGAATCATTCAATCCTGTGGAGCTCGGACGCCTGCTGGGCATCCTTGAAGAGCTGGAATTGCCCAAACACCATACAATCTTTTCGCCCGGCGGCGCCTGCGATTCTATCTATTTTATAGAAAAAGGCCGGGTACGGGTAACACGCCTTTCTTCGGAAGGCAAGACCGTCATCCTGGCGCTACTCGGTCCCGGTGACATGATTGGCGAAGCGGCCTGGGAGCTCGGCGAGCACGATAGCTATGCCGAAACCCTGGAAGACGCGCGTATATACCAGATCAGCAAAGAATCGTTCTTAAATTTCGTGCGTGAAAATCCGGAATTCGGCCTGCGTTTCATCGGCATCATCGGCGATCGCCTCAAGCAAGCCCAGGCGCGCATCGAGGACCTGGTTTTCCGGCAAGTGCCAAGCCGCGTCGCTCGTCTGCTTCTCACCCTGGCCGATACTCACGGCAAGGTCACTCCATATGGCGTGCGCGTCGAGTTTCCCCTGACACACCAGGAGATAGCCGACATGGTCGGATCATCGCGGGTGACTGTGACGCAGATCCTCAATCGCTTCCGGGACAGCCACTGGATCGAGATCGAATCGAAGCGTGTCACTATCCATAATATGAATGCTCTGGAAGAAATGGTGCGGGGCAATTAGCTTTTCGCCCGAAAGCACGGCAAAGCAAAGTTGACAAGCGCAGCGCAACAAAGCGGACCTCTTGACCCGTGCCGGCGTGCTCGCATGCTTATCTGCCGCTATAATGGACAGACGTGTGCCCGTAGCTCAGCTGGATAGAGTGTTGGTCTCCGAAGCCGAAGGTCCTGAGTTCGAATCTCAGCGGGCACGTATTTTGAAAAGCATAATAGCCAGCAGGCAAGCCAAAGGGCATGAGCGCAAATAGCGTTGAATTGATCACAGGCCCTTATCGCGCCGGCAAGTCGATCGAGCTCCTGGGAGAGCTGGTCGATTATCTTGCCGCGGCGCCCTTGCGCTCTCGACCGGCTATCTTGACCGTACCTTCGCAGCGCTATAAGCAACTGGTCGGAGAGCGGCTCGACAAGTTGATGCGCCTCCGGGGCAAATCGTTGCCCGGCCTCTTCGGCTTGAAGATTTTGCCCTTCTACGAGCTCTGTCATTTTGTCCTGCGTCAGAGCGGCCAGAGTTTCCGCACTTTGCCGGATCCGTTGCGGCCGGCCATTCTCGAAAAAGCAATCGACGAGGTGAAGGCCTCCGGCCGGCTTGTCAATCTCGCCGATATCGCTCACTTTGCCGGCACCCATGCCGGTATTCTCGAGCTCATTGACGAGCTCGAACGGGCCGGCTTCTCTCCGAGCGACGTCATCTCCACCCTGGCCAAGCAGTCGCAGACCAATTCTCGCTATATGGAGCTGGCGCGCATCTACGAGGCCTACTGGCGCGAACTCGAACGCTTGAACATTTACGACGAGCGCAAGCTCGCCTATAAAACGCGGGAGATTTTGAACAATCTCGACGCCGGTGTTTTGCCGCTCGGCTTTTTTGCCGTCGACGGCTTCGACCGCTTCAATCGGCTGCAATTGCATGTACTGAGCGGACTGGCCAGGCAGGCCGATCGCAGCGTTATAGCCTTCGATTATCTGGCGCCGCCTGCTGAATTTGCCGGAGGCGCCGCTCCAAGAACTACCGTTGACGGCGGCGATAATGTGCTGGCTTATCGCCAGACGTTTGAAGATTATCGCTGGAAAGAAAAAAGCATACGCGAATTGCATGAAGTCTTTGGCGCTGCTCTGAAGCGTACCGAAATAGGGGCGATCGGCTCGGTAAACCATCCACCCGCCCTGATCAAAAACTGGCGCTCCCTCGATCGGATGATGGAAATGGACGAGCTGGTCAGGCAGCTCAAAGTCGCCCTCGACGCAGGTCTTTCCAGTCGCGATGCCGTCATTGTCGTGCGCTCCGTCCAGCCCTATCTCTCCGCTATTCGGGCGGCCTTTGAAAAAGCAGAAGTCGAATATTTCCTGGACGAGCCGGTCGAGCTTGTCAGTGTGCCTCTGATCAAATATTTGCTGCGCCTTTTGCGCCTGGCCGCTAAGAAATTCGCCAGGGCAGAAGTGGTGCGCTCTCTATCCAGCCCGTTTTACAATCAAGAGTTTTTAGGGCTCACCGCCCGCGATATCGAATTGCTCGATGAAGAATCGCTGCGTTTGATGGTGGTCAATACTCGGGCCGACTGGCAGCCGCTCAAAGCCGGCCCGACTCTGGCTCGTTTTTTCGATGCGGTGACGCCGCCGGCCGGTAATCTCAGCCTTTCTGAGTTTGTTGTTTTTGTCGAAGACGTCGTCGAACAATTGCTCGTTTTACCAAACGACGATGAATACGCAGATCCTCGCGTCACCTGGGAAGAGCATCAAGCACTCTTCGAATTTCGGCGGGTGCTCTCTAATCTGCTTCTCGAAGAAAATTTGCTTGGCACTGCTTACGCCGAAAAAGGCCATATCTACGAAGCCCTGCTCGATCGTTTCGAGAAGGCGCTCGAAAAGGCAAACTTTCGTCGCCCGCGCGGTGGCGATCAAGGTGTCACCGTCTGTAGTGCCGACCTGGTGCCCAATCGTAAATTCAAAGCTATTTTCGTGGCCGGTCTCGTTGAAGGGGAATTCCCCAGGCGCAGTGAAAAGCCGGGCTTCCTCAGTCGCGACGAAGTGCGAAAATGGATGAGCTACGGTATCGACATCGAAAATCCTCGTAATCACGACTCTTTTGAAATTTCGCTCTACAAGTCGCTGCTCGAGCGTGCCACTGATACGCTCTATGTATCTTGTCCGCTCTATGAAGTGAGTGGTGAGGAATTGACGCCGTCATTTTTCCTCAGTCAGGGTGACAATAAAATCCTCGAAGCCATACCTTTTGTAGCGCCATTTGAAAATTCGTTGGCTGCCCCGGTCTCTGCTCTCGATCTCGCCTCCGGCCTACTCTGGCACGGGGCCAGCGAGCCTGAACATTTCGAAGCGCCTGCCCTCAATGACCTTTACGGTAGTATGAAAGAATCGCTCGGCGTGGTTAAGGCGCGCACTGTGTCCGATGCGGTCAGAAATTTTGCACTCTGGAATGGCAATATCAGCCTGCCGGTCGAGCTCGGAGCCGTCAAAATCAATACGCCCGAGATCTGGAGTGTCAGTCGTCTCAATGATTTTGGTAAGTGTCCGTTTCGCTTCTGGGTATCGCATATCCTCGGCGTCAAAAAAATCGAAGAACCGGAAGTCGGCCTCGACGCGAGGCTACTGGGCGAGCTTTATCACAAAACCCTCGAGCTCTTCTATAAAGATCTGTCTTTGCACGGTTTGACCATTCTGTCCGGCGACGAACCGGTTGGTCGTATTTTCGAAGAAAGTATCGCTAAAGCGATCTTCTGGCTGGAAACCGAAAAGCCATTCAAAAAAGGTGAATTCTGGGACTACGAACAAAATGAGATACGCTTTCGCCTGCGTCGCTTCTTTAGCAAAGAGCTCGAGCGCGCTGAGAAAAGCGGCAATGAATTTGTGCCCCACCTTTTTGAGCAAGCCTTCGGTTTCGATGATGAAGAAGCGGACAGCGCCCCTGCTCTCGTCATCAAAGCGGGCGGTCGGACGATTAAAATACGTGGTCGCATCGATCGTCTCGATCGCTCCGAGGCTGGCGTCTACCGCGTTATCGACTATAAATCGGGCTCGGGCTCGATCAAGGTTGATGAAGCGCTGGCCGGTCGTAATATGCAATTGCCTATATACGGCATGGCTCTTTCGCAGGCCGTGCAACCGGGCGCCCGCGTAAAATCCGGCTCCTATCTCAGTATCCAGTCGGGTGAGCAAACGGGCTCCGTCAGCTTCGACGATCCCGAAATCGATCTGGTCGGCAGTGTCGAGGCAAACATCGGGCGCTTCGTACAAAATATTTTTGAAGGGAAATTCGCCGTCGAGCCGACCAGCAAACAATCTTGCGATTATTGCGACCACAGTCAGATCTGTCGCATTACCGAGCTATCAAAGACCGGTGCTTTTGACGGCAGCGAAGAAAGCGGCAGTGATTTCGAGGGAGTCAATTGATGTTTACAGAACAACAGCAACTGGCCATCGATAATGTCGATAAGCATGTACTTGTCTCAGCCGGTGCTGGCTCGGGCAAGACTCATGTACTGGTCGAGCGCTATATCGAGATCCTGCGCAAAAATACGGACCTTACCCTGGCCAATATCATCGCCGTTACGTATACCCGCAAAGCCGCCGCCGAGATGCGCTCACGCCTGAAGGCGCGCTTCCTGGCTCTGAGCAAAGATCAAGGCGAGCGCGAAAGCGGTGCCTATTTGCGCTGGCTGGCCTGTTTATCTGAAGTCGACAGTGCTCGCATCAATACCATCCACGCACTTTGTGAATCGATTTTGAAATCGTTTCCGGCTGACTCCGGCATTGATCCGGAATTTGAACTTTTAGATGAACTGACCACCGGTGAACTGCTCGAAGAAGCAGTCGCTCAAGCTCTGCGTGATGTTATTGCCGCACCGGAGCAATACAAGCTGGAATACGCTCTTTTGCTCGAATATCCGATCGATGATGTCGTCAAAATCGTCAGAGACTTGATTAAAAATTCGACTCGTTTCGAAGAAGCGCTCAGGGCTTTTCCGCAGCCGCTCAGTGTCGAGTCGATGCTGACGCACGCTGGCAATTTTATCGCCGACGCCAGGGCGCGCGCTGTGAGCGGCCTGAAAGAAGACCGCAATTTCCTTGCCGACGTTAATTATGCTACCGGCAATCCGCTCGCCGACCAGAAAAGCCCGCTCGAGGCCGTGCGCCTCGAGATGCTCGCTTATTGTCAGCAAATCATCGACGACGACGGCGCCAATTACGGTGCCGCCGGTTGGCAGGCCATGATCGCCCTCGGCCAGGTCAAGACCGGCACCTTCGGTGGGCCCAAGGCCAAACCTTTCCGCGATCGATTGCGTGACTTGCGTGAGATGGTGAAAGAGATTACCGCTACCGTGCCGGGCGACCTTGGTCCAGACGACGAGCGCGCCATGCAAAACGCCCTGGGCATCATCGGCTTTTTTCAACGCGCCAGAGCTCATTATCAGGCGGCGAAGGAGAAGCGCACCGCCCTCGACTTCAACGATCAGGTGGCGCTGGCCAAGCGCTGCCTGGAAAAATCCGGCTCGCAGGCAAAGAGCTATTTCAACGAAAAGATAAAAGCCTTGCTCGTCGATGAATTTCAAGACACCAATGATGTGCAGGCCGAACTCCTTCTCGACCTTCTCGCCGGTGCGGATACCAGGCTCTTTCTAATTGGCGACGACAAGCAGTCTATCTATAAGTTTCAGGGCGCCGACGTTGCGACTTTTAACCGGCGCAAACAAATGTTTGCTAATGTGGCCGGCGGTTTGATCGGTGCTTTGAGCGGCGAGACGATGGTGACCAAGTTGACCAAGTCTTTCCGCAGTCATCCGCTGGTCGTTGCCTTCGTCAATGCTGTATTTTCCAGACTGCTCGATGGCGATCCGACCAGACTCGCTTATGTAGCCGCTTTTGAAGCGCTTACGCCGGGTCGTGCCCTGCCCGAAAATTCGGCTGAGACCGCCGTCGATGTCTTGCTTTTTGACGAGGATGACGGCGACGACCAGCTCGCCCCGGATAAACTGGAAGCGGCACATGTTGCTTTGTGGATCAAAGAAAAAATCGACGATGCTTTTCAAATCGAAGAAAAAGGTGGTGTCAATCGATCGATTGCGTATGGCGATTTTGCTGTGCTGGTCGGCAAAAACAGTGAATTCGCTCCCTTCGAAGAGATGTTTGCCCGCTTCGGCATCCCTTATGTCACTTTTGGTGGTCGAGGTTTCCTCAGCCGTCAGGAAGTGGCCGACTTTGAAAATCTCTTCCGCTTCCTCGATAATTCTAAAGATAGTCATTCACTACTGGCGGTGCTGCGCTCACCGCTCTGTCCGCTCACCGATGATCTGATCCATAAAGTCATAGCCGGCGAAAATAGAAATAATAAGGACCCTCTCTGGGCAAGGTTGACCGAGGCCAGCCGTGAGCGCATCGGTGGCTTCGAATCGCTTACCCAAGCGGTGCGTCTGCTGCGTACGATGCTAGATTATGCCTCGCTCATGCCCCTCGGCGAACTCGTCCATAAAATCATCACCTTGACTCGTTACGACCTCTCGATGCTCGCCGCCGGTGATGGCAAGCAACGCTCGCGTAATGTCTGGAAGCTTGTCCATCTGGCCCGCGAAAACGAGGCTCTCAGCTGCGGCGAATTTGCCGATAAGCTCGCCGCCATGCGCGAGATGAATCTGAAGGAAGCGGAAGCACCGATAGACAGTCGCAACGCCGTTAAGCTGATGACCATCCACGCCTCCAAAGGCCTCGAATTTCCTGCGGTAGCGCTGCCCTGTCTCGGTGGTCAAGCCTCCAAAACCGGTGGCCGTTTCATTTTTCACCGCAGCTATGGCGCCGCCTTCAATACTAAACGGCTGAAGAGCGATGAAAAGCCTGCCTGGTATGAAAGTGCCGCCAACCTCGACAAGGCGATGGAAGTGGAGGAACGCAAACGTCTCTTGTATGTGGCCATGACCCGGGCCCGCGATTGCCTCGGCCTTTTTATCAAGCATACGGCTCGCAAAACAGACTCGTATCGTCTCTGGTTGCGCCGGATTCTCGCGCTCGACGTCGACGGCTTCACACCGCCGGATCCAGGTTTGAGACCCGTCCGCGATCTACTGGCCAATGGACACACGGCAAATTTTACGCTTGCCTATTGCTACGGACGACCACCCGGTCTCGATCTCGCTCTTGCCGCGCGCAGCGATCACACGTATGCCGAAGCGATCGCCGCCGCTGCCAACAGTCGGCAGGCCTTCTGGGATGAGCCGGCGGTCAGTCTCTTCGATACTGCTCCCAATGAGCTGGCTCTGGTGCGTCTTACTCCCGGCGGCAAAGAGGAAATTTCACGCCGAGATGATTTTGCGGTATTGGCACCGCGGGTGGTGGGTACTTTTTTCCACGCCCTGATGGAAAATCTCCCTCTGACCAAATCAGTAGATCGCGAGTGGGTGCGTGACATCGCTTACAATCAGGGCGTGCACTTTGTCCATCCGAAGCGACTGGACGCGCTCGTCGACGAGGGGCTGAGGCTGCTCGAAATATACAACCACAGTCGCCTGCGCGAGCTTGTTGAAAAGTCGCACAGTCGCTTCAACGAGATGCCGTACCTGGTCTATGTCGACGACGGCGAGCGCGGCGTGATGACGATGCGCCCGGATTTGCTAGTCGAAGCGGCTGATGGGCAGTGGCATCTCGTCGATTTCAAAACCGACCATTTTAATCATACGAATGCCGGTGCGGTGGAGCAGCAGGCGCGCAAACATCGACATCAGCTCAAGCGCTATGTCGATGATTTGCAGATTATGGCTGGGGTTCAGATAAGGCCCGCAATTTATTTTGCGCAATACGGTATTTATTACCCGCTCTAACAATCTCTAGAACCGGACGCTTTCAAGCGGCTTTTTTCTGGCAGCCCTCGGCCTGGCAGAGAGCTTGCAATGTTTTCTTGGCCCTGTCCTGGACATAAACATTTTCATCGTCGGCCAGTATGTCGAGGATGTCCACGGCTGTCGCCGCGTCTTCGGCCAGTGCGTAGCGCACATCCGCATGCGGATCGCGGGCGAGATAATGCTGTTCGCTTGCGGGCAGGCGCGGATTGAAGAAGGCGGCCAGCCTTACCTGTTCGTGATCGTCGTTGACCAGTCTGAGCAAGGTCCAGAGTGGTGTGTTCGGATTTTCGGCAACACGTGCCCGGATCAGATACTGGCTGTCTTCGGCCAGTTCGTTGAGGGTATTGCTCGAGGTCGTTAGACTGCCGGCGCGGATGTAGCGATCGAGTTCTAAATCTGATCTGCTTTGCGATCTGGTTTGGTTATTGCTGTGTGACATTGTTGTTTATCCTTTCCAATTCGGAGGCGAGTTTAGCCGGGCGGTCGGGTCTAGACGACGCCCGTAGTGTAAAAAATGTCTTGAAGTGAGGATTTGAGGCGTGCCTGAGCCTGTCCACCATACTGTGGATGGTAAATCGGTGTGCAATTAAGACCATGAAACTTTTAGAAGTTTCAGGCTTTGAGAATATCTTCGAAAATCAGACGTGTGCACGTATCCAGTGGCTCTGTATTTTTCAAAGTCTTGACTCGCAATACCGCTCCGGTCCACGTCGATTGGACGAGCTCGGCAAGCTCAGAGGCCGGTCGTTTGCTGTCAATCTCGCCCTTCTTTTGTCCTTCTTCGATGCAGGCGGCAAAGGCGGCGCGGCTTTTTTCCAGCACGTTAACCAGGGCTGCGCGCATGCACTCGCTTTGATCGGCCATCTCCTGGCTGAGGTTGCCGATCAAGCACCCTTTGCGGCATTCGTTGGCGACCAGATCCTTGCGACTTTCGGCGCAATATTTTTTCAGCCTCTCAATCGGTGTGAGCGACTTGTCGCCGAAGACTTTGGCCATTTTTGCCGCGTATTGCTCGTCGGTATAGGCGATAATGGCCAGGCCATATTCTTCTTTGCTCTCGAAAAAGTGGTAGAAAGAGCCTTTGGGCACACCTACCGAAGCGAGAATTTCGGAGATGCCGGTGTTGTTATAGCCTTTTTCGAGCATTATATTGATGCCCGCCTCTAAGAGCAGAAGCCTCGTATCTTGCTTGGTTGGACTGGCTGTAGAAACTCCTGCGCTCATATCTTCTCCTTAGGGCTTCCACCCATTATTGCCTATTGACATATTAGACCGGTCGTCTACATTCTGTCAAGCCCCAATTTTACCGATACTCGAGTCGGTTCGGGATTGCCGGATAAACATGCCTAGAAACAGCGCATGGCTTCTTTACCGGCCTTGTAGCCGGCCGGCATTTTGAGCATCGCTTCTTCCTGTTGGTAGCTTTCGATATCGACCTTGACCGGATCGACATGCCAGATATCGCGGCAATACTCGGCAATTGATCTGTCTGAGGAAAATTTGCCCATGCGCGCCACGTTGAGAATCGACCAGCGGGCCCATTCATCCGGCTTTTGATAGAGCTCGGAGACTTCTTGCTGGCATTTGACGTAGGAGTCGAAGTCAGCGAGCAGCATAAAGGGATCGCTCCCCAGAAGCGAATCGAGCAGTGGCTTGAAGAGATCTTTGTCGCCGTCGGAGAATGTACCGTCGGCAATCAGATCGATCACTTCTTTTAGATCCTGACTCTTTTCGTAGAAGTCTCTCGGTCTGTATCCGGCTGCTTTCATATCGCTCACTTGATCGGCGGTCAGGCCGAAGAGGAAGAAACGGTCGGCACCGATTTGCTCGCGCATTTCGATGTTGGCACCATCGAGGGTGCCAATCGTCAGAGCGCCGTTCAGGGCAAATTTCATGTTGCCTGTACCGGACGCTTCTTTGCCGGCGGTAGAAATCTGCTCGGACAGGTCGGCGGCGGGGTAGAGAATCTGGCCGAGTTTGACGTTGAAATCGGGGACAAAGGCTACTTTGATCTTGCTTGCCACATCTCTGTCATTATTGACCACTTCTCCAACCGAACAAATCAATTTGATGATCAACTTGGCGGCGACGTAGGCGGGAGCAGCTTTTCCGGCAAACAAAAAAGTGCGCGGTGCAACGTCGAGCTTGGGATTTTTCTTCAGTTGATTGTAGAGGTGGATGATATGCAGGACATTGAGATGCTGGCGCTTGTATTCGTGCAAGCGCTTGGCCTGTACATCGAAAAGTGAAGCCGGCTCGATATTGATGCCGGTTTTTTCCAGGACGTATTCGGCCATGCGTTCTTTTTGCAGACGTTTGACTGCTTTCCACTGCGAGACGAATTCTTGGTCGTCGACAAAGGCTTCCAGCTTTTTCAGCTCTTCCAGATGCGACAACCAGTTGTCGCCAATCTTGCTTGTGATCAAATCGGTCAACTCGAGGTTGCTGACGGCTATGAAGCGCCTCGGCGTGATGCCGTTTGTCTTGTTGGAAAATTTAGTCGGATAGATTTTGAAGAAATCACGCAGTACGTCTTTTTTGAGCAATTCGGTGTGCAAAGCGGCGACGCCATTGATGGCATAGCTGCCGACACAGGCGAGGTGAGCCATGCGCACGAAGCGACCGTCGTTGTCGTCGATGATCGAGATGCGACGGATCAGATCTGGATCGTTTGGAAACTTGGTGCGCATTTCATCGAGGAAGCGAGCGTTGATTTCGTAGATGATTTCCAGGTGTCTGGGCAGCGCTTCGCCGAAGAGCTCGACCGACCAGCGCTCCAGCGCTTCGGGGAGCAATGTATGGTTAGTATAGGCAAAGGTCTGGGTTGTTATTGACCAGGCCTTGTCCCAGGACATTTGATACTCATCGAGGAAGATGCGCATCAGTTCAACGATTGCCACAGAAGGGTGGGTATCGTTCAACTGGAATGTCACTTTTTTGTGGAAGTTTTCGATCTTGCCGTCGGCGAGCAAGTGCAAGCGGATCATGTCTTTGATCGAGCAGGCGACGAAGAAATATTGTTGGGAAAGGCGGAGGATTTTGCCACGCTGGAAGTCGTCATTGGGATAAAGCACTTTCGAGACGTTTTCCGAATCGACTTTGTCGATGACAGCACCGTGGTAGTCGCCCGAATTGAATTTCTGAAAGTTGAATGACTCGCGTGCTTCCGCTTTCCAGAGTCTGAGTGTATTGGCCGTGTTTGTTTTGTAGCCCGGCACCAGAGTGTCGCAGGGGACGCCACTGATTACATGCTTGGGCGTCCAGACCGAGTGCAAATCACCGTTTTCGTCGGTCGAGCTTTCGATTGTCCCGCCGAACCCTACAGCTACAGCCATTTCCGGCCGGTCGATTTCCCAGGGATTGCCCAGTCTCAGCCATTTGTCAGTGATTTCCACCTGCCAGCCGTCATGGATCTCCTGGTCGAAGATGCCAAATTCATAGCGGATGCCGTAACCGACCGCCGGTATGTTCAAAGTGGCCATACTGTCGAGATAGCATGCGGCTAATCGGCCGAGACCGCCGTTGCCCAGGCCGGGCTCTTCCTCCTGCATGATTACCTCTTGCAGATCGAGGCCGGACTCCTCAAGTGCTTTTTCGAATTGTTTGTAAAGACCGAGGCTGACAAGGTTGTTGGCCAGTTGAGGACCCATCAAAAATTCGGCGGAGAGATAGCAGACGATGCGGGCGTCCTGGCTGAAATAAGTCTCGGCGGTATTGAGCCAGCGGTGCAGCAAGCGGTCTCTGACCGTCAGCGCGATGGCCAGATAGATATCCTGCTTGGTGGCCATAGCCGGTGTCCGTCCCAGGCTGTAGTAAAGGTGATCGGCCATGGCTCTGCGCAATGTTTCGATGCTTGTGCCGGTGCGATCGTCCTCGACGATGACCGAGGCTTTTTGGCTGACGCCGGATGATGTGTCTGACTTGGATGCTGACATTGCCTAGACCTATGTATGTGTTGCCCCGGGGGCACTAGAGCCTTCTAGAGAGGCCATATTTTGACATAAATCTGACTCGTTCAGGGTCTTGACCGGGCCTGTCTTTACAAGTCTTTCCCAGTTCGGCAAAGCGGCTTGGAATCAGGGCGTCGCGCTGTCCTTTTCTATGATTGCATACAGGATCGAGTCGCTCCATCCATTTTGCCTGGGGCGATGCTGTCTCAGTCTCGCTTCGCGCGTCAGTCCGCCTCTTTCGAGGACGCGCCTGGTCGCCTTGTGGCCGGCGTCACAGGTGGCTTCGATGCGATGCAAGCCCAGTGTTTCGAAGCCAAACTGCAGAAGGGCGGCCAGAGCTTCGCCGGCATAGCCTCTTCCCCAGTAGGCCTTGTCGATGAAATAACCGACTGTGGCCCGCCGATGCGCTTTCTCTGCGATGTCGAGCCAGCAGGAGCCGATGAAATTCGCGTCTTCCTCTTTCAACAAAATCGCCAGCTTGAAACTTCGCCTTTCGGCGAGCGGAAGAGTGGCATTTTTCATCGCCTGCGCCACATATTTTTCGGCACCGGGCCGTCTGGCCAGATCGCCAAAGATTAGGTAGCGATTGATCTCTTCGTCGTTGGCGTAACGTTCGACGCGCTCGGCGTCGCCGCCGCGCAGCTCGCGTAAAATCAGGCGGTCGCTTTCTAGCAATTTCATCGACATTTGCAGCTCGGCATTTATGCCCCTCCTGATCTTATCGGTCACACAGCCTCAAAGGGCTGCCCGTCTGCCTTCTCGCTCCTCGCGTCCCGTTTAGGAAGGCTCAATCGAGGGTAACTATTGCCCATATAGTACCTACTTAGAGATCGAGAAGATCGGGCAGGCCGAAACATTACTCAAATGCGGCAGGACGATGCGCGAATTTTAAGCTTTCCGCCAGACCGTTCCCTTGGTCAGCTCTTTTCCGTGTATCTCGACGAGGAAATCTATATCGGTGAGGCCAGGGGCCGCATCAGTGTCTCCTACGACGACGCTATCCTGCTGGTACTGCGGCGCTTGCCCGAGGACGGGCTCAATTTTTTACAGGATATGAGAGGTGACGATCTCTGGGCGCTCACCCTTCGCGATAAGAGCATTCTGCCGCAGGACCTGGAAAATCTTGCCTATTTGACCGACCTCTGTTGTCTCGATCTCGGCAAGATGACACTACCGGACAACTATATCGACTATATTTTTCCTCTGCGCAATCTGGCCGAGCTCGACCTCTCCGGTTCGGCTACTGATCGCTATCAGATCGAAGCTCTGGCAGAAATCACCTGGCTGCAATGTCTGAAGCTGGGCTTCCTGGAAAAAAGCCAGGAGCGTGAGGGCTGGAGCTGGCGAGACATCCGCGATGCCCTGCCCACTTTAAATATTCGCTACGGTTTGATGGACGTCTGCGATCGCTGGACGCGCCTTGCCACCGATATCGACGCCGAATTCACGCCGCCGATCAGTTACGCCGCCACCGATTTGATCGTTCCCGGGCCGACTCTGGAGCGCCGCTATAAGAAATGGCCGATTAAATTGACCTGCGCATATGACACTGCATTTGGTGACGTCGTCGTCACCATGGAAGCGCGCGTCCAACCCCTCAAGTCGACCAAGCTTTCTTTTGGGGTTGAAGACAAGCATTACAGACCGGCCTGGGAGCGTAAGCTCGTCAATCTCTACAGTTCGATTGCACAATCGGTCGGGGCAAAGCGCAAGATCAAAACCGGCATCAGTTCGGTCGACAGCAATGCCGCCTATCTTTTCAGCGCCACCGAGCCGCAGGTGCTGCAGATGCTGCTTTCGGTCGATCGCATCGCCGAGATTTTGTTACGTCCCGATATCGTCGGTGATCAATCTAAATTTTGGAAACTTGTAGTCAGTGCTGATACCACAAAGCAGACCGTTTCTTCGGTCAGCTTCGTGCATCAAGTGCCCTTCCTCGAATTTCAGCGGCTCACCAGCGCCAAGTTGCGGCGTCTCTTCAGCTTGATCGAAGACAGCCTCGATCATCTGCTCAAAATAGGCGTTATTAGCAATTAATTTTCAGCCTCGGGCTCTGCTTAGCCTTTACCTTTTGAGGCAAATGCGCCAAAATATGCCGTCTCATATAAGTTACGCCTGCCCCAATATTTCCTGTTGGATATATCCTATTGAAAGTCGTTCTAACCGAAAAGCCCTCGGTCGCCAGAGATATAGCCACGGTCGTCGGGGCCGGCAATAAGAAGGATGGATACTACGAAGGCAACGGTTATATCGTCACCTACGCCTTCGGTCACCTCGTCACTCTAGCCGAGCCCGAAGAGATGAATGCCGCCTGGGGCGGTCCCTGGCGTCTCAATCAGTTGCCGATGATTCCCGAGGAGTGGAAATATCGGGTCGTCGACAAGACTAGAAATCAATTTAATACGATCAAAAGATTTTTTCTCGATTCGGCCACGACATCGATCATCTGCGCGACTGACGCCGGACGCGAAGGTGAGCACATCTTTCGTCTGATCTACAAACTGACCGGCAGTGCCAAGCCTATTGAGCGGCTCTGGATAAGTTCCCTGACCTCGGACGCCATCAAAGACGGTCTCGGCAAGCTCAAGCCCTCCGCCGACTTCGATAACCTGGCCAGCGCTGCTACAGCTCGCGCTCAGGCCGATTGGGTTGTCGGTCTCAATTTTACCCGGGCCTATACGACGATCAATCGTCAACTTTGTACTGTCGGTCGCGTCCAGACACCGACTCTTGCTTTGATCGTCGAGCGCCAGCTGGCCATCGAAAATTTCAAATCCGCTCCATTTTATGAGATCCTCGCTACCTTCGAGCCCGGTTTTATCGCGCGCTACATCACGCCCGGAGCTGATGGACAAACGCGCCTTCAGGACAAGGCCGCCGCCCAGGGCATAGTCAAAGCATCTACTCCCGCTGCCCAGGGTAAGGTGCTCTCCGTGGTCACCGCCGAGAAAAAGACAAAGGCACCCCCGCTCTACGACTTGCTGACGCTGCAGAAGGACGCCAATAAACGTTTCGGTTATACGGCCGCCGAGACCCTGGTGATTGCCCAGAGTCTCTACGAAGAGCATAAGTTGATTTCTTATCCGAGAACGGAATCACGCCATCTCTCTAACGACATGGTGCAAGAGTTGCCGCGCATTCTCTCGACGATTTTGAAAAATCCTGCTACCAGTGCCAGGACACTGGCTGCCTTCGCCGCCGAAAACATCGTTCCCGGCTCGATTACAACAGCTCTATTGCGGCCCCGGCTGTCCAAGAGCTATGTCGATGACACCAAGCTTACCGACCACCATGCGATCATTCCTACGCACAATCCGCCTCCCAAGACCCTGCCCGAAAAGCAGAGCAATATCTATCAGCTTGTCGTCACCAGATTTTTAAGTATTTTCCTGCCGCCGGAAATCCGCGATGAAACCACCGCGATGATTGCCCTGGCTGAACATACGTTCAGGGCGCGTGGTGTCGTATTGCGCGACCCCGGCTGGACAGCCATCGATCCCAAGGCACTCAACGCCAAGGGGGAAGACGATGACGGCAAGAAAACCAAAGGCAAAGATAAGGGCTCCGATGAGGCGCAGGTCTTGCCGCCTCTGGAAGTCGGCCAAATGGTCGACAAGCGCAAAGTCGAGCTCAAGGAAAGCAAAACAAATCCACCAAAACCATATGACGACGGCAGCTTGCTGACAGCGATGAAAAATGCCGGTCAGGAAATCGACGACGAGGATCTGGCCTCCTACATGAAACAGCGTGGCCTCGGTACGCCTGCTACGCGCGCGGCGATCATCGAGCGTCTTTTGCAGACCCAGTATATCGAGCGCAGTAAAAAAGCCCTGGTGCCGACCGAAAAGGGGCGCGCCCTGATTGCTCAGATCCACCATGACCTGCGCGATATCGCCCTGACCGCTTCCTGGGAGCAGCGTCTCGCCGATATGCAGGACGGTAAGCTCGCTTTGAATAAATTCGAAGACGACATCGCCTCCTTTGTGCGCACCATTTTGCCTGATGTTACAGCTTCGGCCTCGGCTTTTTCACCTAAGCCGACGGACGGCATCGGCGCCTGCCCGCAGTGCAAGCAGGGCGTGGTGCGCATGACTCCGAAGGGAGCCGGTTGCCACCGCTGGAAGGAAGGTTGCACCTTTACGATCTGGCGCGAACAGCGCGGCAAGGAGTTGACCGACACTCAGATCAAAGATCTGGTCACGAAGGGTCGCACCAAAGAGATCAAAGGTTTTAAAAAGAAAGATGGCTCGGGTACTTACGACGCCGTGCTCGTCGTCGGTGAAAATTTCAAGGTGGTGCTTGAAGGTTTCGGTTCAATCACTTCGCTTGATGGCACAGGGGCAAAAGATAATGCCGATGGCGGCACCGCCGGTGGTGCCGCTTCGACGCCTGCTAAGGCCATGACTACGCTCGGTCCCTGCCCGCAGTGCGGTCAAGGCGTAGTGCGGCTGACCCCGCGCGGCGCCGGTTGTAGCCGCTGGAAAGAAGGTTGTACGCTCAGTATCTGGCGCGAACAAAACTTCAAGGCGCTCACCGATGACCAGATGAAGTCTCTGATCACCGATAGGCGTACCGAGCTGATCAAAGGTTTCAAGAAAAAAGACGGTTCTGGCACCTATGATGCTTATCTCGTCTTGAACGACGAGTTTAAGGTGCGTCTGGAATTTGCTGGAAACGGAGCGGGTGCAAGCGCCACCGCCGCAGCCGGAACCGCTAATGCGGCGCCACCTCAAACTGATAAAGATTGATTTTCTGGGGGAAGGTGTTGGTCAGGGCGGTAGGCTGCGCTTCAGTTGGCGCATTTTTCGCGTTTGCCGCTCCGACTACTTGCCCTGCATTTTGAGCCGGGGTCGATGGCGCCGGCTTTTCGTAAACGAGCAGGACGAGAGCGTTTAGATTAGTGCGTTCATAGTCTGCGTCGAAATTGCGATCGAGGCTGCCTTCGATTCGTTTGTCTTTGCCGCTGCAGACATAAAACGTCTGACGCGGACGGGCGTCATAACCATCGAGATCGTTCATCAATAGGGTCGGGCTGAAGTAGGTGAGCGACGGCAAGCTGACGTAGTTGCCCTGTAGATAACGACTCCTCGGGCTACCATTTACCGAGAGGACATATTTAGGTTCGGGAGTGACTGTGATATCGTTCCTGCCGGCTTTGAGCATGCTCGTCGGTATTTCGGCCAGATACCACTGATTGAGCTCGGCTCCGCGTTGAAATCTCAATTTGGCAAACATCTCGTAGCAACCTTCGATATTGGCCTCTGGATGTACGAGATAGAAGGGTGCTAAAAAGAGACTCTGTAGCTGGCCATTTACATTCATCCGACCAAGTATCGTTGTTTTGGTGCGAGAGTCGAGGAGGAGATAAGCCGCTTTCAAATGCGGATTTTTCACTTCGTTTTCACTGAGGACGCAACTTCGGTGCAGCGGTTGGCTGTTGGAAAACTTGAAGATCAGTTCACCGTTCATCGGCTCGCAGTAAGTATCGACGCTAATCGTGCAAAGGAGCAAAGTGAGGAAAACGCCGAGGAAACCATTAATGGACCAGGGTAGTGTTCTGAAGCCGGTATGTCGGCGAAGTATGCGCGTCAAAAGCAGGACGCCGGTCAGACAGAGGGCAATTTTAAAGACAGTGGCCCAGAACAGGACGTCGATATTTTGATTGTTCATCACCTGCCCTTGCAGGAATTTGACGATGTTGAATTCGAAGGCGAAGATGGCGAAGGCCAGGGCAACAAGGGCCGACCAGAATTGCCTGCCGAGGCCAAACAAACGACTCAGTCCGAGGACGGCAAAAATTGTCAGGATCGGCATGGCGGTAAAACCATAGCGACTGCAGGCGACGAAGGGCAGATAGATAAAATGTCCGATTAAAAGGATGACGAGCAGGCAGAAAATCAGTTCTATTTTCTGGGCGTGCATCTCTTTTGTGCGTTCGACATCCTTACGGGCGATGTCCATGAGCAAGGCGACGATGCCGAACAGGCCAAAGGCGAGGACCAGTTTGTGCCAGCCGATCTGGGCAAAGAGCGGCACGAGCAAACAATTCAACCGGTAATCGTTCCAGGGCTGGGCAAAGAGGCGAACGATCTTGCGCGCCATCAATTGCAGCTCGTAAGAAGCCTCCGGCAATGCGATGCCGACGGCCGAAGGCAGGGCCGGATCATCTTCGCTAAACATGGCTCCCAACGGCGTCTCCGGTAGAGACGCCCAGCCGTCATTTTCGGGATTGACGCCGCTGACCAGATTGTGTGTCGGCTGACGATTCGTGGTAATCATCATTTTGCCGGTAATTTTATGAGTGAAAATTACCCAGGGGCCCAGAATCAGTGCCACACCGCAGGCGGTGGCAAGCGCCGATTTCAAGACCAGGCGCCAGGGCGTGCGATTGATCAGCAGATAGGCGAAGCCGAAGATGACGACTATTCCGGCGGCTGGAGCTAAGGCTGCCTTTGTAAGAGCAATCAGGCCGATCAGCATGCCGGCGACGAAGGCGCGTCTCGCTTTCTTGATGCGAGTGACGGCCAGCACCAGAGAGAGTATCAGGCAGGTCGAGAGGATCTCGGTCATAAATTTGCCGGCACCAAGTATGGCGGCAGGATAAAAACCCCAGGCATAGCCGGCGATTAATGCTGGTGCGCGCTTCCTGGTCAGATCGAGGCTGATCTTATAGACGAGCAGAGCTGCGCAAGCCTGAAGAATAGCCTGCAGGAAGAGGGCGGCATTGATGTCTTTTGTACTGGGAGCAAGGCCGAGCAGAGCAAAGAATGTCCCACCTAATATAGGCAGCACCGGTCCGTCGAGCAGGACGCCCTCGACTAACAGCTTGTAAGCATCGGCACTGGGCAGATGAAAGGTGAGGAGCGTCTTCATGTAATTGAGGACGCAAACACTGGAGTGTAGATACATGGCTGAGTCGAAGACCAGAGACATACCCAGAACACGTTTGGAGAAGCTGGAAAAAATAGTAAAAATGAGCACGAGGACAAAGAGGAAAAAAGGTCCGGCATGGCGCCAGAAACGGTTGCGCAGGTAATAGTTGCGCAGGTAAGGGATGCGCAGGTAAGGGATGCGCAATCGGGGCGGCATCGCCTTTGCAGACAGGACCGAAATCATCAGCTTTCTTGTTTTGGTACTTGAAATAGTTCCAGGTCCAGATCCAGGTCCAGATCCAGTTTCAGTGTCAGCTTCGGTTTCGATCGGCATTTCCCGCTGCGTCTCGCTCACTGCCGGGCCTGGGGCAAATTTTGAATCGTGGCGGCGACACGATCGTCGGCGCCGATTTTGTCCGAGAGCACTTCCATGAAGTGCTTGCCGCCCGGCACATTGAGGTGAGCGGTATCGCCGAAGTATTTTTTCGGGAAGAGCTCTGGTTTATTCAAATCGAGAAATTGCGCCTGGTACTGAGCGGAGAGGTTAGTCACCCGGGTGAGATAGTCGGCATAAAAATGCGGCGGCATCAAGGCGACGTTCTGGGTGGTTAGAGGCATGTTGACGAGGATCACTTTGATGCCTTGATTGCGAGCTACTTTTAGCATGCGCTCCAGATAACCGACCTGACCGTTGAACTGTTTCAAGTTGGGATTTTTGTAGCGATATTGATACTCGCCGGAATTGTCCATGAAGACGAGATCCGTATCGGATGGCGGACAAATCATCACTTCGTTGGGACCGTTGTCTTCGGGCAGTTCTAAAAAAGCCTGTTTACGGATCATCAACGGACAGTGCACATAAGTCATGTCTTTGAAGCCGCAGACTTTGCGCGCTGCCTCGTTGGCCAGTCTGTGCTGGACGTAGATGAAGTCGGGGCGATGGTTGTAGATGAAACTTCCCTGGGCTAGATAATATTCGCCCATTTCCCAGAGCGAGCCTCGCGACTCGCCGGCGATGTCGGAAAGGTCGCCGAACCGGCTCATGTATTTGAATATTTCAGTGCTGGCTGCGCTGTTGAGAGCGTGATCCATAAAGTCGCGCGGGGCTATGCCGTAGATGATTACTTTCGGTTGTTTCGCTCCTGTCAGTAGACTGGCGGTGATGGCATAAGCGTCGGAGGCCATTTCGCCGCCGAGAGCAAAGACAAAGGTACTATAATCGCGCTTGAAACGCGCCTTGAGCAGGCGTTCGAGCAGGACGCTCTTGTGATGGAAGGCAACATTTTGGGGCACGTTGAGTAAGGCGGCATCGCCACCGTGAAAGGCGGCCATCATCAAAGATGAACCGAGTAGCACTATATCCGGTGCTTGTTTCTCTTTTTCGAAATCACGCACGTTCCACCATACCCAACTATGATAGGCGCTTTGCAGGGGCGTGATTGGCCAGAGTTTTTCATTGAGCTGGCTGCTCAAATGGAGGACACCGTCGATCAGGACAAAAGCGATCACGGCAAGCAAGACATAGCTTGCGCCGATTGTCTTTAAGATATCTGGCCGATTTGGCTTTTCGCTTTTGTCTGCACTGGTCATTTTGCAATCGTCATTTTAAAACTGGAAGTAGATGAAACGCGGTGATTTATCCGGTGAGAAGACCATAACCAGAAATATCATTGTGCAGCACCAGACTGCTTTGGCGATTTTCGGTGTGCGGGCCACCAAGCTGGTCCTATTGAGCCAGCCCATAATCAGATGTGCCGCGGCGAGAATGGGCAGAAGCAAGAACATGGACGGATAAATGAGCGGATAGTTGATCGTCGGCAGGACGGCGGAGACCATCTTCGATTCGCAAAAGACGGGGGCGAAGGTAAACATCTTGCGGATCATCTGGAAGGCGACTGCATTTGTCTCGGCCCGGAAGAAGACCCAGCCGATGCAAACTGCATGGAAGGTAAGCAGCGCCGAGGCGAATGTACCGGCTTTGCTGGTCACTGCTTTTTGCAACCAGGCAAACGAGGCTAGTTTTTGCAATTCTTGAAATTCGCGGTGGACGATCAAAATGGCGCCGTGATAGAGGCCCCAGAGCAGGTAGTGCACAGCGGCACCATGCCAGAGTCCGCCCAGGGTCATGGTGACGAGCAAATTAAAATGGACGCGCCAGCGACTACAACGCGAACCTCCGAGCGGAATGAAGAGATAGTCGCGGAGCCAGGTGGAAAGAGAGATGTGCCAGCGGCGCCAGAATTCGGAGATATTGCGGGCCAGGTAGGGCAGGTTGAAGTTGATCGGTACTTTGTAGCCGAAGAGCATAGCCGAGCCGCGGGCGATATCGGTATAGCCGGAGAAGTCGAAATAGATCTGGAAGGCGAAGGCGTAGGTGAAGATCCACAAATCGGTGCCGGAAAAAAGGCCGGCATTGCCAAAGCCGCCCTGGACAAAGAAGCTGAGATTGTCGGCGATCAGGACTTTTTTGAAAAGGCCTAGCAGGATGAGCGAAATAGCGCTGTCGAAAATCGCTACTGTTAATTTGCTCTCGGCGAGAAATTGCGGGATGAAATCCTGGAAGCGTTTGATCGGGCCGGCGATTTGAGTAGGGAAAAAGCTGGCGAAAAGAGCGAAGGCGGGAAATGATTTGATCGGTTCGCTGCCGCGATAGACATCGGTGGTGTAATGGATAAATTCAAAGACGAAAAAGGAGATACCGAGCGGCAGAATAATGTCGAAGGGTAGATGGGTGGCGGGCAGACCCAGGGGTTTGATCAGCGCTGAGACGCAATCATTGAAGAAATAAGCATATTTGAAAAAGACGAGGGTGGCCAGATTGATCACCACCGACAATGTCAGCCAGGCTTTCTTTTGTCTTATGGCTGTGGGAGCGTTGGCGACATGCGCTTTGTGGATGGCGAAGCCGATGAAATAGTTGGCCAGTGTCAGGCCGAGTATGAGCAGAATGAAGCCTGGTCGCCAGCTCATGTAAAAGACGTAGCTGGCGACAAGCAAAATCCAGACGCGATATTTTTGCGGCGTCGCCCAGAAGAGGGCAAAGACTATCGGTAGGAACAGAGCATATTTGAGTGAGTTGAAAAGCATCGATTCAGATAGTTTGCACCGAGAACGGCATAGAAGGGCGCGCGACGTTGTCAATGATACTTTGCGCCCCGGCCAAATCACCTTAAGCGGACCACATATATGTAGTCTGTAAGTTGCATTCAAAACAGAAGGGACCAGCCTGAGCTGGTCCCTTCCGTTCAGATTGGCAGGCCTGGGAGAAACTTTTTAAGTGCCGACTAGAGCGATGCCATCAAGGAGCTCAAGGTGAGCTGCTTCCATTTGTAGCAGAGTATTTCCTGGACATGGTCGAGGTAGCCGCTTGTGTAGGAGTGCGATTTCCTGCCGAGTTGTGTCAGCAACTCGCCGTCGATGCGTACTTTAGGTTCACCGCAGGTGTAGCGATGGTCTTCGACGAGCTCGACCGGCAGCGGCAGCCGTTCTTCGGCAATAATGTGCTCGAGCGTATCGAGAGCTTTTTTATATGAGCTACATCCGGGTGAATACAACAGTTCGATGCGCATTTAGCTAATCCTCTTATAATTTCAGTGCTCTGGTTGAATCAGATTGTGTTTAAGGACACGGGAAGCCCTAGTGGCTGGGGTGCGGCCACTATCTCTGTGATCAAAACTGGACGATTATTGGATGCCCTGGTGGAAGCGTGCTTTTATTAAGCTCTGACGCTTAAAAAAAACAGACGGCTGCAACATCTTCACTGGCAGCCCGGGCGGGCTCCAATGAAAGTTACGAAAATATGAAGGTTCCTGTTTAGAAGTATACGCATGAAAGTGACAAATGCAAAGTTAATCGTGACCTCTCCAGCTTATATGCTTCTAATACTCCGTCGTCATCCGAGGTGAAGGCTTGAAACGCAGTCCTGAAGTAGTTTTCGTCACTTATCACGGCTTGCCCTCAGGCGATCCGGACGACCTTCTCGCTCTTACTTCGCTCGGCCAAATGGGTTACGCCACAAGGGTTTGCGACTGGCTTACAACGGCTCCCGCTGCCCTTTCCGGGCGCTGTGTCATTTTGCGCTCTACGTGGGATTATCACCACCACTGTCAGAAATTCCTCGACTGGATCACCGCCGTTGGTGCAGTTGCCATGATGCGCAATAGCGAGAATCTGATCACATGGAACTGCCATAAATCCTACCTGCTGGAGCTTGCCCTGCGCGGCGTGGCGATTGTGCCGACCTTGCATATAAGCAAGGAGGAGGCTGCCCTTTTGAGCGAGGACGATCTGCAAACGCGACTTTCGGCTGCTGAAAAGAGCGGCGCTGCCGAGTGGATCAAGGGTGGAGGTGTGATTGTCAAGCCGGCAGTCGGTCTAAGTACCTTCGGCGTCAAACGTTTTGCGATAAATCCGTCATCATCGGCTTCTTCTTCTTCTTCTTCTTCTTCTTCTTCTTTCAGTTCTAGTTCTTCTTTCGGCCCGGCCGTAGAGCACATACGTCAACTCGCTTGCGGCACAAAAGCTTCGGCCAGTGCTGTTTTGATTCAGCCTTACCTCGATGTTGTCGAGGGCTATGGCGAAAGATCGCTGATCTTTCTTGGCGGCAAATTTTCCCACAGCGTGCGCAAATCCGCCTTTCAAAAGATGGCCGCCGCCGGCGAAGCTGGCGAAATGGGCGTACAGGCCACTGCCGCTGAGATCACTTTTGGTGAGGGGGTGCTCCTCGCCCTTGGCGAAATCTTTAGCGAGAGCGTTGATGCACCGCTCTACGCGCGCGTTGACGTGGTGCCTGGTGATGATGGTCGACCGCTATTGCTCGAGCTCGAGCTGATCGAGCCGTCGCTTTTTCTGGCCATGTCCGATGGAGCCGCGCAGCGATTTGCCACGACGATCGATCGCCTGCTCCAGAATGGCGACCGATCCTGAGGGCACTGCCTATGGTGTCAGACGATTTATGTCTCTGGGGAAGAGTGCCGTCTGCTTGACCGATGGCAGATTGAGCATTTGTTTGGCCAGGCGTTCCAGTCCGATCGCCAGGCCACCATGCGGCGGCATGCCATGCTTGAAGCAGAGCAGGTAATCGGCAAAGTCGTCCGCGTTCAAGCCGCGTCCGGCAATCGCTTCGGTCAGCTCCTTATATTGATGAATGCGTTGTCCGCCAGTCGTTATCTCCAGACCGCCGTAGAGAAGGTCGAAGCTGGCCGAGCCGGGCGTTGACTCGCTGCCCTGGCGCCCCATGGCATAAAAAGGTCTGATTGAAAGTGGGTAGTTGGTCACATAGACCATCGACAGGCCGTTTAATTGTTCGAAGTGGCGGCAAAGCAGGCGCTCGCCTTCGCCGTCGAGGTCGAGGACGGAGGCTTCCGGTCGCCAGTTGTAATTTTCTGCGAGCAATAGTCTGGCCTGAGCCAGCTCAATTTGCGGTATGGTCTCGATGCTCGGTAAGGTCACCCCGTACAAAGCGAGCTCCGCAGCGCATTTTTCGCTCACCTGGGCAAAAATATGCTTGAGCAGGCCGACCTGCATAGCGATTACATCCTGTTCGCTTTCGATGAAGCCCATCTCCAGGTCGAGGCTGATGTATTCATTCAGATGCCTTGTAGTGTCATGCTCTTCGGCCCGGTACACCGGCCCGACTTCGAAAACACGCTCGAAGACACCGACCATGATCTGCTTGTAGAATTGCGGGCTCTGAGCCAGGTAGGCCTGCCTGCCGAAATAGTCCACGCCAAAAAGCTGGGCACCGCCCTCGGTGCCGGTCGAAACCAGCTTGGAAGAGTGAATCTCGGTAAAGTGCTGACTGTCCAGGTAGCTTCTGAAAGCCTTTACGATTTCTGCTTCAATTTTGAATATGGCCCGCACCTTCTCGTTGCGCAGAGTGAGAGGTCGGTAGTCGAGCAGAGTCTGGGGCGAAAGGCTGTCGATCTTGCTGTTTTTGCCGATTTCCACCGGGCAGACGGCTTGCACCTGCGCCACCACCTCGAACTCTTCGAGGATTAGTTCCGCTGATGTCGTGCCGTTTTTGGCCGCCCGGCTCTGCACTGTGCCGCTGAAATAGGCCGGTGTTTCCAGGGCTAGCTCCCTTGTCCGGGTGAGCAGGTGCTCTCCTTCGACAACGATCTGGAGGCTGCCGCTTCTGTCACGCACATTTAAAAAAGTAATCGCGCCCAGATCTCTTTTACTTTGCAGATGCCCCTGCACCGTGATCCTTTGGCCTTTGCATTGTGCTGCCTGGTTGGCGGCGGTCGACTCTCTTTTGCCTTTCATATGACTCTCTCCATCGTTATCTGTTTTTTTGCTCAAAAAAAACCGACCGCAACACTGGTTGCGGTCGGTTCACTAATTACGTCCTTTTTACTTACGCAAACAGCAGCCGGTCACCGCGACAAAGTCTCGGATCGTCATTATTGTCTGCATTGTAGTGCCCGGCAGGCGAGGAGCCTCTGAACCGGCTTGTGTAAATAGTCAAAATTTATGCCTCACTACAAACACTGTAAGCGTTAGATTGCGTCCGGTCAATCAGTCGTAACGAACAATTTATTTTGGTCCGGCTGCTCTAAAGTAGGCGCGAAATCTATTGCTTTATCGCGCCGGGGCGACTTTGACACGGGTGCCCTTGACTGTTGTGGCGTTTTTGCCGTCCGCCAGTCGGCCTGTTACTTGATCGTTATTGCCGCCCGGAGCAAGTACGTCGTCGAGTATCCAGGCAAACATCTCGCGCGGTTGATCCTGCGGATTGAGCTCGTCTTTGAGAGGGAAATGCAGGGCAGCAGTTATTTTTGTTTTGGGTTTGCTACCGATGAAGGTAAGGTGGTCTATATTTCGAAAAACTCTCGCCTGACCTACATCGACTTTGTTCTTCAGTTTTTCGACATCGTTTTCGAAGGCGAGATACTGTTCTCGAGCTGCTTCTTTGGGCAAGAAGATGGCGCTGCTCAAGGGCGCGATGCCGTCGTTCAATACATAGATAAATGGCGAACCGGCTTTTTGCTCCACTTCTTTTGTTGTTTGCACGCAAGACATGTCTTTGTTGATCAAGCTAAGTGCGGCGTGTTCGCGACCGAAGTGGGCGGGGAAAGAGGTGAAGAAAGCGAAGAAGGGGTAGAGAAATGGTGACTCGAGGATGCGTTTGTCTCGCCTGGCCAGATAAGGATTGAGCATGTAGCCGCCATAAGTGACGAGCTTGCGTTTGTCTACCGGTCTCTCGTTTACCTGAATCAAACGTTCGTTGGTGGTATTGCCGACGGTGAGCTCGCCGCTCGGCCCGAGGGGGAGCAGGGAACGGAATTTGCCGGGATTGGGAATGGCGTTATCTACGTTATCCCAGCTCAGATCATCGCGCAGTTGCTTGTTTTCGCGGAAGTAAAACTGATAAGTGAGTTTGCGTTCGACTCTCGTCCAGGGAAAAGAGAAACGACGATAAATCGAATAGTCGAGCCATTCTCCAGCAAAAAGGGGTGAGCCGTGGAAGGGCGTGCCGAAGGTGAAAAGGCGCTGCGTTTTTGCTTCGATCGTTTTGTCCGTCATCGCCTCGTAGGCGAGATTGCCGCCCATCGAAAGGGCTAAGACCGTGATCGGACGTTGCTGGCAATTATCGTACAGGCGCGCAAAGGCGTTTTTATAACTGTCCAGATTGAAGCCGATGCGGTCCAGGCTTGAATAGCGCATCGTATAGATTTTGTAGCGCGTATTGAAGGCCGGACTTTTGGTCAAATAGTCTTGCAGCTTCTGCCAGCGAAAGGCCGGCTGATATTCACCTCGCAAGCCATGCACCATGAGAAAAGGGCTGCGGTCGCCAAGTGGTGTCGTGTCGCGTTCGTATATCTGAACGTCCGTGGGACGCTGTTTAAGGTCGCGGCCGGTGGGGGGCAAGCTATATGTGTTGCCGTTTGTACTTATAGAAGTGGCCAGGAAATCAGGCTTTGTAAGTTTTAGGCTAGATTTTGACGAGCCGACGACCGGCCTCGATGTCAAGGATCTAGCATCTGCTGGAGGGCTCAGAAGGGCGATGCTGGCTGCATTCGTCAGGCTGATAATGGCCAGGCAGACAATTTTCTCAATCTGTAAAAGGCTGTTTCGGCTCTTCGTTTTGAGCGCAGGACGGCTGCGTGTGGGCCCTGTTTGGTGGTACATTATGCTCTGGATACATTATGGAAGAGTTGAAGACAGGCCCATTTTAACAGAGTTCTTTGGCAGAGTTTTTTGCTCAATTGACGACTTGCTGATTTCTATAAATCGTCCGCCCTTCTCGGGAAACCTACAATTGAATCAGCCCAATCAAACCAGTGGCTCTCTAATTTCGCAGAAGCCAACCACCATAGCGCTCTTTTTCTCCGATACCGGCGGTGGACACCGCAGCGCTGTCGATGCCATTAAAACAGCAATCGAGCAGCTCGTTGCCGAGCGTGGCACGGAGCGTCCGGTGCGTGTGGTGATCGATAATGTGGCCGAAAATACACATCCGATCAATCGCGGTTTCGTACAGTTTTACAATTACCTGCTGCGTCACAACCAGGCGCTGATGAAGTACTACTATGCCTTCATCGAATTTACCAAACCGAATGACAGTGAGCTTGCCTGGCGTTTGAGCAGGCCTTATCTGGCTAAGAAGATGGCTGCCGTAGATCCGGATTTGACTGTGTCGGTCCATCCAATGTGCAATCAGTATCTGGCGCGCTCCTTGCAAGAAACCGGACAGGCAGCTAAATGCAAGCTGGTGACAGTGGTCACCGATCCGAATGGAGATTTCTGGAGTGGCTGGGCTTGCCGCGACACCGATTTGACTATTGCGCCCAACGATCTCTCCCGACAGAGACTCATGCATCTAGGTATAGATGAGGCAAAAATTACCGTGATCGGTATGCCTGTTCATCCTGATTTTAGAAATCCTCCCACGATGTCCGCTGAAGAATTCAGGCATCATCTTGGTTTGCGCCGCGATTTCAAAACGATATGCATCAACGCCGGTTGGGCTGGCGGCGGCAATATGATAGACATTTATAAAGCCTTGCGCAAGGTGAGCAAGCCGATTCAGGTGATCTTCCTTTGCGGACACAATCAGGAGCTCTATGCGACGATGAAGCGTCAGGCGAGATTATCACCTGTGCCAACTGCTGTATTGCCCTTCCATGATCGACTGGCGGACGTCATGGCCGCGTCCGATTTGATGGTCACCAAAGCTGGTGGCTTGACGACATTTGAGGCTATTGCCCGGCGTTTGCCGATGGCCATCGATACAATCACCGCGCCAATGCCGCAGGAACTCGGCACCGCTGAGATCCTTGTGCAAGAAGGGCTCGGCCAGCGAATCAATCACGCCGATGATATCATCGGCATCGTCGATAATATGCTCAGTCGCGAAGAATATGCCAAGCTGCCTTTGCCTACCAATCATCAGCTCGATCGTGTCGATGCGGTTTTTGAAATCGCTGAGCTTCTTTTGAAAACGGCCGGCGTTGAGTTTTTACCAGTCAGCGCCCCCTCTTCATTAACTGCCGCCAGCGGCGTTTTCGCTGAGAAGATGCCCACATTTTTAAGTTCTGATTTCGCCACTACAGATTCCGGAGACTCAGTTGCTACTTACTCTGCACAAGTTTGAAGCCGCGGTCGGACCGGAAATTTCGGCGAAGAATTCCGACGTGATCTTTATCCACGGCACGGGCTCATCCGCTGAGATGTGGCAGCCGCAGGTCGATTTGCTCAGCGCTCAAGGCTACCGCTGTTTTGTTATCGATCTACGCGGACATGGCCAGACGCCCGAGCCTGGTGAACACACCGATCTCGCCGTGCACAATGCTGATGTTGTCGAAACGATTGAAAATTCGCCTATTAAGCTGCCGGCAATTTTTGTCGGGCATTCACTGGGGGCGATTATCTCGGTCACCCTTGCCGAGCAAAGGCCCGAGATGGTGGCCCTCGTTTTTGCCGCCGGTTTCCCCGGACGAGTGCTCAAACCGGTCACACTTTTTTTCAAGTTATTTATGGCACACGCGCTCGGCTATCAGGCGATTAAAGATCGCAATATGCACAGAGACTGGGCTTTTCGCCCGCGCACTTTGATCCAGACCGATAAGCACAGTCTCGAACAGATCGCCGCTAACTTTGGCGATCTCGACTTCGTTACCAATGCGCCCAAAGTGCGATGTATGGTGCATGTGGCCGCCGGGCGCTTCGATCCGGTGGCACCGAGCTACTATGCCAAACAGGTTTACAAAGCATTGCCCAGAGCCACTTTCAAAATGTTCGAGTGGGGCGGTCACAATTTCATGGACACGCATCCCAAGGCTTTCAACAAGTGGCTCATCGATGGACTCGCCGCCTTCGAAGCGGGCGCTTGAGCGATTTTTAAGAGAAAAATTCGACGGTTTTTTAATTGGGACGAATGAAGACGCGCTCTAGTAATCTCATTTTTGTCTTCCAGGCGGGCTCGTTCATGGTGTGCAAGGTGCCGACCAGAATAGTTTTCATGCCGGCGCGTCTGCCGCCCCAGATGTCGGTAAGCGGCCTGTCTCCGATTACGGCGATTTGCTCCGCTTTCAGGCCAAACTCTTCCATAAGCCGGTGGAAGGCTTTGCGCGACGGTTTTTTTGCCTTGCCGACTATCCTTATATTTAGCAATTCGCGGACTTTGTCTAAATAGACTTCATTTTTGTTATTGCTGGCCACGGCTACATGAAATTTCTTGCGTGCTAGATTCAACCAGGCCAGGGCCTGGTTCGAGATAAAGGCCGAATGCGGCGCGATCAAAGTGCTATCCAGGTCGAGAATCAGACCTTTGATGCCGGCTTGTTCGAGTAGATCGAGATCGATGTCGGTGATGTCGCCGGCGATTAAATAATCAGGCTTTAGAAACACAGGGCACTCCAGTTGCTTTTCAGCGTGTAATCTTACCTCTTCGGATACAAATTCAACTTGTTACCAATGCTCCGCCAAGGCCGCGGTAAAATAACGGTTGAACGGTTGAACGGTAGAACGGCAGCTAGTGAAGACATTGACGCACACCAAACTATCAAAATCAGACAAGTCTAAGCAGGCCTTAAGTCAGGAAGTGGTCGCTGTCAAGGGGGATGCTGCGCTGCCTCTCGAGCACGTCGCCATTATCATGGACGGCAATCGTCGTTGGGCCGACACGCGTCGCTACCCTCGTCTGAAAGGGCACCAGGAGGGCGTCAAAAGCCTCAAGCGCCTGGTCCGTCATGTCGGCGCCCGCGGTCTTAAATATTTGACCGTTTACGCTTTTTCCAGCGAAAACTGGCAGCGGACGGAAGAAGAGGTCAATTATCTTTTCGAGCTATTTGGTCGCGTCCTCACTGATGAGTTTGCCGAACTGGCCGACAATGGCGTCAAGCTCAGTTTCCTTGGCCAGCTCGAGGCGGTGCCGACTCGTCTGAAGCGCTCCATGCAAAACACTATGGCAAAGACGGCGAACAATACCGGTCTTTCCCTCCAGGTGGCGATCAATTATGGTGCCAGGCTGGAGATCACCGATGCCGTCAAGAAAATCGCCAGCCTGGTTAAGGCCGGCAAGATCGAGCCCGAGCAGATCACCGAAGAGCTGATTAACAATCATCTGTACACCGCCGGTATCCCGGACCCCGAACTCTTAATCCGTACCGGCGGCGAGATGCGGCTCTCTAACTATTTGCTCTGGCAATCCGCTTATACGGAGCTATTTATCACGCCGACATTATGGCCGGAATTTTCCCCCGAGCACTTCGAGCAGGCTATCGCCGACTTCGTGCAACGCAATCGCCGCTGGGGCGGAGATTAAACAAGGCTTTCAAAACTGAACCGATATCGGAAGAGTTTCTGATTGCAAAAAACTGAACCGATATCGGTTCAGTTTTCAGAGACTGTTATATAAGCCCGACTTTTTACTGCTGATTGGGCGTCCAGACCGGTTGGGGCTGGAAGACCTGCTGCGGCTGTTGCTGTGCCTGCTGTGGCGGCTGCTGTTGTTGATACTGCGGCGGCGCTTTTTGATACTGCGGTGCCGGTTGTTGCTGGTATTGTTGCTGATATTGCGGCGGTTGCTGATACTGCGGTTGCTGGGGTGGATAGTAGGGCTGGCTGCCATAAGGTTGGCCGGCGACCTGAGTCGTTACCTGCATCGACTGGTCGAGCTTGATCGGCAAAGATGTGCCGGCTTTGAAGATTACCTCCGAGCCTTTGCGCACGCCCGCTCCGACCAGACCGACGCCGCCACCAATGGCGGTGCCGAAGACGGCGCCCATGCCGGTAGCCCGTCCTACCTGTCCGTGAGAGGTGGCCCCGACAATTGCTCCCAATCCGGTGCCAAGAGCCGCTCCTCCGCCGGCACCGATGCCGGTCGTAAGCAACCCTTTGCCTACCCTTCCGGCCGTCGAGCCACCTACTAGTTTGACCTGGTTGCCGTCTACCGAACCCTGCAGCGGGAAAACGCGCCCATCAGGAGTGCGTACTGAAGTAAATTTGATGTCGATCTTGCCGTTGGCGCCAAAACGAAAACGTTTGGCGGAGACGACATTGGAAATATTGCCGGTCAGGGTCGAACCGGCCGGAATCGCTTCTGAACCATTAGATCCCATGAGCGGCTGGCTGAGTGTGGCCTGTACCTGCTCGCCCGGTTGGGTGACGCCAGAGTCGAGGGTGTTGATGAGAGATGCTTGAAATTCGGTACCGGCGCCAATCATGACGGCCTGGCCCTGCAACTGCATGGGCGGCTGCTGATAGGACTGTTGATAAGGTTGCTGATACGGGGGCTGGTAGGGCGGCTGTTGCTGGGCGTTGAATGTCTCATTTTGGCCGGACTGGGCCGGTTGTCCCTGGGGATAGCCTTGATTTTGATACTGACCGTTGGGATTGCCTTGATAAGGCTGTCCGCCGTCATTTTGGGCCAGGCAGGTGTAATTGGACTGCAGGCCCGCGGTGAGGAAAAGACTGAGAGCGAGAATGACCATTGGTCTGAGCTTTTTAGAGCCTGTTCCCTGCTTTTCGCTTCTAACTGGACCTGACATAACAACTACTCCTAGTTGATCATCGTTTCCAGAGTTTTGCCCTGCTCTTCGACTGAACGAATCAAACCTTCTAGATTGATTCTCTGATCTTTAGCGGTCAAGACTACGAGAAAGTGACCGGCGGCTTCGTAAAAGTGCAAAATACCCTGATCGGTTAGCAGCGTCATTTGAACCAAATTGCCACGGTTCATGCGCTGGATCGAAACATCATTGTTAGAGAAGAGCGTGGCGCTGAGCGCTCCGATTGTGGCGATGTCTACTTCGGCGGGAAGGGAAGTAGAAACGACGCTGCCGTCGCGAGCAACGAGCAAACAGCCGAGAATGCCGTGCTTGCCATTCAGCGAATTAAGTAGAGTCTTGACCTGTTCTGCCGATTCTGGGGCGACCATCTAATTTTTCCTCTCCTCTTATTTTGTCGTTGTCGAGCCGGCATCGGCTTTTTTGTCGTCCGGTGCTTCTTTGATCAATTTGAGTTTGAGTACGTCCACCCACGGTTCATCGAGGGGGGTGGCAAATACTTTGCCGATTACTTCAATCTCATCTTTCTCTTTCAGTTTGAGAAGAAGCTTAGTGGAAGGGTCTTTTTCATCCTTGGGATTTTTCATGGCCATTTTCAATTCGGAAAGCGGCACCTTTGAATGATCGCGCAGGATAGAAAAGGAAAGATAGTCTTTGGCCGAGCGCAGAGCCGGTTTGTAATCGAGGGCGAGACTGTTGTAGCCGGAGAACATGCCGGTGAAGCGCACATTCTTATTGAGATATTCGTTCGGGTGGTCGACTAAGGTTTCGGCCTGGACATTGACGATATTTTCGATGACCGGTTCAGGCCTGGTCGGCTCTTTCTTGGCGTCCGGTTTCTCAGCCGTCTTGTCGGCGGCCTTGTCCGTGGCTTTGGCGGTGTCAGCGCCCTTTTCGGCTTTTTCGGCTTTTTCGGCGGTTTTGGCGGTTTTGGCAGCCGGTGCAGCGCTGGCGCCGCTCAGGGGCGCCAGCGCGAAGGAAGCCGTGCTTAAAGCGAAGGACAGGCTCAGGGCGAGAGTTTTGAACGGGAACTTGGACTGCATAGTGACTTGCATGTTGACTCGCATATTGGGAACCATTTGCGGACGATATCTGGATAGTCATATTACCAGAAGCTTAATAACTTAGCTTCGATCAGACTGTAATATTGAGACTTGCAGAGCTTTTGCTTGGACTCGTTCTCGACGAGAAATTCAAACAATCTAAATGAGGGCTGGAAAGGGTGGTCAGTAAGGAAGCGGAACTGGAACCGGCTAATCTGTCTCCGATGATGAGGCAATACTGGGATGTCAAATCCCAATTCCCGGACGCCCTTCTGTTTTTTCGGGTTGGAGACTTTTATGAAGTTTTCGGCGACGACGCGCAGGTAGCGGCGCGCGAGCTTGACATCGTTCTCACTGGTCGGCCTGAATCCTCCCATCCAAATGGCCGCATGCCGATGGCCGGCGTGCCCTATCGTTCTTATGAAGCTTATGCCGCTCGCCTGCTCAGCAAAGGCTATTCCGTCGCCATCTGTGAACAGGTCGGCGTGCCCGGCGAGCAAAAAGGTCCAATGGAAAGGCGAGTCAGCCGGGTCCTGACACCGGGCACGGTGCTGGAATCGCATCTGCTCCCGGCTCGCGAAAACAACTACCTGGCCGCGATTGTCAAAAACTCCGGTCGCGCCGCCGCTCAGAACCCTGAAAGCGATATGTGGGGACTGGCTTTTGTCGACGCTTCTTGCGGCGAATTTTTCGTCACCGAATTGAACGAAGAAAATTTGATTCTAGAACTCGGTCGCATCCGCCCCGCCGAAGTGCTCTGTCCGGTGCGCACAATTAAGCCGGGTGAAAATGAAGTGGTACCGCGGGAAGTGCTGGAGGTGCCGGAGCTTATCGCCGGGGAATATCGCTTCAAAGGTCGCCCGGCTATGTTTTTCCAGGCAGAGCCGGCCCAAAGGCGCATTCTGTCTACCCTGGAAGTCTCCACCCTCGAAGGCTTCGGCTGTCAGGATAAACCACTGGCGATAGGCGCCGCCGGTGCCGTTCTCGAATATCTCGAGCGCACCCAGGCCGGTCAGAAGATCGCCCTTGATGGTATTTCGACTTACACGACCGATGGTTATATGGTGCTCGACGCCAATACCCGCAAGAATCTCGAGCTTACCGAAACATCCAGAGAGCGTGTCTTCAATGGTTCATTGCTCTGGGCTATCGATAAGACCGAAACAGCGATGGGTTCGCGCATGCTGCGCAAGTGGCTGCTCAAGCCGCTTCTGGCGGCAGAGGCTATCATCGCCAGGCAAGAGGCAATTAAAGAATTGCTCGAGCCGACTTTCAAGCGCGATGTGCTCAGTGGTCTGATCACGCAGCTTTCTGATCTGGAGCGTCTTTCGGTGCGTTTGAGCGCCCAAAACATCAATCCCAAGGAGCTGCTTTCGATCGCTTCGTCCCTTTCGGTATTGCCCGAGATCGCCGCTCTTGTCCAGTCGACGCGCAGCCCGTATTTGAGCGCTCTCAAGCATGTGCCGACGAGCCTCATCGAATTTGGCGAGCTGGTCAGCCGCGCCCTCGTTCCCGACCCGCCGCGTGAGCTCACCGATGGCGGCATCTTCGCCGAGGGCTTCGACGCCGAGCTCGACGAAGTGCGCTCCCTCCTCGGTGGCGGCAAGCAGTGGATCGAAGAACTGCAGCGCAAGGAGCAGGAGCGCACTGGCATCAAGAGCCTCAAGGTCAATTTCAATCGTTCCTTCGGCTATTACATCGAAGTGACCAATTCCAATCAAAATCTCGTCCCCGCCGATTACATTCGCAAGCAGACTCTGACCAATGCCGAGCGTTACATCACTCCTGATTTGAAAGAATACGAAGTGAAAATCTTGAACGCCGAGAAGAATCAATCGGAGCTCGAGCACAAACTCTTCCTCGAATTGCGCAAGCAAGCGGCGGCACTTGGTCCGGATCTGCACAAAATCGCGCACCATCTGGCCAATCTCGACGCTTTGATTTCATTGGCCAATGTTGCCGTCGATCGCAAATTTGTCTGTCCAAAAGTAGATCATTCCAATGTTTTGTCGATCAAGCAAGGTCGGCATCCAGTCCTGGAAAAGATCTTGCCGATGGGCAAATACGTGGCCAATGACGTCAAGTTGCTTGGCGACAGCGAAGATCATCAACTGGTCATACTCACCGGTCCGAACATGGCCGGTAAGTCGAGCTATCTGCGTCAGGTCGCATTGATCGTCATCCTCGCTCAGATTGGATCTTTCGTACCGGCTCGGGAAGCGACAGTCGGACTGGTCGATCGTATCTTCACTCGCATCGGCGCCGTCGATGATCTCACCCAGGGGCAATCGACATTTCTCGTCGAGATGTCCGAGACGACGCAGTGCTGTCTATCCGCCACAAATCGTTCGCTCATCCTCCTCGACGAAGTCGGTCGCGGCACCAGTACTTACGATGGCGTTTCGATCGCCTGGGGCGTGGCTGAATATCTGGCCAAGGAAGTGCGGGCTCGGACTATTTTCGCTACTCATTATCATGAGCTCAACGGCCTTTCCACTTTCATCCCGCAAATTGTCAATTATCAGGTTTTAGTCAAAGAATTGGACGGTCGGGTCGAATTTATTCGCACCGTCGTGCCCGGTGGCGCCAGCCGTAGCTTTGGCGTGCAAGTGGCGCGCATGGCCGGTCTGCCTATGCAGATCATCGAGCGAGCTCAGAATCTGATCAACCAGATGGAAAAAAGGGGCGTAGCCGGTAAAATCTTAGACGGTCCCCGTTTACGCAATATTCCGATCGAAGAAGTGATGCAGTTATCCTTGTTTGAAGCGGAAAGCAAAAGCGTAATCTTGTCCGAATAAAAAGTGCAGGCAAATCTCTATGGCAGGATCTATGAAAGTTTCAGGACAAAAACCGCGCGTCAATCTTTCCTTCGCACTTGCTCTCAGCCTCTGCCTGGTTCAGTCTTATGCGCCGACGATGGCGAAGAGTGCTAAAGACAGTGAGCAGAAGTCCCCAGAACATACATCCAGAGATCATAAATCCAGAGACCACAAGTCCAGAGACCACAAGGTCAGCGAGGGCAATAAAAGAGAACACAAAGGCAGATCCGGGCGTCTCTCGACCCGTGTCGGCAATCAGGCCCTCGATGGTGAAACCCTTACATTGATCAATAGTGGTGACTGGAAAGCGGTCGAAGCTCGTCTGACGAAACAGCTGGCCGAAAGCAAAAAAGGTCAGCATCGGCAATTGCTCGACAGCTATCGTCAGGCCTGGCTGGCCTTTGCCCTGATGTACCAGTCTCAGTACGATGTGCTAACACGTACTGTCGCTTCTATGGACAAAGAGTGCTTCGACAGCGCTCTGGCCAAAAGCGACGATGAAAAACGCATGCTGGGCAATGCGCTTGTAATCAAGGCCTTCGATCAGGTCGGTCAGAACAAGCTCGATGATGCGGAGAATACTCTCAAGCTCGCTCCGGAAATTTGCAGTGGCGATAGTCTCTACAATTTTGCCCTCGCCGCCGTGGCCGGTAAAAAAGGAGACGCGGCAAAAGCGGTGCTTTACGCCAGACGTTCGACTGATATCGACCCGCGCTTTGCCTGGGGCTATCGCACCATTGGTTTTCTCGCTCAGAAGCGTCTCAAGGACAATGCTCTCGCTGAAGATGCCCTGACCAAGGCGCTTTTGGCCGAGCCCAGGCTCGACGAAGCGCGCGACATGCTCGTCGAAATCAAGCTGGCGCGCAATGATTTTGACGGTGCCACCGATGTCGCCGCCGAGGGCATTCGCATCGAGCCGCGCCGGGCGGTCAGTCACTTCCGTCTGGCTCAGATCCTCACTCAACAATGGCGATTGCGCGAAGCTCTCAAGGAGCTCGATCTGGCCATCTCCGAAGACACGCGGGTGGCGAAATATTATCGCAATCGCGCCGCCATCAAGCGCTTCCAGAAAGATCTGAGCGGCGCTATCGCCGATCAGATGGTGGCTGTCGATTTGAGCAAGGACAAGGGCTTCGAGCTGACCGAGCTGGCCAGTCTCAATCTGGCCGCCGGCAATAAAAACAAAGCAATCGACAATTACAAAGAAGCTCTCGCCGCCGACGCCGAAAATCAGGTGGCCCGCGAGAAGTTGTTCAAATTGCTGATCGAAGAAAAGCGCTATCCCGATTTGATCGCCGCCTATCAGGAGCAGCTGGCGAAGCGTCCAAACAGCGCTGATTTACACATGGGCTATGCGGCGGTGTTGCTGGCCAGCGGGGACAGAGAAAAAGCAATCGAAGAATTCGTCGCTTCGGCCAATCTCAATCAGACTGACCCTGCTCCGCACCGCGCTCTCGCTGCTTATTACATGCAGCAGAAACAGTATGCTCTGGCAGCAAAATCGTACACCCGTGCCTTGAATATTTTGCCGACTTCGGTCAAGGATCTCGTCGCACTCGGCTTTTGCTACGCCGAAAATGATGATTATATGCAGGCCGAGGCCGCCTTCGTCACCGCTATGGCTTTGCAAAAACTCTCTCCGACAGCCATGCCCGATGATCCGAGCCCACTCGATGTGATGCGTTCACTCGCCTACCTGCTCTATGACGAGGGACGCTTTGGCGATGCCACCAGTCAATTCGAAAGCATCCTCGCCATCTACCAGGGTAAAGGCGCAAGCAACGAAGATCGTTTCTTCATGGCTCGGTGCAAATTGATGCGTGACCTCAACGCAAGCAGCGCTAAGGCTCTCCTTGCAGCCTTTGGCGACTTGCCGGAAGAGCGTCAGAAAGTATTACGCTATGGCATGATCGAATCCTTCCTCGATGCCGGCCAACCCACTTTAGCCAGGCAAGCGCTCGATGTCGTGCCCGCCGCCGAACGGTCGAGCCTGGCGTATTGCCTTTACGACGCCGCTATTGGCAGACTTTCAGGAGACAATAAAAAGGCGCTGGAGGCGATATCACCGGCGGTGCCGCTCGCGGAAGCGGCCAGGGGCGACGATAAGCCGATGGCCGCTCGAGTGCTCTGCGAAAAAGCGAGAATATTGTTCAATCAGGGCGACCTCGATGGTGCTCTGGCCAGCGCCAGAGCCGGCCTCAGCCAGTACGACAAATGTTATCCGGCCAGTCTCCTGCTCGCCGAAATCCTCCTCAAAAAAGGCGACAACCAGGGTGCCCTCGACGCCAGTCACCGCGCCCTCGAGATCAATCCCTATTACGCTCAGGCCTATGTCACCACCGGTGAAGCACAGCAGGCTGTCGGCAAAAATCACGATGCCATGGAAAGTTTCAAAAAAGCAATCGAGCTTTACCCCTGTTGTCTCGACGCCCATCGCGCCCTGCTCGGCAATTATCGAAAACAGGCCCTGGCCCGCGAGGCGCAGAAAGAGGAAGCGGAAATTGCTCAGCTCGAAAGTCGGACGAAAGCTGCTTCGGCCAACTAGCGACTGCAAATTACGGTCCTCCGGACTGGCTTTTGCCAGCGCGGCGCTGCTTTAAGTTTACGTCTATCCAAAACCCCGTTGACAACCCGTCCGTTACCGGGCTATGGTGGAATTTTGGTCATCAGCGGAGACAGGCAATTGCTACAGCCCCCCGCCACGCCGCGCTTCCAGGAAGATAGTGCTTTGAAAAAGCACTGGCCTTTGATCTGGCTGAGCCTGCTTTTGCTACTGACTGGGCTGTCTCTGCGCTCCGATTTTCTCAGTCTGGGCCGTTTAGTCGAGCGTCATCCCCGCCAGGAAATTGCTTTTGCCACCAGTGTCATGCTGCCGCACAGCAAACAGCGTTTCATGCATAGCTATCCGGTCGTGATCAATCCTTTGCAGAGTAAGGCGGAGGACTATAATCACGGATCTTTTGGATCTCCCGGTTCTCGTCCGCAGAACGTCGCTATGCTCAACGACGGTCTGACCAGCGCTCGTGAGCTTCTTGCCAGGGGCCGGTATACGCCAGAGCCCGGCAATCAAATTGCCTACGAAGGCAGTGTAAACTTCGTACAGTGGGTCTTTCACCGTAAGCTGGCCTTTTATCTATTGCAGCAAGATGACTATGACGGTGCTCGCCAGGAGTTTGAAAACGCTCGCCGGTTTGCCCTGCTGCTCGGTCCGAAAACGCCCTGTCTCGCTTATAGCTCGAGCGATCTGGCTCTCTTCCATGAATTGCGCGCCTTGCAGATGAAGCAAGTCGCCGAGTGGCTTTTGCGCGTGGCGCTGCCGATCTATTCTTTTTTTGCGGCGCTGCTACCGTTTGCTCTTTTCCTTCATTTCCTCAAATCGCGCGATCGCGATGGCATTGTCGCTGAAAGTGGCGGCGCCGGCATGGCGCGAATGATCATCAAGACTTCATTGCTGGCTTCCTGGTTTGCCGTGGTCGTGACCGGCTGGGCAGCGTTGCGCAATTACGGCATGGGGCTGGTCGTCGGTGCCGCCGACCCTTCCGTGCTTGCTTGCGGGGGTGCTATCACCGCGCTATTCGTCTCGATCTGCATGATGGTGCGCTATATGCCGCCTTATAAATCGCTTTCTTTGAAGCGCACTCTTGTTGGTTTCGGTTTTGGCGGCATTCTTGTCGTCATCAAATCTCTCACAATCTACTGGGCTCTCTGTCTGTCACTGGCCGGACATCCGGCTTTGAAAGAAGCATTGTTCAGTGAGCATCTCTTTTTCGAGCAGATCTCGCAGGCAAAATATGCCGCCGCGCAGGCACTGCAAGCTACCGCGCAGACTAACTCCCTGACCCGAGCTCAGAAAAAACAGGTGAGCTGGTGGATGGATAGTATTTTGAAACGTCCCGCCGGTGAAGTGGAAAAATATCGTCTGGGCAATGTCGCCGAGGTACTGAATTTTTACAGTCGGCAAAGCGTACCGGTGGCCGGTCTGCCGTATCTCTGGGACGCCGACTTTCATGAGCGATTCACGCCGAGGCCTCAATACAGAGGTCAGCGGCCGAATAAGATCAGTGCTTCCGAGGAATTGAAAGGGATCTCCCTGGGCCTGACGTTCAAGGCCTGTTTTGCCTATTTCTTGATCTTCTGTCCTGAAATGCTTGCCTACATTTTGCTTGGTTTGCGTCAGCGCCCTCAGGCTAGCAAGGCTTTTAACTCCGCTGCGACGATCAAAGAATATTTTTTTGGTATCGACCACTGGTTAGTGATTAGCATGCTCGAGATGTACGGGAGCTGTTTGCTTGCCGTTGGGGGCGGTGCCGATTTGCGTATGGTAGGCGAGGATTATTTGCGCCAGGCGATCCTCCGCTACGAGCGTTCGCGCGGTCGCCACGACCAATTGACGATTGCGGCCAAGATGTCGCTTGCCCTGATTTACTCGGAGCGCGGTGATGATAAGCAGGCGGAAAAGATTCTGACCGAAGCGCTGCGTGATGTGGGCAAGGATTTTGATATTTTTGCCTACTGCTCACTACTCAGTGAAATCGGTCGTCTCTATTGCAAGCGCAATAATTATTCGCGCGCCAAGCAAATGTACAAGCAGGTGATCGATCTACTCGAGCAAAAGATTAACAAGACCCCTTCGAGCAAGGGCCTGCTTGGCTATTTCCGCAATATCTATGCCACCATACCTTACTGGCAGCTCGAGCTCAAACTGGTTGCCGCCTATCTTGACCTCGCTGAAGTTTTTTATCAGGCCAAATACAATGGCGAAGCCCAGCGATTGACCGAAGATGCCGGTAAATTGGTGTCCAATTTTGAGGATGAATTGTGCGTGATCGCTGAGCGCGCCTCTTTATACGTCCGGGCCCGCTTGGCCCAAGCAAGTATCTTGAACAGCCACGGCCGCGTTGACGAATGCTTCAAATTACTTGCCGCCGCCCACAGGCAATTGTCTAAATGGGGATATGCCCGCTCCTTCATCGGCTTTGAATTTTGTGTCGGGCGCGCCGAAATCGAGCTTGTCGCCAGTCGCGGTCAGAGCAATTATTGCGAGCTGGCTCGCAAAAATTATCTCAGTGCGCGCAAAATATTCGGCGATTGCGTCACTTTTCCCGGACGAGGGCTGGTGATTGAACGCTGGCGGAAAGTCGGTGAAAAATTTGGTGTCCGCCCCGATACGCTAATTTTCACCAGTCGTCAAAGAGAGGGGGAATTCGCTCAGCCCTGGCAATCAGCGTCGGTTTTGGGCGGAGCAAGTGGTGCCGATGAGGTTCGCCGCATAGCTTCACCTCTTGTTTCCCCGAGCGCCGTCATGGCACGTTCCGCCCTCGAGAGCGCTGCTTACCAAAATGGCACTGAGGCAAAATCCTCGAAAAGCTCAAAGCCCTCATCTTCTTTACCGCTTACAGCCGCTTCCACCGTAATCTCCAGCAAGCTTATTGAAGAAGCACAGGCCTCTCCCGAAGAAGGCATCGTCCTGCGCTGGCAGCGTGAACATCAGGAAGAGAAGATTTTTACTTGAGTCTTTCCATGTCCCGTCAAGATCTTCGAAATTTATTTGAAATCCCTGGCCAGAGCGCGACACTCTTTTTGACGGAAACAATCAGGGTGATGGTCGTTGATGATGCCGCAGGCCTGCAGCCAGGCATAGACAATGACCGGCCCAACGAATTTGAAGCCTTTCTTTTTCAGTGCCTTTGATATTTCGCAAGAGAGTTCGCTGCTTACCGGCACTTCGAAACATTCGCCCTTGCCGTTGTTTTGAATCGGTTTTCCGCCTGCCATCGACCAGATAAACTGAGCGAAATCCTCGCCCTCTTTTTGCATTTGCAGATAGATCCTGGCATTGCCTACGGTGGCAACTATCTTTGAGCGCGAGCGGATGATTTTTTCATCCTGCATCAGCGCTTCGATTTGCGCCTCCTTAAAGGCTGCAACTTTGACCGGGTCGAAGTTTTTGAAAGCCTTACGAAAGGCTTCGCGTTTGCGCAGGATAGTTTGCCAGGATAGACCGGCCTGAAAGCCGTCGAGCATCAATTTCTCCCAGAGGGCCCGACTGTCGACCTCGGGGACGCCCCATTCCTGGTCATGGTAAGCGCACATTTGGGGGTCGTTTTTGGCCCAGGCGCAGCGTTGCAGGGTTTTCATCATTAAATCTCGCTCTCTTGGTTGGGAACCGATCGGCCGGCTGGCCTGTCGTATCCCTTGCAAATCTGATTAGGGAAATGAACTATGACTACCGCCCATCATGAACAAACAGAAGCCGTAAAAGATGTCCGAGATAAGTATGAAGAGATCATGCGCCTTTTTGATCAGTACAATAAGACTGATAACAAATCAGAACGTGAAAGTCTAATCAGTGAAGTTTCGACCTGTCTGTCTCATGTCAATACAGTCGAGGCCAAAGACCTTTACCCGATGCTGCGTTCTCAGGCTGAGCCGGAAGGCCTCTCCATCTGCGAGGAAACACATTCGCAAGTGCGGCTGGTGCTCGACAAGCTCATGCGTTTGACCGCCGACATCGACGGCAAGGATTACGAAGAGGCCGTCTGCAAATTAAAAGAGGCCGTCAAAGACCTGCGCAAAAAAGAAGAGAATCTCTTTCAATCTAACGAGCTGTAGGGAGCTTTCTCTGGCTCGCGGCAGCCGACCTCTACGGCCATCAAATTACGATTCAATAGAGTCCAGCGATTGGGGCGTTTCTGCTTTAATCGGCTGGTCTTTTTTGCGCCCGGCCATCAAACAATAGACAACCGGCAAAACGAGCAGAGTAAGCATGGTCGAGCTGATCAAGCCGCCGATCACTACTGTCGCCAGGGGCTTCTGGATTTCCGCTCCGGAACCGGTCGATAGGGCCATGGGCAAGAAGCCCAGGGCGGCAACGAGAGCGGTCATGATCACAGGACGGAAGCGTGACTTGACGCCCTCCGTTACTGCCGCTTCCGTATCCATACCGCCTGCTACCAATCGGTTGACATGCGATATGAGTACCACTCCATTCAAAACGGCAACGCCGAAGAGAGCGATGAAGCCGATTGCCGCCGGTACGCTCAAGTAGAGACCGCGCACATAGAGGGCGATTACACCGCCAATCAAAGCAAAGGGCACATTGGTCAAAACAATCAAGGCATAGCGCATCGAGCCGAAGGTGGCGGTCAAAAGCACAAAGATCGTGACAATCGAAAGCGGTACCAGTATGGAGAGCTTATTCATCGCTCTTTGCTGATTCTCGAACTGCCCGCCCCAGCTCAGGCTATAGCCCGGCGGTAATTTGATTTTTTCGTCTATCTTGCCCTGGCATTCCTTGACAAAAGAACCGATGTCGCGACCGCGCACATTGCACTGGACGACGATGCGGCGCTGGCCATCCTCGCGGTTGATCGTATCGATGGCTGCTTCGGTCGTTACCGTCGCTACCTGCGAGAGCGGGATGTGTTTAGCCGATGTCGATTCGACGAGCATATTTGGCAGAGCCTCAGGCTCGAGATTGATGCCGTTGGGCAGGCGGACTTTTATATCAAACCGTTTGCGGCCGTCGATCACCTCCGAGACTGTTTTGCCGATTACCGCAGTCTCGGTCAGATTTTTGATTTCTTCGATGTTCACTCCGTAGCGTGCCATGCGGGTGCGGTCAGGCCTCACCGCCAGCTGTTCTGACCCTTCCAGTTTTTCTACCTGCAAATCGGTGGTACCGCGTACGGTGGCGAGTATTGCTTCGATCTCCTTCGCCTTATCCTGGAGCAAGGTCATATCATCGCCAAAGATTTTTACAGCGATGTCGGCGCGCACGCCGGAGACAAGCTCATCGACACGCATGGCAATCGGTTGGGTGAAATTTAGCTGCGAGCCGGCGATATTTTTTTCCAGAGTCTCGCGAATCTGCTGAGTGAGGCGATCCTTGGTCATACCTGCCCGCCACTTGTCCTTCGGCTGGAGGATGACGTATTCATCGCTGGCGTAGACTCCCATCGGATCCGTGCCCAGGTCTGGTCGTCCGGTCCGGGCGACGACGGTTTTTACTTCCGGAAATTGTTTGATCAGGCTCTCGATCTCGGCGGATATTTTTAGCGACGCCGGCAGCGAAATACTCGGTATGTTTTTTACTTCGACAAGCAGATCGCCTTCATCGAGACGGGGCACAAATTCGGTGCCAAGCAGGGGGATGAGAGCGAGGGCCCCGGCAAAGGCGGCAATCGCCAGGGAGAGCGTCAGCGATTTGTATTTGATTGCATAGCGAAAGGCAAAGGCGTAAGGGAGCCACAACAGATGCAGGAGAAGATTGTTCTTTTCTTTTTGCCGGCGCTTGAGCATCAGCGTGCACAATACCGGCACGAGCAAGAGCGAGACGAAGAGCGAGCCGATCAGTGCCGCCGAGACGGTCACGACCATTGGCGAGAAGAGTTTGAATTCCATGCCTTCCAGGCCGAGGATGGGCATATAGACCACGGTGATAATGATGATCCCGAACAAAATCGGCCGGGCCACCTCGCGCACAGACTGGGCGATGATCTGCTCTTTTGTATCCGGACCTTGATTGTGAGCGAGGTGGCGCAGCGAATTTTCGACCATGACGATCGAGCCGTCCACGATCATGCCAAAGTCCACGGCGCCCAGACTCATGATATTGGCCGTGACGCCGAGCAATTTCATGCCCATGAAACTGAACATCATCGAGAGCGGTATGGCTGCGGCACAGATCAGCGCTGCCGGCAGGCTGTCGACGGTCAGAAGCAGGACGACTATGACCAGCAAGCCGCCTTTGAGCAGGTTGTCCTTGACCGTGTCGATGGTTTGTTCGACCAGGGATGTCTGATCGTAAAATGGGATGATCTGCATGCCCTCCGGCAGGCTCTTTTGGATCTGCAGCAGGCGGGTCTTGACGCGCTCGATCACGGCCCGGCTGTTTTCGCCTTTGAGCATCATCACCAGACCGACGACTGTTTCGCCTCTACCGTCGCGCGAGGCCGCCCCCTGGCGCAGGGCCGAACCGTGGTAGACACGGCCGATGTTCTTGACCAGGATCGGCACACCGTTATTGGTCTTGACCGTGATATTTTCAATGTCGCTCAATGACCCGACCCGGCCAAGTCCGCGCACGACATACTGTTCTGATTCGTGATTGATGATGCCGGCGCCGAAGTTTTCGTTGTTTTTCGCTATCGCTTCAAAGACATCATTGAGGGTCAATCCATATTGTTGCAGCAGAGTGGGCGCGATCTCCACTTCGTATTCATCGGTCAGACCGCCCCAGGTGTTGACCTCGGCGACGCCGGGAACGGTGCGCAGCTGATATTTGATGTTCCAGTCCTGGGCGGTTTTCAGGTCTGTGGCAGTGAAGGCCTTGCCTTCGACGAGATACTGAAAGATTTCGCCCATGGCCGTGGAAATTGGGCCAAGCTGTGGATTGGAGTCTTTTGGCAGGCGAGCCCGGGCGCTCTGTAGACGCTCGAGCACCAGTTGTCTGGCAAAGTAGGTGTTTACCCTGTCTGAAAAGATCACCGAGACAACTGACAATCCGTATTTCGAAATCGAGCGCGTCAACTCGACATCGGGCAGACCGCTCATCACTGATTCGAGCGGAATGGTGACCAGCTGCTCGACTTCGACGGGGCCGAGGCCGGGGGTGTCGGTAATGATCTGGACCTGATTGTTGGCCAGATCGGGGAAGGCGTCGATTGGTAGACTGAGCAGAGCCAGGACACCGACAATGGTGGTGGCGATAAAGAGAGAGATGATCAGGAGCTTTTGCTTGATCAGGCTGGTCAAAAAGTCTTCCATAGGAGAATTTAGAGTTTACTCCTGTTCTGGATTGAGCCTTTTGAGGAGCTCCGCTTTGAGCGCCAGGCTGCCGTTGACGACGATACGCTCGCCGTCGCTAACGCCGCTTTTGGCCAGATAGCCGTCCAGGATGCGATCGCCGAGTACGACATTGCGTTTGCGATAGCGATCATGGCTGACTTCTTCGAAGACGAATGTTTCTTCGCCGTAGCGCTGCACAGCGCTATCTTTGATGTAAGGAAGATTTTCACTTTTAGATGTATGAATCAATGCCGTGCCGAACATGCCTGGCTTCAGCGCGAAAGCTGGATTGGTGAGCGAAGCGCGGGCAATAAAAGTGCGCGTCGAATCTCCGGCCAGGGGCTGTATATAGTTGATCACTCCGGCAAAGGATTGTCCGGGCAGGCTGTCGCTGCTGAAATTGACCGTCTCTCCGACATGGATGTTGGTCAGGTCTTTGTCGTAGATTGTGATATCAAGCCAGACGCTGCTCAGGTCCGCCACTACATACAGTGGCTCAGTCGAATTAACAACATCGCCCAGGGTAATATTCTTTTTGATGACGACGCCGCCGCGGGGCGCGATCATCGGGCTGACATTATCGATTTTGCTGCCGTCCTCGTCGGCGGCTCGCAATGTTTTGCCATAAGCGCTCAAGAGCGCCTGCGTCTCGGAAACCAGATGCGTCTGGTGTTCGCGCACTCCTTTCAGCTCGATATCGAGCTGGTCGTAGGCATTTTGAGCGTTCTGGACGTCCTTTTCGGGAGCGATTCCTTCCTTGAGCAATTGCGAAAAGCGATCGAGATTGGTTCTGGCCAGTTCCATTTTGGAGATGATCTGGCGGATTTGCACTTCGTTCTGGTGCTTCTGGTGGACGTAGTCTCCGTAGATGCGAGCCACTTCGATGTTCTGGACGAGAGCTAGCACCTGCCCTTGCTTAATCACGTCTCCGAGATTTACCCTGTCTTTGAGGACGCGACCGGCCACCATGCTGTTGATGTGAAAGACACGATTTTCATCCGCTTTGATTTCGCCGGTTGTTTTGATGTCCTGCTGATACTTCATCAAACGCAAGGGCTCGGCGCCGACATTGGCATTGCGACTGGCTGTTTCTGAAAGTACAATCAAGTCGGTGGCCGCATTGGCCTGGCTACTGGGAGCTTCATTACTCAAGCCGGGTAAGCTGCCCTTGCTTTCAGGGGCAGAGTTCTTGTTCCCGCAGGCAGCCAGGAAGCAAAGGCAAAAAAGCAGAAGGACGAGTTTTCGACTCTGTGCTTCTAACATTTTGCCTGCCATCGCATCTGGTATCACTTTTTTGCAGGCTCCCGTCTCTTCAGTGCGACGCGGCGTTGAGTATAGCTTGGGCGCAGATACGCATGTGTTCGGCTTCCGCCTCTCGATATGTGGCGGCAAGCAGGTGCGCATAACCTTCAAGCGAATGCGCCACATCCGGATGATTGGCCCCGAGTGCGTGCGTGCGAATATCGATAGCGCGTTTGTAATTTTTTTCGGAGAGATCGTAGCGCCCGTCGTGACGCATGATTTCAGCGAGATAATGCAAGCAGGCCGCTACATCGGGATGGACCGGACCAACGCTCATTTCGCGCAGCTCGGTCAATTGCTTGAGCAAAATTTCCGCTTCTTTGTATTTTGTCTGCTGCAAATAGCAGATGATCAAGCTGTCCATGCAAAGTTGCGTATCGGGATGACCGAGTCCGAGATTTTTTTCGCGCATTTCGGTCAGACGTTTCCAAAATGGCTCTGCTTTTTGGTAGCGGTTGTGATTGTGATAAAGGCAAGCCAGATCCCAGAGGCGTTGGTCTACCTCGGCGCTTTCCGGACCGCGGGTATGCTCGCAAATCGTCAATGCTTCACGATAAAGATTTTCGGCCAGGAGATATTTATTATCAGACTGATGGACAAAAGCGATGCTAGCCAGTATCTCGGCTACTTCCGGGCTCTGTCGACCGAGCGCACGCTCGCGGATGGAAAGGGCCCGTTTGTAGAGTCTCTCCGAATCCGTGAAACGGCCTTCGTATAGATAGGAAGCGGCTAAATTGGTGATGGCGTTCACGACTTCCGGGTGATTTGGCCCCAGATTTATTTCTTTGAGAGCAAGCAGGCGCTCGAGGAGTTTGCTTGCCTCGCGATGTTTGCCGTCCGATTGATAGACAGCGGCAAGTGAGGTGAGCACGGGCGCCAGGTCCAGATGGTCCTCGCCTATCGTTACTTCGAGGATGGTAAGAGCCTGATTGAGATAAGGTTCGGCATCATTGTAGCGAGCTTCGTTTATATAGACATTGGCCAGATTGTGCAGGATGTCGCCTACTTCCGGGTGGCTGCGGCCGAGCGATTTTTCTTTAATCGCCAGGGCTTGCTTAAAATTGTGCTCGGCCAGACGACTCTTGCCCTGGGCGGCATAGATCAGAGCGAGATTGTTGACCGAGGTGGCAACTTCGGGATGTTCGCTGCCCAGCACTTGCTCGTAGATTTCGGTGAGACGCTTGCAGGGAGATTCGGCCAGGTCATGCTTGCCCTGAAAAAAGTAGAGGGCGGAAAGATTATTCAATGCGGCAACAACCAGGTCGTCATGAGGCGCTAGTAGTTTTTCGCGAATTTCCAGATTGCGGATGAAATAGGGCTCGGCATCGTCGAAACGCTGCCATTCGAAATAGAGTTCACCCAGGCGCTCCAGGCTCAAAGCCTTGACCAGCTCGTCATTCCCGCGTTCGGCTTCGGAAAGGGCGGCCTTAAACATGGTCTCGGCCTGTTCCATGTTGCCCTGTTCGAGAGCAGCATTGCCCTGTTCAAAAAACTTTTCCCAATCTTTGCTCATCGTGGCGGCGAGGTTTCCTTGTAACGCAACGTCAGATACGGAATACGGGCCTGAAAGGCTTTGTCAAGATAGCGGGCTCAAAGTCGCCCGCCGTAATTCATATTCTACAGGTGTTTTATTCTGCCAATAATGTAGAAGGTTTGCGAGAAGATGGCGCTTAACCAAAGTTTTCAGTTGCTGCTATGGGTTTCTTTTGTTGAGGGTCGTTAGTGAAAAATCAGATTTTTGAGTCTCAGGTACACCTCGCTCACAGTGCCGAAACCGCTTTCAGCTGGCATGAGCGCGACGGGGCCTTTGAGCGGCTTTCACCTCCCTGGATGGAGGTCAAATGCGCCGAGCGCTCCGGGGGCATCCAGGATGGCGGACGAGTTGTTTTGCTTCTGGTCAAAGGGCCTGTGCAATTACCCTGGGTCATGGGTCACAAGGATTATGTACCCAATCAGCAGTTTGTTGATTATCAAATTGCCGGGCCATTTCAGTACTGGCAGCACATCCACTCTTTCGCCCCCGATGCTACGGGCGGCGGCTCTATTTTGAATGAACACATTGAGTTTCGCTTGCCCCTGGGCGTTCTCGGCCAGATTTTCGGGGCCGGTCTGATCAAGGCTGACCTGCAGCGACTATTTCGTTATCGCCATGCCCTGACTCGCCGCGATCTGGCCATGCAGAAGCGTTACGGAGGCCGATCCTTGAAAATACTCGTCACCGGGGGCAATGGTCTGGTCGGTAAGGCACTGATTCCATTTCTGACGACGCAAGGACACCGGGTCGTTCAATTGGTCCGCAAGCAATCACCGAAAGCCGAGCTGCCTCTGGCCACAGTCGAGAAGATCCTCTGGGACCCTGAAAAAGGGACGATTGACGCTCCTTTGCCCGATGATCTCGACGGCGTTGTGCATCTGGCCGGGTACAACGTCGCCGCTCGTGGTTGGACGCCTGGGGTGAAGCGCAGCATCGAAGAAAGTCGGGTGAAAAGCACAGCCTATTTAGTCAAACTATTTAGCGAAATGAAAAGGAAACCGCCGGTTTTTGTTTGCGCCTCGGCGATGGATTTTTATGGCGATCGCGGTAGCGAGCCGGTGACGGAAGACTCTGGCGGCGGCGATAGTTTCCTGGCCGGTGTCTGCCGGAAGTGGGAAGCGGCGGCCAATGAGGCGCGCAGTCTGAATATGCGTGTCGTAAATTTGCGCATCTCTGCCGTACTCAGTCCAAAAGGGGCGGCCCTGGGCAAACTTTTGCCTGTTTTCAAAGCAGGCGGTGGTGGGCCAGTCGGCAGCGGTGAGCAGTATTTTAGCTGGATTTCGCTGGACGATATGCTGGGTTGCATCTATCACAGTCTCGTCGAGGAGACTGTGGAGGGGCCACTAAATGCGGTGGCTCCAGGTTGTCTCACCAACCGTCAATTTGGCAGCACGCTGGCCGGTGTGCTCGGGCGTCCCGCCCTTGTGCCCCTGCCTGAAGCCGTCGTGCAAGTACTATTCGGCGAGCTTGGCGAGGCACTGCTTCTAACCAGTCGCAGATTGTTGCCGCAAAAACTCAAACAGACCGGCTATCAGTTTCTCGATCCCGAGCTTGCTCCGGCTCTCAAATACATGCTTGGTCTGTCGGCCGGTTATAGCAGTTACGAGTAAAAGGAGAATCAATGATTCTAGTGTTTCATAAAAAGGACGACGATCATCATCACTAAGGCCAGAAAAGTCAGACCGGATAATACGAGTATTTTTGTCGAAGGCAATTTTTCTCGGAGCGAGAGCTGTTGTTGAGGCGGCTTCTGCGCTGGCTCTACGGCTTCGAGATCGACTGGACCTTTGCTGCGAATGCGACTGATGTTGCTTGCGCCGGCGAGTTCTTCTGCTGAAGCGGGCAGATTCGGCAGGGCATTGGCCAGCGGCGTCAGGCGAATGTTCAGTCCTTGTTCCAGCTGTTGGGCCTGTTCGACGTAGTTGGATACGTCCAGTAGTGTATAGGTGCCGTGTGGTATGGCGAGCATTACTTTCAAGGCTTCATAGCCTGAGAGGTCCGGTTCGACCAGCTTTGCGCCATGGATGACGACGCTTTTGACGATCAGCATCTCGCCTTGCACGGTGCCGTCTGTTGAGGCAAGGAGAGCGACTGCGTATTCCGCTCTTTTCGATTTGAGAATGCCGAGCAGTATTTCTTTGGAGGAGCGATTTTCCCAGATGCGTCCTGTTTCAATTTCCGGTACCGATGACAGATCGGCGCCGTCTTGATCAAGCTGTTCGTCAGACTCCATTTGCCCGGGAGCGGACGCCGAGGCCGAAGCGCTTTGTGTCGCTCCCGGCACCGCCCCTGGTGCAGCAAAATTGGGCGGGGCAAAGGGCGAAGCTGCCGGAGCTCCGCCTGGGGGAGCGCTGTTGCTCGCCTGCCCGGCCTGGCTATAACCGGGTTTCGGTGAAGTAACTGTGACTGCTTGTGCGGCGGCCTCTTGCTCACGGCGGATTTCTTCGGCGATGTCTTCAGCCGTGTAATATTGTTTGATCACAGGTTGATGGCTTCCGGTCGAAAGGTATTCGGCGCCGGAGGAGAATTGTGGTGGTGCGTTAAAACCGAGGGCTTGATGGCTGGGCGCGCTGCTCGTTGCTGATGATTGCACGGAGGGCGCTGTTTCTCTCGCCTGCGAGGCTGGAGCTGTTGCTGGAGCTGGTGCTGGAGCTGGTGCTGGAACTGGTGCTGGTGCTGGAGCTGGAGCTGGTGCTGGTGCTGGAGCTGGTGCTGCATTTTGAGATGGAGCTGCAGGCGTTGTCGCCGGAGTCGGCGCTGCGGGCGCGGCGCTGGTTTGCGGCCGAGCAAAAGGCGAGGGGCTTGCACTCTCGAAATTACCGGCTCGAACCGGCTCGACGAAGGGCGGCACCGACGACGACGAAAAATTGACTGCCGGTGCATTCACGGTCGACTGGAGAGCCGCGCCCGTCACCTGACCGGCCGCGCCCGGTTGTACACCGGCAGCCCAACCGGTCGGTTGGCTGAAATCTATGTCCTTGTCAATTGCTGGTGGCGCCGGTGGTGCTGCGGCGCTACTGTTGGCGTTCTGGTCTGGCTCATAACTCGAGAAAAACGGATTGTCATCAGCCGCGCCGCTATTTTGAGGTTGTGACTTCGAAGCGCTGAAAGCAGCCGGCCCTCGAGCGAAAAGCGGGTCGGGTGCAGGTTCTATCGACTGATTGGCGGCGCTGCCGCTTGCATTTGCCTGGGCGGGCTTATTGTTATCGCCTGGAGTCGATTGCGTGGCCGCCGTCGCCGGTTCGGAACCGGCGGCCTTGCTCTCAGCCGGCGCATCCGAAAACAGGCTGCCCCAGGTTACCGGAGCGGCATTTTTTGCCGCCTCGGCTGCGGCGCGCGCGATCGTTTCATCGGGCGTCCAGCGGATTGCTCCACCGGCCGAGCCGTCGTCGATTACATCATCTTCTTCGTCTGTCGGCATGGCTGCTTGCCACCTAGACCTTTAGTTGGAGAGTGATAGGGCAGTGATCCGAGCCCTGGACTTTGTGCAGTATATCGGCATTTTGAAAATTACTTTCCAGGCCTTCGTCGGCCATAAAATAATCGATACGCCAGCCGACATTTCTCTCTCTCGCACCGCTGCGCATATGCCACCAGCTGTAACGGTGCGGCTCCTGGCTGTAGAGGCGGAAGGTGTCGTGATAGCCGGCCTTGATAAATTTGTCCATCCACTCGCGTTCGATCGGCATGAAACCTGAGACTTTGACATTTTCCTTGGGTCGAGCGATGTCTATTTCTTTGTGCGCGGTATTGAAATCTCCGCAAACTATGAGCTTTTTGCCCGATTTTTTCAAAGCTTTTGCCCACTTGTAGAAGGCATCATAAAAATCCATTTTATACTGCAGTCTATCTTCATTCTGCGAGCCATTCGGGAAATAAATATTGGCCAGGACGAAGTCCCCGAAGTCAGCAACCAGGGTGCGCCCTTCGCTATCGAATTTTTTTAGGCCAAAACCATCGGTGACCGAAACCGGTTCGATCTTGCTGTAAATTCCGACACCGCTGTAGCCGCGCTTTTCGGCATGCGAAAAATAACTCTTATAACCCTTGCGCTCAATTATCTCGTTAGTTAGTTGGTCCGCCGAGATTTTGGTTTCCTGCAGGCATAGAATGTCGGGCTTTTCTTCCGCCTTCCATTCATAAAAACCTTTCTTGGCAATTGCTCGAATGCCGTTGATATTCCAGGATACAAGCTTCAGTTTCGCCATTTTGTCCAATCAATCGGGTGATCAACCAGGGAAGAGAAAGGCGCGCCTGCCAATAAATTGACCGCGCGCCTTTTCAGTATAGAGGAAGTAGTGCCTATTTCAGCCCTTGGCTATTTACCCGAGCCAACCGGAGCGCCGACGGCTTCCAATACGCCCGCGTGGACGATTTCGCCTTCGTGGATGTTGACGCCCTTCATCAAAGAGGGGTCGTCAAGCGCAGCTTTGTAACCGTGACGAGCTAATTTGACGGCATAAGTCATGGTGGCGTTGGTCAGCGCCCGGGTCGATGTCCACGGCACGGCGCCGGGGATATTGGCCACACCATAATGCACGACGCCATCTACTTCGTAAATAGGTTGCGAGTGGGTGGTCGGTTTGATTGTCTCGATGCAACCGCCCTGGTCAACCGATACGTCGACGATGACGGAGCCTTTCTTCATCTTGCTGACCATGTCACGGGTGACGATGCGCGGCGCCTGTTTGCCCGGGATGAGCACGGCGCCGATGAGCAGGTCGGCCTGGGGCAGGAGCTGTTCGAGGTAGTGTCCGACCGAAAATACTGTACGGACCTGGCCGCCGAAAACGTCATCGAGATAACGCAGGCGATCGAGGGACATGTCGAAGATGGTGACGCGGGCGCCCAGACCGATGGCGATCTTGGCCGAGTTTGTACCGACGACGCCGCCGCCGATGATGATTACTTCACCGGGCTCGACGCCGGGGACGCCGCCGAGGAGCACGCCACGACCGCCCATCGGGCGCTCGAGGTAGTTGGCGCCGATCTGGGTGGCCAGACGGCCGGCGATTTCAGACATCGGTGTGAGCAGGGGCAGGGCGCCGTTGGGCGTCTGCACTGTTTCGTAGGCGATGCAGGTAGCGCCGGTCTTGGCCAGGTCGATAGCCAGTTTGGGAGCGGCGGCGAGGTGCAGGTAGGTGTAGAGGAGCTGGCCTTTTTTGAGCATGGCCACTTCTTGCGGCTGCGGCTCTTTGACCTTCATGATCATGTCCGATTCGCTGAAGATGGAGGCGGCATCTGGGAGGATCTTGGCGCCGACCGATTTGTATTCTTCGTCGGTCATGCCCGAACCCACACCGGCATTTTTTTCGATGTAGACAGTATTACCGTCATCAACAAGCGTTTTTACGCCGGCAAGAGTGATAGCAACGCGATATTCGTTGTCTTTGATCTCTTTCGGTACTCCAACCTTAGCCAAGGCTCAGCCCTCCAATAAACTAACTGCGCCTTAGCGGCGCGACCTGGAAATTCTAGCCCGCTTATATCTAATAGCCATACGCTCTTTGTGTATGTTTTAGATTTGGGCCTTTGAGAAAAGATTTTGGCGGTCGGCGGCGGTCGAGGAGAAAAAATCGGGGTAGAGAATTTTGGCACCCGGGATTGCAGTCGAAATGCCCTAGACTAAAATCACCTCCTCTAAGTGGATGCATCTCAAGAGGTCGTACGCAGCGAACAAAAAGCTGCCGGTCGGCTATGCTTCTTGGAAAATTTTGCCGACCCATTCAAATCAACGGGAAACTATAGGTAGATAACAATGAGCGATATCGTCATAGTAAATGGTGCAAGGACTGCTTTCGGCGCTTTTGGCGGCGGACTGGCCAGTCAGACTGCAACGGACCTGGCAGTAGCTGCCTCGCGCGGCGCCATTGCCAAGTCGAAAATTGATCCGGCCCTGATCGATTCGGTGGTTATGGGCAATGTCATCCAGTCCAGTAAGGACGCCATCTATCTCGCTCGTCACGTGGCTCTGCGCAATGGTCTGAAAGTGGAAACTCCCGGTCTTATTCTCAACCTGCTCTGTGGTTCTGGTGTCTATGCCGTTGCCACCGCCGAAATGCAAATCAATTCGGGCATGGCCAACTATGTTTTAGCGGGCGGATCAGATTCGCTCTCCAACACACCGTATGTAGCCTGGTCCAATCGCTGGGGCAATCGCATGGGTCACACGCAACTCTGGGACGGTCTCGATATCCGCGATACCTATGCCAATGCGTCCATGGGCGAGACTGCCGAAAACTTGCAGGACCGCCATAAAATATCGCGTCAGGAGCAAGATGAATTTGCCCTGCGCAGTCAGAAGCTCGCCACGGCCGCCCAGGATGCTGGTAGATTTGCCGCGGAAATCGAGCCGATCGAAATTGCCGGTAAAAAAGGTCCGACCGTTATCGATAAGGACGAGCACATGCGTCCGGATACGACGATCGAAGGCCTGACCAAATTGAAACCGGCTTTTAGAAAAGATGGAACGATTACCGCCGGCAATGCTTGTGGTATCGTCGATGGTGCGGCCGCTCTGCTCGTCACCTCCGCTAAATTGGCGGAGAAAGAAAAACTGACACCGCTTGCCCGGGTAGTATCGTGGGCGGTGATTGGTGTGCCGCCGGAGATCATGGGTATCGGCCCTGTACCGGCTATCCCTCTGGCTTTGCAGAAGGCGGGTTTGAAGCAGGACGATATTGATCTCTTTGAAGTGAACGAAGCTTTTGCCGCACAGTATCTCGCCTGCGCCAAAGAGCTCAAACTCGATCCAGAAAAGGTAAACGTCAACGGCGGCTCGATCGCTCTCGGTCATCCTTTTGGTGCCACCGGCGCGCGCATGCTCCTCAGTATCGCTCTCGAAATGCAGCGCCGCAAAGTGCGCTATGGCTGCGTCAGTGCCTGTATCGGCGGCGGTATGGGTATTGCTATGATTATTGAACGTATTTAGTTCGGAAAAATCTGTAGAGGTAAATTCGATTTGGGCTGAAGTGTATTTGTCGCATGAATCTCAGGCCGATGCTGGCTTCTTGCGTGGTTTGATTTGAGCAAGAGCTTCATTCTCATTGGCTTCATACTGAGAAAACGTATCGCCCAGATTGGCAATTTTCACCGGCCCGGTATCGGGAAATGTGGCGATCAAATCGAGAGTGCCACCCAGAGCCTCAACGTAGCTGCGTAACGTACTCAAATATACGTCGGTCCTGCGCTCAAATTTTGACAAATCTCCCTGGTTCATTTTTAGCTTTTTTGCCAGATCAACTTGTGAGCATTTACGCGCTTTTCGAATCTGTCGAAGAGACCTTTCTTCTTCGATGAGTACGCGCGCCAGTTGTTCAACTTTTGCACGTTGCTGTGGCTTGAGCTTCTTCATGTAGTCTTCATGACTGATCATCGGCGAGCCACTCCGCAAATTGATCGAGATAGATTATCTTATACGTCTTCAATGAAATTATATAGCTTCAAGGCTATACTGGAAAGGCGAATTTAATCGTGGCTGAAGTCTAACGCTACATAGATGCGTTTGAATCGATTTCGACTTCCTGGAAATATATTTCTCAGAAGCTTCCGGTCAGTTTTGAGCTTTTAAGCCGTCCCCAAAAGGCAAAACGAGATACTGGCACTTCGCTGAATTTTTTGAAGAAACCTGTCAGGCCAATTCAAACTGCTCTATTGCGACTGGCTGGTCTAAGAGTTCATTATCGTTTGCGTCGAGTGTTTTTTTTAAATTTTGAATTTGGATCGCGGATGTGGCATCATATGCGGTGCTTATTTGCTTGAAGCCTTGCCGAGTCTGGAACAGCCAGTGCGGTTCTTTCAAAAAAGAGAGTGTTTCTCCACTTTGACGCATCGTTCGCTCTTCATTGCGAGTACGACTACAGTGCATGAATTCAAATAGAATTCGCCTGTGTTTCGATTGTGGGTGACGTATCTGCTGTCCAGATCCTGGACAATGCTTTCCAGATTTCTTGCACACGGTTTGAAGCAGTCGCCAAGCCATGCTTTGAGTTCTTTTTCTGACATACCCGGAGCGCGTTTTTCGATCTGGTCTGCCTTCCATGCTTCGTAGGCTTTTAAATCCTGACCGCTCAGATCTGGTGTGCCGGTGCATTTCCCTTTGCTGAAAGTAGCCGGCACATAATGGCCGCTCCGCGATTTATAAAACCAGACCTCGTCAGCATTTTTAAATGCATCGGGGCAGTTTTCAAAAGAGAGATTTTTTTCGATGTAGTCCGGGGGGCCCACAAGTTTAATCATTGCTTGTTTTGGCTGGCCGTATGCTTTCGTTTGCAGCGCCGGTATCAGTGAAATTGGCGTCAGAATTTTACTGGTGTTCAGAAGCTTGATCGGACGCAGCTCTTCTGTTTTATCCGGCGTTCTGACGATCATCTCTTTAGACGCCTCATGTGTCGGCGCATATTGCATCAGTGCTGCTGAAAGCGCAAACGAGCCGTAAAGCATGCCGAAAAAGCGGTTTTCTCTGCGGGTAAAAAATTTCGTCAATTGAGCAAACATAGCGGTTCAACCTTGCCGGGGCGAAATGTCATTGTCTGCAGGAGCGAGCCTTTGCGCAACACGGTTATCGCGAAAAAAAACACCCCGGCTGCCGCCGAGGTGTTGATACTTTTTTCAAAAGAGCAGTTCTTACTTCTGATTCCAGTAAGTGACGTACTTATTGGCATGAACCGCTTTCGGATCTTGATAGCCGTCCTGGGCGCGGACATATTTGTCGGCGTTTTCAGAAGCAACCAGTTGATCGGCGCCTTCATTGGCGACGAGCGTTTCGGAACTCACTTGACGCTGGAGCTCAGGGATGTAGGACGGTGTATAAGCTGGCGGTGGCGGCACGAAGTAGCTGTGGCTACGTCTTGCGCTGTGGGCAATCTGCTTGCCTTTGGCGAGGGCCGCGCTGTCGAGGACAGGAAGAGTAACTAATGCCAGAGCAGCCATGAAACAAATACGCTTAAGGGCCGTCGGTTTGATTAACTCGATTAATACCATGCATTCCCCCATACGCTCTTGTAGGGTCGGCTTCCCGACCTATATGAGACTATCCAGCCTCCCAAGAGTTCTTTATAACTTCACCGATCATACCACCCGGAAAAATATATCAAACGGGGTATGTCAAGTGGCGTGTTCGACATTTTCTCGCCTTTTTGTGGGCAAACGGCAGCCCTGTCAGTGGTTGAACCACTTGTGCTGACGGGGATGTCGCTGTTCGCCCTGGGGGCCGATATTCTTGCTGTCTTCCGGATTCCAGGTGGCCACCGATTGGCCCCACCAGGCTTTGGCGTCGACAATCGTAGCGTCCGTGGTACGGGGTTTTCGGGGCTCGAGACTTTTTCGGCCAAGATTTTCCTGTTGTCTCTTCAAAGTTTCTTTGGCTTTTTCCAGCCGGGCCTGCTCCATCAGAAGTTGGATCTGGTTTTCGCAACTATCGCTGCGTACAGGCTCGGACGGATACTCTTCCGTCTCGCTATAGCATTCCAGCCTCTGCAGGTCGTGGGTCCAGGGATTACCGGCGGCGGGAGCTTCCGGCTCGTTTGGTAAGGATTTTCTGTTGTCAGGGGCTTTTCTTCCCGGCCGGAGGCCGTTGAGAAGCTCAGTCAGGCGCTCAATCAAAATCATATATGTAGCTCCGAAGCACACAAGGAGAACTGTCCAAGAGACGTATTCCCATGCACCGGCGCCGGTAACGGTGCATGGTGTTTTTCGTTAAGATCGCTTAACCTGACTGCTGGTCAGGTGTTGATGAGGTTATCGCTCCTCGGTCTGATAATAAGCCGGGCCTGATTGCTCAGAACGCCCGTCTAGCTGGCGATTTCGACGTTCATGCCCTGCATGGCCGCCAACACTAGCTGGGGGACGGCCTGTTCAGTCTTTGGGAGGTCGAGACGCAATTGATATTCGCCCGGGGGCTCGAAACAGTGAATGCAGCGGGCTTCATACTGCCCGTCGCCGACCAGAATAGTTTCCTGGGACTGGACGAGGCGCTGGGTGCGGCAGGCAAAATCTGAACCGCACTTACGGCAAACGGCGAGCAATTTGTCTACCCGGTCGGCCATGGCGAGGAGCACAGGCACTGGACCGAAGGGTTTGCCGCGGTAATCGAGATCGAGACCGGAGGCAATGATTTTCTTCTTCTGACGCAAAAGGTTCTGGACGACGTCGACGATGTCGTCATCGAAAAATTGACATTCGTCCAGGCCGATAACGACGGCATGGGAAGAGTATTTGAGAATTTCTTCGGCTTTCGTGACAACGATAGCTTGTGAGGCCAGGCCATTGCGCGATTCGACAAAATTGGGCTTGGAGCGCGTGTCAGTGACCGGGCGCACAATAATGGTCGGCAAATAGGCCAGGCGGGCCCGCTCGATTCTCCGGATCAGTTCACTAGATTTGCCGGCGCTCATGCAACCAACAATCATTTCAAAACGATATCCGCTAAACATCTTTAGGCTTGTCTCCCAAGTGCAGTGGTCACGCCGGACGGGGCGTTTGGTGCAGTCTCTATGTATATGCCGGTCAGGTCTTTTTTGAAAGATGCCAGGCGGTATCTATGGTAACCAAATTTGAACCGATTGAAAGATCAAATCGCTTTCATAATTGCCCTTTTGGAGCGGAATTAATATGACGCAGCTTGATTTATATCGATCGTGCATAAGGTCGGATCTGTCACCACAGGTGGTGCCGTTGTGCCACCATCCCTGTTTCTATTTTCCACCGATTTGTCTGGCGATCGGCAGCATCACTTGAGATTGGCGCCGAGCAAGTAATCCTGGTTGAAGTATTTGATCGCCTGGCTCAGGCTGCAGAAGGCCTCTAGAACCGCTTGAGCTGCCAGAGCCTGGGCAAAAGTACGCTCGCCGCTGCCCACTATGGGTTCACGGATGGCGCAGGCGGCAGCGCTGTCGAGGGAAAGGGCGGCCAGAGCGGTGAGTTGCAGCGTGGCCAGCACCGGCACCCTGCTCACGACATCGCTGAGAGTATTCAAACCAAGGACGAGGCGAGAGATTTCGCAGGACAGGTCGCGTATAAAGGAAGAGGCGCTGAGCAGGTCGGCGGCGGAGCTCTGGGTATGGCTGCCGAGACCGGCTTCCTCGCCGGCCTTGACCTTAAATCCCGTTAGATGCTGCAGCTCATCGAGCAGAGAGGCACGGCTTTCGCGGCTCGGTGCCTTGAGAGAGAGCTCGAGCAGGCGCTCTTCGACCAGCCGTAATCTTTGCAAATGTCTGCCGGCGGCATTGCCAAAGGCATTAAATTCGCGAGCCAGAGCCAGTTCGCTATTACTTTCCAGGCCGCGCCCGCGCAAGGCTTTTTCGAATTCCAGGGACTTGCGCCGAAGCAGGCGCTCCAGATCGAGCAGTGCTTGCGACATTTCGCGGGCCGCGGTGAGCAGCGCCAGCTTGCTCCCGACCATGAAGCTGTCTTCTTTGAGCAATACCTTGCGGAGGTTCTTTTCGAGCAGACCTTGGCCGCCTGGGGAGGAGCTTTCACCAAGAGCGGGCAAGTTGCCGATGATTTCAAGGGCGCGTCTTTCCACTACTTCTTCCAGATTGTCCAGCAGTGCCAGCCCGTCGGCGGAGCTTGTCGGTGTGACGACAAACTCATGCCGCCACTGTCCGCTCAATATTTCGTCGCAGACCTGAGCTTTGATTCGGCTGAAAGTCGGTTCATGCAAATTTTGCTCCCGGTCTATCTTTAAACGCGCTTTATAAAGTGTGCTCAAGCCTTCAATCAAATAAGGATGGAAAGTTTCGCGGTTCTTGAAAGCCGGATCGAGACGACGGCCGCCCAGCCAGCGCGCTGTGCGCGGGCCCCAGTAGGCGCTGATCGGCACTTCGATTTCGCCCTCGGAGTCGCGCTCCAATCGGGTTTCCAGTTTTTTGCTGCTCACTTACTAAATCTCACGGAGAGGAAGTTCATTGTACCTAGCGGCGGCGAGGATAAAAAACAATTTTTTCCAATACTTAATCAGGCGGAAGCTGGTTGAGAATGCGTGTGGCCAGTTCGATGGCTTGGGATGTGGTACTGCCGGCGGTGACATACTTGAAGCTGGCGCTGGTCAGGCCCTGGTCGAGTCGGGGTGGCGTGGCGCCGCTATTTTTCTGGAGGTTTTGTTCGTTGGCAGCCCGAAGAAAGGCGGTCAGGTCACGACGGGCCGGCGCATACTGGTCTTTTGCGGCGAGAGCGAGACCGTGGAGGAAAAGGGCGGCAATGTCCAGTCCGCCGCTTTTTTGATAGGCATCGAGAGCGCTTAAAGCTTCGTCAAAATTACCGGCATCGATCAAAGCGGCAGCCAGGGCCAGATACGGCGGCGGGCAGCGCGCGTCGATGATCGTTGCCCTTTTGAAGTCGAATAGAGGTTCTTTGATATAGCCGACGCGGAGCAGTGCGTTGCCCATATTGGAGCGCATCTCGCTCGAATCCATACCGATCGAGGCGGCTAGATTGAGGCAGCTTGTATACTCGCGAATCGCCTCTTGATCACGCTTGAGAGCGGCAAGCGTTGTCGCCAGCCAGAAGTGGATAGCGAGATTGTTCGGCCGCTGGTCGCGGAATTTTCCAAAGGCGATGAGGGCCTCGTCATATCGCTTTTGTTCGAAAAGGGCACGGCCTGCCTTGAGCATGGTGATGTCGATCGAGCCTGCCGCCGAAGCCGGGGCAGCCGATTGAGGCAGGGCAGATGGAGATAATCCCGATTGCGCTTGCGCCGATTGGCCGAGAGCAGGCAAAAGCATCGCCAGCAGAAGTGCAGCGGAGATGGCGCGCTGGCGTTTAGATGGGATAGGAATCGATGGCTTCTTTGAGCCGGTCTTTGTCGATGGGTCCATAGCAGCGATTGTAGCGGATCAGGGGCGTCAGGCGATTAGCCTGGGGATCTTTTAAATGCACCGCTTCCACCACCTTGCCGACGATGGCGACATAACTTTCGAGGTCGACATGGCCGGCCACCGTCAGAGAAAAAGCGGCCAGGCTGTCCTTAACATATTCCAGGCCCGACGCCTCGAAACGCGCTTTTTCGAAACCGGCGGCGGTAAGTTTGTCTACATCTTGACCGGTCGAAAGCAAGCTCATTTTTTCCAGCGTGGCCAGTTGTTCGAAAGACATGACCGAGACTGCGAAAACGCCGCTGTCAAATATAGCGCGACCGGTCCGACTCTTTTTTAGCACTCCGGTGGAAAGAGCGAGGGGATCGAGTTGGGCATAGGAGACGGTGCTGATCATCGCCAGTGTCTTTTGACTGGGTTTGTCAAAGGTCGTCACTACCGTCACGGGACTGGAGACAAGTTTGGCGGCGGCGATCGAACGGGCGAAATTGACTTCGGTCATTGGTTGGCTTCCTTTGCGATTTAGCCAGTCTTTTACAAATGTCAGTGGGAGGCGCTTTGATCGTCCGGTTGATTTTCCAATTTTCTTTCGCCGGCCAGGCTCGGGGCGACGAAAAGCGATTTACCCGGCCTAAGTGTGGGGGCATTAGCCTGCGGCGTCAAGTCGGTGATGCGGCCTTCGATTGCGCCGTCGACGGCCGGATCGAGAGTCTTACCGGTGATGTGTTCGGCGATCAGGTCAACCTGTGAATATTTAAGCGGCTTAACACCGAGTTCGGCGTGGACTGCTTCGATTGTCTTGTCGCCAAACATTTTGTATTTCGTCCATTTGTCGAGCGGATGGAAGCGGGCCGCCACTTTATATGTGCGGTTGGGGTCAATAGGCTCGAAGGTGCCCTGAGCATTTTTGATTTGCAAATCGACAATGCGCTCGCCACCGCCTTCGGTGCTGAGGCCTTTGCGACTGGCGTCATAGGTGTATTTTACGCCGCTGCTCACCTGGACGAAATTACCCGGTTCATCGACCAGTTCTTCACGGTTGTGGGTGAAGAGTGATTTGACCTGATCGACCAGTCCGGCTCGCGGTTCGGCTACTCGCTCGCGCACGCCGTATTCGAGAGCGTTTTTCAATTGAGCGCCGGTGAGATTCATCATTGCCAGTTCGGTCTTTTCGCCTTCGCGATCGCCGGCGTTCATCACTATGTTGGCGATATCCAGTCGGCTCAGCTCGCGGCCGGTCGGTATGCCTGCTCTGATGCCGCCCGAATGGACGAGGACGAGATCCGGTCCTTCTTGTCCAGCTTCGCCGAGGTGTTTCTTCAAGCCGTTGAAAACAGCGTCGGCATATAGATTACCAATCGGCGTTTCTTGGTTGCGGCTGCCGGCCACACTATAAGGTTGGACGGCGCGACTGTCGTAGGTTTCTTTTTTGAGGTCGTTGATGGCGCCGAGATTTTCGTCCAGCCATTTTCGCATAATCGTATTTTCGGGTATTTTGTTGTTGACTTGATGCAGTTGCGATTTTGTTTGATAGCGCAAAGAAAGGCCATCCG
>JAGXAB010000128.1 GCA_018971775.1 Cyanobacteria bacterium REEB67 | reverse complement strand
TAGCCGAGGATGCGCTCTGCCTGCTCTTTCAGGCCGTGGCGCTGGTCTGGATTGACGATATAGCTGGCCAGCATCGGATCGAAGCAGACCGGTCCAAAATGGATGCCGTCCAGGGAGAGCACGTTCATTTCATACTTGCCGTTCTGGGCGACCTTGCCGATTTTTCTGTCTTCGAGAATTGGCTTCAGTTTTGCGCTGACAAAGTCTGGTGCCAGCTGCTCGGCCGGGGAAAGACCGGCGTGTCGGACCGGGATGTAGACTGCTTTTAAAGTTTCGGCACCGTAAGTGCCGCCGTCATTTTCGACCAGGCCTTTTTCGTTTAAAATCATCGTCGGATCGTAGGCGATGGCATAACCGACGATTTCGGTGTCGAGAGCGTTCAAGCCGGTCGTTTCAAGATCGACTGAGATCAAGGATTGTTTGGAGAGTTCTTCGATCAAAGTATCGAGCTTGGCTTCGCTGTCGATAAGCTCGGCATTTTTGATCGGATCTAGTACGGCGGTCGGACTGGCCGCCGCGCTTGCATTGCTATCATTGCTGTCACTGGCATAGGAAAAACTCAGAGTGAGCTGGCCACCGGCCGTCTGTGTGCTTTCGGTCCTGACGGTACTGGTCTCGACTGTGACCTTCGTTGCCCCGCCGGCGCCACTACTTGCGGTGGCACTACCTGTAGGGCCATTGGCGCTGGTGCTCATCCCGAGTGTCTCGGCTGCGCCTGCCATGTCTGTTAGCACGTCGCCGGCAAAAATTGCCGCCGCCCCTGCTGCTGTCTGTATATTGTTTCCAACGGCGCTCTCAGCTGCTTCCGCCGCCGCTTGCAAGCGGGCCGCCGCTGCCGCGATGGCCGGATTGAGATTGCCGCTCAAGAGAGCGGCTGCCGCGGCCATCGGATTTGCCGCCGCCGCTGCCATGGGCGCCACCATGTCCTCTATTAGTATGGTCGAGAGATCTGGCTCGATGCCGTTTGGATCGAAGCGGCCAAGCACTCTTTGCAGGCGAACCGTCAATTGTTTGAAGTTGAGCTTGGTGAAAAATTCTTTGGCTTTGTAGAGATCCGGCATGGTCAGATGACAGTGGGCAAAGTCAAATTCCATCGGCACGTCGAGTTTGATCGTGGCCAGGCGTTTGCTGTCCATGGCACTCTGTCTGCCGTCGATCAGTTTTTGTTTGACCGCCCCTTTGATTTCGTCGATGTGTTCGTAGATGCCATCGATGCTGCCGTAGCTGGCGAGCAGAGTGGCCGCGGTTTTGGGACCGATGCCTTTGACGCCGGGGATGTTATCGGAGCTGTCGCCCGAGAGGCCCTTGTAGTCGATGATTTGTTCTGGCCAGACGGCCAGTTTTTCAAAAACTTTATGGCGGTCAAAATTTATCAGTTGGCCGTCTTTGGGCATGAGCACCTGGACGCGCTGCGAATCGCCTTCGAGCAACTGGAAGGCATCTTGATCGCCGGTCAGGATCAAAACGCGGGCGCCGTCCTTTTCGGCCAGTTTTGCCAGGGTACCAATTACGTCATCGGCTTCATAGCCGGCCAGTTCGTAGAGGGGGATCTCGAGCGCCTTGACGCCTTCCTTGATGATTGGCCATTGTCTGGCCAGATCGTCGGGCATTTCGTCACGGTTGGCTTTGTAATAAGCAAACTCTGTGTGGCGGAAGGTCGGCTCGGGAAGGTCGAAGCAGACGGCCAGCATGTCCGGCTTTTGCTTTTCGATCAAGTCGAAGATGGCGCTGAAAAATCCGTGCACCGCATAGGTCGGTGTCCCGTCTTTGGCCCGCATGCCCGTGCGCATCAGGGCGTAAAACATGCGGAAAGCAAGGGAACTGCCGTCCACCAGAATGATGGTCTTTTCGCCAGTCACGGATTTTTCTTCAGCCATTGCGATGTCTATTTCCTAATTAGGGCGAGGGCACCGGTGCATCGGCTACACGAGCCTTGCTCGGACCGTAGAGCGGCGAGAGCGCCGGGGTAAGTGCTTTGCCTTCGCAGAGCGAGGGGCTTTCGATGCCGAGCAGGCCGGCTATGGTCGGGGCGATATCGGCGGGACTGACGGCGGCCTGGTAGTGTCCGGACTGGATGCCGGCACCATAGATCAGAAGCGGCACCTGGGTGTCGTAGGTGTAGGGTGAACCATTGGCGGTGCCTGTGTTTTCAGTGGAGAAAACATAGCCCGGTTTGGGGATGATGAAGAGCTCACCGCTGCGGCCCCAGTAATAGCTCTTGCGCACGGCGTCGCTGGCAGGACCGTTGGGGACCGTATTGGCGTACAGCTGGGCCGAGGTGATTACTTCCGAAACGCCCGGGATATTGTGCGCCACTTTGGCGGCCAGCGTTTCGACATCGGGCTGGCGATATTTGTTGTCGTCGATTGCCTTGAAGTTGAGATAGACGTGCGGCGGATCGAAGCTTTCGATCCAGTCGGCCTGGCCGAGACGATTATCGAGAGTACTGTCGAGGAAGGTCTTGAAGGATTTAGGATCGATACGTCCGGCTTCCAATCCACGCTCTTTGGCAAATTCCGGGATCGGCGAAGCGCCACTATCGGCGGTGAAAATAATCAAGCAATTGTTCAAGCCGACTTTTTGATCGATGGCCGTGAGCAATCCACTTATACCTTGGTCCATGCGCAGGAGCAAATCCTGCGCTTCCTGTGAATTTGGTCCGAAATAGTCAATGAGCTTGCCGCCGGCCGAAAGGCCTACGGCCAGATAATCAGCGTCGGCGTGGGTGCCGAGATTTTCTTTTTCGAAAGCATCCCTGGCCAGCTCGAGGACCATCTGATTGGCCATCGGTGTAGCGGCAAGCGTGCTGTAGGCGCCGCCGCCCGGCATCGGGCTCGATATCACGTGCGGGAAGAGTTTGCCGTCGCCGGGCAGGGCTCTTTCATATTGATAGTCGTCGCGGGTAGCCGATCCGTACTGATTTTCGGGGAGAAGGCGCTGCCAGGGCTTGCCTGAATATTTTTCGGCCTGACGCAATTCGTTGAAGGCTTTGGCCCAGCTCGGCAGGTCATGGGCATACTGGCTGCCAGTGACGAAATTGCCGGTGCGATCGTCGAACCAGAGGGCCAAGTTGGCCAGTCGGCCACCGAGGAGGAGGGCCTGCGAATCGGCGACACCGATCGAAAAGACTTTGCTGCGGCCATTGCTGGCCAGTTTCATCTGATCGCCAATGGTTGTGCCCTGTAAAAATTTGGAGCTGGCGCCGCCGGCATTGGCACCGACGAGCTGCGAGCCGTCGTCGGCTACACAGGAGATGCTTTTGCCCTTGCGGCGGTCAAACCACTGGTCGGCGACGATGCCGTGCGCCCAGGGATGCGCGCCAGTGACAATTGTGGCATTGCCTGATGCGCTCTGGGCCGAGGCCGTGTCAAATTTGCAGGCGGAGAAGTTCGCCCCTGAATCGCTCAAGAAGCGCAAGCCGCCACTGCCGAATTTATCGGCGAAGCGGTTCATGCCGCTCAGAGTCAATTCTTGTGCGACGATCAAGAGGACCAGTTTCGGTCTGCCGCCGGCCGGCGCCGCCTGGGCCGCCAGAGAGCCGGATGGGAGTGACTGCGACACAAGCATCATCAGTAAAAGAAGCGTTGCGCCTAATACTTTATTCCTGCCATTAGCTTCCAAAGCCTGGTCTCCTTTTCACTTATGTAGGTGGGCATTTTTTATCGGCAAGCAAGGCATACCAATAAATCCTGACTGACATTTTAACGGTTTGACAGCGTCAAGAAGACTAAAGTCTTGCAAATACTCCCCGGAGGCAATCTGTGCAAAGGCGCCTGCCGTGCTCGGTTGTAAGCAGCTCGTTTGTAAATAACTATCTTGATAACTTTGTAAAGATGATGGGATTGACGCCTTGTACACATACAATTCTCATAGGCGTCGCAAGAATTATCGATACGAGAACCGCGAATTTCAGGAGTTAAGCAATGAGTGACCGCACAAAATTATTGAGGAAAGCCGTTTTGACCGGCGTCGGCGCAACCGCCAATGTCGACCGTGTCAGAGACGCGCTCAACGAAGCCATGCAGGATCTGGTCAAAGTCGGCCGTGATCTCTTCGATGACCTCGAAGAAAAAGGCAAAGTCAAATCCGAGACCGTTGATTCGTTTATTAAGGGTCTGCAAGAAGAGGCTGCCAAGCGTACCGGCGGTTTCGAGTCCAAAGTTTCCGCTAAAGTTGGCAAGAATGTCAAAAAAGCGGCCAAGGATTTTGGTCTGGTCACAGTCGAGCAATACGAAAGTTTGCTTGCCCGCGTAGAATCTCTCGAAGCCCACAACGGCATCACGCCTCCCCAGGCTGAAGCGGAAGAAGCTGTCGAAGAAAACCATGAAAATGGCGATAGTGAGCCCGCTTCCAAGAAGAAAAAGAAAAAGGGTTCGGAAGAGTAATCTTCTCGGATCTTCTCAGGTCTGTTACATCAAATCAGGACCCACAGGTGGTATCTGAGGCACGCGCTGTCCGCTCTCCGGGTCGGACAGCGTTGCTCCTTTGAGAATGCCTGATTCGCTCTCATCCAGGAGCATCACCGGTGAGCGCAGTTGCCATTCGGCGGCCAGCCCGCCGCCCGTTTGCTTAGCCTGGTTGCTCTGAGCCGATACCGCCGAGAGTGCCTCTTTACCGCCTGTGCTGTCGGACCAGTTTAAGGCGCGTTTGTACCAACCGGTGTTAGTCGGTGCAAGCGGCAGGCCCAGTCTTTGATGATTGTTGTTCAGACCTCTACTGGCGACTAGATCGCGGGCGAGGATCGACCAGGCGACTTTGCCGCTGGGCAGCGAGGCTGATTGATAGCCGTTTTGACAATAATAGAGCAGCTGCCGCTCGGCGACGCTCAGGCCCTTAAAGGGATATTCCTTAAAGTAGAGAGGCTCGCTCCTTGTGCCCTGGCCGGCTTCGCTTATCGATGCCGGTTGGGCAATCAAGTCCGGAGTAAAGACCACCACCAAAGGTGTAGCTTTCAGCGAAGTAGCTGTTTCAGCCTTCAAGTCTGACAGGGAGCGCCCTTCGACGAGCAAAGTAGTATCGGCTTGATCGGTCATGCTTTTTATCTGACCGAAGATTTTCAGATTTCTGCTGAGCCAGGGGGAGTTGACCGTCGCGCTGGAGGCGGGTGTTTTGGCCGTAGCGTCAAAAGCTCTGGCCGCATCGTCGAGGATGTCGCTTTCCTTCAGACTTTGAGTGAGTGGTGTGAAAATAAACCGTTGACCTAAAATAAAAGCATGGGCGGCTGCGGGTGCGAGGGCGGCATTGATTGGTTGCAGCTGAGCGAGGCGATTGATGCCGACTCTGGTTAACTGAAATAATTTTGATCCGCATTCGAAGGACTGTCCGGCTACGGCGGCGGCATTGCTCAGCGCCGCCTGGGAAAGGCTGTAGGCGCGCAGTTGTTTTTTCTGCTCGTTGATTTCATAGGTGATGCGATTGTTGCGCCAGTCGATTTCGTTGCTCAATGCTTTACGAGCATCTTCTCTGCTCTCGTTCTTCAATCTGCTCGTCAGTGAATCGAGCTCGGTCTGAGCGAGGAATAATCTTTCTTTTGAGGCGCGATAGGCGCGCATCGAGCTGGATTGCATCAGTTGCGCCGTGGCGAGTGTTTCCTGGGCGGCGAGATTGGTGTTGTAGATGCCGCTTAAAAGATCGATGGCGAGCTGCCGATCGAAGCCTTTTTGACCAGGCAGGTTGGGCGCGCCGTTACGGTCAATGACGAGTGGCAGGGTCGAGGGCGGAAATTTATTGGCAGTGGCCTGGAAGCAGTTGTAGAGGGCTTTTTGACCCGCCTCTGCCGGCTTGTTCTGATAGAGCAGGGCAAAGAGGCGGGCTCCCGATTCTTTGAGCAAGCCGCTATTGACCTGTTGGTCCAGCTCCTCTGCTCCGCGTTCACCGGGCTCGCTTGGGGCCGGATTGGTCTCCTGTGCTGCGGCCGTATTGGGGATTTGCCAGCGGCTGGTAAGCATCGAGGCCAGTCCGGTTGGTGAAATCGGGCGCGACTGGCCGCGCAACCAGTGGTAAAGCGCTATCGAAAGCGAATCGGAACCATTCATGCTCTTTAGCTGATTCACCGCCGGTGGTGCCAGGTGTCCGGTGCCCGGTACTGCACCCTGCACCGCCTCGAGCCAGTCGCCACGACCCTGCCAGTCTTTAAATTGCAATATGGACGCCAGCGAATCGAAACGATCCGGTCTGCCCTGCGGGAAATCGAGGGCGAGGCAGCCGTCTTGCGGCGGATTTGTCAGAGGCTGATTTTTATAGTCAGCGCCGGCGATTACGCAGACTTCCTTGTGGGTGATGACTCGGCCGCTCGCGTCGTGCTGGCGTGAGGGGGCTGCAAATTGCGCTTCTATCAAAAGTGTCGTAGGCAAGGCTTGTTTTTGGTCCGGGACAAATTGAGCCGGAGCGACGATGGCAATATCGCGGGCTTGTTGGTGTAAGTAAATAATCTGATTGCTGAGCGGCACTGTCAGTGGTATCAATGTGCGCAGTTTACCAGAGCCGCTGAAGGCCGGCGCATCTTCTGCCTCTGCCGGGATGGTGGTGATTTGCATCCGGTCGTGACTGGTGCCGAGCTTGACTGCCAGTGTTTGCAGGCTGGCGCCGCCGCGCACGTGATTGGAGAGGATGCGTTTGATGTGCTCGTAGATGGCGCCCGTGCCATCGGTCTGTATGGACGCTACTATTTTGCGCCGCAATTCGTCTTTGATGCCTTGCAAATCTTTCAGGTCGGCTGCCGCCTGCTCGCCCATTGCCTGCAAATGATAGTGTTTCGCCAGGAAAAGCGAGGTGCGCAAAAGCGACGCGATTGTGTTGTAGCTTCGCACTTCACCTGCCGCGCCAGCGCTCAAGCCGCCCGGTCCGAGCTCGCTGTTTTCGAAATCGGCGATACCGACATTGCCGAAATTAGCGCTGACAACATTGATATCGAGCAGATCCTGGGCGGCAAGGCGAGCGGCGCGCTCGAGCGGATCGCTGTCGTTGTTTTTCAAATTGAGCCAGGCCAGACAAAGCACGTAAGAACTGATGATCACACTTAAGACAATCGTAGAGAGCAGTAAAACAGCGATGTTGTACCAGTCTACTTTTCCCTGGGCGAGCGTAGCGCCGGCCGGCCCTGTTGTCTTGACTTGACCGCTTGTCATGTCTTGCGGCCCCTCGCGAAAATAGCCGTAAACCTTATCCTAGCACGCTTAGGCAGCCTCGAGATTGGCCGTGATTTTTTGCCGGCCCTGGCCTTGGTCACCGATTCTTTCTGGTACCATGCTTGGTATTGGCTCCTCTTCCACATAGTTCGGGAAACGGCGATGTTTTTTGAGTGCGGCAAAAAATGTTTCGATTTTAGAAGATATGCCTGCCTGCCGGGCGTGCTACTTCTGGGGGTTTTTTGCCTGCCCCTGGCAGGGGCGGCTGCAGAGCCGCCCGAAAAGAAGGTCGCTCAATCACAGCCGGGCGATGCATCTATAAATAAACAGACCGATGCTGGCAGTGAAATGTCGCAGTCAGCGGTCGGGCCGTTTTCGAACGGTGATTTTGAACAAATCAGCGCCTGGATTGGCCGCGGTGATCTCTTGCCGGCCCGCAGCCGCGTCGAAAACTTGCTGACGCGCGACCCGGACAACTGGAGAGTGGCGCTGCTGGCCGGTCGTCTCTACCGCCGCATGGGCCTGTCCGGTCTGGCCATCGTCCAGTACGAAAAAGTGCGTGCTCATGATCCCGGCATGGTCGAGGCCCTCGTCGCCCTCTCGCAGTTGCACCTGGAAAATCTCAGTACTGAAATCGCAATCGTTCTGGCCAGGCGCGCCGTCGAGCTTGCCCCCCGCTCGAAGGACGCACGGCTGGCGCTGGTCAATGCCCTGCTCGCCGGCCAATCGCTCAAGCAAGCAAGCGAGCAGGCCGATCAGCTCGCCCTGATCTACCCCGGCGATGCCGAAGTGGCCCATGCCCGCTTTGCCGTCCAGCAGAGTTTCGGGCAGTTGGATGATGCGACTAGCTTATTGCTCAGTGCTTTAGCCAAGCGCCCGCAGATGATTGCCTGGCGCCTCGAGCTCGCCGACCTCTATCTCAGTCGCAACGATTTCGATGCCTGCCGCCAGGCCCTTGAGCAGGTGCTCGCCGTTGAGCCGCATTCGCTGGAAGCCCTCAATGCCCTGGCTCATCTCTATGAATTTGATCTGCACGAATATATGAAGGCCCTGCGCGCCTACCGGGCGATTCGAGAAATCATCCCCGACAGCGCTGCCGCCCAGATTGGCATCGATCGCTGTTTGAGCAAACAGAGCGATTTTGCTTTGAATGTACGCAATGCTATTTATCGCCTCTTAAATATCAAAGTACGCGACGCAAAATTAGAGGAGGGCAATGACTTGCCCTCCTCACTCTGATTATCTTATTGATTTCGCTCGTTTGATTTAGCGAAATTTGGTCAGGACGCGCTTCGGTCCGTGGATCGGATCTTCGATGACGATTGTCTTGTCGCGGGTCGGTCCGACCGAGACGATGGCCACGGGGCAATCGAGCTCTTCGGCGATGAAGTCGAGGTAGTTGCGCGCTTCGGCGGGCAGTTCCTGTATATTCTGGATTTTGTAGGTCGGTTTTTTCCAGCCGGGAAGTGTCTTGTAGACAGGTTCCATGCGCTTGAATTGCGACCCGATCGAAGGCATTTCTTTGTGGATGGTGCCGTCGATCTTGTCGCGATAGGCGACACAGACCTGGATTTCATCAAACTCGTCCATAACGTCGAGCTTGGTGATCGCCAGACAATCGAGACCGTTGATGCGCACTGCATAACGTCCGATCACGCAGTCAAACCAACCGCAACGACGCGGGCGGCCCGTGGTCACGCCTACTTCTGCCCAGGGTTTGCCGGTCTGACGGAGCATGTCGCCGACTTCACCGTCCTGCTCGGTGGGGAAGGGACCTTCGCCGACGCGGGTGACATAGGCTTTAGAGATGCCGATCACACGGTCGATGATGGTCGGGCCGATGCCTGTACCGATACAAGCACCGCCGGCGCTCGGGCTGGAGCTGGTCACATAGGGATAGCTGCCGTGGTCGAGGTCGAGCATGGTGCCCTGCGCGCCTTCGAACAAGATGTTTTTCTTGTCGTGGACGGCGTTGAAGAGCAACTGGGAAGTGTCGCAGACATACTTGGCCATTTGCTGACCATATGAAGCGTACTCTTCCAGAATTTCTTTGGCGTCGAAGGGCGGATGATTATACATGCGCTCGAGCAATACGTTTTTGCGCGGTACCATCCAGTCCAATTTTTCTTTCAAAACTTCGCGGTCGAGCAGGTCTTCCATGCGGATACCGGAGCGCGCACATTTGTCGGCGTAAGTCGGACCGATACCACGCTTGGTGGTACCGATTTTATTGTCGCCGCGACTCTCTTCTTCGGAGGCGTCGAGGGCGAGGTGATAGGGCATGGTGACATGGGCCGAAGCTGATACTTTCAGTCTCGAATCATCGAGACCACGATCGGTCAGCGCTTTCACTTCCTTGATGAATGCTTTTGGGTCGATGACCATGCCGGGTCCGAGGACACAGGTTTTGCCGGGATAAATAATGCCCGACGGGATCAGGTGAAACTTATAGGTTTCTTCGCCGACGACGACGGTGTGGCCTGCGTTGGCACCACCCTGATATCTGACGACGATGTCAGCATTATTAGCCAAAAGGTCGGTGACTTTGGCCTTACCTTCATCTCCAAACTGCGCTCCGACAACAACTACGTTAGCCAAGGTTTGATAATCTCCTAGAAGAGTGGTGCATTGACTCAACTTAATATTGAGGGGACACCACAAGCTTACTCACGGGCTCAGACCCACGAGAAAGAGCCGGGAGCGGTTATAAAAACTTCCCACGCCCTGTTTTTTTTGACCCAGATAGTCTATGCCACTCGCCAAGAGCTGTCAATTTATTAGGGCTTCAGGCACGTTAATATAGTTATATGCAAACTCAAGATATTCACCTCGGCAGTCCTCTATCGACCGCCTGCTTTTCCCCAGCTCTGGCCGCCAGGCAGCCGGTCGCCGCCAGACTACTGGCCAACGCCCTCAGTCGCGGTCACATGGCCCACGCCTATTTGCTCACCGGACGCTGCATCGCCGACAAGTGGCTGATGGCGCGGCAATTGGCAGCCTATCTCAATTGTGAAAAAGAGGATAAGGAAAAGAGTGGTTCTTGTTTACTCTCATACACAGATCTCAATGATCTTGGAGAACCGCAAAAGGTCGTAGATGATAAGACCTTCAGCTCGGCTTGTCAGAATTGTCGCTGGCTTTTTCGCGATGAACATCCCAAAGCCTGGGTCTTGCTCTCGCGCGACGCCGGCAAGAGCGGCAAGATCCCAGTCGAGTCCGCCCGCAATCTCTCCGAGGAGCTGGCCCGCACTTCTCAGTATTTGAGAGTCGTCGTCATCGATGACGCCAGTGAGTGGGCCTTCCACAGACCGGCTGCCAATGCCCTTTTAAAAACCATTGAGGAGCCGCGCAGCAATTGTTTGTTCTTGCTTTTTGGCGAATGCGAAGAGGACGTCCTGCGCACAATTGTCAGCCGCTGTCAGCCCATTCCGCTGAACAACCGCTTCGAAGAAAATATCGGCTTTCTGGCCCGGCAAAGTCCCTCGCTCAAATCGAGACTGGAGGCCTCCGCCTGGAGCTCGGACGAAAACCGCGACTTGATCCGCAAGATGCGCGGAGAGCTATTTTTGAGCACTCCCCCGCATAAGAGGGTGGCTGAAAAAGACGCTCTAAAATTTAGCCATCATTTGCAAGAAGAACTCGAGGAGCATGGCGGGGAAAAACTTTTTGATCTGGCTATAAATATTGAAGTGGAGAATCTGGCCGGTAGTTATCGGACTGATGCAAAATATTCGCGTTATTTGCTCGAACTCTTCAAACTCGGTGAGGAAGCCAAGTTGCAGCTCGATCACTACGTTACCAAGAAGGGTGTTTGTGAGACATTTGTTTTAAGTTGGTTGAAATTGAGGCAAAACCTCATTAGGTAGTCCTTGGTTAGTTGTTTTTTTAGTCAGTTTGGTTTTTATCAGTTTCGCCCGATTACATTCCGGGGTTTAAAGTGAATGTATTTGATTGGGTAGCTCGCAAACGAGCAAGTTAGAGGATCGACAGGGCTATGTTTAGCAAAAAAAAGAAGGGCGACGTCAAAACTGATGCGGCTGCGCAGGCTCCCGCCGAGGCACCGGCTGCGGCTGAAGCCGCGACTCCGGAGCCCGCCGCTCCCGGTCCTGGTCCTGGTATCGATTCTTCTTCTTCTTCTTCTTCTTCTTCTTCAGAGCCAGGCGGCGGCCTTCTGGCTGGCGGTCTGGGCGGCGGCAAAGCCGGCAAACCAAATATAGCCGCTTCTCGCCTTGGTGGTCGTCCACCAGCCAAGCCTTCCGCTCCCTCCACTCCTTCCTATACTGCTCCATCGCCGGTCTCGGCCGCCCAGGCGCCGCCGCCGGTAGCTCCTGTTCCTTCTGCGAGCAATTCCGGGCTGAACAGCCTGGCCGTCAATGCCGAAGCGGAGATGAGCAAATCCGGCCGTATGAATGCCATGAAAGAACACGCCAGTTCGGACATCGTCGGTGGTGTCGCCGGCGGCGATGAAAAAGGCGAAGGCAAAAACCCTTACAAGCTCAATCCCCTTTTCGACGTTATTTTGCCGGTCGGTATGGCCCTGGTACTCTGCGGCGGCTTTGCCATGGGAGTAAAAATCCAGAAAGACAAGCATGCCATCTACGGCTTTACCAAAGAAGAGCAGGAAACTGTAGTCAAAGACAAGTCAATTGCCTCCGAGCAAATCATCACCGAAGTGAAAAAGATGGAGCCGCTCAAGCTCCTCGAAAGCGGTGAAACCACGCAGGCTCTTGCGGCGGCCCGTGAAATGGGCGTGGCCAATTTGAAGGTGGCCAATGCCAGCCAAGATCAGTCCGAGCAGAGCAAAGCCGTACGCGGTCTCCTCTGTGCCGGTATGGTGCTCTGTCGCGCCGGCAGCAAGCCGGAAAAAGAACTC
>JAGXAB010000050.1 GCA_018971775.1 Cyanobacteria bacterium REEB67 | reverse complement strand
GAAATCGTCCAGGCGGATGGTCAGAACAAAGACATCAGGCTGGTAGTCGAGAAGAAAGAAAAAGAGGCGCCTGCAGGCAAGACTGATCGGGCCGAAGCCGCGGTAGCTCCGGTGGTGGCGGATGGTGTTGAAGAAAAATCGATGGAAGGTCCTAATTGAAGGCTTTGGCCGCTCGCGGCAGTATAAGTGCTTTCAGTCGGATGAATAGTGTCGTCTGCAAAAAATAACGATAAGTCGAATCCGCGCTTTAGTTTGTCGGACCTGTAGACCATGCAAGGCTGATATTTTTGTTTGCCCATTTGAATGGTAAGAAGTTGTTTTTCCATATCCATGACTTTCGCGTAAGCCTGAATATCTATGGCAATCTTCTACCTCTTCACCCTATCTTCCCTTCCCCGGCTGACAATGGGAAGGCGGTACATTGATGGAGCAGGTTTGATGGTAAAGATCGGGCAGTTTATTGGCACCTTCGCCTCCTTTCTGGCTATGAGTTTTTATCCGGCCTTTGCCCAGTGCGCTCGCGTTGCTGATGGCTGTCCGACTCCTCACTATTCGTCGTCAGCTCATCATTTTTATATCGACCCCATGCGTGGCTCGATGCAGGGGGATGGCTCGAAGTCGCGGCCATGGCATACCTTTGCCGAAGTAATCAGTGCCGGTTTAATAGCCTCGCAGACGCGTGGACCGACAAGGTCAAACCCAGCCGGCACCCTCAGTGCGCTCTATCCAAATGGAGTTGTTAGGGGCGGCGACATCCTTCACTTGATGAGCGGCGATCAGGGCTCGGTCATAATTAGCGGCTACATCAATCCCAGTTTCATTTGTGTCATGGCTGATGCCGGGCAGACTCCGGTCATCGCCAAGATGGTCATTAATGGCTCTTCCAACTGGGATTTTGAAGGCCTGACCTTCCAGTCCACGGGTGTGCCTGGTAAAGGCAAGGGCGGTCAACTTGTGCGGCTTGGGCAATCTGATTTTCTCGGCCCGGTCTCGAACGTATTTTTTCGTGGTAATCACTTCCGTTCTGCTGTCGATGTGAGCAATTGGACTCAGCAAAATTGGATCGACAGTGGGACGAGCGGTTTGATGCTTTCTGGAACCAACCTGTCGGCAGTCAGTAATGACCTGCGTAATGTGCGCGCCGGCATCATCGTGCCCGGCACCAACGTCGTCGTGGAGAGTAATACGATCGATAACTTTGGCGATGACGGTATTGATTTTGCAGGAGAATTGATCACCATACGTCGCAATCGCATCACCAATAGTCATGTCCTCGGTGATGGTAATCACAACGATGCGATGCAGGGGCAGGTACGTTTTGATCATGGGCAGGCGGACCTCACTCCTCATCACGACATTTTGATCGATTCAAATTTTGTGGCTGCTATTACCGATGCCCATCTGCCTTTTCTATCCGATGGTGTCAGCGGTGGTATGCAGGGGATTAGCGAATTTGACGGTGTGTGGCAGCGGCTAACCATCGTCAACAATGTCGTTCTGATCACCGCATACCATGCCATAACCGTATGCGGGGCTCGCGACAGCCAGATAATCAACAATACTGTCGAGGAAATAAGCCTCAATCCGAAATTGAAAGCCTGGATCGGCGTCTTTAACTTGAAGACTACGGAAGGCGGTACGCCTTCGAGCAATATAATCGTGCGCAATAATGCTTCGCCAGTTTTTTCACTCAAGGCTGAAGGTGTGGCAGAGGACCACAATGTTTGCATTGTTGCTGGCTCTAGCACAGATGCCGGATTGCTTTTTGCCGACTTCAAACCGCAAGTGAAATTTGATATGCGTCCCAAGCCTGGCTGCGCCCTGGTCGGTGCCGGCGGCCCAGCTCTCGCTCCACCGTCTGACATCATCGGGACGCGGCGCTCTGCTTCGATCGATGTCGGTGCTTATGCTTTTAAGTAGGGGCGATGATATTGGTGTGCACTGCTGGTCCGAAGCGCGCTCTTTAGCCGAGCTCCTTGGTCTTGTGTCTGGGATTTTCCAGATCACGCGGAACGATTCATTCACGCTCTAGTGCTGATCGTGGCATCATCAACTTGCTCTATGTTGCAGTAGAAAGTGGCAGCTTATTGTGGTCAACCGGCACAAATAGCGTCAGAGATTTTTCCGGCAACTTAGCGTTTAGCTCTAAGATTTCGTTGTATTCTTCTAAGCACTTCACTAATAGACATTTTCATCCGTTTTGATAGCGCCTGTTCGACGGATTCGCTTTGATTATTTGGCTTTGCGTTGGTTGTTGGCTTTGTTGAAGACCACCACTCGCCCATATCAAGCGACTTTTGGTGCTCTTTAAACCTCAGATTATAGATATCAATGCCTTCCATGTATCTCATGCGAGGCCCATTGTCGAAGTCATTTCGTTCCGTGGAGAAGTAACTCACTGTCTTTTTTGCCTCTCCAAGCAATTCTGGATCTTGCAATTCCTCTAAAGTGTAATTGTCCAAGAAATAGCGTGGATAGGGCAGTATGCAACCAAGCGGAGTTCCTTTGGCAACATAAATGTCACGATTAGGCTCAGTGACTTTTATGTTGAAAGTGAAATCGCGGCGCAAATTATCGGTTTCGATCACAGCATTCATCCAAGAAAAACCATTGACAAAATAGTTTGGAGGCTCCTTGACCATTAAGTTAACGCCTTTCGGTGTTCTAAAAGTGTATCGAGATTGAATTGTCAAAATTCCACTTCCGAAATGCGACGAAAGTAGAATGTAATTGGGATTGGGCTCGCTTTCTAGGAGGTGAATTTTCAGACCCGGTAATCCATTATCCCCGTTCCATCTCACGACAAAGTCATATGTGGCAAGCATAAGGAATCCATGCTGATTACCGAAGACTATAGGCAAACAATTGTAGAAGTATGGCGTCCACCAATCGCGTGTTTTGCCTGCTTTAATGAAGTGTGGCGGATTGACGTAAGTATCATTATCTGGAATAAGCAAGATGGTGTTATCTGGGGCGATAATTCTGTCAGGGATGACCTCCGGAGGTACGAAGGGACAGGTTTGTTTTTTTTGTAAATCTGTCATATTACAGGACTCGCTTGAATAAAGTTTAGCAGGTGAACTTCCTCTCCTGTTGCAGAAGTGATTTCCAGCAAGTCTGTCTGCTGCAGTGAGTTTTGAGAGACGAATGAACCTGAAGCCTGCTTGAATTCAATACTTAGACCAAAGCATTCCGATAGGAAAATATCCTTCAAAATAACAGTGTTTTCTGGCACAAAAACGAGTTCTTCAACATTAGAATCCTCCAGCACAAAAGGTTTGCCAGCGCTCTTGCAGGCTCTTGCGACCTCCAAAAAACTTGTAGCACTACTGTTCAACCGGCAATTGAAGAAGATCAACTGGTGAACATAGAGTTTAGTTTTGCCAAAAATAAAAATCTGAAAATGCGGCTTAGACATATCGGCTCAATTGTTATCGATTTTGACCACACAACTTCCTGACCATTCTAAAAGGAAATGGTTTTAACTTCTCTAATATTAGTACAACTTCACATGGCCGTTTTCGATCGGCTCGGTTCAGTCAGGATATTCGTCGGGCCGGTCTGGAGTTATTCAGTAACTTACTGCCAGCGGAGACGATTGGGACTGTCCTGTTCAGACCATCGGAGCTTGTTAGCACAAAGACATGCATTGTAGGGCCCTGATTTTCAGCCCAAACCTTCTCTGAAATTTTGCGATTTTGGAGTTCAGCAGACCAGAGCGATAAGTCAAAAGTTCAAATCAACTGACAAAGGTGCAGCGCAAATCGAACGCACTCGGCATGGCAAGCCTGCAGAAAACTATTGGTGTAGACAAATAATGAGCTCGAACATTTCCAGCCGAATCTGGCATGTTCTCATGTCCTGATAATGTCACAGAGAATCGCTAGTATTCAAACGTGCAGCAAGGCCGCTCGACCATTTACTAATGCTCGCACCGAATCTCAAAAACACCTCACCGCCCACATGGAGTTGCACCCACCCATGAGTAATTTTGACGCGCCCCAAACCGGTAATGACAAAATTCAGCAAACTGCTGGCTCGGACAGCTCTGCCAGTCCCCTTGTGGATATGGCCAATCCAAATAGCTTTCAAGGATTATTTCAACGCTCCGACCGCTGCGATAATAACAGTGTATTATCAAGCTCCGGGGAAATGATGTTTAGTAATCCCTATGGTACCAGCGACGATGATGGTCATCATTGCGGCTCTCGTGAGCGATCGGACGGTGCTGCAGATCGCGGTGCTGGCAATAGCGCTACTGGCGACAGCGCTAGCGGCGATCAGAGTGGTACAAGTGCGTCGTCACAGCCGACCGACTCTTTCAGTCAACTGAAAACGCAGTTGGCCCAGTTAGGCAATGAGATTTCACAGCTGTCAGCCGAATTGGCGACCCTGCTCGGTAATAACACCTCGAATCCGACCGACAATACAAGTCCTGCAGCACCGACTACGCCGACCGACAATACAACTCCGGCGGCACCGACTACGCCGACCGACAATACGACTCCGGCGGCACCGACTACGCCGACCGACAATACGACTCCGGCGGCACCGACTACGCCGACCGACAATACGACTCCTGCAGCACCGACTACGCCGACCGACAATACGACTCCTGCAGCACCGACTACGCCGACCGACAATACAAGTCCTGCAGCACCGACTACGCCGACCGACAATACAAGTCCTGCGGCACCGCCTGCTGCCAACGCCAATGGCAATTTCAACGTCATTAGCGGTCAAATTATTGGACCGGACGGCAAGCCTTTTGATGCTAAAGGGGTGGCTGTTTATGCCGGTGATGCCCCGGCTGATGCCGCTACAATTATGCAACAGATGCCAAATCTCAATTTTATAAGACTGGCTGCCAATCCCAACGGTGGTGATGATCCCGCTTCTGTGCAAGCCGACATCAAAGCCTTCCAGGATATAAATCCCAACATCGTAGTCGAAGTAGAAGACCACACCTCTGGTGGCACTGATGGTACTACCAACAACACGTTGTCCGGCCAGGATCTTGCTAACGAAGAACAGTGGTACTCGCAAGTTGCCGCTAATAATGTGGGCAATTCACATGTCTGGTTCGGCACTGCCAACGAACCAAATGACCCCGGCAATGAACAAAACGTCGTCGATCAGGAAGTCGGCATCTACAATGCTGTTCGCAGTACCGGTAATAACAGCATGGTAATGCTTGAAGCTCAGGGCGGAGGCGCGTTTGCTCCTCAGCAGGCCGATCCGGGTGCTTACGCCGCAATGACGAACGTGGCCTGGGACGACCACTACTATGGATGGGAAACGAACGGAGACAACAGTGTCCAGGGTAACGTCACGGCAATCCAAAATGAAGTCGCTGGCGCCAGTGGCATCACCGAATCTAACGGCATGGGCGGCCAGCAGGCGATACCGACGATTATAGGGGAGTATGGTAATTCGACCACTGGTCAGGGCGTCGACAGCAACGCAACAGGCGCCGTCGATGGTGTGCAAGCCGCTAACAATCAAGGAATTGTCCAGGGCGCAATAGGCTGGGTCTGGAACGCTCACAACAGCGCTTACGGTGATTCCGACGCGATCACTCAGGATGGTACGACCAACACAATCACTAACTTTGGCCAGGAAATCATCAACTACAACAATACCGGTAGCTCCGGAAACGCGAGCTGATTTCTCAAGATCAGAGCTTGATAAGGCGGACGATCATGCACTTTTTGCAAATAGATGTATGATCGTCCCTTTGTCTTTTGGACTTCTGTGAATTGGATACTAGCGAGAGCGACAAAATAAGTCCGCATCTGATTTTGCCTGTCGGCACTCAGGTGGTAACGCTTGTGGATACGGCCTATGGCACCGGCGGTTCGACGCGGCCGAGCGGTAGTGTCGGTAAAATCTTGCAGGCACCCAACGATAGCCGTCATGCTTATCTTGTACAGTTTCCAGATGGTAGTCACTCCGGTTTACACCGTCAGGAAATTGCTATCCGCAAGCATGTGCAAAACTTACAGTTTGACCGGCCTGGATTCAGGCATGGCGACAGGGACTTGTATGATTACATCATTTATCGATGCGTGGTTGGGTCGCGCGCTTTTGGTCTAGATGTCGAGGATTCGGATATAGATAAGCGAGGCATCTTTTTGCCGCCGGCGCATTTACAATGGTCTCTGTACGGCATGCCCGAACAACTCGAAGATGTCCATACGCAGGAATGCTACTGGGAATTACAAAAGTTTTTGGTCCTTGCTCTCAAAGCCAATCCAAATATACTCGAGTGTTTATATACACCACTGATAGAGCTGGCCACGCCACTCGCTCAAGAGCTGCTGGACGGACGTGAGCATCTCCTGTCCAAGCTTGTCTATCAAACCTACAACGGTTATGTGCTCTCGCAATTCAAAAAACTAGAACAAGACTGGCGTGCTCGCGGCGAGTTGAAGTGGAAGCATGTCATGCATCTGGTGCGTTTGCTATATTCCGGAGTGACTATACTGCGAGAAAATTCAGTGCCCGTGCGCATTGTCGATAACCGCGAGCGATTTATTGCTATCCGCAACGGCGAGGTGAGTTGGCACGAGGTAAATGAGTGGCGACTTGATTTGCACAAGCAATTCGAGCGCGCTTATGACGAGACCAGCCTGCCTGAGCGGCCGGACTACGAATGGGCAAACGACTTTTTGATCCGAGCGCGACGGGAGATGGTGAAGTGATGGATTTCGCACGGCTTCTATTCTTTTGGAGGTTTCTTCAGGCCTTTGAAGCAGTCGCGAATACTTTCCTCGAATGTCTCAAAAATGTTCTGGTCTCGCCTATCGGTTGTAGTGATCGTGACTTTAGTTACTTCTGCAGATAAACCTGAAGCTTGTGAACCTACCGGACGCATCGGTTCCATACCCCCTTGTCGTACGGACACGATTGCTGGCGCAAGCATGGGTATAATCATGAGAATCCAAGCCGTTAGATAAGCGTTGATTCGAGCCAATATATTTGTTTTTGATGTGATTTTTCCCAGGCCTAGCACAGAAGCGCAATCCCGGGTGATAACCGAGCCATCTCGTCTTTGATAAAAGCGTACGCATAGCTCGCCTTCGTTCTCACTAATCAGATTGACTGCAGCTTCCCTGCTCATGAGAGAAATGTTGTATACGTTCTGCTTGCATTTCGAACAATGGCGAATCTGATCGCCCCCTTTCATCGAATCCCACTGAACAGGGCATCTGTATGGAAGGCTGATCGCAAATAATTTTTCGTCTCTAGGCCGTAACAGATTGTCCATTGGCGCTCTCACATCCGGTAAAGTGATAGCTGGGAGATGATCTACTGCCCTGACCGGCTAATTCCCTAACGGTTTATGTCTTTGACGGCGCTACAATTCTCAATACTTGCAATGTTCGATGTGGCCCGAACTGCAGTTAGAGTGATTGGTGCCAATTTTGGCGCTATTAATTCCGCTAATGCAAGAATTGCCTTATTGAGCGGTCCTGTTCGTGCAAATTTGTATCAGCTGAACTGGTAGGTCCGAATTAGCGCCGGTAATTTGATATTTAAAGGTGCGCAATTATGGTAATTTCGCATGGGCGCTGGCTTTTGAACATTTGCGTTTGTCGCCGAGGAAACACAATCCTGATTCGGCCGTCATCGTTATCATCAAGCACTTCAGAGGCACCTATTATGCATCCTAGTTTCAAAACCATATTTGGTCTGGCTATCGTATCAATCGTCTCGGTATCGCCGGCGATGGCTGACCACGATCATCATGATCATTTCGACAGGCACGTCAACAATCCTTATGATAGTCGCAACGGTGCCCGCGAACGTTACCAACAAGCCATGCACAAAGCCTATCGCACTAACGCTATCAAGCAGGAGCAGCGTCGATATGCCAGTTGGGAAGCGCAACGCTCGGCTTATCAAAATAACTGGCGACGTGCCAATGCTGCGCAGCAGCGGCAGTACGATGCCGAAATGCGCAGGCAGTGGCAGGCATATCATCACAATCAATGGAACGGGTCCTATTCCTGGAATAATTACTCGGATCCAGCTTTCCTCAATTATTTGCACAAGTCCAATCCGAGCCTGCTGACAAGGATCGGCAATGTCATCGGCATGTAAATGCAAATGCAAATGGCTTAATTCACGGCTGTGCACTCCCCCTCCTGGGGGATATCTGGCCGCTCGCGAGAGAGTAATTTGGCACAAAGGCTCTAAGATTCGAAATTGTCCGTCGCATATCGTCTTCGGAGGCGAAGCAGCGCTTAGGAATCGGCAAAATAGTTTTGCGCACGGTGACAATTACGATCATATCTGGAGTTTCGTATGCTTCTTTCAGGGCGCGCCAGGGCAGGCGATTGTCTCCCTGATAAGAGCTGACGACCATGCCTTCTCGCCCAATCGCGTAGATAATCGGCTCCTGATAAAAGCGGTGGGCTAGATACCTATACTCGACATAACCGACACGTTTAAAAATACCCAGCGCCAGGGCGGCTAGTGAAATTGAGGTGAGCGCAAGCACAGCTGCGATCATGTAGGGGTCGCCTATTTGAAAGATAGCATCAGCTTTGACAGAGGCGAAGGCTACTGTAAGAAGCATTGGGAATAGGGCATGCAATAAACCCTGGGATAAAAGGCCGGTTACTCCGCACTGCAACTTGAAGGCTGAGACGACTTCTGGTTCGGAAAGCTCCACCCAGATGGTTACAGGTTCCTGCGGTAGGAGTTCAGAGGGCACTGTCGCTCTCCTCTGCTTCGCTCAGGTCAAAATCCAGTCCTGTACCGGAGCATTTCAGCAAACGGCACAGGTCTCGGCAAACGCGCTCGCTGCCATGTATAGCAATTTCAAATTCTTCTTCGCAGTAGTGTGAACACAGTAGAAGCCAATTACCGCTCGCTCCGAGCAATCCCAGATAGGCACCACCGCCGATCACTGCCGGCTCAGTTTCGAAGGCTTGAAAGGGGGAATTAATCGGTTCTCCAGATGTTTCGAAGCGCGCCTGTTTGACCCAGCTGATTGAGCCTTCGCCACCGGCCGAGTCGCGCACGTAAAACCAGTAAGCGGATTCCTGACCTGTTAATTTTGCCAGCCAGCGAAAAACTTCTGCCTGCTTCTCACGGCCTTGCTGGACCGTGAAGTCGACTTCAAGTCTGCTGCCGTTAATGAGAGAGCTGACGAAGCAACCGTTTAGTCGCGCCCGAAAAATAGTGGCACTCGATTCAAAATCTTGGACAGCAAAGCCTTCAGGAGATGAGAGCTTTGCTGTGGCTGGTAATTTTGCCAGAGATTTATGCGCGGCCTTCGTTTTGGTGAATAGCCTCGTGGCAATAAAATCTTTTGCTTTTTCGGCAGAATCTAAAACTGTTATGCGCCTCAAGTGCAAGCCTGGACTGACTAGCGATTTTAACGCAGATCAGGCCTCATACTACTGAGATCTTCGATCGGCTAGTGAATTGGTACAAAGCGAGGGAAATCTTAAGCAATCGGCGTCTTTCATTGCTCCCGCTTCTCTTTTTGGTATCTTTACAAGTGTTGGTCAATAAAAAAGGGGCGCACCATATACAGTGCGCCCCTTTCTGATAATCAGTTGCTTGATTGCCTTTTCGTAAACCGGTCTGAATAATCGATTGATTAAACAGCGGCACCGAGCTTGGCGTTCAAGGTGATTTTGGTGTTGAGCAGACGGGAAATCGGGCAGCCGGCTTTAGCATTGTCAGCAGCTACTTTGAATTTCTCGGCGTCGGCGCCGGGGATATCAGCTACGAGGTCGAGAACGATCTCGGTGATGGTGAAACCGGCGTCGGTCTTTTCCATGGTCAATGTAGCTGTGGTGTCGATGGACTTAGCGGTCATGCCGTGCTCGGCGAGTTGACCGGAAAGAGCCATGGAGAAGCAACCAGCGTGAGCGGCAGCGATCAACTCTTCCGGGTTGGTGCCTTTGCCATCTTCAAATCTAGTGCTGAAAGAATATTGTGTTTTGTCGAGAACGCCGCTCTCTGTGGAGACTGTTCCCTTGCCGTCTTTAAGGCCGCCGGCCCAATGAGCTGATGCTTTACGTTTCATAGTTACTCCAGGTTGTCATGCGCGTAGTGCGCAAGATTGTGATGCTTAATGCAACTTGGCAAGTCGTTTGTTCCGACGACTTACTTCTTGTATGAGATTTTGCGCCGGAAGCCACTGCTTTGTCAATTCTGTAGAAATAGCCAAGATTGCGGCGATTGCGATCGCAGCCTTGCTCTGTCTGGATTCTGCCTGTTAGACTTTTCTCCTTCGTCTACACATTTTAAATAAAACTAGAGGAGGGAACTTTTATGACCACTCGTCCTCCGCTTCCACCCTTCGACGGCCAAAGCGCCGTCAGTAAAGTCAGACTGGCTGAAGATGGTTGGAATAGTCGAGATCCGCACAAAGTCTCTCTCTCCTATGCCATTGATTGCTACTGGCGCAATCGTAGCGAGTTCATCTACGGTCGCGATCAGATCGTCGCTTTCTTGACCCGTAAATGGTCAAAAGAATTGGACTATCGCCTGATTAAAGAACTCTGGGCCTATGGCGAAGACCGTATTGCCGTGCGCTTTGCTTATGAATGGCATGATGATTCGGGCAACTGGTTTCGCTCGTACGGCAATGAAAACTGGGAGTTTAATCAAGACGGAATAATGATCGTGCGACATGCCAGTATCAACGATCTACCGATCGCCGCTGCCGAACGTAAGTTTTTCTGGCCGCTGGGAAGAAGGCCAGATGATCATCCCGGTTTGACTGAGCTTGGCTTGTAGGGCTTTCTCTCAAGACCGATTCTATTACAGTTCTATTTATGATTCTATTTACGGTTTTATTGCGTGTCCTGAATTTTGTCGAGTTCTTCTTCGAGTTCACCCTTTTCCAGTTTCGGAAATTGATATTCGTGAAGCTCCGTATCTGATACCAGCTTTGCCACTTTTGCCGTGCCGCTAAAGTCTGCGTTCCCGGTCGTCGAGCATATTCTCGCTCTTTTTCCGGAATCGGAGCGCCAGTTAAATATAGAAATCGAGTTCACTAAAGAGCATATCCGCAAAATCTTGCTTGCTTATTAAGTTTGCGTGTTCGACTGAAGTGCCTTTATCGGGCTTTTTTTCTTGCGCGGGGCGATAAACAAATAGGTAAGAGCTATGAACGGAGCGCCTGCGCAGAAGTACTCAGCCTGGGCATAACCCATGCCGATGGCCGTCACAATCGCTGCCAGTAATGCGCCGAGGGCAGCTCCTCCTGCCATGGCCAGATTGTACGACCCCATAGCGGTGCCGCGCGTACTCTGCGAGCTGTTTTCAAATAAGATGGCGATGCCGACCGGTACGACCGCAGACCAGGCCATGCCCAGGAAAGCCCCGGCAAGAATCACCGCCAGTGGTGAAAAGGCTTGCGCTGCCAGTACACAGCCGAAACTCTGAAGAATGGCCGTAGGCACGGCAAGAGTACGCGCTCCGAAACGCTCTACGAGACGGCCGGCCGGGTAGCGAAAGAGGACGGTGGTGAGGGCGCTGGCTGTGAAGATCAAAGCACCATTGACGATACCACGGTCCTGAAAAGTGAGGACGGCAAGAGCGCCGTTGACGCCGCCTTGCAATGTGCTACAGCCGATGAAAGCGATGGCCGGCAGCCATGATACTCGCATGAAGACACGGATTTTTGGTTTGCGTTTTGGTTTGACGTCATATTGGGCCGGCAGGGTGAGCACCATCAGCGCTGCTGTGAGATTAAGCGCGGAGGCATAGAGGTATTGCTCGCGATGCACTCCCATTTGCCACAACCAGACGCCGAAGGCCGGGCCGGCTGCAAAAGCGACATTGCCGAGAATGCCCATCGCTCCGACCGCTGAAACCGCTCGTTCTTTGGAGAACATGCCGCTGGCATAGGCGAATTGTGCTGTCATGTAGGCGCAAATGGCCGCTGAACGCAAGGCCATTTGTATGCAACCGGCGATGATGCCGTGTGTGGCGCCCATCAAAAGCATTATGGCGACGCTGCTGAAAGCAGCGGCTTTTAATACGGGCAATTTGCCGATGCGATCAGTGAGCATGCCGATCGGCATACTGACGAGCAGAGCGGCAAACATGCCGCATCCCATCGCAATGGCCGTCTGGCTCTCACTGGCGCCTTCTGATACGAGAGCGAGCGGCAAGGAGCCGACCGGGATGTTGGAGGCGATTTCACAGAGGAGCGCTGCTGCAAATAAGACTACGAAATGCATTTGATTGGATGCTCAGCTTCCCGATCTTCGGGCGATCAATTCGTTGATTTCCTCAACGACCAAACTTTCGCACTCTATGTGCACGCCATGTTCAACCCCAGGCACAATGACCACCTTGGCTTGAGGCAGTGCTTTCGCCAGAGCCAGAGTGTTGGCCACCGGCATGATCCGGTCGTTCTCACCTGAGAGTAGGGTGACCGGCATGGTGAGCTTGTCCAGATAATTCTCGCCATTAAAGTGTTTAAAAGCGTGACTGTGACCTTTGAGCGCTTGCGGCTTCGTCGGAGTATCTTTGGCTGCTTCAAAAAGAGTCTTCAAAACGGGCTCGACTCTGGTATAGGCTTCGTCCGAATACATCAATTTAAATGTCCATTCATAGAGCGCCCAGAGTGAATTGCCCTGAGGATTGGCCAGAGCACCGGAGAGGGCGCGGTCGGGACGATGGAAGAGCGCGCCACCGCCGGTGGTGGAGAGCAAAAAGAGGCTGGCCACTTTTTGCCTATAAAGATGGGCATATTCGATGGCTATGCAGCCGCCCATGCTATAGCCGAGCAAATGAAAGTGGCTCAGCCCGAGGCTTTCCACAACCGAATCGAGGTCGCCTGCCATGGTCTCTGTCGTGTAATCTTCTTCGCCAGGCGGCAAGAAGCTCAGACCTGTGCCGCGATTATCATAGGTAAGGACATCGTATATGGTAGATAGTCGGTCGATAAACGATTGTGGCCAGATACGCAGCGATCCGCCATAACCCATCACCAGTACGAGAGTTTGCCGGCCCGGGCCCGAGCTTGTGAGGCGGTAGTGAATACCGCTTAAGCTTCTACCTTCTTTGATGGCGCTCGTTTGGAAGGCTTTATCTTTCATGTTGTCGCTAGGAGTTCCGCCAGAGTTTCGTCCATGATCGGTCCAAGATTTTTGCACATCCGAGCCAGTTCGGCGGCGATTTCGCTGCTGCCCCGCGCGCTGTTGTCAGTATTGATTTTTATTTTGCGGGTAAACGGGTGTGTGCCGTATTTGCCCGTTCTAAAAACGTAGCTGGGCCAGGTGGCAATCATTGCCTCGGTTTTGTCGATAAAAGGCTGTGAGAGTTTGATGCGCTTGATCGCTGTGCCTGGCACACAGTCGGTGTGCAAAATGTGCATCATCACCGGCATCTCCTGGGCGCGCCATTCTGCCCCGCTGAGGAAAGTTTCGAAGTGGATGCCTTGATGATCGTCGTTATACCAGTGCGCTTTGAATATTTGCAGGGTGGCTGATTCCGGCTCGGCAGGAGGTGCGGGAAAATGGTGGACGCTAATCAACCAGCTCTGTTCGATAAACCAGTCTGTCGCCTGTAGACGCGCTGCCGTCGCATTTAAGAAGGCTGCGGCGGCGACAATGTCATAAGCTCTTTTAGCTGCCATGGGGAAAGTCTAGCAGATAGCAGTGTGTGCTTTTGAACGGTCGGACGCGATATGATCGTCTTCAGTCGCTTCCAATGCTGCAATTAGCGTCGGAAGTTATGCCATTTCATGCAACAGGGCCGAGGGTGCCAGAAAATGCACATTTTTGCCGATTTTGACAATCAAACCAAGCTGATGCATGTCGGCTATTCCATTTTGGGCACCCTGATCAGTTTGCTGGTGCTAGTCAAATTGAAGCCCACGATTGTGCCGCGCATGGTTGCCGCTGTGATTTTTACGGTCATCCTGCTTTTTTGTTTCAGCCAGCCCTTGACCGGTGATCAGGAACGGTTGAAGGCGCTCTACGGCACAGGCTGGTTCTTTTTTGGCCTGCTTTTTGGTATCGGTCGTGGTGAGTTTTTCATTGAGTGGCTGACAGTCAAAATGTTCGGCTCTCCGACCGCCGCGCTCGAGAAAAAAAATGCAGCCTCTGACGGCGGCGATTCGTCTGAAAAATAAAGGGCGATTGTAAAGACTTTGAATCGCCTCGATTTTCAGTCGATTGATAGCGAAAGCTGTCGCAGGCTCCTGAAGCACTGGCAATCGTTTGCCGCACAATTCGACTAAAATCGAACTACTGTTTCGGTTCTGGACCCGCGTTCAGACTGGCGCCCGGTCCCCCGACCACTGATGCGCCGCCCGATCTGCCTCCGGAAACTTTCAAGCTGGTGCCGCCGTATGTGACGGGGCCGCCGCCCAATTCCTGCAGGTCGAAAGTCAATTTGATCTCGAGAGATTCGGCTTGATTGCCCGAATCTCCCAGCTTGAGGGCGCGAATGTCGTCGACCAGTTTTTTGCTCGCTTCGGCACCAAGGCCGCTGCCGCTCAAATTGAGATCGATGACATTGCCGTGTCCGTCGACGACAACTTCTACCTTAGTCAATTTGTCGGCTTTTGCTTCCAGACATTTTTCGGTAATTACTTTGAGCACATTGCGCTCGTAGACGTTCAGATCGCCTGACATACTGAAGCGGCCCGTGGCCTTGATCTCAGTACGCATAGCAAAAACCGGTTGCAAGGCGCAGGCGGTGAGCGCCAGGGCCAGGGATGCCATGATGATTGTTTTCGTAGTCACTGTTCATCTCCGCGAATTCTGCCTTGATTTCTTTGCTAGTCTACCGTTTTTTGAGAATAACACTTATGCCTGCTGCCTGCCCAGCAAAAAGCCCGGCCATTCTTGACCGGGCTCTTCAATATCTGAACCAGAGGCGGTTTGCGACCGCTTAGAGTCCCATGAAATCGGGACCGCTGCCCTGTGACGTCGGTCTGACTTTCAGATTGACGTGCGGGCAAACAATCTCGCAGGTGCGGCAATGGATGCAGTTTTCTAGTGACATACCGTGTTTGCGCACATCATCGATGATATCGATGCGGTGCACTTCGGCCGTACAGTCAGCTACGCAAGGCGTTGTCTTGCCGTAGCCTTCGTGGAAGCTGATGCACTGAACGCAAGTATTGGCGTTGAATTCATCGATGTGATTATTGCCTTCATGATATTTGGTCGAGGCATAAAACACAGCGTCAGCACGCGAGTAGATCGTTGCTTTATCCCAGGTGGGTGGCTCATCGTATTTAGGCTCGACCCAGGCAGGCACTTGATGTTTGTAGTCATCTTTGTACTTGATCGGTCCGATGTCGATCTTGCCTTCGATAAGAGAAAGCGATCTGATACCGTCTTTGCTCGCTCCCAGAGGGCTCTTGAAGCCAACTTTGAGCATGCCAACCCAGGGATTGGTCTTGTCGATACTGCGACAGATGTCGGGCAAATAAGTACCGAGCAATTTCGGATTTTCGATGAAAGCCCAGCGGAAATAGCGGTTTTTGTAAGACTCTTTGACGACGAAGCTGTCTTCGAGCTGTTTCTGATATGGAGCAAGAGCAGAGTCCGAAGTGTCGCCTTTGACGAGGGCGTCGAAGAGCACTTTGGCGCCGACATAGCCGCATTCCATAGAGCGGTCGATACCGGCCAGGTTTTTCACATCGAGGACGCCGAGAGCGTCGCCGAGGAGTATGGCGCCCGGTACATAGAATTTTTTCGGCAAGCTGTAATAGCCGCCTTCGGGAAGGAGGGCGGCGCCGTACTTGAGGAGTTTAGCGTCCTTGAGCATTTCCTGGATGAAGGGATGCTTTTTGTATTCCTGCAACTTCTGTTGCGGATTCATGTTTGGATCCTGGCTATCGAGCGAGATAACCATGCCGATTGTCAGCTTGTTGTCCTTCATGCCATAGACGAAGCCACCACCGAAGGTGCCGTCGAGCAGGGGGAAGCCCAGTGTGTGCCAGACTTTGCCTTCCTGCGAGCTGGTCAATTGCCAGACTTCCTTGACGCCGACCGACCAGATTTGCGGGGTGTCGCGCAGTTTGTACTTGTCGATTACCTGGCTGGAGATGAAGCCCTTGTCTCCAAACGCAGTCACTTTGCCGTAGACATAGTCTTCGTCGCTCTTAGCGTGTTCGGCTACCGAAACGCCGACTACCTTGCCGTCTTCAAAAACGACCTGGTGCGCGGCGAAGCCGGTAAAAAGATCGAGGGTGACATTCGGCACTTCCTTCGCTTTTTCCTGCAACTGTCTGGCCATCCACATGGTGACCATACTCAGAGACAAGACGTGAAAGCCGGTCTTGTCGAGAGATTTGGGATAGAGCTTGTGCGGCACGTCCCATTTTTTTGTGGCACCCAATACCGAAAAGTTAGATTCGGTGCAGGTCGCTTCAATCGGGAAGCCCATGTCTTTGTAGTTGGGCCAGACTTTTTCCAATACGTGCGGATTGGAAACAGCACCGCTCATTACGTGGGTGCCGAATTCTTTGCCCTTTTCCAAAATGGCGATGGAAAACTCTCTGCCGCTGTCTTTGGCTAATTCCAAAAATCGATAGGCAAGGGTCAAGTTGGAGGGACTGCCACCAACCAAGAGAAGATCATACTCAATGCGATCCGACAACTTCCTTAACCCCCTGACCGGACTGGACTGCCTCAAACTGTTTTATCATTTCGGGAATGATCTGATAAATATCACCGACGATACCGTGGTGAGCAAACTTGAATATCGGAGAATCAGCGTCTTTGTTGATGGCGATGATCAGACCCGATTTTGACATGCCGACGCGGTGCTGGATCGCTCCCGAGATACCGCAGGCAATGTAGAGCTTTGGACGCACCGTTTTGCCGGTCTGGCCGACCTGGTGCTGATAGGGAATCCAACCGAGGTCGACGACTTTTCTGGAGGCGCCGATCGCTGAATTTTCAAATTTGGAAGCAAGCTCTTTGAGCAGGTCGAAACCATCGGCGCTACCAAGACCATAGCCACCACCGATGATGACATCGGCTTCGGTGAGCTTGACGCCCTTGGAGATTTCGCGCACGGTATCAGCGACGATCAAACGATAATCATCGGGCTGGAAGGTAACTTTCAGCTCTGTGATTGTGCCTTTGCGCTTGGAGTCCGGCTTGAGCGGAATCATTACGCCCGGTCTGGTGGTAGCCATCTGGGGATTTTTCCACGGTCCGAGGATGCGCGCTTTCAAACTTTCGCCGAAACTCGGGCGGATAGCATAAAGACAGTTGGGATAGAGACCGATCTTGGTCGGGTCTACTTTGCTCTTGTGCTCGTAGGGCCCGATGTCGAGCTCGGTGCAGTCGGCGGTGAGGCCGGTGTCGAAGTGAGCGGCGATACGGGGAGCGAGGTCGCGACCGGTCGTCGTCGAGCCGAGCAAGCAGGTGTGAGGCGGTTCGGGCAGAGATTCGAGGAAATCGACCACCACTCTTCTATAAGGAAGGGTGCGGTAATTTGCCAGTTGCTCGTCTTGAGCGACATAAACCTCATCGGCACCATACTCGATCAGCTTCTGGGGAATGTCGCCGAGGTTGTGACCGATTACCAGGCACTTGAGATTTTTTTCCATCTTGTCGGCCAGAATGCGACCGGCACCGAGCAATTCCAGCGTGACCGGTTGCAATTCGCCTAGAATCTGTTCAGCGATGACGAGCACATCACCCTTGGGGCAAAAGCTTGAGACATCGGGCGTTTCAATTAAATTCTCTTCTGTCATTTTCTATGCCACCAGAAATTCTTTGACGTTACTACTGTCCATCACGGCTTTGACCATTTCACTGGCTGTGTGCCCTTCGTTCATTACGCAGTGTCCGCCGATGTCGCCGACTTTTTCGGTCCAGGCAACGATCGTCGGAGAGCCTTTCAAGCCGGTGCGGTCGCAATCGGCGCCGACCAGATCGAGGTCGATGGTGTGAATGTATTTTTTCAGCTCTTCTTCCTTGCGCTGGAGCTGCTGTACGCGCCAGGCGCCGCGGAACGATTTGTATTCGAGCGGATGGTAGGAGTTGGCTACGGTCAAAAGCACGGGAGTGGGGCAAACGACTTTTTGATAGCCGCCCTCGATGATCCGCCTTCCGACCACTTTGCCGTCTTCCATGTGGAAGTCTTCGCAATAGGTGATCTGGGGATAACCAAGTCTTTCCGCCAGTTGCGGACCGACCTGGGCGGTATCGCCGTCGGTTGTCTGCAGGCCGCAGAAGATCAAATCCGGTTTGCCGACATGCTCGACAACCTTAAAGAGTGCGTAGGCCGTTGCCAGGGTGTCCGATGCCGCCAGGCGACGGTCGGAGAGCAAAAATGCCTCGTCTACACCGTGCTCGAGGCACTCGAGGAGGATTTCGACAGCAGGAGGTGGTCCCATCGAAATGGCCGTCACCTTGCCGCCGTACTGCCTCTTGGCGTGCAACGCCGCTTGCAGAGCGTAACGGTCAAAGGGATTGAGCATGCGCTTGGCTTTTGCTCGATCGATCGTGCCGTCCGGGTTCAAACCAGCTTTGGAGCCGGTGTCCGGTACCTGTTTTACCAGTACAAATATGTTATTGCCGCCAGCCATAAGTCCCTTTGAGATTCCCTGAAGTAACCAGTAATAGCTATCTATATTGCAAATTCTACCTAGATAGTGGCGCAGAAGACCCGAATGTTACTAATAGTGAGTTCCAGATTACTTTTTGCAGTAGTTTGACTCTTTATCGGGTTCTAAATAGCATTCCGTAATTGTTTCTTTATGCTCGAGGCGCTATAACTTCTACTAATTTTTAAGTGGATCTAAGGAGAAAGTGATTATGACTGTGGCGAAATTTGCAGGAAGAAGCGGCAAAAAACTGCGCGGAGTCTCTGGTGCTCTCAGTTTATGTCTGGCTGCCGCCCCCTATTTGCCTCTCTTTGCTGCCGATGTCTCCGTCCATGAAATCAAAATGTCAGGAAGCAGCAGCGCAGGCGGTCCTACTTCTTCGGACAGCGTTATCAAGCAACTGGATGCGGTTAAACAGTCAAAAAGCTCGATCGAAACTGATTTCGACCTCCAGGAAGGCAGATTTTTCGACTTTCTTTTTGCCGCGTCGCCCAGCTGGGGCACCAATGTCGGTCTGCACGAATATGACAATAAACTGGAAGATTTCTCCGCCGCCGCCCAGGCCGGCAACTTGAAGCGTCTGCGCGAATTCAAAGCCTTGTTTGAAGACCTCGCCGCCAGCCCTGCTTTCGCTAAAGTACCCCTGGGCAGACGCAATGATCTCGCCCTCATTCAGGCGGCGATCAACGCTCAAATACTCGATTACGAACATATCCGCAGTCTTCAGCGCGATCCCGACAAATACAGCTCGCTGATTGCCGATAGCGTCTTCTCGCTCACCAAGCGCAATTTCGCCTCGCTCGAAAAGCGTTTGCTCAGTATCACCGAGCGTGAAAAGCTCGCCCTCACAGTTTTGAAGCAGGCTCGTGAAAATCTCGTCGCTTCCGAAGTGCCGCGCATCTATGCCGAGGTCGCCCTCGAACAATTGCCCGGCGCCGTAGAAATGGTCAAAGTGACAATTCCGGCGGCATTCAAGGACGTGAAGGAGACAATGATCCTGAAGAAATATCACGACGCAAACGACGCTTTGATCAAAGCTCTGGGAGACTACGAAACTTTCATCAAAGTCGAAATCCTGCCCAAGACCAAACCAGACTTCGCCATCGGTCGCGACAATTTTGTCAAAAAGCTGGCCTACGATGAAATGGAAACGGAAGATCTGGACGTGCTCTTGAAGCGCGGCTATGACGAACTGCATCGTTTGCAAAAACGCTTCAAAGAAGTCGCCTATCAAATCAATCCCAAGCTCTCGACCAGTGCTTGTTTCGAAGAGATATCCAAGCACCATCCCAGGCCCGAACGTCTCGTTTCTGGAACGGCTTCAGTCCTCGACGGCTTGCGCAGCTTTTGTCTGGATAAGGGCATAGTCAGTATTCCTTCGAAAGAACAGGTGACTGTTGCCGAAACGCCTTCTTTCTTGCGGGCCCTTACCTTCGCTTCGATGGACACACCGGGCCCCTATGAGAGCCAAGCCAAGGAAGCATACTATTACGTCACTCCGGCCGAAAAAGAATGGGACGCGAAGCGCATCGAAGAACACATGCGCTTCTACAGCTATCCCGATTTGATCAACACATCGGTGCATGAGGCTTATCCCGGTCACTATGTGCAATTTCTCTGGGAGCAATCGGCACCGAGCAAGACGCGCAAGCTGCTTGGTTGCTCGTCGAACGCTGAGGGTTGGGCGCATTATTGCGAAGAAATGATGATTCAAGAAGGACTGCCCGCGGTCGCTGCCAATCTCATCGCTGCCAGCGATGGAGGCAAAAGCGGTGGAGCCGATGCCGGCGCACAACTCGAGCTTGTGCAGTTGCATGACGCTCTGCTGCGAGCTTGTCGCTATATCGTCGGCATCGAGATGCATTGCAAAGGCATGACCTATGACCAGGGCATCGCCTTTTTCACCAAGGAAGGCTATATGGAGAAAGCCAATGCCGAGCGCGAAACCAAGCGCGGCACCAAGGACGCCACCTACATGGTTTACACCCTGGGCAAGCTGAAAATTTTGCAGCTGCGCGAGGACTATAAAAAAATGCGCGGCGACAAGTACAGTCTGAAAGATTTTCACGATCGCTTTTTGCGCTGCGGTTTCCCACCCCTGAAAGTGGTGCGCTCTGAAATGCTGGAAGCATCGACAAAATAACCCGCCCTTCAACCGGCAAGGCGGTCCAATATTGCAGGCTAGAGGGGAAACATTTCTTCCCGGTTGTCGTCCTTCCTATTTACAGCCGTCTGACCGTCAAGTAAATAGTCTCAAATTTCAGGGGAAAGAGCATGCAGCGCATATCCAAAATGGTCTTACTGGCGGTGGCCTCCATCGCATTTGTCGGCGGCGTCACCGGTTCTATCTTATTTTTCCCGAGCGACGGCAATGACTGTATGCAGGCTCGCGGGGCCAGTCATAGCTTCAGCTGGCAAAAAAGTTTCAAGGCCGGCAGCGCCCTGGCCAAACAAGAACATAAATATGTCCTCGCCGATGTCTACACCGACTGGTGCGGCTGGTGCAAAAAGCTGGACGCGGATGTGTTTACCAAAAAGCAACTGGTCGACTATTTGCAAAAGGATTTCGTCTGCGTCAAAGTCAATGCCGAAGATCCTGCTGAAGGTGCCACCATAGCCAGTACCTACAAGGTCAACGGCTTTCCATGCGCGCTCGTTTTCTCACCCGATGGTAAATACGTCGGCCGCATCAGCGGGTATGAGGAGGCCGACGACTATATGCACTCTTTGCAAGACATCCTCGCCGGTAAAGGCGAAAAGTGACACTGCTTTCAAATCGGGCCCATGGGTGTGGGGTGCACCCCAGGGGCTAAACTTTTTTAGGCTTCTGCTCTAGGCTTCTGCCGTTTGGATAACCTGATACATGGTTTGCAGGGCGATTGGTCCGCTGCCGCAGCGACGGATAAACTCGCGCGCTACCTGGCGGATGCAGTCCGGATCTTTCATATTGGGGATGAAGCCGAATCGAATCGAGCGTGAATTTGCCAGCAAATGGCGAACGAAACGCAGGCCGCCGTCGGTGATTTCGATGTTTTCTGGGCCACCGCTTCCCATGACAATCGCTTCAATGACAGTATCTTCAACTGCTGCCATGGCTGGCACGTGGTCAGTGTGTTCGTAAGATGCCGGGTCGAAGTTCATTTATTTCTTTCCTTTTATTTGCAGTTCTGCCGATCGTTTTGACTTATCTCTTTGCTTATTTCATTTGCTTGTTTTTCTTGATTGTCTTCTCTTCAGCTCGGCCGGAAAGTGCGTCGGCAAATCTAAAGAAATTGTTGAGGTATGACCCTACTGTAAGAGTCGAAAATAGCCTTGGCAACTAAAGAAACGCTAAGGGACGGTATCTCCAGCCTATATACAAGTCTGAAGGTGGCCCAAGGGCAGCTATCAAGCGGCTTGAGCTTATTGGTGATGTGAAGTAAATTTGCTTATCGTAAGCGTACGTAACGGATTTTAGCCAGAGGATGATCGCCGTCTCATGGGTGCCACCACAGATATAGACAATCTATCTAATCGGAAACAAGCGAATCGGGCCGACGCAAGTAGTAAGAGTGCTTTGAGCAAGGACAAAAGTGACGCCCTGATGAAATGCCTTATTAAAGAAGACCTCGACAAAGATGGATTGACTTTGTCGACGACCCGGGCCGTGCCGGAACCAGAGCTTGATGAAGTGAAGATCCGCGTGCTTGCCACAGCCGTCTGCGGTACTGATAAGAGTATCTACACAAGCGCGCAAAGCGAAGGTATTCGCTCCGAGATGAAGCGCTATGTGCAAGATGGCGAGAAATACAAACCAATTGTCGTCGGTCATGAATTTTGCGGTATCGTCGAAGCAGTCGGCGAAGGGGCTCGTGGTGCTGCGCGTAATGCTCCTGCTCATATGCGTATCGAAGTGGGCGACTATGTCACTGCGGAGATGCACCTGGCCTGTGGACATTGCATGCTTTGTCGCACCGGTTATGAACATATCTGCACTTCAGTTCGGGTCAAAGGCGTGCACCTCGACGGCTGTTTTGCCGAAGCGGTGACCGTGCCTTACAAAAATGTGATCTTGCTTGGCAAAGGTGGTGACACCAGTATTATCCCCCCTACGATCGGAGCTTTGCTCGATGCTTTCGGTAACGCCGTGCATACGGTTTCGGAAGCGGATGTGCGCGGCAAATCGGTCTGCATACTGGGTGCCGGACCGCTTGGTCTGATGGCTGCCATGCTCTGCAAGGACTTTGGTGCAGCACGCATTTATATAACTGAGGCAGCCGATGTGGAGAGACGCTTCGCTATCGCTGAAGACTTTGGCGTACATCATTGCTTCGATATTTCGAAGGGATCTTCCGCCCTCTATCAGGCCGTAGAAAAATACGAGACATCATCGAACGGTGTCGATGTCGTTCTTGAAATGTCCGGTTCTACAATGGCCTACAATGACGCTTTTAAGATAGTGCGCAATGGCGGCAAGGTGATTTTGCTCGGTATTGCTAAAAAACCGCTCAATGATTTTGATATCGCCGGTGGTGTGATCTGGAAAGGGGTGACAGTGCAGGGGATCTTCGGACGCAAGATGTTCGACACCTGGGAGACGATGCTGCGTTTGCTCAAGGCCGACGATAGTCAGATCAAAGAGAAGCTGGCCCGGGTGATAGCACCCAAGCATTACGCGCTGGAAAATTATAAGGAAGCTTTCGAGCTCCTCGTCTCCGGTAAGGAAATGAAACTGGTATTCAGTCCGCAAGAATCACAAAGCAAATAATCGAGGAGGCCGTCGAGCCCATGAGTCAAGTCAGTGCGAGCAAAAAGCTCGATGTAAAGTCTCTCTATAATGCCCTGAATGCTGAGCTCGACAAGGCTCGCGATTCCAAGACTTTTAAGGTGGAAGTGCCGGTCGAGAGTATTCAGGCAGGCGTCGTACAGGCTGCCGGCCGCTCGCAGGTAATGCTCGCTTCTAACAATTATCTCGGCCTGGCCAATCATCCGCGCATCCGCGAAGCGGCCCGCAAGGGGTTGGAAAAGCACGGTTATGGACTGGCTTCGGTACGCTTCCTCTGTGGCACCCAGAAAATCCATCTCGAGCTCGAAGAGCGCATCGCTCGCTTCCTCGGTACCGAAGCGGCCATCTTGCATTCTTCTTGTTTTGCCGCCAATGAGGCCTTCTTCGCCGCCCTGGTCGGTACTGATTTTAGTGGCAGCGGAGACTACCGTGACGTGATTTATAGCGATCAGTTCAATCATGCCAGTATCATCGACGGTATCAGACTGGCGCGTATCGCCGTCAAGACTACCGATGTCAGAGCTTACAAGCACAATGACATGGCCCAGCTCAAAGGCTGGTTGGAAGAAGACAAAGCCAAAGATTATCGTCTCTCGGTCATTGCCACCGATGGCGTCTTTAGCATGGAAGGCGAGCACGCCGATCTTGCCGACTTCGTCAAAACCGCCAGAGCCAACGATGCCCTGCTCTTCGTCGACGAATCGCATGCTACTGGTGTGCTTGGCGAAACCGGTCGCGGCACCCCCGAGCTATGCGGTGTGCACGGTCGAATGGACGTCATCTCCGGTACGCTCGGCAAAGCCCTTGGTGGCGCTAATGGTGGCTTTATCGCCGGTAAAAAAGTGCTCGTCGATTATCTCAGGCAAAAGTCTCGCCCTTACACTTTCTCCAATAGCTTGCCCCCGATGGTCGTTTGCGCCGCCATCGAAGCAATCAATATGCTCGAAGAAGACAATTCGCTGGTCACTAAATTGCATCAGAACACCGATTATTTCCGCAAAGAAATCAAACGCCTCGGTTTCACCATTCTCGAAGGCGTACATCCGATCGTGCCGGTGATGGTCGGTGAAGCATCGACCGCCATGGATATGAGCTCGCATTTGCTCGACGAAGGCGTCTATGTGCGCGGCCTCTGGTATCCTGTCGTACCCAAAGGTGAAGCTCGTCTGCGCGTGCAGATTTCGGCCGACCATACCGTGCAGGACCTGGACAAGGCCCTCGCTGCTTTCGCCAAAGTCGGTCGCCATCTAGGCGTGATATAGGGCGCCTATCTTACTTCTTCGGCCCTATCTTACTTCTTCGGCCTATCTTACTTCTTCGGCCATCCAGTCGCCGCCGCCCATGTTCTTGCCGACCATGCGCGGGCCATGGTAATCAGGGTCGTTGATGATCTGCACCTGACCGCGAAATTCCAGTGTCCGGGCCGGTTTCGTCTTGCCTTTAGAGAGTTTCAAGACCGGATATTTATGGATGATCTTGATATCGGGAAATTTGTAAGTTCCTGATATGGCGTAGCTTTCGTTGGTGTTTTTGTCGGCGCCGTGACCGGAGATTTTACTGCCGTCCTGTTCGAGGAACATGCGCGAATGAAAGGTCTTGAACATGTACTCATAGCCTGCGTCCCACTTGCCTGAGAGATCCGGGGCTTTGTTCGGATCGACATCTGCCGCCGGTGGCGGAGCCTGTTCTGCCGCCTGCGGCGGCGGGGCTGCATTCGGCCCCTGGCCGCTGGCCGCCTGCGCGTCGACTTTCTGGGCATCCCATTCACCCTGGACGGGCGGCCCTTCGACCTTGTCCAGCTTGTAATTGCCCTTCATATATGGACCTTTATAAGCGGCGTTCGACACTACTTCAAAAGTACCGTCATAGACGAGAGGTGGCAGATTGGGATTTTCGTCGACGTGATAGCGCTTATGAAAGCCGATCTTATTGCCGGCTAAAAAGCCGGAGTCGATCACAAAATTTTGACCGGTGCTGTCGTCGGTACCCGTGCCTTCAAAACCGATGGCATTTGGGGCGACTGTCATGTGTGCCGACTGCACTTCGCCGCCGACAGCATAAGAAATCTGCCAGGTGCCGGCAATCAGTGCCATATTGCTGTTCGATTTCGCCCCGCCTGCTGCAGCGCCGCCGGCCTGGCCAGGTTTTGTCGTTTTGAGCAATTGGCAGCCGCTGAGTGTTGACGATAATGCCAGGGTGGTCAGACCAAGAGCCAGACTTTTGATAGTAAATTGACCGATACTGCGTCGGTTAGGCGCCGGGCTGACTCTCATCTAATTTTTTATCCTGAACTCCGCGGGCTGTCGGACTGAATGCTCCTATCTACTTCTTATATACAGTCCGATAGGGTCTAGTACGAATATTATACTGATCGATCGCCTAATTACTCGGACTGGGGTAGCGGCCGGGGAAAAGCTGGTATTTTCCCGGAGAAATAATCTGCCAAATTGGCTTAAATCGCTCCCCGGGAGGTTGACAAGCACTACTTGAATAGCGACAATAAATCCACTTACCAAGCTCTGTGGGCATTTTGGACCTCGGTCTAAAAACCTTTCTAACCTCCAAGGCAAACCTCAATGGCAGATACCCCCAACAACGCGGACACACCGGTCAAACCGGCTGACACCCATAAGGATGTCCAGCCAGACGCGGGCAGTCACGCTGCTGCTAACGAAAGTGCCAGTCTGAAGGGGGCGAGCGAAGTTTACGGCGGCGACGCCAGCAAAGCCGGCGCCGCGAGTGCACTTGCTGCCGATGCTGCTAAGCCTGCCGGAACTGAGGCTGCTAAAGACGCCGGTCAAGGGCCGGCTGCTGCCGGTGCCGATGCCGCTAAAGAAGGCGAGCCTGCCACCGACCCTGCTGCCGACACGAGCTGGGTGTCCAAATTGGCTTCCGACGCCTGGTCCGGCGCGGCTGCCGGAGTCGACAGCTTTCAAAAGTGGTTCGACACCTCGGCTACTCCGGCTGCCGGCACTGACGCTTCTAAGTCCGAGGCCAAAGGCTATCTGGACTTTGTCAAAAGCGACTGGGTGCCAATAGACAAGCCCTCGGCAGACAGCCCGGCTCAGGTCAATGTCCAGGATGGTCAGGTCAAAGTCAGTAATGCCGAGCTGTCGTTTGTCCAAAATGCCGACGGCGGTAAATCCGTTACCGAGAAAAATTCCGGTAATGTGTACACCAAAAATCCGGACGGCTCGATCGGCGAACAATCGGTCGATGCAAAATCCTTTATGAATAAGGAAGAGCGCGTCGACAATTTTGGTTTCACCAGTTTTGAGCGCCAGCTCGGGAAAGCGCTGCCCGCCGATAATAGCGACCTGCAAGCCGGCACGGCCCGGCAAGGATCCGACGGTATCGCCTACAGCAATACCTTCCACAATGCGGAAGGCGGCGGCACGATTACCGCCACCAACGACCGCAAGATAATCATCCAGGAAGACGACGGCGATAAGCTCGTTCTCGACGGTAGAACCAGGCAAGCTACCTTTACTGAAAAAGGCGGCCAGCCCGAAACCATGTCTATGGCAGAGTTTCGTGCCAAGCACGGCGATACTTTCGCCCACTTCCATCTCGATGGCGCCGACCACGTCCACAACGATCGCGAGGGCGTGAGCTTTCGGACCGATGATAAGGGCGCCACGATGACCAAGGTCAATCCGAACGGCGGCGATACCCTGACTGCGACGAGCAACGCCGACGGTACGAGCGACCTCAAACACGTTGATGCCGCCGGTAAATTCATTTCCGAGTCCAAGGTCAATTATAACGATCCCACCCATGCCTTCCAGGAAATCGATAAGGATGGCAACGTCGCCTCCAATTTCGACTGCCAGGACGACAATTTCTCGGTCGGCAACGATTTCACCTTCGGCGACAACGGTACATATATAGATGATGGCGGCGTATCAATTGGCGATGACGGCAGCTTCAGCGCCGCGGCCAATGATGCTATTTTCAGTGACGGTTCGGTTGCTTATGAAGCACCAAGCGATGCCTACGGCTCCGACTCTTATGGTGCCGGAGATAGTACCTCGAGTGCTTCAATGGGTTCGAGTGACGGTGGTCATGCCTTGAGTGGTCTTTCCTCCGAGCACCGCGAAGAAGTAATCAGTGAGATTCGGACCGCTCGCGCCGAGGTCGGTGCGGCCATGTCCGACGTCAACTCAATCATCGCTTCGCCAAGTTCGGTCGACGTTTCTGCTTTGAGCTCCTTGAGCGACGCCGAAGACGCCGTACAAAATCTCATGGATCAAACCGGCGGTCGCCTGCAGCTCTCCTCGCTGCTCGCCAACATTCAAAATAAGGAAAGCATGGTAGCAAGCATGCTTGGTCGCGAAAACAATCAAGATCAAGATGGCGTCAAGTTTGTTGATTTCAGCAAAGATATCTACGCTGCCTGACGTTACAAGATCTGGTCGGCTGTTATTATCAGTCCGTTCTAAAATTTATTCTTTGGGGAATAAATTCAGAGAACGCTGCTCTGCCATTGCCGGAAGTTAAAGGAGACAGACCGTGGCCATTCCGATGAATACTTCAGTAACCGTTCTGCTCATGAGCGGTGAGCAGGTTGATGGTGAAGTAGCGATGGCCGATCAAGGTACATATCTCTGTCTGCGCCGTGAGGGCGAAACGCTCTATCTGCCCTGGTCGGCGATCAAGTGCGTACGTGGCCCGGCCCTGCCCGAGCGCGGTGTCGGTACGACTACTTTTCAGGCAACCAAATATCCGGCCAGTACCTGACGACAGCTCAGAATTTTAAAATTTTAGACTTTTAGACTTTCCATTTGTCATGCAGAGCATTGGCCTGGAGCCATTGCTTGAGTTTAATCATAGCCCGCGATTCGCGGAATTGTTTGAAGCGCTCGAGCTCTTCCGGACGGCCGGATAATATTTTGATGAAACTCTCCAGGGGATGAGGGCTTTCGAAGGCCATGTCGAGGACGCGATTAAAAGCCGGATCATCGATCGTTTTTTGAAAATCCTTGAGATTGTCGCGCATCTGGCCGCGTTCGGGCTTAGGCAGATAGAGATAGCGGTATTTGTGGCGCTCGATTTCATCGGTCAATTCTTTCAGGTCAAAGAGATTTGGATTGACCAGTTTTACCGCACCACTGAGGGTATCGAGGTAATAGCTATTGTCTGGAGACTGATCTTGCCAGGCGAGCAATAGAGCGGGCAAATCAAATTCTACTTTTACGGGCCTTGGATTGCCGTCTTCATCAAATTCATCGTCATCCAGGTCATCGTCGTCATAATTTGGATCGAATGACTGCATTTTATTGTCCATAGAAATTTGCTCTCCTGAATTGCTTAGAGGCGCGTATCGACCAGACATTTGATCGAATCGCTGGCTCGGCCAAGCGGCTTGCCGCCCCGAGTGGCGTAAATCCTGACGCTGAAAAGGCCTGCTCCCTTAAATCTATTGTCCAGTTGTTCGCTTCCGACTTTGATATCGCCACTGGTGCCGCTTTGTTCCAGGCGCAGACTACCCGCACGCATGGTTTCGCTGTTTTCGTTGCGAAAAGCCTCGTTTAGCGGCACAATTTCCGCTACAGCTCCGGTCGCTCCGGCTATCATTGCCACGTCGTATTTGAGATCGAGAGCATTATCGCCTCCATAAACTGCACAGAGGCCGAGATCTTCTCGGTCCGGGTAGTTGAAGCAATAGTGACTGAAATAGTTTTTGTTCGCATCTTGTTTGTGGACGGCTGTGGCGCTCAGATGCGGCAAGGCCGTCTCGGCGCTATTTTGACCGGTGTTTGCGACACAAAGGCTGATCGAGCGCAGGTCTACCGTGGCGCCGCGCGGGAAGCCCAGCATCAGATTGGTCGGCAGACCGCTGGTCGTCCAGGCGAGGGTGCGCAGTGGGAAATAGTAACGATGAAATTGGCCGTCTGCCATCGGACCGCTCGTTGTCACTTTGCGATCGCGCGCTTCCCAGTCACCGAGCCAGTTCGTCAGCCAGTGAAGCTCTAGCTGCTGGTCGGCCTGTTCGGTATTTTGCCCGGCTGGCAAATCTATCTTTGCTTCTACGCAGAGAAAATCGCCATCGACAGGGCTCAGCCCGTAGCATTCCATACGCAGTGCTGGTCCCATTTTTGTTTGACTGATCAGATGGAGCAGATTGTCTTTTTTGTCGACCGTGATCGTACCCTGATAGTACATCAGAGGTGGGGTCAGCTTGGCGGCTATCTGCGTAGCGTCGACCGTCGGTCCAAAGGCGATATCCACCGGTTTGATATTGGTATCTAAAAAACCTTCGTATTGCTTTTCATAATGGACGACCAGGCCGGTATATTTGCCGTTTCGCAATGCGTCTTTTAAATAGCCAGCTGAGAGCGAGGCGGTGCGAGGCATGCCGCTTTGCGTATCGATAAGCTCTGGGCTGAAAGGCGAAAGCAGTGGAGCTATTGTCAGAGTGGCTGGTAGATTGCGCACGATTAAAAAGGGGCTGGTTTGTTTGCGTCCGCTTTCGGCAATTGTACTGGTGATTACTTTCCAGAGTTTGCCGTTCGATTTGTAGGACATACACTGGCGATAGGTGCGGTCAAGGAAAAAATAGCTGAAGCAGATGACGAAGACGGCACTGAGGATTATTCTGATCAAGGTCAGTGTCATGTATTTACCGGTGCCGCCTTTGATCAGCATCGGACTGAGGACGATTAAAGCCCAGAGCAGTCCTGCCGCAGGCAAGTACGGATAGAGCCAGCGGGCGCCGTAAAAAGTCTGAGCGTTGATTGCGGCGCTAGACAGCAGGCTGCCGCAGGCGAGAACAAGCAGCGCCGTGCCGGCCAGTGCGCGCATCGTCGGACTGAAGGGCAAAGCGACAACGAAGCAAAGGAGCGGCAGGGCGATAAGGAAATAAAGACGTCGCAAGGCGCGCTTGTAGCGCTCGTCTATTTTTCGGTTGATAGGCAGGGCTATGGCCTGGAGGTTGGCTCCCGCTCCATTTTCCATGAAGGTAATGGCTGCGGCCGTCTCCTGGCCGAGATTGATTTTTTCCACAGTCAACTGTTTGATTGTTTCAGGCACCGTCAGTGGTTGCATGAGGCCGCAGGCGGCAGTCGTGATGCCGGTGCCGATAATGATCGCCGCTGCTATACGCAGACCCTTCTTGTTGACCGCTTTGAGAAGCGTGCCGCGCTCTTTGATAATTAGCAGAGTCGCCGGCAACAGAGAAAGTAATGCTGCTTTCGGTGAGAGGCCGGGAGCCAGTACCCCGAGCACTACCGCTGCGATAAGTATTGCCTTTTGCTCTTTGACTTTGTCTGTCAAAAGCAGAGCCGAGGCGGCTAGCATACAAGTGGTGGCTAGCTCTATCGGCCAGGCGTAGAGCCAGCTTACCGCCTCCGGCGCCAGCGGAAAGATGGCGAAGAAAAAGGCTGCGAGCAGTGAGACGGCGATGGCCAGAGGAGGAGTGGTTTGATTGTCGGCGCGCTCCGGGTGCTCGTTTCCGGCCCGGTTCGGACGATCGGCGGTGATTAGCCGAGAGGCGACCTTTTGCACGATATAAAAAAGAAGGGCGGCATTGAGCAGGTGGTCTGCCACCTGCAAAAAGCGCATCAGACTGTAGTTGGTGCCGCTCACCATGGCCGTCAGAAGGATAGCCAGAGCGCCCACTGGTGTCAGGCCGTCGCGCATGTCGGCGGCGGGAGCAAGTAGATAGGCACTCGTATCGCCGGCGAAGAAGCCCATCTGCAAACAATGCGATAGCCAGGCGAGCAGATAGCATTCGTCAAAAAGAGGCGGTTGGCTGAGTGATGGACTGAACAAGGCAAGGACTATGAGTGTCATGAGCGTGCAGGCAGACCAGAGCAAATATTTTTGCCACGCCGCCACCAGACCCCTTGTCTTTTCTGATTGCTCACTCTTATCGGACAAACCGATCATAGGCCGCCTTAATCAGCTTGTCGTCTGGTTTTTGTTCGTAGGCAATCTTAAGCTCGGCTTCGCCGGATTTGCGTTGATTGCTCTTTTCGATCAAGAGCATGCCCAGATAATAGTGCGCTTCCGAATCGGCGAAGTTGATATCGCAGGCCTTGCGCAACAGTTGCTCGGCTTGCTTGTACTCTTTGGTTTCACTGCCGAGCAGATGACCGAGGGCGGTGACGTAATTTGATCTGGTGGCGTCAAGATTGATTGCTTTTTCCAGATATTTCCGCGCTTCGACTGGTTTGTGAAATTGATTCCAGAGCAAAACGCCCAGGTGATAGTTGGCGTCGGCATTGTCGGGATTGCATTCGATTGCGGCCTCGTAGGCCTTCTGGGCATCTCCGTGCTTGCCCATGCCATTGGTATAAAGGTCGCCGAGGCGGTCGTAGGCGAGGCTGTAACGCGGGTTGATTGCCAGAGCCGCTTTGATTTCTGTTTCGGCGCCGTTGAAATTTTTAAACAATTTCTCCTGTACTTTGGCCAGGCCAAGATGGGCAACAGCGTCTTTCGGATTGGCTTTGAGAGCGCGTTTGTAGAGGGCGTCCGATTCGTCGAAGACATGGCGATATTCGACGAGCAGGTCGGCGAGGCCGACCAGTGCTTCCGAGAGTTCCGGATCCATCTGAATCGCTTTGCGATATTCTTTTTCGGCTTCGTCTATGCGCTTCCGATGGGAGAGGAGGAAGTTCGCCATTAAATAGTGGGGAATGCCCTGCTCGGATGAAAGCTCGATTCCTTTCTTTAGCTCGAGTTCGGACTCTTCCAGACGGCTCGTATCGAGGGCGAGGACATTGCCGAGCTCACTGTGCAGACGAGCATTGGCGGGGGCGAGCTCGATTGCCTTGCGGATTTCTTTTTCCGCTTCGGCCGGTTTGTTGCGGTGATAATAAATCAAGCGACCCAGGCTCAGATGCGCCTCCCAGTCGTCGCCATCACTTTCGACCGCTTTTTTAAAAAGGCCTTCGGCTTCGTCGATGTTTTTGTTCTGTTTTTCGAGCAAGAGGCCGAGATTGACCAGCGCCCTCGTATTCATCGGGCTCAAATCGAGGGCTTTGCGATATTCCTGCTCGGCCTCATCGATTTTGTTGAATTTGTGCTCGTTGATGTAGCCCATCAAGTTGTGCGCTTTTGAATTGAGCGGATCGAGGCTGACGGCCATTTGTACCTGGCGCAGAGCTTCGGCGGCGTCGTTGGCCCGCAGGTTTGCCAGGGCCAGCACTTCGCGTCCCTCCGAGCTGTCTGCATCGTTGACGACGGCTCGACGAGCGACTGTGAGCATCTCCGGATAACGATTTTGGTCGTCATAGAGTTGTGCCAGGACAATGTAGCCTTCAATCGTGCCTGGATTGGCCCTGGTCGCCGCTTCTACCTCGTGTATGGCGTCCCATGTCTTGTTTTGTTCGGCCAGCTTGGCGCCGCGGTTCATGTGTTCGACGTAGGTGCTCAAATCATAATTGCCGTTGCCTGTACCTTTGCCTTTGGCCGGTCCTGGTGTGCCCGGCAGATCGGGCATGGTCACTGGTGCTTCGCGATTGACTGTGGGCGGTGCGCTGAGGATCAGGCTCGGTCCGGAGAAAACACCGGCCATGACCGGTGTCTGCATTTCGCCTTTGTCCTTAAGCACCGTCGATTGCACTTTGCTGCTCATGTTTTTGAAGACTTGCTCGATGTTATTGGCGCCGCCACCTTCTTTTAGAGCGTCGATGAAGTAGCGGGTAAAATAGCTGTTTTTCAGGTCTTCCGATTCCCAGGACCTTTGTTCCGGTGAGGAGGATGATATGACCAGAGCGCCGACACCCTGCGCCGCGGCCGAGCTGTCGATATTAGTGCGGACGATGCCTTTATGACCACCTTCAGCACCGGCGCCGCTGTAGCAGGTGTCCATGACGAGCAAGATACGATTGGTGTGGACGCGCTCTTTAATAGTGCGAAGAAGCGGCTTCATATCGATGCCGGTGGCAAAAAGCTTGCGTACCTGAGTGTCGTAGGCGACCACATAGTTGACGCCGCGGATGTCGGCGCCGGCCGGAGAGCCGTGCGTGGAGAGATAGATAACGACAAGATCCTTGGGATTTGCGGCGTGCGGCAAAAACGAATCGCCGAGGGCATCCATGATATTGACTTTGGTGGCATCGCTGTTGAGCAGGAGGCGGACATGATCTTTTTTGAATTTGCCGCCGTTTGGATCGGTCAGATAGTCATAAAAATCTTTGGCGTCCTTGGCCGAATACTTGAGCTTGGGCACCGCCGGATCGGCAAAATCGGAGAGGCCGATCACGACCGCCCACTTGTCTTCGAGGGCACTGCCGGCGGTGGCGGGCGCGTGTGCGGCGGCGGCGCTTTCTTGGTAAGGCAGTGTCAGCGACGTCGCGCTTGCCATAGCCAGCGCTATCGCCATAACCGCCAGATTGGCACGTCTGGCCCGGGCCAGCCAGGCACGTTTGCTTCCCGGTTTGGCACCGGACCGGTATGAGTCTGTGAAAAGCTTGAGCGGCGCTGCAAAAACAAACACTGCGACTTAACCCCTTGAAGAGAAAGATGACACTCTCAAATTATCCGGGATAAGTAGACTGCTAAAGGGTTTATCATAAGTAAGAATCTTCTTCTAATCAGGCCAATGCAAAGGCAACTCCATATTCCGAGCGGCATTCGTTTCCTCTGCACTGGCTGCGGCCATTGTTGTCATGAGTATCCAGTGCCGCTTACTGAGGTCGATGTCATGAGGCTGAAGGCTGTCGATCCGCTCGAGGCCGAGCGTTCGATCACCATTTTGACGGCTGGCGAGCGTGGTCAGGTTGGCCTTAGCGCTTTCTCATACTCCCTGGATAAGGGTGCCCAATTCGAGCGCTCCGGCAATTGCAGTTTCCTCACCGAAGATAAACGCTGTCGGGTGCACGATCTGGCAAAGCCTGCGATGTGCAGACTTTTCCCCTATACCTTTTTGCACTGTCCGGACGGAGTGCGTGTCGCCCTCAGTTTCGCATCGACCGGTGTGCTCTGCAATAGTGGTCTCGATTTGAGCGATCAGCAGGACCTGCTCGCGCGCACCCACGATCTTTTCCTCGAGCTGTATCCCGAGCTGCCTGGGGAAACTCTGGCTAAGTGGAGCCGGACGCAATATGTCGCCGGTGCCACCATCGTCTACGATCATTTTTTGCGCTTCGAGGCTCATTATCTGTCGCGCCTGCAAGTGCTGGTTGAAAATTATAACGGCGGCGATTTGCTCGCGTCTCCGGCCGAGCTGCAGGGAGATAGTGCCGGGTCTGTCCTGGCCGATATGTTCGCTTCGCTTGCCGCCAGCCTGCCCGCTGAAATGCTCAGGCCTCTGGCGTTAAGTTTTCCCGCTCTCGACGAGAGCAAGCTCGATCAGTATCTGCTCATGCCCTTTTACATCGCCTATGTGGCGGCCTCGGATCAAGCTGTGCGTGCCGACTTGATCACTTTGGCCGTGATGACTTATCTTCAAAACGAAAAAAGAGATCTATATTTTGTCCTCGGCGATGCAAAAATTTCCTTCCCCGAGCTCTGTGCCGTCGAGATTGGCCCCTACAGTGCTGCCGAGGCCGATTTGATCAATCGCTTCGTCTACGTCAAGCTCTTCGCGCGCCTTTATTTCGGTCCGGGATTTTCGATGCTGCCGCTTCTGACCGGTATTTTTCATCTGGGCATTCTCCTGGCGCTCGTCCGCCTCGCACTCAAGCTCGACAAGGTCGCTGCCGCCCATATTCATGCCGATATGGCGTCAGCGGCAGAGGCGCAAGCGGAAGATCGTCTTGGCCGCGTCGCCGAGCTGCTTCGCGAAATCGACCGCCGTCTCACCGCCGTCGATTACGCTGAAAATACCGCGGCCATGCTCGAATTGTTCGCCCTCGATCCGGATCGTTTGGCGCGCTTTATCGCTCTTTCGCAATGAAGAAATGTAATAGATGAAGGTCACATTTCGCTCGTCGGCCGAGCCTAATTCCACCTCTATTTCATCGGACAGCCGATATCCGTGACCGGCACGCCGGCACACGGCTGCAGTCGTCGCCATGATTTCTCTGATCTCTCGGTTCTCTCTGTTCTCTCAGATGCCTCCGGGCCTGCCAAGCTGCTATGATCTATAGATGCCTGACATTCCGGATAACGTGCCTATCTATGTGTCCTCCGATTACGGTGACGAAGAATCACCCGATTCCGGCTTTAGCGGTGCTCGTTCTCCTAATCGCGGCGATGCGCCAGGCTCCCCGATCGACCGCGCTTCTCTCGGTCGCGACGGCGTCAATCAGGATCGTTTCGGTAATCCGTTGCCGGCTAATCCTCAAGGCGGACCCGTTCATGGTGACGGTCGCGATGAAAACGCGGAATCAGCCGGAGCCGGTGGCGCTGCAGGCCAATCTAAAAGCGAAGAGCAGATGGCTCAGGCCGGTTTCCAATCTTTCCGCCTGCCGCGCCCGGATGATGAAAAAAGATTTGTTTTCACGCCCCGGACAACAGCCATCATCGCCGGTGTCACTTCTCTCAATCTATTTTTACTTGGTCTCTGGTGTGGATTTTGCTTTATCCCGCGCGAGCCGGTTACTTCCAGCCTCAGGCCCGGTGCCGAATCGCTCTTTGGTCTGTCCAGGCGCAAGGGCAAGCCTCTCACCGATCCAAGCAATATAATCGCTCTGGCCGCAGCTAAAGCGGCGCCCGCCGTCGTCAATATCGACGTCAAATTTAAGCAGGTGCGCGGCGCCATCAATAATCTCAATGAATATGGTGCCATGCCTTCAGGTGAAGCGACCGGCTTGATTGTGCGCTCCGATGGTTATATCGCCACCAATGCACACGTAGTGACAAGCCCCGCCAGTGGTGTATCCGAACTCAAGGTCACTCTTAATGACGGCAAAGTTTATCAGGCGCGTTTGATTGGAGCTGATGAATTTAGCGATATCGCCGTAATCAAAATAGACGCCGATCATCTCAGCGTTTTGCCTTTTTGTCCGATCGAAGACGTACATCCGGGCGACTGGGCAATCGCCATTGGTTCACCGCTTGGTTTCGACCATACCGTTACTCTTGGTGTGATCAGTGCCATTAATCGCTCGCTCTCTTTCTTCAATAACCGGGTTAATTTGATCCAGCATGACGCCGCTTTAAACTTTGGCAATTCGGGTGGTCCGATCATCAACGTCCGTGGAGAAGTAATCGGGCTCAATACCGCAATCCGAGAAAAGGCTCAGAGCATCGGTTTTGCCACACCTTCAGACGTCGTTGCCGATGTCGTCCAGCAATTGATCGAGCATGGCAGCATACCGCGGCCATTTCTCGGCGTCTTTATGGAAGACGTCGACCCCGATCGCAGTCGCTCGCAGACGCTGCCATCGCATTCGGTGGCAGTTAAAATCAGCGGCCTGGTAGCCGATGGTCCGGCCCTCAAAGCCGGCATGGCCGGCGGAGACGTGATTGAAAAAGTACAGGGCGAAGCGGTGCATTCGGCTAGAGAAGTGCGTGAGCTTACTCATGGAATGAAGCCCGGTGATGTCGTTGAATTTGTCGTCAAACGCAATAATGCCGACGTTACCGTCAAGGTCACCCTTGGCGATTATTCCAAACTTAATTTGCCTCATTAAAGGCTGTATTGCAACGGCCCGTTGAAATACTAAGCAATTGGCTAACGGGATGTTCGGGAGGGATTTGAAATGCAACTGGCGAAACGACAGTGTGAACCGTGTCGTGCCGGCACAACTCCTCTTAGCGACGCCGAATGCGCCGAGCTGATCGGTGAATTGATCGATTGGAAGATCACAGACGGTCGTCTGGTGAAATCCGTAAAAATGTCCGGTTTCATGCAGCCGATGGCTCTGGCGAATAAAATCGCCACACTGGCCGAAAGCGTCTCCCACCATCCCGATCTGCTCATTCGCTGGGGCGAGTTGAAAATCACAATCTGGACTCATACCATAAATGGTTTGAGCATTGCCGATTTTATTCTCGCCGCTAGAATAGACGAACTAGTGATCTAGGTTGCCACGGCTGAGCGTAGCAGTAAGTCTGGACTAATGATGACCTTTGAGCATCATAAATGCGATTGCCGCGATGATGATGAGCAAGATAACAATTGCCATCATCACCGGTGAGCCCATGCTGTACAGCTCGGCTTTTTCCGGTGAAGGGCGCAGTGCCTTGTTTGTATTGGAGTGAGGCACCGGCATTGGTAGCGGTGCGGCGGCCTTGTCAGTCGGCGTGCGGATGGCGTCCAGTGAGCTGCTGCCGCCCATCATCAGCGGTGCTTCCGGTTTGGGAATCTCCTGGGTGACCTTGGGAGTGGGGATTGCATCGAGATCTCCCCACTTGTTACCGCCGCCGCTGGAAGCAGTTGCACCAGGCTGAGCCGGCGGTTGAGGAACTGGTTGCGGAGCTTGTTGCGGAACGAGGGGAGGAGGCGCAGCCGCTTGCGGAACAGCTGCCGGCGCAGGCGCCGTTGCTGACGCGGGAGTGCCTATGGCGTCCAGGTCGCCCCATTTCGAGCCACCGGTCGACATGTCATTTGATCCTTGCGGAGCGGCATGGGCAGGAGACGGAGCCGGCGGCGCTGCCGAAACTGCTGAGGGAGCCTGGGCGGACACCAGATTTTGAATGCCAGAATTGGACACATTAATCTCGCCGGTGACATCTTGTGCTGTAGGTCTGGCTGCGGGTGCAGTCTGAGCACCCACTGGTTGCGGAGCGGGCATCGGAGCTGGTTGCGGCATCGGAGCCGGTTGCGCCATCGGAGCCGGAGCGGCAGCGGCGCCCGGCGTCGGAATGGAATCGAGGTCTCCCCATCTGCTGCCTGCTTGGGGAGCTTGTTGTAGAGCTTGTTGTAGAGCTTGTTGTGGAGCCTGTTGTGGAGCCTGTTGTGGGGCGGGCGCCTGTACCGACGGAACGGCCGTCTGCGAGATGGTGCTATTGGTCTGGCTACCGTTCTGACCTGCTTTGAGATTTTCGACGACGACGTTGAGCTGCTGGGCAGCGCGCGCCGCGTCGAGGAAATCGAGGGCACCGAGTTGCAGAGCCGCTCTCACCATATCCGGATCGAGCTGACTGCGACTGACGATGACATTCAAAGCCGGATGCAGCTTCCTGGTCTCAGCAAGCAGATTGAGGCCTTCCACCGGCTCTTCGTCCAGATCGATCCAAATCAGTTTGGCACCGACTTTGACAGCCCTTTCGACTGCGGTGGTGCCTTCCTGCATTGAAACAGTGGCGATATATTTCAATCCCGGTTCGTTTTTGACGAGTCCTTCCAGCGTTGCCTGCTTGGATTCTCCGCCATCACAAACCAGTAAGAGTGGAATGCTCACGGTTGACAAGCCCCTTTCATACTTCTAAACCAAAAGCTGTAGTTTACACTGTTGCAGGCTGAGCCATAGATGAATCAAGCGCAAATCCTGCTAATTTTCCACTGGTCTCGAGCACACGCTTGCGCATTTCTTCGGCAGTCATCAGGCCTGTTTCACCGTCTTTGAACATGCCAAGTAATTGCAAACTGGACATCAAGCAGAGACTTTTCTTTGCCGCCGCTTCCACTAAGGTTTGGGCAAAATCTGGCTCGTTGCGCTCCGTCGGGTGTTGATGAGCGAAGTTCTGAGCGAGCAAGATGCCTTTCGGTTCAGTTTCATACTTATCCCAGAAGGCAATAACGGACTGAGCGAGTTGGGCAAGCTCAGTGCGACTCGTCGTGCCCTGGTTGCGCACGACACGAGCGATAGCTTCGACACGTTCACCCCTGACAAGCCAGAGTTCGGACGGGTCGGTACGCGAGGCTTGCACCTGCCAGCCGACTCTGGTCAGAATTTCCTGGCTGGCGCTCAGGAAGGCTTCCTGTTCGCCGGTGAGCAAGGCGAGTTTCAAAGTTTCGACAGTTTCGATGCGCGCTTCCATACCGTTCAAAGCACTCTGCAGTTGGCGCATTTGATCGGTCAAATGAGCGTGTTCTTTTTTTAGTTGCTCGATGAAGGGGAAGGAGAAATCTGTGCACCAGCTAGGGGCGGAGGTAGATGTTAACTGTTGCATTTTTCTTATTAATTCCTCTGGTTTTGGTGTAGCGGCGGCAGTAATGATGTTGTCCGCTTGCAGAGCAGATTTGTCACCGCCACCGTTAGTAGTGGCGTGGTGTTCAACTGCTTCGGGCAGATTGAAGGAAGCCTTCTGGTCATTGATTGGCGGCTGTGCGCCAGATTGCGGACTATCTCCGGATACTCCGGGCAGAGAAGTCTGACTATCTGCTGCCCTTGTTTCCGGAAGCGATATAGACGGAGTAAGCGGTTTTGCTCTCATGAAGGATTCCAGTGCCGAGCCGTTCGATTCTTCCGCATCTTTGGCAGCATTAGCCGGAGCCGGCGGCACAAGGTTGGAAATAGGCGAAAGTGCCGGTCCGGCTGAGGCACTGGCAATCGGTGCCGGTGTCGAATCGGCATAGGAAACAAATGGTATTGCCGGTGGAGGCATTGCTGGTGCCGGTGCTTGTGTATACACCGGTGTCGATGCAGTCGGTTGCACCGCCGGATTGTTCACCGAGGATTGTACTGCCGGGTTTTCGGCCGACGATTGCAGGGCTGGATTATTCGTTGAAGATTGCGTACCCTGGCTATTGCCGAAAACGGCGGCAAGAGGATCGCTGGCCGCAGGCGGCGCAAATGGTGATTGCGGTGCTGGCGCTTGAGCGGCCACAGGGGCGGGTGCCCAGGCATTGTTAGTCGCTGCCGGCTCCGCTTGAGCAGCCCAGGCCGGTTGGGAGGAATGAGCCGGATTGGCGGATGAGGCCGCCGGTTGCATCTGTCCAGGTGCGGCATCGGGGTAGGCGAGTTCGGGCAGGGCCTGCTCTCGAGCGGCCGGCTCTAGAGGCGGGGCAAAAGGTGAACGAGAGGGAGCGCCGGATTCGGTCGCAGCTGGAGCGCTCGTTGTGGAAGTGGTTTCAAAGTTATCGCTGCCGAATTCTGACGAAAACTCGTCGTCCAGATCGGCCAGATAATCAGATTTTGCAGATGCAGCGGCCGGTTGAGGATTTGCTGAGGCGGCAGGTATCTGGCTTCCGGATTGGGTGTCTTTGCCTTCGTTCCATGACCATTCGGAGGAAGCCGGCTGGCCCCGTTCAATAGCTGTTGGTGACACCGAGGACAAGTCAGTACCGGAGGCGCTGCCGTTCGCGCTCAATTCTTCGTGGGTGAGGCGCAGCGATGGAACCGATTCGGCGGTCTTTGTCTCGTCGAAGCGGGCCGACATCTCCATCAGGTCTTTTAAGGCCAGCTCGGCGGAAGTGGGAGTATGTGCCGATGCGGCAGCTTCGGCTGGCACCGCCGGCGGCATCAGCGAAAAATCTTGTTTCAGGGTGGCCGGTTCGGCCTCGTTCAAATCGGGCAGTTTGTCCGCCTTACCCAGAGTGTCCATCAAGCTGCGCAAACTTCCTGGACGATTCGGATCCTGGCGCTCGGCGGCTGATTTTTCATCATCTTCTTTCGAATCATCTTTAAGCAAAGATTGCAATTGTTTATCCTCATTTTCGATGGGCTCTGGCTCTCCGGCGTATCTGGCCGCCAATTCTGCTTCTTCGCGCGCTTTTGCTTCGGCTTCAGCTTTTTCGCTGGCCTCGGCTTCTTCTTTAGCTTTCGCTTCGGCGACCGCTCTATCGCGGGCACCGGCCTCGGCCTTTTCTTTCGCTTCAGCTTCGGCTTTTTCTTTCGCTTCAGCTTCGGCTTTTTCTTTCGCTTCCGCTTCGGCTTTTTCTTTCGCTTCAGCTTCGGCTTTTTCTTTCGCTTCCGCTTCGGCTTTTTCTTTCGCTTCAGCTGCGGCTTTTTCTTTCGCTTCAGCTTCGGCTTTTTCCTTCGCTTCCGCTTCGGCTTTTTCTTTCGCTTCAGCTTCGGCTTTTTCTTTCGCTTCAGCTTCGGCTTTTTCTTTCGCTTCAGCTTCGGCTTTTTCTTTCGCTTCGGCTTTTTCTTTCGCTTCCGCTTCCGCTTTTTCCTTCGCTTCCGCTTCGGCTTTTTCGCGGGCTTCAGCTTCCTCTCCGGCCCTTGCCGCCGCTTCGGCTCTGGTCGCTACCTGCGCTTGAGCCGCTTCCTCAGCTTTTTCCGCTTCTTCAGCTTTGACTGCATTGGATTCTTCCATAAGCGCGTTCAATTCGTTCATCACGCTCAGTTCATTCATCAAGCTGTCAGCTGAGAGACCGGCGTGTTCGAGGGCAGCGCGCTTTTCTTCCTGAGCTTTAAGAGCCGCTGCTTTTTCATCGTTATCACCGCCGAGAAACTCGAAGGTGCTGCGAAATTCTTCACTGCTCATGGTGCTGATTTCAGGCAACGCTTTTTGTTTGGCGGCGCTATCCAGGGAATTCATCAAAGAATCGAGCGACGGGCTTACGTCGATAGGAGGCATTTCGGAGGCAGGCACTTCGGCCTTTTCCGCTTTATGCGAAGCACTGTCCGCCTGAGAATAATTGCCGGAACCTAACCAATTGCGGGATACATCTTCGCGATTGGCTCTCAAGCCTTCCGCCAGAGTCGATGCTTTATCGCTTGCCACTTCCTTGACGTCTAGAGGCTCTTGTTCAGCAGCTGGAATAATTTCTGGTGGTTCGAGGTCATCGGAGTCGTCATCGCTGCTGCCAAATTCCAGACCTTTTAATATGTCGGCAATGCGCTGCTTTGCTGGAGTGACAGGCGGCACCGGCGGCGGTGCAGCTTTGATCGGCTCACGAGTGGCCGATTCGATGTCTTTTGCTTGCTCTACAAGTTGTCTGGCGGTCTGGGCAAATTGCGAAAGGTCCATTTCGGCGGTTGCTTTTTTCAGTTCGAAATTACTTACTTGCGCTGTTTCCGGCTCGACGAGTTTGGGTTGCTCGGCGTCGACGGCCGGATTGAGCGCCTCGGCCATGGTATTGGCAAAAATGGGAGATTCGTGCGGATCCTGGCTATCTGGAGCTTCCGGTTGGCCGAGCTGCCTGGATACGGCGGCTAGGATGTCCTCAGCGGAGAGATTCACCGCCTGTGGTGTGATCGCCTCGACGGCGGGAGCAGGAGCCTGTGCGGCTTCCGTTTCGTCTGTGTCGAATTCATCATCGTCATCGAGTGGATCGGAAGAAAACAGTGATTTGAGCGCTCCTTTAGGAGGCTGGCTTACTTTTGGTGCCTCAGCGGGCGCTTCTGCACCCTTGAGCAAAGCGGCCAGCGCTTGCGGCGCGGCGGCCGGGCTGGGGGCGGCACTGGAGGGCCCAGTCGGCGCCGCAGAAGAATCGCTCAGTGTCGGTGGCGTTTCTAATTGCTCACCATTATAAAAGTCCGGACCGCTCGGTTTGTGAAAGGCCGAGTCGACTTTTTCGGCAGGTACCGGTGCGCTCAGGGGAGCCTGGATAGTGCCTTGACGCAGCGCTTCTTGATACCATTTGTCGACACATGTCATAAGGGCCCGGTCGAAATCCGGAGAATAAGGTGCTGGTAAAAATATGACTTTGCCACCATTGTCTCCGGCCCAGAATTGTCCGGCGATGCATTTCTTGCTGCCGGCAGTGGCGATTACCGAGTAATTCGTCGAGAGAAAATCGGTGCGAATGATGGTGTTCCATTCGAGGCCAGGCTGGGCCAGATACTCGGCCATTTCACTCTGCTCGCCTTCATCGGTGGGCTCGATGATGCGACCGTGACTGACGGAGCTCATCTGCCTGGAGCCGTTTTCAGGCGGATTTTTCATCGCCGGTGCGTAGACCGAAAGCCAATCATAGTTGTCGATAGAAATAGAAGGGCCGGCGAGAACAAAAGGTCGGCAAAGGAAATAAATCAGCAAGCCGCCCTGCGACAGGAAGGGAATCAATTCTTCCAGGCGAGCGTCGGATTCGTTGATGAGTTCCTGAATGAGAGCATCATCTGGAACGTTGAGTTGATTAACGCCTTCGGATAAAAGTTGGTTGATGCGACGCGTTGGCTCCGGCCCCTTATCAAAAAGGTGGAGCAAGCTGACCGGATTGGCGATGATGACCTGGTAATTTTCGAGGGTTTTGGCGCGGCCAAGGTTGAGGTGGGTCTCTTCGCCATAACCGGGGCAGTTAAGTCTTAACACCCGGTCTTTGTCAATCATGTTCATCTCCGTTCCGTCACCTTTCAGGGCACATATCCGCCGGAAATCTTGTTGGGACTTGCCTTGCAGGGTGGACCGCATAGTCAAGTGAAGATATCGGGGCTAACTCCCAGGTTTTTATACCCACTATCAGGCGGGCAAATCTTCGAGGGCTACCTGGTGCGTCAAATCGTGCAATAAATCAGTGCATATCTTCGGCAAAGTCCCGATAGACCGGGTTGTTAATGTCCGGCTTCCTTCACTCTGCCCATTGCATAAGCAAGCAAAACCTTTAAATGTCGAGTGAAAATGCCCGCAGTGGATGTCAAGCGAGATTTTCAGTCGACAAAAAAGGGTGCATTACGCACCCTTTTTCGCACCATCATTGGTTTTTGATTATTCTCTCACTGCGCAGATTCTATTTGGAACCTTCCAGGTCGTCTGCAAGGCTGAAGGAAGCGAGGCCGAATGGTTTATCTACGCTGGTGCGGAAAGCATTTTTGCCACCATAATAGATGCCTTCGCCGGTGCCGACGAGAATGCCTCTTGGAATACCGAGGACGGAGGCGAATATGACCGGAGGAGCGGAATCCTTGCCGCCGATATTATCAGCGAAACGGTTTGTATATTCGAGGCTGCGGTTGCTGGTGCGGCGCAAAACTGCGACCGGCACGCCAACGACCAGGCCTGTGGCCATAGATGCTGCTCTGACGGGAGCCATCAAGGCGCTATGACCCATTGATTTGGCATCTTTTGATTTGGCATCCTCGGCTTGAGCCGGTAAAACCGCGCTCATCGCTACAATGGTAAGGAGCGCAGCCGCTTGTGCGCGCAGATTTTTCAACATGTTATTCACCTATAGACCTCAGACCAAGACTCAGACACATTTTGATTCTTGCTAGTTATTTCCAAATATTTACCGGTCGGTAACTATGACCAGCAGTAGTGGACCGGTTCATAATACCATTGCATTTGGCCCTTCTAGCCCTGCTTTCATGTAGAATCTCCTGAAAAGCTGCCACCTGAAAACCGATTTCAAGTCCGGCCTTTCTGATGCCAGAACGCTGTCCGATAAAGCATCGACCGCTTCGAGCGCGTTCAGAGATTCAGCACCTTATAGACAGCCGATAAAATGACCCGTTTGATGAGCGCCGCAAAATGACTGACAGTAAGAACAAGACTTCGACCACTTACCATCGCAAAGGCTTTGGTCTGAAAGAAACGATCGAAGTCGAGCTGAAAAAAGTTTATGAGTCTGATCTGATCCAAAAGCTCAGAGCAAGCGGCAATGTGCTCACTCAAAATGGTATCACCGTCAAATTGGCGGAGGCCTTTGGCTTTTGCTGGGGCGTCGATCGCGCCGTTTCGATGGCTTATGAAACGCGCAAGCACTTCCCTGATCGACGGATCTGGATCACCAATGAAATCATCCACAATCCGATCGTCAATCAAAATCTGCGTGAGATGGGCATCGAATTTTTAACGGTGGACAAGGCCGGTATTAAGGATCTGAGTGGTATCGCCCAGGGTGACGTCGTCATATTGCCCGCCTTTGGCGCTTCGGTGGAGGAAATGCAACGCCTGGAAGAGCATAATTGCGAGATAGTCGACACAACATGTCCCTGGGTATCCCGGGTGTGGAATCGCGTCATCAAATACGGTCAGGGTGATTTTACATCAGTCATTCATGGTAAGCCCAAGCATGAAGAGACGGTGGCGACAGCCTCTCGCGCCGACCACTACTTGATTGTGCAAAGTCTCGCCGAGGCGGAATTTGTCAGCAACTATATTTTAGAAGGCGGCGATAAGGCAGACTTTCTCAAGCGTTTTTCGGCGGCAATTTCATCCGGCTTCGATCCCGATACGCATCTGACTCGTATCGGTGTGGCCAATCAGACGACGATGTTCAAGGGTGAAACCGAGCAAATCGGCAAACTCTTCGAAAAAACGATGTTGACCAAATATGGTCCGCAAAAAATCAACGAGCATTTCCTCTCCCCCGGTGACACCATTTGCGATGCCACGCAGGAGCGCCAGGATGCCATGCTCATGCTCGTCGAAGACAAGCTTGATTTGATGCTCGTCATTGGTGGTTTCAATTCATCCAATACCGGCCACCTGCAAGAAATCGCCGAGAAGCGCGGTTTGCCTTCCTATCATATCGATGGGCCGAGCTGCATCGGGCCGGGTAATCAGATCAGACATAAATTGCTCCACGATCAAAATTGCATCGTCACCGAAGGCTGGCTGCCGGAGGGTGAAATTACGGTCGGTATCACTTCCGGTGCCTCCACTCCCGACCAGGTAGTGGCGGAAGTAATGACCAGGATGTTTGAGATCAGGGGCGGGAAAAACGAATTGGAACTGTCTTCTTAGGTATGCTTCCGGCATCGGGTTTTGGCTTTTCTAATGGAAGAAATATTTAAAAACCTTCGGACTTGCGGTGGCCAGAGTTTGCCCAGCGAATCTGACCTTAAGGCCCGGATAGCTACTAAGGTTTTTTCCTTCGATGATTTGTCAGAGGGCTTGGATTTAGCCTCAATGAGTGTCGGAGCGGATGGAGACCCGTTGCTTCTTTTCGACAACGTTGGCTTTAGGAGAGGGGGAGCTGCGGCACACGCTCACTATCAGCAAATGCTCGGCGACAGTTCAGTGCGCCGTAAGATTATTCGCTTTTTGAACGGCAAGATTATGGAGATGCAAGTAAAAGTGTCGCCTGGACGGACAGCAGTTATTCATGCGCTTGGCGCGGACAAATATCTTCTAGCATATTCTGGCGTGACCGCTGACGGTATGAACGCATGGATAATGAACGCTGATGGTTCAGTTGAAAATAAGTTTCCGATCGGTATGGCATTCACTGAATTGCAAGTCACGTCCAATGGAAATATGTGGTTAGGATATGACGATTACGGGGTTTTTAGTGGCGACATTTTCAGTCGCAACGTTTACTCCTGTTTTGATCGCAGTGGCAGGCTTTTGTTTCCCGCCCCCAATTCTCATTGTGATTTTTCCAACTGGAGCGGCGGACTGAATGTTGCTTCGGATGACTGTGTCTGGCTTTTCCCCAGTGGGGGTGAGTTGATGAGATTTCAAAATTTTGAAAAAGTCCATAGTTTCAATTTGCTACCACTACTTGAAAGCAACATAATCGGGCCCGGCGCATTTTCGATTTGCGAAAACCGTGCTTGTTGGGCGCCTATGCTGGATTTTGATTTTTTTAGTCTCGTAAATTTGGATGATTGCTCGAGTGAATTTTTTAGAGTGATCAGTGCTGATGGGGAGATTCTAGATCACCACAACTATGTCAGCCGTGGTTCTAAAATGTTTTTTGTTGCCAGTAAGAGTGTCTATTCGATCGATGTCAGAGATATGAGCTTCAACACATGAAGCAGGGCGTCTGGGAAGAGAAATGTCAGATGCCTATTTGCTTGGACCATCGCAACAAATAAGTAGTAAAGGGTGAATAATGCGAAAATGCTTAACTTCCGAGAATCTCGTTCTGCGGGCGTTCTAGAGATTTCTTCGTAGTTTCTCAACTATGTCGGGAACCATGGGAACCTGCCTGTGGTCTATGCAATACATTGTTGCATTCGTCATCATTTTTTGATGCAAAGATGCAATCGAAAAAGATGCAAGCGAGGATATTTATGGATAATCATTTGAAGAATACCGCGGTCGTGAATACATTGATTTCCGCCGCAGTGGTCGCTTGTGTATTGGCACCGTTGAGTGCTGATAGCGCGATGGCCGCCAGCAAACGTTTCTACAAAGGCACTGTCAGCACCAGCGTCATGACTGCCGACCGCATGATGATGAAGGGCAAGTATGCCGACGCCGCTACTTTTTATCAAAGTGCTCTCAAGCGCAATCCCAGGGACATCAATGCCAATATCGGCTATGGCATGGCTCTCACCAAACAGTTTAAGGTAGATGCCGCCGACGAACAATTCAATAAAGCTCTGGCCAAAGACCCGCAAAATCCGGGCGCTCTTGCCGGTAAATCGCTAAACATGCTCAACCGCCTGCAGTCGTCATCCAATACTATTCGCAAAAACAAAGATGCGATTTTGAAGGAAGCTGAGGCCTCGGCGCAAAAAGCAATCGATTCCGAACCGCGCATCCCAGAGGCCTACTATGCTCTCGGCATGGTCTATAAAGAACAGGGACGCTTGGCTGAAGCCGCCGCTGAAATGAAAAAATCGACCGACATGGACCCGAAATTTTCGGATGGTTTTACCGGTCTTGGTCTGGTGCAACTTGCTCAAAATAATCCCGGTGGAGCTGCTGCAAACTTCAAGCAGGCGATTCGCTTGAACAGTGGTGACTGGACCGCTCACTATGGACTAGGTCAGTCGCTGCTCAATCAAGGGCAGACCGATGCCGCTCTCAAAGAATTGAACACTGCTCAGTATCAATTTCCCAATAGCTGGCCGGTCCGACTCGCCCTTGGTAAAGCCTACGAAATTCAGGGCAATTCGGTTGCCGCCGTGCGTGAATATCAAGAGTCAATCCGGGTCAAGCCAGAAAACCCGGCTGCTTACCTGGGCATCTCCAATGTCCGCGAGGGCCGCGGTGACCTGGAATTGTCCATTGCCGAGCTGCGCTCCGGTCTCGAGCTCATGCCGAATAATCCCGACTTGCAGCAACGCATCGGTGACCAAAGTCTGCGTGTCGATAAGATCGATGATGCGATCAAGGCCTACCAGGGCGCTCTCAATGCCAGCCCCGGCAATAGCAAAGCTGCTGATGGTTTGACCACGGCCTTTTATCTGAAGGCTCAGAAGGAAACCACCGGCGGTTACTTTGGTGACAACGATTTCGATAGCGCTCTCAGTATGATTGACCGCGCTATCCAGATCAATCCAAACGATATCAAACTGCGCCTGGCCCA
>JAGXAB010000049.1 GCA_018971775.1 Cyanobacteria bacterium REEB67 | reverse complement strand
AGCGCGCAAAAAACTCAACCGCGCTTACGATGGTTTGAACCAGTCAAACTCCCTGTGAAAGAGTACTAGGCGAGCCCGGTTGGTCTAAAATTCGATAACTGGTATAAAAAAAGAGGGTCGCCGTTTCCGGTGACCCCCTTTTTTAATGCGCTCTTTGAGCCGATTTATAGACTTTTGATATTTTTCAAGAAGTTCTGAATTTCTTCGAGCGTGAGATGCTTTGTCTCGTCTTGCTGTTGCACCATGATCAGAGTGGTCGTGTTTGGGGCGTTTTTCGGATCGGCGGCGCCGAAGAATGTTTCCACTGCCGGTCCGCTTGTCGCTGTAGCTGTCCCGCTGGCGGCAGCGGTTGCGGTTTTTGCCGCTTTACCGAGCACATAGTACATTTTGCTGTCGGCGACATCGAGTTCGCCTTGCTTTTCTACCTGCATCTTGGTAGCGCTGGTGCCTTTGGGAGAAGCTCCGGCTGTAGGCATGGAGTCGCCCTTTGCCACCGCATCGATCAATTTTTGGGCGCTGGTAGTGGCGTCTTTTTGCGGGATGCGCATCAAGATGTAGAGAGCTTTGCTGTCGATGTTGTTGATCAAGGCGACCGAGTAGCCGGCTAGAGAAATATTCATGCGTCCATATTCAAATGGCGCCGGTAGCGGGTCTGCCAGGGTGACGATTTTATTGGCTACAGCTTGGGTCTTTTGCGGATCCATGGCGTCTTTGACAAAGCTGAAAGCAATAATGCCTACGGCAATGGCGATTACCAGGCCGGTGGCGAAAAGACCGATGACGATTTTTAGCCACAGCGCCAGGCCGTGCTGATTTCTCAGCTTGTATCTAGACTGGTATCGCGACTGGTTTCTGGAATGATTTTTTAGACCGATATTTCTATTCATAGACCTTTGACTTTCTAAAGGAAGTAAGACTGTCGGGAAACCCTGCTTCGCAAGCAGTAAGAGTGTAGCACTTACGAAAAGGGCCGGACTTTGGTCCGACCCCTCGGGAGTATTCAAGCAGCGAAATCGGCTAAATGCTAGATATAGCCGAGATTTTTCTGCGTGCCGGCCGGCGGCAAGATGCGCAGACGACGCATCGGTTCGTCACCAACGCTGCGGCTCGAAAGATTGAAGCGCTCGACCAGTTGGTGTTGCAAGCGGCGTATGTAGGCCTTGCGTGGCGAGAGCTCGTGGGGCTCAAGGCGATCCATCACCCGACTGATCGCTTGCCGGGCCTCCTCCAATGCGATTTCGGTTTCGTCTACATCGCCTTCTATATCCACAGTGCCGATGGCGTTTTCTTCGAGATGCAGGGCCTCTCGCAGAGCCTTTTGTATTTGCGGTAGATTATTGCTCTTCACCACATAGACGGGCACGCCCTGTGCCTCGGCCAGAGAGAAGATCTTTGCCCCGGCGCGAGCATAGCTGCGCAGGGCGAGAATGGCATCAGCCTCATCTATTGATTTGACCACTTCCACCGGCAGCTGCAATGTCTTGACGACGCGCTCAAGGAGACCCTTGCTGACGGCATAGGGATAGACCTTGAGATGGGTTTCCTTGGGGGAAGCCCAATCGCTGGAGAAAGGTTCGAGACCTTCGACCATTGATACGGTGACGGTCGGCTCCGGTTTCTGCACGACTTTGAAATCTCCGGTCGTCTCGTCGCGGCGACGGATTTCCGGGTGGATTTGCCAGCCTCTGAGCAGCTGATCGACGGCCTCGGCCACGTTCTGGTGAACCGCCAGAGTCTGGCGATCGAGGATTTCGATGCAGACCTCAAATGTTGGTGCCGCCGCTCTTTCGAGCACGGTTTTTTGCGTGCCGCGGCGGCGTGCTTCGTCGTCACCTAGGGTGACGCTTTGTATACCGCCGACGAGATCGACAAGGGTGGGGTTTTTGAGAAGATTTTCGAGGGCGCTACCATGGGCGGTGCCGATTAAAGTGACGCCGCGTTCGGCAATCGTGCGCGCCGCTTGCGCTTCCATCTCGGTGCCGATTTCGTCGATAACAATCACTTCCGGGGTGTGATTTTCAACGGCTTCGATCATCACTCTATGCTGCTCTTCCGGACGAGCGACTTGCATGCGTCTGGCCCGGCCGATCGCCGGGTGAGGCACGTCGCCGTCGCCGGCGATTTCGTTCGAAGTATCGATGACGATGACGCGTTTGCCAATCTCGTCGGCGATCACTCTGGCCATCTCGCGCAGCTTGGTCGTTTTGCCGACGCCTGGAGGTCCAAGGAAGAGAATCGACTTGCCCGCTTCGACCAGGTCGTAGATGACATTGATCGTGCCCGATACAGCACGGCCGACGCGGCAGGTGAGGCCGATGATTTCGCCGCTGCGGTTGCGCAGGGCCGAGATGCGGTGCAAGGTCCGCTCGATACCGGCGCGGTTGTCGCTGGAAAACTGACCGATTCTGCTTACGGCCGCTTCAAGATCGGCGCGCGTGATCGGCTTGTCCGACAGATGCATGGTGTGTTTGTCGAGATAGCGCGCTTCGGGCAGCCGGCCCAAATCCATCACTATTTCGTAGATGCCGTTCGTGTCCTTCTCGAGCGCCTTCTGGATGTTGGGCGGGAGCATGGCGAGAAAGGCTTCGAGATCGTCGGCTGGAGCGATTACTTCCATTTAGTTTCTCCGGGATTCGGGTGGATGAGGTGCGAAAGCCGGCCCTATTGGGCCACAACCAGGATGGTTTTGTCAGAAACGAGCTCGAGCACCTCCTCAGTGATCTTCTGACCGGGTATTAAGATAGGGATTCCGGGCGGGCAGGGCGAGAGGCATTGCGCGGCGATACGACCCAGGGCTTGAGTAGTTTCGACACTTTCTTTTTTCATCAACATGGCCTGATGAGGTGGCATAAGCGGCTCGAAAGCCGGCGCTTTTTTGAGGAAAGCGGGAAATGCTGAGGCGGTCGCCGGTGGCAAATTTTCGCAGGCAAAAAGGGCCTCGCAGGCCAGATCTACGTCAATATCTTCACTGCCCAAGCCGAGCATAAAAAGTACGCCCGCGCCCATAACTGCTTCGGCAAAGATGCCGCGATCCTGGAGAAATTCATAGATAAGACTGGCCTCGTGCAGGCTGGATTTGACCAGTAAATGACTGGGATTGTTCCCGCCGCCGGAGGCGTAGCTTGTAAATGAGCCGCTCTCGGTTAATTTGTCGCGGAAATGCCGGGCCAGCGCTTCCAGATTTTGCAAGCGGGCTTGATTTTCTTTGCTTTCGAGCAGTTTTAGAGTCTTTTCCATGGAGGCGAGCAAAAGATAGTTCGGACTTGAGCTGGTCAACATCGAGATACTGCTGCGGGCAGCGGCCGAATCGATAAGGCTGCCGGCCGGGAGGTGAAGCATGCCTGTCTGGGTGAGAGCGGGCAGGGTTTTGTGCCAGGAGTGAGCAACGGCGTCGGCACCACTGGCGATGGCGCCCTTTGTTCTGTCTTTGGGAGAGAGCCAGTGCGCTCCGTGTGCCTCATCGACGATCAGAGCGATGCCGTGCTTTTTTGTCACTGCGGCGATCGCCTTGATGTCGCTCCTGGCGCCTGCGTAGGTAGGAGAGACGACAACGACACAAGCGATGCGACAATCTCTGGAAACAGCCTCATGGAGCGCCGCATCAATTGTTCGGCAATCGCTTTCACCCCATATGCCCCACTCTCCGTCGAAAGCTGGTGCAAACCAGAGCGGCGTTAGCCTGGCCAGGCAGAGGGCACTGATCACGGAGCGATGAGCATTGCGCGGTACAAGGGCGTGCGTGCCATTGCTGGCGGTGGCAAGGATGGCGGCTCCGAGAGCGCCGGTCGCACCGTTCACCGAGATGATCGCGGATTGGCTTTGCCAGAGGGCGGCGGCTCGTGCTTCGAGGTCGGCAAGTACTCCCGTCGGAGCGCTAAGATCGTCGAGGCCGGGGAGTTCGGTCAGGTCGTTTGCCGCTTGCAAATAATCGTCAGCACCCTGATTTGCGAACAATTCGGCTTGCCGACCTTTGTGGCCGGGGGTATGAAAGGATGCTTTTTCAAAACGAATATGGCGGGCGACGGCAGTGCTTAAAGAGGAGCGGAGATTTGCCGTCGTTGGCGCCTTCGGTGAGCAAGGCGATTCGGTTGCGGCGGTCGTATCTTCTCGGTTGACTGCTTGTTCGGTCAAAGAATTTGGATCAGCTCTTCGCTGTCTTAACCAGAAACGTCACCCATGCTGTCCGGCCTGATCACCTTTACGGTAAAGCCTTATAGCGTTTTAAGTATAGCATGGGCGGTAGGCGGTGAAAGTTGCTGAAGGTGCCCCATTGCGCCGGTGTTGTGCATATATTTCAGGAGCGTTTGCGGTGCTATTTTCTGCCATGGTCGGACATGAAAACGGATTTTTGCGGGCCAGTTGACGCTCGCTTCAAAACTCTCAAGCGCATATACAAAGGGCCAGCGGCAGCTCTATTTCAGCCCGGCTGATTGATCATAAATGTAGCGAAATTGTCGAAGAAATCCCAGAGCGCCTGGCGATTTTCCGCCAGCTCCGGCACCTGATCGAGCGCTTCGGTCATGTGTTTCATCCAGGCATCGCGTTCGGCCTGGCCGATTTTGAAGGGCATGTGGCGGCCGCGCATGCGGGGATGGCCGCGCTCATCGCTATATGTGGTCGGTCCGCCGGTGCGTTGCACAAGAAACTGGGCGAGATGCTTTTTGGGCAAAGTGAGATCTTCGGGGTACATCGGCCGCAGCAGCGGATCGGCGGCGACGCGCAGATAAAACTCGTCGACGAGTTTGTAAAAAGGGGCTTCGCCAACCGCTTTGTAAACGGCGCCTACCGGGTCATACATTTGCATATTGCAAATTATACAGGCAAAAAAACAGGAAGCACCGCCCTCGGTCCTTCCTGTTTCCCTTCGCTTTATGTCCGAATTTCTGGGATTACCAGTCTTTGGGCATCAAAACGGTGTCGATTTCCTGGATTTCGCCATTGCTGCATTTGATGTCGGCCTTGATGATTTCGCCGGAATCTACAAGGACTTTGTCGCCATTTTTGTGAATGGAGAGGTCGTAGCCTTGCATGGTCGGAGCAAGGTCGAGTTTCTTGATTTCTTTGACCGGCAGGTCGTTTTTCAGGACATGGTATTTGAGGACGGCGGGCAATTTTTTCTTGTCTGCCAGCAAAGCATTGAGATCTTCAGCCGGTAATTTGGCAAAAGCGGCGTCATTCGGGGCGAAAACAGTGTAAGGACCTTTGCCCTTCAAGGTTTTGTCCAGGCCGCTTATTTGCAGGGCTTTGACCAGAGTGGTGAAATTGCCGGCGGCTTTGGCCGTGTCAACAATATCCTGAGTAGCGGCAAAAGCACCTGCGGCGCAGATGTTGACCGCGAGAAGGGAGCCTGCCAGAAGGGCGGATTTGAAAAGTCGCATCGTAAAACTCCATAGTAGGGACATACAGCGTATGACTCTGTAAACCTTATAACGCTCTAAGTTTCTCACCAAACCAACAGATATGGGAAAACTTTTTGACCGAGTCTCTTGGAAACCGCCTTCAGCCGCCATTTGCTTACGCTCCTTATATTGCAAAGTTTAAATGGTCCTGTGCCAAAGGGTCCACACTCGGTCTTGAATACGGCTGTATGTTTATACTACTCTCTGTAGGAGGTTGCGACCAAAGAAGGCAAAGAAAAAGATGGAAACTGCCGCCGGGCAATTCGCTGATTGAGGACCGCATCGGTTGGTGCGTGGTATTGCCGGCGGTGCCATCATGGGCAAATTTTTTTGATTTAACATCGTGCTTTGCAGATTGAGGAGCGAGAGCAGGGTCTCCCGTGGAGAGACCCTGCCTATGCTGGTCAGCTGCTCACGACAGGAAAGACTGTCGCAATTTCAGCTCAGATGCTCAGTTGACGTAGGGCTTGGAGTCGACGCCGAGGGTCCGGCAGATGTCGCGCACCTGCTCCTTCTCGCAATCCTGGAACACGCCGTCGGCATTGGCGATGATCAAGGCGATCTGGATGGCGGCATCGGTCTCGTCGGCACGGCCCTTCAGCTTGGCGACGACGCGCAGGAGGTTGACGCGGCCGAAATCGACGTCGGTGTTGATCTCTTCGCAATACTTGTCGAACTGCCCCTTCAGCTCCTTCGAATCGAAGGCGGCGAGCGCGTCGGTGCTGCCAATGCAGGCGGCGACCTTGCGTTTTTCCTCGGGTTGGATCGAGCCGTCCGCCGTGGCGACGAGGGCGCAGATGGCCATCGTGGCGTTCTTGAAGTTGGCATTGTTGTAGCGCGAAGCGCGACCCTTCAGGTCGGCGCTGAGGCTGGAGGCGGCGTCCTTGACTTTTTCCCAAAAGCTCATTGTCGTCTCTTCCTGTTATCCGCTTGTCTTTTTGACTGCGGGCGATGGCATCGCAGGGGTCGGAGCGATGTCTAAATCCGTCTTCTGGGCAAACGAGAAGCGATTGTTCATTTGCTCGGCAGAAGCTTGCTGGCACGGGTGCAAACAGCCCGGTATCGATCGCTCAAACACGTGGTTTGGTCTTCTGCTCGGAGAAGGTGGTGGTGGTGATGTTGGCTTTAAAAACCGAGCAGAACCTGATTTGACGTGAAAGAGTGTGGATACGCCTGTACCCTATGAAGGACGGGTTACCAGCGGCAACGACATCGTCCGATTTTTACCGTGATCGCAATGATTCTTTTCAACTACACATCTTCATTTTCACTGTGCTTACAGTGCCGCCTCAGGCTCCGCAGGTTCCGCCGGACATGCACCGCTCGTGGTTTGTCTCGCCAACTTCTTCTCTGGTCACTCTTTTGCCACGCTTGAGCACAGTGGCGCGAACCGGGGCTAAGAGTGTAATACTATGGCCTGTAGTGGAGCGGCGGAAATTTTTTTGAAAAAAGAGGAACCGACGCACGAAGGTCAGTCGGTTCCTCTGTCGACAGTTTCTATGAGGTGCGGTTCTCGGCAAGCGAGTTGGAGGGCGAGCCGCGCCAGTGCCCGGCAATGCCTGGCATAGCTGGCCCGCCCTTCTCAAGCCGGTGGCCTCCTGGAGCGGACTTCAGCTCAGAGCTGGAAGACCGCGCCGGGTGGGATATACTGCGTGAACGTTACCGAGAGGCCCTGGTAATTCGCCGGGATGTTGACGATACCGTTCCAGTCGGTGACGAAGGCGATGATGCGCTGATGGCTGTCGTCGACCTTCTCCAGCTCGGCTTTGACGATACCGTGTGCGATACCGACGTAGTGCAGGCTGAAGTCCTTGAGGATGCGCTCTCCGTCGGCCGAGTTGAGGATCAGAGCGGTGGGCTGATGGCGGCCTTTGCCTTGCATCACGTCGGGGTCAGGCGCGTGCGAACGCGAGATTTTGTCAATGCCGTCGCAGCAGTCGGCGTCCCGCAAGGAACAGCACGTGGCCGCGATCGAATTGTTGGGGTTGAGCATAGTGAGCCTTTTCTGTCAGGTTACTGGTGATAAATCGACTGGGATTGAAAAGTCTTACCGGGTTTGTCTTGACCGTGACTGACGTCACTTACGCCGAATAGCGCGAAGCGGTCTCGGCCAGTTTGGCTGCCACTTCGGCCTCGTTCGACGATTTGACGACGCCGGTCATGACGCGCTTGCCTTCGCCGAGGTTTTTCGGATTTTGCCAGGAAATGCCGGCGATGTTTTCCAGCTTCTGGCGCAGGCCGTGGTTGCCGTTGTTGCCCTTGAATTCGCTGGCGCTCAGGCCGCGGGCGGTGACGGTCACTTCCGGCTGGGTGCCTTCGGTGCGGCTGACTTCGACCGTGATCCGGCCCTTGTCGAAGAGCTTGCCGACAGTGAGGCTGGCGGAGGTGGGATTGGCGGCGGAAGCATGGTTGGCGCGGGCAGCCCTGGCGGTCGTCGGTGCTGTGGCCGCGGCGACGCGTGACTGGGGCAGGAAGACCTGAGTCTTGGCGTCAGGTTTGACCTGGGTGATGCGGCCGCGCTTCGACGTAGCTTCTTTCATGAGAATGCATTCTTCCGTGAAAGAAAACATCGGCTTGGTGATCAACCAGGCAGCGAGAGCGCCGACGATGCCCACACCCGCTTGTGCGGGAGCGGAGACGTCCACGCCATAATGCTGAGCCAGCCAACCGGTAATGAACCACAGAAGTCCGCCGGAAGCGGCAGTGATGCCGGTCCGCAGGGTGGCAATCTGGATGCGTTCTTTTTTGCACTTGTCCATCATTAACTCCATGAGTTGATGTGTTGATGAAAACGCACGCCTGTACTTCGAAGTGCCTTGCGGGGTCAATCTTCGAAGCGGAAAAATCTGTTGTGCCACGACCACACCCGCGCGGTGGAGATTTTTGGCATGCGTACTGTAGGCAGGGTTTGTTTACGCGGGAAAACTATTGGAGAGAAGGGAAAAGAAATTGATGCCAGGAACCTAACCAAATCACTATCCCGCTTCAAGTGAAGTGTTAGTTATTAAGCTATGAATAAGGTGATGTGCTCTATGCGCTCTATATTTAGAAGTTGTATTAAGTATGCAGAAATCCTTGCGGGACAGCCGCTTGCGAGCCAGGGGCGGCATTCGTCGCTGGTAGCGCGGGTCGCGCTACCAGATCTGCTGTTACACGCCTTCGCAATCATTTTTCAACACTGGATGCCGTGTTGGACAAGTTTGTCTTTTAAATCTGCGATGCCCTGGAAGTGGATGGTGTGCATCCCCAGAGCCGAGGCGGCTTCTATGTTCTGAGGCAGATCGTCGATAAACAGGCAATCACCCGCGGCCAGACCGCTGCGACTCAAAACCACGTCGTAGATTTCGCGCTGCGGTTTGACGAAGCCGATTTCATACGAGAGAAGCAGTTCTTCGAAGTGTCGGCTGACCTGAAAGTTGTCTTCCAGAAAACGCCAGTGGCACTCATTTGTATTGGAGAGAAGATAGAGCGGTTTCTGCCCCTTGAGATTTTGCAAAAGGTCGGCCATTTCTTCGTTTTCGCGAAAAGTATGATTCCACATGCGGGTAAATTCTTGCGGCGAATAACGCACGCCGATCATGTCGTAAATGGCTTCGATCAAGCCCGCTGTATCGATTTTGCCGCGTTCATAGCCGAGGTTGCCGATGCGGCGCAAAATCGGGTCGAAATATTCGCGGTCGATTTTTGCACTCTCGCAAAAGGCCAGGCAGACGCTTTCCCATTCAAAATCAACGAAGACATGACCCATGTCGAAAACAAGGAGCTTGATCTCTGGAGATGCCATAGCTTTTACCTGAATACGTCGAAGAGTGCAGTCGAAAGATAGAATACAAGATCCTGCGAACATGATGGTGAGCGCGAGCTAGCAAAGATGGTTGTCGGTGCGACCGGGCTAAAGTCGCTCTAATTTTTTGATGTTGCGCGGCTACAGCTTCGATTTTCTAGATTGCTCGTCTTGTCTTGGTCTGGCCAACTTGAGCTGTGCGCGCTATTTGAGGAGGTTCTGGTAGCCCGCCGACCTTAATAATTTCTACCAAGGTTTTGCTGGTGGAGAGGAGTAAGTAATTCAGGTATTCATTTCTTTTTTCATCCCCGTTCGTATTTTTGGAATTTCTTTTCAACCCTCTTTTACCTTTCCCCCGAGCAGCACCAGCCATCTAAGCGCCATCATCACGACGAGTTATCTCAGCTCGCCGTTTTTCACTGCCTTGATTCCGGCTACTAGACCCCGTTGCTTGCCCCTTAAACACAATCGAGAGGTATCCTATGCCGAACTCCAATACTGCCTTGCCACCACCTGCTACCTTCGCCGTCGAGCCTCCTCCTCCTCCTCCGGGCGCTTCCGTCGAGAAAATCAAACTGGCCGATCGGCTCATGTTTGGTTCGCGCTGGCTGCTCTATCCGATGAACGCAGGCCTGATGGTGGCGCTCGGCGTTTATCTGCTGCGTTTCCTCTTCCAGGTCGGCCAGTTGCTCGTCCATGCTCCCGGTCTGATCACCGCTCCGACCGGAGAGGACAACGAATTGCTCGTTATCGTCGTCAGTCTCCTCGACCAGGCCATGATCTGCTCGCTGCTCATTCTCACGATCATGGGCGGTCATCAGATCTACGTACGGCGCTTTCAGGACCAACTGACCGCTGCCGGCCCTTATTGGCTCAAGCGCATCGACACCATTGTCCTGAAGGTCAAACTGGGTCTTGCCTTCACTGGTGTTTCCAGTGTGGTGATTTTGAAGGACTGCATCAGCGTCACCGCCGTGCCGCAAGCTGTCTGGATCTCCCATGTGATCATCCACGTTGTCTTCCTCGGTACCACGCTCATTACCGCCATTGTCTGGCGCGTGATGCATCCGTCGGACCGTCCCGCCTGAGCATTTTGCTCTGGTAAAACTCTGCAGCAGACCCTTCGGGGTCTGCTGCTTTTTCGTTCAATTTTTCTTTCCGGTTTTCTATGATGCAGGATAGTATGTCTGAAAAAAAGAAAGACTGAAAAGATGCCACCGAAAATGGTGGCATAAATTCAGCCTTTCAAAAACTACTTTTGCCAGGCGTCAGGACCTGGAGTCGACTTTACTCTTGCGAGCGCGGTCTTCTCCAGGTCCCGTTGCTCAGGACTGATCAGGCCTTGACGCGACGACGGTTGCCCGGCGCCTTACGATTGCCGCCCTTGCCCTTGCCCTTGCCCTTGCCCTTACCCTTGGGCTTGGTCTGCGTCGCCGAGCTGGCCGTGATGCCGTGGGCATCGAAGGCCTTCTCGATCACCGCCCGGTTGGCACCGCCCGTCAGCTGCTGGTCGGCAGTGATGTGGCAGCGGCGCCAGTCGGTGAAACGCACGTTGCGCGTCGGCAGCAGCGTCATCAGCAGTTGACCGGCGCGGCCGTAGTTGGCCAGCTGGTCGGCGAGGCTGATCTTGCCGGAGGCGACATCGGGCTGCTCGACGTATGCCTGAAGGGCATCCGCCATGGCCGCGCCGACGATTTCGCCGTCCGCATGGACTTCGCCCTGCTGGTCGGCCACGGTCTTGGTGTTGCGCTGCGTGCGGATACCCTGAGGGGGCATCGCATACAGGCCGATGATGCGCGGGTCCTTGACGATGTCGGCAACGGTCAGGGTCTGACCGGTGATCTTGCCGAACATGATCGCGAACGTATACTGCATCATCAGCTGACCGTGCACGTCGGCGGTCGCCTCGTTGCACGCGCCGCCCTGCGGTCCGGGCATGTCATTGCCGGGGGTCTGCAGGAAGACTTCGTGGTGGCGGTTTTCGTGCCAGAGCACGCCGAGGTCGAAACCGATCATCTCGGTCAGACCGCCGGAAGCCGTACCAGAGCCCACGCCGATGTGGATCTCGTAGTTTTCCGGGTCGAAGTAGGCGTTGTCCTGGACGGACTTGTCGTTGACGTAGACCGGGATGGCCCGCGTCTGCTTCTTCAGTCCCCAACCTTCATTGATGTCGGACTGAAGGTTGAGGGCGATGAAGGCCACCACCGCCGAGAACTTGTCCTTGTCCTTGCCGGTCGGCGAGAAGTTGAACGTCCCGTCGGCGGCCGCCGTCACCGGCACCCACTGACCCTTGACCTCGACGAGCATCTTGTAACGCTCGTTGGCCAGCACCTTGGGGTCCGGCAGATTTTCGACGTAGTAGTCGACTACCTGCTGGTTGAGGGGCTTGTTCGGGTCGGGGATGTTCAGAAAGCACTTGGCCGCGATGCGACCGAGTGCAGCCTGCTGCGCCTTGCTCGAAACCGAGAAATGCAGCTTGGACGCCCAGTGGACGATTTCGCCGGTCTTGGCCTTGACCAGGAATTCGATCAGCTGACGCGGCTGGTCGGTGCCGAGGATTACCTCGTAAACGGCATCGATCTTGCCGTTGTTTTCGGAGGCGACCAGCTTCACCTTGGCGGTGCAGGTCTTGACCGCGCTGCGCAAAGCCTTGGCATATTCCTTGCCATTGGTCTTGGAGAGCTGGCCGGCGAGACGCGAAAACTTGGCTCTGGCGATTTCGATCGCTTCGGCTTCGCTGATCACACCACGCTTGCTCATGACGCGGCCGTGCTTGAGCTCGGAGGTGACGTTGTAGATCTTGCCTTCCTTGTCCATCGTCACGTTCATCTTGCCGCCGCGGACGGGCAGCTTGGTGCCGTCGCTGAAGGTGACGAACTGCTGGAAGAGGACCTGATGGCCGAAGGCGTTCTCGCTGGCGACACCGTTGGCCATGTCGACATCGAGCTTGCTCAAGTCGAAGGTGCTGACCAGGTTGCCGCTATTGAGGAAAGCGACCGCATGGGCCTTGGCGTCGCCGAGAAACTTGGCTCCGCTGAGACCGTTGGCGCCGGTCAGATGACGGACGAAGCCCTGGGCATCGGGGGTGGCTTCGACGCCGTTGAATACGGTGCCGAGATTGCTGACGGCCGATTTGACCGAGGGGTTGAAACGATTCGAATTGATCGGAGCGTTCTGGGTGATGGCGGTGAGAGCCGCGAACTTTTCTTCACGAATGGTCATAGCTATATCCTTTGCGAGCAGGCGAGCCGGCGAATTGTTCGTCCGTACCTGCGTTGTTTGGCTCGTCCAAACAGGATGTCTGGCCGAGGATTCAGATAAAGAAAGAGAAAACACTGGAGAGTCGATGCCGGCAAGGCCGGTGCAATCCAGTCGCTACTCAGTCAGGACACAATCCCGAAGATCGAATGCTGACGCGCTGCCTCCCCTCAGTAACCGTGCTTACCTTGTCTAAAAAGGCGCCAGTCGAATTCTCACCACCGCGAGGTAATGGAAAAGCTTCTGGAGAAGGTAAGTTAGTTAGATTGAGAGATTTAGAGCGGAGTACCCGAAATTGAATTTTTGGTGAGAGTGAATAGTATGTCCAGAGTAGATATGTCCTTGGTTTTAAGGCAATATCAGCCTCTTGAGGATTTGCTTAAATCTGGAAGCTCGTATTAGACGGTTTTCTCTTGACAAAAGGCTGAATTTGGCGCCTGTCTGGCCCGGTTGGTTGTAAAGAGGTTCGCGTGCCTTGAGCGAAGGGCGTTCTGAGCCGTTTTGCTTGAATGGCGCGGCTGCGCTAGCGAGTGGATTTGACAATTTAACCCCCGATCGATTTCTACCTGTCGGTAACGGTCGCGAAGTTCGCAAACTGAAGTTGGTACGAGCTTTGCGAGTATTAACTCTGGATCATAGTGTGGAAAATCCCATCCTGAGCCGATCTCGTTATGTCCCTCTATATGTGTTCTGGACGGCGCCGTCGAAGGCTGCAGGATGTAGCCCTAAGCGGTGCTTGGCAGCCCCGTGCGCTCCCTCTGTCCGGGCCTCTGCGCCCTAATTAGGTAAACAAATTTATAGATACATAGACTTACTGATCTTGCTTCTCTTGATAACCTTGGCTTAAGGTTCGGTCATCTAATCACACACTTTCTCTCCAGGACTTTTCCGGCAACTTCTAAAACATCACAGCGCTCGACTCTCCAGTCACAAGCCCTCGGCATTCAGCCAGGCAAGGCACACCAGCCATAAGCGCGACATACCTCCCGGTAGTGATGCATTTAGCGGTAACCAGCATGGCTTGTGCTCAGTTCTGTTCCGCTAGAGGGGCGAATCTGTCACGGCATCCTGTCTGAGAACGTACTTCAATCGATGTGGTTAGGAAGCGAAAGGTATCCATGAGCGAGAAAATTACAGTAAAAGGCTTCGCTGTCTGCCAGGCGTGTCAACTCTCTGGTCATGACGGCGACTCTTGCCGAGCCAATGAGCTCAGTAACGGCGATACGTGGTGCATCAATTGCGGGTGTTACAGCCTGCCGTTGTCGTCTTCCACCAGCGCCCTTTTCGGTCTGCCTTCCAAGGTCAAGGCTGTGGTTGTCGCTCTGATGCGTGAAAAGGAACTGTACGTTCCCAAATTGCGTATCATGAGCGCTCAGTTCGGCCCCGACGGCACTGCATCGCAGGCGGCTGCCGCTTGCGCTCAAGGCAATGAAGGTGTGATTCTCAACGGTGGTCGCGTCGTGTTCAGCGGTGACAAGTACAACTTCGCCAGAATGGAGCTCCGCTTCCAGGCTGACGAACTGGACGAAGTCCCCGACTTTTCAGGCGCCGCCGCTCATCCTTCCACCAAAGATGGTTTCGCCGACGAGCAGGTGACGCAGTTCCTGCGTCAGCTCAAAGCCCACGGCTGCCCTCCCGTCCTCGAGACGGCGATCGCAAAGCTGATGGCCTTCGGCTTCACCGTCCGACATCTGGACTTCGGCAGTTCGTCCAATCGTCGCATCCTCCTGCATTGCGGTGGCAACATCGCAAACACTGCCATTCCCAAGGGCATCATGGTTGAGGCAAGCTATCTGGTCTGAGAACGGTCGCAATGACCGAAGTCGGAACGGTTCAGTCTCGCTTGAACGCCCTCAGAGTGTGGGCCGATCTCTCCAACCAGGGAGTCGGTCCACGGCTCGATGTGTAGAAGTCGCGGCAAGCCCGAGCCACCATGGGCCAGGCCTGCCTCGACTCGTATTTAACCTGTAGCAACTGGACGGACCCTGCGAAAGCAGGTTGCCGCCGTGAGTCGCTCGAACAAGAAAAAGGAGCCGGTTATGAATGACCTGGCAAATAACACTTCTTCGTTCAGCAGCGGCGCCGGTATGAACGTTCTGAACGCCAATATCGACACACTGCTCATCGATCTCTGGGGAACAGTCGCGCGCTCTGACAACAGGGAGCCGATTCGCGATCTCCAAGAGATCCTCGGTTATAAGGTGCAGTCCATCGACCACAGCGATGTGCGTTCGGTGGACCCGGAATTCCTGCGCGTCTGTCTAACGACCGACGAGAAGGATCCGGTACTCTTTGCACAGAAGGTTGGGAATTACTTTGGCCTGGCGGTGACACCGGATATGGTGACCCGCTTCGTCAAGGTGATCAACGTCGAGTCGCAATGCGCGATGCTCTTCATCGACGCCATCAAGGCGCTGAAGGAGCTGAAGGCACGCGGCTACAAGTTGGTGCTCGCCTCGAATCTCTGGCCTTTCCCGGTGGATTGCCTGTTCGAGGAAGATAACCTCGGCGGACTGTTCCCCGAGCAATGGCGCGCCTACTCCTTCCGGGAGAAGGTGGCCAAGCCCGAGGTCTCTTTCTTTGCCAAAACCATGGTGCGCGCTGAAACGTCTGCGGAAAACTGCATGATGATCGGCGACCACCTGGAAAACGACATCCTGCCCGCGCGCGAGAAAGGCATTCTCACCTGCCTGATCGACCGCACCGGCAAGTATCGCCAGGACCCGAACGTGCCCGCCGATGTCCTGCACATCGGCAGCATGCTCGACCTGCTCGAAATGCTGCCCGACCGTACGCAGCACGCTGCCCCGCTCGGTGCCAACTAGGCACTTCCTCTCTGTTCGGTTTTGTCTAACCGGCTCGACTCTGACTGCGGCATTCCTGCCGTTGTCGCCTAGAGCCTCTAACAAATCAGAGGTGTTTTTATGACTAGTATCGCAAAAGACGCTCAGACCCTCGGTCTCGGGTTCATTCCCGAAGCGAGCATGCAGCGCTACGCTGGTGGCTTCAAGCGCCGGCGAGCGCAGCACAAAGCGACTCCCGAAGACTTCATCGTAGAAGAGAAGCAGCCCGGATACCAGTGCACGGTGTCCACTCACTCGGACTTCGCTAACCCCGATGCTCTCGAGTGCGACGGTCGCTACATCGCTTTCACCCTGGTCACCTACCGCATGACCACATCGGCCGGCTGCAAGGCTGTGGCTCGTATGCTCAATGTCGACCCCAGCTTGATCACGGTGGCGGGCAACAAAGATCGTACGGCGCGCACGGCCCAGGCCGCCGTCGTGGAAATCAGCGACCTTGACCTCGTCCGTCGCAACAGCTTCCCGGACGAGGAAGTGCTCAAGCGCGAGGGTTTCTTCATCAAGGATGTCCGGCGCTGCAACAGCTCGCTGGGCAAGGGCCGTCTGGAGGGCAATCGCTTCCAGATCAAGCTGATTTCCCCCGGCCTCAACAAAGAGGCACTCTCCGATTACATGAAGCCGCGCATCGAGCACATCCTTGCAGTGCACGGTGACGGCAAGCGGCCCTTCATCCCGAACTTCTACTGGAGGCAGAGGCTTGGTCGTCGCCAGAATCTTCTCGGCGTCGGCGTCAACCTCGTCACCGAAGGTCTGGAGTCCGGCATCCGCCGCTTCATGTGCGAAGTGGTCGAGCAAAACGACCACCCGCTGGCGACCAAGCTCCGTCGGCAGATCGCCCCGCTCTGGGAAAATGCCACGGCGAAGGCTGAATCGGTCGGCGGCAGCGTGGCTGAGCAACACTGCGACTTCATCGACATGGTCAAGTTGATGGAGCAGCAGACGCACTACAACCGCAAGGCTTCGTATCAACCCGCAAACATGTTCATCGAGCACACCCTCGCTTACGAACTGGCGAAGTGCCGTGACTTCGAAGAGCTGATCCGGCGTAATCGTGCCGTGCGCGATGACGTCAGTCTGTGGGTGGGCGCATACCAGGGCTACTGGTTCAACCAAGTGCTCGGGCGTGTGCTCGACGGTGACATCCCGACCAGTGCTCTCGAGCCTGGCGACAAGGAAGGCGAGTTCAACATCCCCCTCTATTTCCCGGGGGACGAGAGCTCGGTGGCATTCTACAAGCGGGTTTGCCCTGAGGCTATCCCGGACCACCTTGACCCGGTGGTGCGGCGCCTTTTCCTGCTCAATCCGAAGGGCCGTCGTGGTCCTCGGCGTCCCGCTTTCATCACAGTGAACGACCTTGAATACACCGTTCACGACGAGATGATTTCTTTCAAATTCCTGCTCAGGTCCGGAGCGTATGCGACGAATTTCCTGTCGCTGCTGTTCGACCTCGATTCCGACAGCCTGGGCGGGGCGTGAGAAGTCAACTCGAAACGTTCAACCATTGGAGGTTATTTCCATGACAAACGGAAACATGTGTTACGGCACCGTCGGTGGTCATGCACCCCGGCAGTTGCCCTCGCTCTGGAGCCCGTCCGCCGAAACCACCATGCCGAGCCACGGCAAGGAGGACGACGGAGAGCGCTCCATTTCGCAGCGCCTGTTCGGCAAAGAGGTGACCCTGCTCAACTGCGGCGGCCCCTGCGTGTCCAACGACGCCCTCGAACAGGCGTTCGCCGGCTGCGTGCGCTGAATCGCGGTTAATCACGCCGCACAACAAGAAGGGGCGGTCGAGATGATCTAGAGATTGTCGAGACCGCCTCGAAAATTCGGTAAGTATCCGGCCGCCGCCGACGTGGAGAGCATCAGCTCTTTGACGCCGGCGGCGGTGCGGATTTTTTTTCTGCGTTTTCTTACGCTTTTTTAGATCTATGGCTCAAACCGTCACCACTAGTGGTGGCAGTTCAAGGAGAACAGGTGAATAACACCAGCATATCCATCAGCAAAAACGATCTCGAAAATGCCGCCCGTGAAGGCTCGATGTCGCCCCTCGACGTCGAACCGCTTTGGCAGGCATTATCCAAGTCCCAGGCGCAAGCACCGCTCGCGTCCTCCGCCAATCCCGGCATCGCCTCCGTCGGCAGCGCTGCGTCCGGTTTCGACCTGGCTCAGCTCTTCTGGTACGGCGGCGGCACCTTGATCATGATCGCCCTGGGCTTCTTCATGGCCCTCGCTCAGAGCTCCTACGGCTCCGGTGCCACTTTCGGTCTGTCGATTCTCTACAGCGTCGGCTTTGCTCTGCTCGGTGACCGTCTGCTCAAGCAGGGTGCTCGCGCTCCTGCCGGCGTCCTCTTCACCGTCGCCGTCCTGCTCGTACCGCTTGCTGCCGACGCCGGCATGAGCTTGATGCAAGTCTTCGGTTACGCTCATGCGCAAGCGCATGCTGTGACGCTCGAGCTGCTGACCGTCGGTGTCGCACTGCTTGCTCTCATGCGGGCCAGGACATCGATACTGACGGCGCCCATCTACGGCACCCTATGGCTGCTCTCGCTGACGCTCGCCTGGATTTTCACCAGTTCGAGTGATGGCGGCTTCCTTGGCTTCTTCTCCGACTACAACCACTACAACGTCGTCTCCATGGCCACCGGCCTGGTGTTGCTCTTGTCGGCGGTGGTGGTCGACAGTCGCTTCGGTCGAGGCCTGGCCGGTCAGGGCAACGATTACTCCTGGTGGGGTTATCTCTTCGGCGTCGCCGCCTTCTGGATCCCGCTCTCATTGCTTGACAGCGGTGGCGAGCTTGGCAAGTTCATCTACTTCCTCATCAACCTGCTGTTGATGGTGTCGTCGGTGGTGCTGGCCCGGCGCGTCCTGCTTCTTTTCGGTGCGGTCGGCTCCATCTATTATGTCGGCCACATCCTCGGTAGCTTCCTGTCCAACTCTTTCTCGCTCTCGCTGGCGTTGATAGCGCTTGGCGTCGGCATCATCTATCTCGGCATTCAGTACCGCAAGCATCAGGCTTCTGTCGAAGCGGCGATTCTCGGCTGCGTGCCGGACGGCCTGCGTCGCGTTCTTCCGCGTCGTCGCTGACAGGCTTCATAAGCGCTTTCGCTGATTGATTAACGGAGATGGACCGACATTTTATTGTCGGCCCATCTCTCTTTTTTTTATCAAAAATCGCGTTCTTACTATCTAATATAACTGGTAGAAGCTTGCGCGAATCATCTAGAGAGAGTTGTCGAAGAGGTCTGACAGACCTCAATCTTTTATGATTGGACGCTAATATGCGGCCCGTAGCGCGAGCTTTCCAAGCGCTTGTCATGCCATGAAAAACGCTTAAGAAAAAATTGCTTTTGCCGCATCCTGGCGGCTTGCACTAGCTAGTCAAGCGATAGCCGGCGCCCTGAAAGGTGGGCGCAGTCGGATGTCAAGATACTATTAGCCGCCGCTCACTATCAGGTGATGGCGCCCTTTATGCGTGTAACGAAAATTGCACTTGCACTTCTTGTTAATTGTCCGCGCCTGCGCTCAAGCGCTAGGTCTTATTTACAACTTCATTTCTCTCTTCAATCCACAGGCCATCCAACCAAGCAAGCCGTCAGCCCTACCCCAAACCTCCCACTCCAGCATCTGCCTGGTGTGTTTGGCCTGCTCCGCTGACTGTCTGCAAAGTTGCTTTGATTGCCTGACGGTGTGAGTTAGAAAGAGACGTTGGTCTTCAGTTTTGCTTCGCGTGACGTCCTGGCCTTATCAGCCCTGTCGGACTCTCGCGGGCGCTTTCTTGCGCGTGTTTCACCGCGGCATCAGCCGCAGTCACATCAACCTTTCTCCTGAAGGAGTCCACTATGCTCTCCATGCTCCCATCGCTCGCTGACCTCCAGCAGTCGCTGCCGGTCATCGCGATCATCTTCTTCATCGATGGCCTGCTCTCTTTCGACAATGCGCTCGTCCTGGCCACCATGGTCAAGCACCTGCCCGAGAAACTTCAGAAGGTGGCGCTGCGCGCCGGTCTGCTCGGTGCCTTCGTCATGCGCGGCCTCTCGCTCGCCTTCGTCGGTCTTCTGATTTCCAACCCCTGGATCAAGCTCGTCGGCGCCGGCTACCTGATCTACCTGATGTGCTCCAACCTCGGCGTCGCCGAAGAAGGTGAAGAAGAGGAGACTGCGGCTCACGTCGCCAAAGGCCTGATCGGCACGATCATCGCCGTCGAACTGGCCGACATGGCCTTTTCCCTCGACAACATCGTCGCCACCGTGGCCATGTCGCCCAAGCTCTGGGTCGTCTGCCTCGGCGTTTTCATGAGTATCATCGTGATGCGATTCGTGGCCGGCATCTTCATCGGTCTGGTTAAGAAGTTCCCCATCCTCGAGAAGGTCTCGTACATCCTGGTCGGCTTCATCGGCTTCCAGCTCGGCGCCGAATATGTCCTCCACTTCGAGATGACCGACCTGCAGAAGTTCCTCGGTGTGCTGAGCATCAGCGTCGGCGGTATCGTGTACGAGCGCGCTACCTTCCTGCATCCGGTCTTCGGCCCGGTCTTCACCTGGCTCGGCCAGGTGATGGGCAATGTGACCGAACTGGTCGACTCGCTGATCGTGCCCGTGGCCTATCCGGTCAAGGCCGTGATCGCGCGCTTCTCCAAGAAGGCCGACTGAGCGCAAGCTTGACGCCACGGTGATGTCCGGTTGACTGGAGCCCCATGCTCCTTTCGGCTGGACCGTCCGGATAGGCTTCGGGCTTGCGCCTGATTGTGTATCCGGACGGCCGTGCTGGCCGTTCCGTATTGTCTCATTCAACTGTATATACGGAGGTCATCATGGCTACAATCGAAAGCATCGACCAGTCAATCGCCGCTGCTGATGCGGATTTTGCCTCTCTATCCGGTAAACTGCTCGGCGTCCAGGACGACATGCAGTACCAGGCGGTCACGGGCACCGGAGGCTTTAAGGACCCGCAGCTGACCGGCGAGACGAAGAAGGTGGTGGCTGGGGTGCTGACGTTGATGTCCGCACTCTGGATCGTCGCCAATCTCGTCGCTAAGCGCATCGAGGAAACGCGCACCAAGCGTGCCACTCTCAAGAGCGGCATGTTCGGATCGAGTAGCGCTTCGATCAAGGAGGTCGAAGACCTTCTTGCGGGGCAGACTCTCGTGCTCACGCCCGAAGCTGCCGCCAAGCTGCCTGAGGTCGTCAAAGGCCGGCTGTTTACGCAGCAAGCCAACACAACTTCGGTACAGGTCGCACTGGCGGCGATCGGTGATTTGCTCAAGCAGGCGGCGCTCTCGATCATCCAGGTCGAGGAATGCAAAAACGGCCTGAAGCTCCATATCGCCGAAGTCGAGAAGCGCCTCGAGGAAGTGCTGCCGATCGTCACTCGGGTCGGTGGTTCCGCCTTGCTCGCTCACAGCAGCGCCGTGTCGGCGGTGGCAACGCTCAAGCTCAACTACGAATTCGACCCGCTCGGTGTGAACCGCAGCTTCGATTCGATGGTCGACAAGCACATCAATACGATTAACGGCGCCATCGGCGGCGAGCAGAAGGCCAAGGAAAAGGCCTACGCTTCGTACGGTGACGCCAAGGTGCTGATGCAGCGTCTCGAAGACCGGCAGCCCAATCCGACCCGCACTCCAGAACTGCGCGAATGGCTCAACAAGCTGGTCAAGCGTCTGGAACAAGAAGACTGGGGCGCCGCATCGACTGGTCTCGAAGACTGGATCCGTGATGCGAGCAGCGTCCTTTCGCTCAAGCCGCCTGCCGCTACCCAGAGCAATCCCGCTCATAGCGCGCCGCAGGCTCACAGCAATCCGCCCGCTTCGGCGCCGGTCACCCATCAGCCACCGCCGTCCGCCTATCCGCCGGCTCGCACGGCGCCACCGCCCCCGGTGCGTGTCGAACAGTTGCCGACTTCCGGCAACTACACAAAATACAGCCCTCCGGAGAAATCCAATCTGGAGAAGCTGCTGGACGGCGAACTCAAGCCTGCCGCGAAGCCGGCGCCGACGGTTGAACAACATCCGATCGACCCCGAGCTCGATAAGCTGGTCTCGGCTCGTACGCCCCCTTCCGGGCCGCCGCCCGCAAGCGTCGGTACCGCGCCAAACCCTGGTCTAGACAAGCTGGTCAACGGTCCGGCCAAACCGCCGACCGCTCCGCCTGCCGCCTCGACACCGGCGACACAGGTCCCGCCCCCGAACAATGCGGCCCTCGATGAACTGCTCAACGGACGGCCCAAAAAGCCTTTGCCGCCTGCCGGTCAGACACAGAGCGGACAGACGGTTCCGGGTGGTCAACCGGCGGTGACACCCGTCACCAGCACCGGCAATTCCGCTCTGGGTGACCTGATCGAAGGTCGCAAAAAGCCGACACCGCCCCCGTCGACAACCTCGACTGGTGCTTCTGTGTCGACTGTTCCGACTGCTTCCGCTGCTCCGGTCACACCGGCAGCGCCAGTCGCACCTGCTACACCGGCGACTCCGCCCGCCGGCTCCGATGCGGCCAAACTGGCCGATATGTTCGGGGGCAGAAAGGCCACGCCGGCACCGCCATCGGTGCCTGGCTCACCCGGGGCAGTCGCTTCCACCGCCGGCAATGCTGGATCCAAACCGGCTCTCAGTCAGGCTGAGCAGGACGAAGCGGCGCGTAAAGCCCTGGAAAAATTGCTCAAAGGTTGAGTGTCAAACTCCATCTTTGAGCGCCGTCCAAATCTCATCAACCGTTTCTCAAAGGATACGAAAATGTCAAACGCAGTCAACAAGATTGATTTCGCCAATCTCGATGTGGCCATCGCCGTCGATACCTCCGGCACGATGCGCAAGACCGACGCGCTCAAGGGCAGCCCCCTGACCCGCCTCGAGGCGACCAAGGAAAACGCCGTCGCCCTCGCCGCCGAGCTGGAAAAGACCGATCCCGACGGCATCACCGTCGCTCGTTTCGCCAGCAAGGTGCGCATCTATGACGGCGTCACTTCCTCGAAGGTCGAGCAGATCTTCGAAGAGTTCCGGCCCATGGGCAACACCAATACCAAGGAAGCGGTCGAGCAGCTGATCAACCTCTTCCTGGGCAAGCGTGCCGCCGCCGGTGCCGCCGCCAAGTCCGCTTGCATCATCGTCTTCACCGACGGCGAGCCGGACGACAAGGTCGGCCTGGCGCAGGTGATCGTCGATGCCACCAAGAAGATCTCGGATCGCACCGAGCTCGGCATCCTCTTCGTCCAGGTCGGCGACGACGCGGATGCGGCGGCCTACCTGGCCAAGCTCAACAACGACCTCGGTCAGGCCGGCGCCAAGCACGACATCGTCGCCGTCTGCAAGCTCGGTGACCTGGAGGACGTGTCGCCCCAGGAACTGATCGAGATGGCCTTCAACGACTGAGGACTGCTTCGCGCCTCTCAGTCACTTCCCAGTCATCGTCTCCGTGTCGGCGTCTCCGCACGCCGACGCTGTGGGCAGCGCCTCAGACGAGTCACTGTCGCGGTTCCATCTATCTTCGAAAGGAATACACATGTCCGACACCAACGATTCCAACACCCCGGCCTTCGTGCAACCCGTGGTCATCCAGCCGGTCGCCGTCGTGCAGCCGGTCGTCACCGCTCCCGTGCCGCCGGCCGTCACCGCCCCGGCTCCGGTCGCTCCTGCTCCGGCTCCGGTCGCCGCTGCCCCGGCCCCCGCTCCCGCGCCGGTTACCGCTTCCGGCTTCGACGTGAGCAACATCGACATCGCCATCGCCATCGACACCTCGGGCACCATGTCCAAGACCGACGGCAACAAGAGCGGTCAGACCCGCATGCAGGCTTCCAAGGAGAGCACGATCGCCCTCGCCGCCGAAGCGGAGAAGTACGACCCGGATGGCATCACCGTCGCCCGCTTCGCGAGCAAGGTGCGCATCTATGACGGCGTCACCGAGGCCAAGGTCGAGCAGATCTTCGCCGAGTTTCGCCCGATGGGTTCGACCAATACCAAGGAAGCGGTCGAGCAACTGATCAATATGTTCCTGGCCAAGCGTGCCGCCGCCGGCGCTGCTGCCAAGCCTGCCTGCATCGTCGTCATCACCGACGGCGAGCCCGACGACAAGGTCGGCCTGGCCCAGGTGATCGTCAACGCCAGCAAGCAGCTCAAGAGCCGCTCCGAGCTCGGCATCCTCTTCGTCCAGGTCGGCAACGATCCGGACGCGGCGGCCTACCTGGCCAAGCTCAACGACGACCTGACCTCGGCCGGCGCCAAGTTCGACATCGTCGCCGTGACCAAGCTCGAAGACCTCGAAGACATCTCGCCCGTCGAGACCTTCGAGATGGCCTTCCTCGACTAACAGTCGCGTTCTGCCGGGCTTTTGAAGGCCCAGCCTGCCCCGCCCATCAGTTCCTGGCCGACTGCCCGCGGCAGCGGTCAGACCAGCTTGCGTCCTGCACCGGTATAGAACCGAGTCCAGGAGCGAGTCAAAGTCCCATCAAGTTAAACCTGGTCGGCAGCCCCGACCTCTAGAAGGAATATCAAAATGACCAACGCAAACAGCACCTCGATCAACCTCGACAACATCGACGGCGTCATCCTCCTCGACAAGAGCGGCTCCATGGGCGAGCCCGTCGGCGTCGGCTCCAATCCCAAGATGATCCGCTGGGACGCCGGCAAGGAATCGATCGAAGCCTTCGCGGAAGAGCTGGCGGCGCATGACGACGACGGCATCACCGTGGTGCCCTTCGCCGGCAGCTTCGAGATCATCGACGGCGTCACCCCGGACACCGTGGGCAAGGTCTACGACAACCACACCCCGGGCGGCGGCACGCAGCTGGCGGCTCCGCTCTCGGCGATCGTCGAGAAGTTCCTGCCGGCCAAGAAGAAGGTCACCAAGTCCGGTGGCTTCCTGGGCATGGGCGGCACGAGCAAGGTCGAGTACGAGCGCATCAGCCCGAAGAAGGCCGTCTTCGTCGGCATCCTCACTGACGGCGCCGCGAGCGACGAAGCGGAAGTGATCCGCGTCATCGCCGATGCCAGCAAGCGCATCACCAGCCGCCGCGACTTCGGCATCCTCTTCATCCAGGTCGGCAATGACCCGGCCGCGACGCGCTTCCTGGATCGCGTCAACAACGGTCTCGAGGGCGGCGTCGCCGACTTCGACATCGTCGCCGTGACCAAGCTCGAGGACCTCGAGGACATGAGCTGCGAGCAGATCATCACGCTGGCCTACACGGCGTAAGCAGGTCTCGGCCTGGCGCTGACTAAAAAACGGAGCCGGGGATTGCCTCACCGCAATCTTCGGTAACCGTTTTTCTGAGCGGGAAGGACCGGAGGCAGTCGCATGGCTGATTGCACTCTGGTCTTTTCCTGCTCTTTTTTTTCGCCTCTTCTTCTTGGCATCCTTCTCCTTCTCCTTCTCCTTCTCCTTCTCGTTCTCGTTCTTCAGTGGTGTTCTCTTCTGCCGCTTCCTGCTTTCTCCTAAGGGGTAAGCGCGACGCGGCAAAAGAGAACATCTCTGCCTTCCGCGGCTTGCCCGCCTTGGCCGCCTAGAACGGCTCCGGGCAACCGCTGCTTTGGAAAAGCCTTTACGACCTGTTTTAACGGCGCTCCGCGCCTCTAAGGGAGATAGCTATGGCTGATACACCCGCTACTGTTCCTGTTACTCATTCAATTGCGCTGCCCACCGGAGACCTCACGGTCAAGGTCTTGTCCAGCGATTTTCCGCTCGACGAGCTTTGCGGTTTTGCCGCCCGGCGCAATCCCAAGCGCGGTTTTCTTTTCGTCTCCAAAGTGCTCGGCAAGCACATTCCGGTGCGGCCGTCGCTGATGCGCAGCGTGCACACGCACCTGGCGGCGAAGATTCCGACCGACCTGCCCGGTCCGATCGTCTTCGTCGGCATGGCGGAAACGGCTGTGGCACTTGGTCATGGCGTTTACGACGAATACGCTCGCCTGAGCGAACGCAGCGACATGACCTTCCTGCACAGCACTCGCTACCGCCTCGACAAGACGGTAGCGATGGAATTTCGCGAGGAACACTCGCACGCCGCCGACCACATCATCTACCTGCCCGATGACGAGCGCAATCGGCTCTTCTTCGAAAACGCGCGCTCCCTGGTGCTCGTCGACGATGAGGCTTCCACCGGCGCCACCTTCATCAATCTGGCTCGCGCCTTCAAAGAGCGCATGCCTTCCGTCCAGCAGGTGGTGACGGCGGTGATTACCGACTGGCGTGGTCCAGCTCGGGCTGCCGCCAATGAGCGTGACATGCCGGTGCCGTCGCGCATGGTCTCGGTGCTCGAAGGTGAATATCAATTTGCTCCGGCACCAGGACTGGTGGCAGTAGAAATGCCCAAGGTTGTCGGCGACAACGGTCTGAAAGACCATCTGATCGCAGGCAACTACGGGCGGCATGGCCTGAGCAGCAGCTTCGCTTGCGTTGAGAACGCCTGGCAGGTTGCGGCCAAACTTAAGGTCGACTGCGACCTGGGCGCCGCTAAGACGCTCGTGCTCGGTACCGGCGAATTCGCCTATCCGCCCTTCCTCGTGGCCGAAGCGCTCGAGCGGCTCGGCGTCGATGTCTTCTACCAGTCGACGACGCGCTCGCCGGTGATGATCGACGCCTCGGGGGCAATCGCTGCCGGCCTGAACTTCCAGGACAACTACGGCGACGGTATCCCCAACTTTGTCTACAACGTTACGCCAGGCCAGTACGAGCGCGTCATTATCGCGCACGAGACGCCGGCCGGTTCGCTCGACCAGACCCTGGTCGACGCGCTCAACGCTTATTCACTGGAGATGTAGCATGGCTCACATCAGAGAAATCAATGCCAAAACTATCTGGGCCTTTGCCGACGTCGATGACATGCTCATCGCCAGTACCCGCACCGCTCCGGCCGATGGCAGTGTTGTCGCGGCGGTAGATGGCAAGGGCGCGGTCTGCGGCTGGTTGACGCCCAAGCAGCAGCAGTTTCTCGCACTGCTCACCGCCGGTTCGCAGGTGCGTATCGTCTTGACCACGGCACGCACCAGCACCGGCGTCTCGCAGCTGACCATCCCCGGCATCTGCGGCGCGGGCCAGAACACCTGCTATTCCATCGTCAGCTTCGGCGGTCGGATCATCATGCCGAATGGCGAGAGCGAGCCGCGCTTCCGCGAGCTCATGGCCAAAGGCGCTTCCGACTACAAGGTTTTGATCGATGCCCTCTGCTCGGGCATGACCTCCTACTGCAGCGAGCACAAGATCGACGCTCGGGTGCGGGTGGCGAGCGATGACGGCTTCGGCCTCTTCGTCTCGATCAAGCACAACAAGCGCAATCTGGAAGAAATGGCCGAGCTGCACCGCGTCCTCAAGGCCCGCTTGCCCGAGGGCTTTTCGCTTCACTTCAACGGCAACTTCATCGCCGCCATGCCGCCCTTCCTCGGTAAGGACAAGGCGGTGCAGTGGTTCATGGACAACTATGTCGCCGCAGACGATCTGACGATCGGCCTCGGCGACAGCCACACCGACCTGCCCTTCATGGGCCTCTGCGATATGGCGGTGACGCCGACTGCATCGCAGATTTTCTCTACCCTGAAAAAATCTCTCTGAGGAGAAGTCTATGAAGGACGTACATTTTTCCGGCAGTTACCTGCCCTCTGATTGCATCTTCCTGCTCAAGCCGGTCGAGATTGCACCGACCGACGTGGCCGCCAAGGAGCGAGCGATCCAGTCGGGCGCCAAGCACTACTCCGAGATGCTCTCGGTGGAGAAGACTCCCGACAAGCGCTATATGGATCTCTTTGCTCGCGCCCTCGAGCAGAACAAAAATCGCTTCTCGGCGCATCTGGCCTCGCTGGTGCGTACCCTCGCCCTGCGCCCCGGCCGTGAAGTGGTGCTGGTCAGCCTGGCCCGTGCCGGCACGCCGGTCGGTGTGCTTTTGCACCGTGGCCTCAAGTCGCTCGGACGTGCTTCGGCGCACTATTCGATTTCGATCATCCGTGACCGCGGCGTCGACGCCGTCGCCCTCGACTACATCCTCGAGCGGCATCAGGACACGGATCTGGTCTTTATCGACGGCTGGACCGGCAAGGGCGCCATCTCGAGCGAGCTCAAGGCCACAGTCGCCGAGTACAACGAGAGCCGCGGCACCGCCATCTCCTCCGGGCTGGTCGTCGTCTCGGATCTCGCTGGTGTGGCCGGCATGGCTGCTACCGCCGACGACTATCTGATTCCCTCGGCTATCTTGAACGCCATCGTCTCCGGTCTGGTCAGCCGCACCGTGCTCAACGATGACTACGTCGGTCCGGGCGATTTCCACGCCTGCATGTTTTATGAGGATAAGCGCGGTGAAGATCTGTCGCGCTACTTCGTCGATCTGCTCTCGCCGATTGTCGAATCTTTCCTTTATGGAAAAGAGTGCGCACCGCTCTGCGCCTGGGGCGATGAGCAGAAGGTCAGCCTGAAGCTCTGCTCGGATGCTTTCATCGCCGAGGCCATGGAGCGCTATGACGTCAGCGATCGCAACCGCGTCAAACCCGGGATCGGCGAGTCGACTCGCGCCCTCCTGCGCCGCATGCCGGATCGTCTGATCGTGCGCGAACCCGGCGCCATCGATGTCGAGCATCTGATCGAGCTCGCCACCGTCGGCGGTGTGCCCATCGAGATCGACCCAAGGCTGCCTTATCGAGCTGCCGTCGTCATAAAAACCCTCGGAGAATGATATGAACAAGCACCAGTTCGACCTGGGGGCCTCGCTCTACGTGCCGGCCACCCAGTCTCCTGACGCCCTCGTCGCCATCGGTAACGGCGAGAAGTATCCTTTCCTGCGCTCGATCATCTACTGCACCGAAGACGCCGTGCGCGCGGACCAGCTGTCGGAAGCGCTGCAAAACCTGCGCCGCACCCTGCCCCGTCTCAACGACGAGAAGCGGCCGATGCGCTTTATCCGCGTGCGCAATCCCCACGTCCTCGGCCGCATGCTCGCCACCCACGGTATCGAGAAGGTCGACGGCTTCGTCCTGCCCAAGCTGACCTGCGCCAATCTCCTCGATTATGCCAATCAGCTCAGCGACCAGGCACCCTTCTTGCTCATGCCGACGCTCGAGACCGAAGAGGTTTTCGACTATCGGGAAATGAATCGTCTGCGTCGTATGCTCCAGAAAAACTCGCGCCTGCGCGAGCGTATCCTCTGTCTGCGTGTCGGCGGCAATGACCTGCTGCAGTGCCTGGGCGTGCGTCGCAATCCGACGCGCAGCATCTACGATTCGCCGATCGGTTGCCTGATTTCGCGCCTGGCCGGGGAATTTATTCCCTACGGCTTTGGCCTGACGGCGCCGGTCTTCGAGTCGATGGCTCATAACGACGTGCTCGCCGACGAGGTCGAGTGCGATCTTGATAACGGTCTCTTCGGCAAAACCGCCATCCATCCGGATCAGGTGGCGGTCATCGAAGCTGGTTTCAAGGTCTCGCCCATGGATCTCGAAGAAGCCTGTCGTATCGTCGCCCCCGATGCTCCAGCGGTCTTTCGCATGAACGGCCGTATGTGCGAGCCGGCCACCCATGCGCGCTGGGCCGAAAAAATCATCCGCCGCTACGAAATCTACGGCGTCAAAGACCAATAACAGGGGGACTTATGACCGACAATTCAAACTTCGCCAAATCTCCCAAACCTCACAAACGGCCGCGCATCTGGTTCAACAAGAGCCTGTCGAGCACGAGCCACACGATCGAGACGATCCGGCAAGTCGCCGAGGGTCGTCCCGGTGAGGATTTCTTTTTTGTCTGCACGCACACCAGCCCCACGGCGACGGTCGCTCCTGTGGCCGACTACTTCGAGCTCGAGCCGACGGGCCTGGGATCTGCCGGCTACGTCAACTGGTGTCTGGACTTCATCCGGCGTCAAGCCATCGATGTTTTCATCCCGCGCAACTACGCTCACGCTATCGCCGCTGCCGCTCAGCGTTTTGCCGATGTCGGCGTCAAGCTGATCCTGGCGGCCGATGCGCCGACTCTCGAGCTGATCAAGCACAAGGGGCGTTTCTATAACGCCCTCGGTGCCGACCTCGTCCCGCAGCCGGCCTTCCGTGTGGTCGCCGATGCCGAGCAATTCGCTGCTGCCTTTGCCGAGCTGACGGCGCACCACGACCGGGTCTGCATCAAGCCGGCCGAAGGTATCGGTGGCAAGGGCTTCCGGATCATCACCACCAATGGTGCGGCACCGATCTTCTCGACCTGGGACAACCAGCAACTGAGTATCGACTATGACGAGGCGCTCGCCGACTGCAGTAACCAGGATAAATTTCCGGAGCTGATGATGATGGAATTTCTCCCCGGTCAAGAACGCAGCGTCGATTGCGTCGCTGTCGACGGCAGGCTGCTTGCGGCTGTGGTGCGGCTCAAGTCGTACGACGGCGTTGAAGAGCTGCTCGAGGAAAATCCGCTCCTCGTCGAATACTCGCGCCGCGTCACCGCTAAAGCCGGGCTGACTGGACTGTACAACGTGCAGTTCATGGAAGCAGGCGGCGTGCAGTATCTGCTCGAGGTGAACGCACGCATGTCGGGCGGCATCCACTACAGCGCCCTGTCGGGTGTCTGTCTGCCTTACTGGGCGATTCGCCTGGCGCTTGGCACTGCGCGCTCTGAAGACATCCCGGAGCCCCGCACCGGCATCCGCGTCGAGCGCAAGACCCGCCGCGTGCTCGGAACGATTTAAGACAATCCGGGCACGCTTTCGCACGCACCACTTCTAAGAAGCCACTGTTCAGGATCAAATTTTTCAACGGAGTCCAAGATGAAAATCGAAACCACTGCCACCGAACCGATGCACTTCCGCGTCAAGTACAACGGCAAGGTCGTCTTCGACGAGACCTTCCAGCCCGGCCCGGTGAACATCGACGTCGAGCATCCGAAGACCTGCGGCACGGCCGAATGCTTCCTCGTCTTCGGTGACGAAGAGATGCTGCTCGGCACCGCCGAGTACGGCGCCTGCAACTGCGCCGACGGCCCGCACGTCGACTAGCTCGACGCGCCGCTCAAAGTAGCCAATTGATTTTATATCGGGCGGGTGACTGTAGTGTCTGGTATCAGCCAGCCGTCTGCGAGTTACCCGCCCGATTGCTCTGGTTGCCATAGCCCAGAGCCGGTGTGCGATTTGTTTTTTCGCTTCACCGGCTCTGCGCTATTGCAATCAACTCGATGCCGCTGAAGGTTGGTTGCTCGCGCTTTATGCGCTGGCCCAGACCTTCCCGACGCTACCGGCGCGCACCGGTAGTGGCTGACAGCTCGAGCTTTGCAGTAGTACCAAACGTCAATCAACCACCGCTGTGCCAGGAATTACAACCAACAAATTCCTCACGGCAAAAGATAGGAATACCGAAATGAACAACATCAACAGCATCAAGCGCATCCGTTTCGCCTCGATCAAAGGCGGCATGTGGTACGGGTTTTCCCGGGCTATCTCCCTCAAGGAAAAGTCCTCCACGAACTATAGCTTCGACGCACCGGTCAAGGCTGACAACAGTTTCGGCGCACTCACTGATGAAGGCCGCCGCATCGTCAACAAGCTGATCACCAACAAGGGCGTGCTCAATGTCCAGATGAACGCCTTCGCCGTTATGGTAACGTTCCAGCCGATTTTTCAGGCGAGCGAATTTCATGAAGACATCATCGATCTGATCAACAAGACGCTCTTCGCCGGCGAAGCCGACGTTGCTCCCCTCGGTTCGCGTCGCGAAGGCGAGGGGCTGATCGTCTACTCGGGCACGCGCAAGAGCACGGTGCGCTGGTACGGAGTTTCCACATCGCTCAAGCTCGACAACAAGGACAAGAGCGCCGCCGTCATCAGCTCGCCCGTCAGCGACGGTAACTGGTGCGGTTTGACGCCCGCTGCCCGCGATCTGGTCAACACCATCTTCGCCATGAAGGGCGTCTACACGATCTGGGTTACGCCCTTCGACCTGAGCATCGAAATCGCGCCAGTCTTCAGCTGGAGCGACTATCACGATACTGTCGTCGGTCTGATCAAGGACAAGATCTTCGACGGCAACGCCTTCGTCGAGTACAAGAAAGACTGATCGTCTGAATTCGGGGAAAGGTTGGTGTGCGCGCACCAATCTTTCTTTCGAATTTTTCTTTCTTTCGAATTTTTCTTGAAATCTAGATACTATACGTTGTCGGTGGTGTGCGGGATTTTTTTTCGCGTGAACCCTTTGGCGCTTATTACGGCGTCACATCCACCGATAGCTTCCCGCCGGCCACAGCTGTTAATTGGCGTGGTTTGCCGCCTGCCGCGAAATCGACTTTGTTCATATCGATCGATTTCAAAGCTGAATTATCATATGAGCGGAAATACAAAACGCGATTTTTCAAATCTTTGAGCACCACCCATTGCGTGTAATCGCAATGCTCGACCTCGCCCGTTTTTTCGCGGATGTCACCGAGCGGTATATCGACGGCATTCAATATATGTGTCGTTAAAACCACCGCTTCCGTCGCAGTTTTTGCCGGTTCGGCGAAGGCGAGCATGGCAGATGTGCGCACGAAACGCGACGGCGGCGTCCAGTCACCGGGGATACCGAGGAAGCCGCCGCCCTGACCGGGGGGAGCGAGCACAGTGCCTTTTATGGTGATGGCATGATCGCTTTGCGGCGAGAGACTGATGTAATTGCGCAGATTTGTCCGTTGCCAGTCGAAGGTCGGAGCATTGGTCAGGACCCGGCCGGGATTGTCGTAGACCTTTTGCTGTCCATCGATAAATTCAATAACGGCGCTGTTGCCGGCGGCGTCGTGAATGGCCAGGTGTGCTGTCGGCTTGCCGCCCCAATCGGCCAGTGCCGGCGACCAGACTTGCACTTTGGCTAGCGCCGCCTTCGCCTCTTCGACAGTGGAGAAGTTGCCCAGAAGCCAGTGTCCGAGGTCGAGCAGGCTCATGGCTGTTTCCGGATGATCCTTCGGTACGTCCTGATAGACCGTTCCGGGTAACCAGAGGAGACCCATGGACAGGCCTTTTTCATTCATGCCATCAATGGCCAGTAGCATGTTGTTGCAATCGAGAGAAAGATATCCATATTTGGAGGTCCAGTGCACGCCTGCCTTACCATCAGGGCTGGTGGAAGAGCGCGTTTCGCCCCGCGGCGTCGACCAGATATTTGACTTCAGGTCCAGGCCCCATTCCATCGAACGGCCGACCACGGCAGTGCCATCCGCCGCTTTCACCATAAAATCGGTGCAAGCGTAGGCCGGAGGGCTAATGAGAGAACTACTAAGTATGATCGAAAAAAGTGTAAAAAATAGCTCTTTGGCCGGTTTTCGTGGGTGTTTTCCAGCTACTTTTGCAATCTTTTTGTCTTTCACTTAAACGGCCCCATTTGAAGTGGGGTCATTTTGACACTTTTTGCCCCTTGATGGAAGGCGACGTAAGACGCCGCTCTCCATTTGCTTAACGCTAGCTGCGCTAGTTTTGATACCGAATGTGGTGGCTAAGCGAAAGAGAGACGGCTCGATTGCTCAAACCATCTCTCTTTTTTTTCAGGTGTACTGATGGGGACAGGAGCACACCCAGGAAACCTGTTGTCTGTTTGCTGATACCTAGAATAGGGCTCTATCTGTCAAACCTGTGTCAAACTTGCATCACGCCTGCATTAAGTAAAGGTTTGAAAATTTGGATTTTGCGGTTTAAGCGTTGGTCGTGCGCTGATTGCCGATGCTGTTTGCATCGCCCTTAGCCAGTGTGTGATGCGAGAAAAAGTCCCAGATTTCATCGGTAGCTTCAAGGCTTTTATCCGCCGCACCGTCATTGTGCGCCGCTCCGGGCCAGGTGTGGGTACCGCCTTCGATGCCGATCTGTTTTACTTCCACGCCCGTTTTGCTGTTGATGGCATCTTGCACGGTAATGCCATTGCGCTCTGAGGTAATGCTCGGACCTTCAATATTGTCAGCCTTTTTCCAGAATGTGCCGGTGTAGGCAACCGGTTGCATGTCGACTAGACGGAATGAATTGTCCCAGTTTTGATAAGGCACTACAGTGTCGGCGGTGCCGTGGATGTCGATCACCGAAACGGGATTTGTCGGTTCTTTGTCTTTGCCGCTCAAGGCCGCGCTGACAATTGCTACGGCGGCGACTTTATCTGAGTTTTGGGCGGCCACTTCCTGGGCGAGCATGCCGCCGTTGGAGAAGCCTGCAACGTATGTGCGATTGGGATCTATCGAAAGTTCTTTTGTCGCTTGATCAATCACTTTGCCGACAAATTGCACGTCATTGGCGTGCCGCGAGGGGTGGAAAATGTCCCAGTTCGGGACATTCCAGGCCAGATGGGACTGACTTTTGAGAAGCGGATTGCCTTCCGGGTAGATGGCGATAAAACCTTCTTTGTCCGCTTTGGCATTCATTTGTGTGTCGGCGGCAAAGCTGTCGGCGTTTTCGGTGATGCCGTGCAACATGACGACGGCCGGCATCTGGTGGCCTTTTTGATAGCTGGCTGGTACGTGCATATTGAATGCGCGGTCATTGCCGTCCACCTTCATCACTTCGCGATAGTCGCCGCCATGCGTGATCGGTGTGGATGGCGTGACTAGGTCCGGTGCTTTAGTCGTTGCGGCCTGAACCTGCTGAACGGTGTCGCATATTTTGTGCTCGATGGCCTGTTCGCCCGCTCGCAGTGCTCCTTTAAAAACGCTCGGTATAACTGTAGCCACATCGTGAGCGATGTCGTCGACTGTATTTTTGCGACTGTCATGGACGCGGTCGCGGGCCAGCTCATCGTTGATGATTTTGGCCTGAGCGGCGATGATTCCATAATCCTTGTTCGCCGCCGCTGCATCCAGCCTTTTGGCGATGCCGGTCAGTCTGACGTGGTCGGTGGTGACCGGATCGTAGACCAGGTCGACCATGTGGCCGGCTATACCCTTATAGCGGTCGGCGCGGACCTGATTGTGCAATTCTTTATGGACATCGTCGAGCAGTCTCTGGGCGGTCGTATTGGTCGTGTCGTTGCCGCGTCCGGGCTGATTGACTGCATCGATGGAAAAGGTTGTCGGAGGGGCGTCCTGGGCTCTGTCTTGCATGGTAAGAATCTCGGTTGAGGTGTGGTTGCCGGCAAGCTGAGAAATGCTCGCCCCGAGGTCTATACGGGCGGAAGATTTTTTGGACATTCAAGGATGAGGTTTGATAATTACGTCCGGTGTATGATTGTCTTGTCTTCGCAACATGTTTGGTTTATCGAGAAGATAAGTTCGTGCAATGATTTCTAATTGGTGTATTCTTCACCTCTATTTTTTGCCCGTGGTGGTTTGATGATGGAACACGAAATAATGATGCGATACTCGATCTTGCTGGTAATAGCAGCATTGGGCTGTAGTGTGTTTCTTTATCGGCTGGTCGTCAAAGGCAAATGTCCCTGCAGTTGCGGACCTGGAAGCTGCCAGTGCGGTTGCGGTTGCAATCCTGATTGTGAATGCCGTCAGCGTAATAAATTCGATATCGCTGAATACAACCCTCAACATTTGCCACGCTAATTTTTTAGATATTACTTGCTTAAAAAATTGGCGGTCAAACATATATATACTGTATTTTGTAGTTAACATACCCCAGAAAATAAAAGCTATTTGGCCCCTCCTTAAATGCAAGCAGAGTCAGGGCACATCGTGCCCTGACTGCTCTTGTTCAGCTTCTGCCGCTTGGGCCGGGGTTTAGCAGTGCAGACTGTGCAGAGCGCCGGTGCAGGCAAACAAAAGGATGCGTGCCAGGATGAAGAGAGCGCCTAAAGCAATCTCTTCCAGATGCAAGGCGGCGATCGCTTCTTCTGCAGCCGCTTGATCGACATTGGCTTTTTCTGCTTCCAGGGCCACCTTGGCCATGAGAGCCGACTGAAATTCGGGCCTGGCAAAGTCTTCAACTTTGAAGGCCTTGAGCACCGTGTCAATCGATGGGAGGGGCCACGAGGGGAAGGGATAGTCACCGGCATTACCGGCGGTGACAGCGTTGAATGCTTCGAAGAGTAGACCCAGCATGGGAAAGTTCCCTGGTCGAGGTCCGCGGTGGGACCAGTTTCTGTTTCAGCACATAGTCTTCAACGTTGCTGCTTAAGGAGGATCAGGCCCGATTTCTACTCACCACCATTCGAAACCTAGATCCTCGGTCAGCTGCTTCTGGCTCACCGGTATTTGTATTTTGGCCAGACATTGCCGGGCCGCTTCTTCGCCGTTTTCGCTCAGTTTGAACCAGCGTTGCAGCGCAAAATCGTCCGTGCCATAGACCGTGATCATTGCTGAGGGCACCGGCCAAAGCGTTGGCATGATCGATAGTTCGACAGCCACCTGGTCTCCGGGGAAATTTCCCTGGAAATTATCGACTGTCGGAAGCAGTGCTATAAAAGCCCTGTTTTCCTTTCTTGCTGAGTGGGAAACGATCCCTTCCGAGCCGATTGTTGTACCGCCGGCAAAGAGACGAAACTGCTCTTCTTCCAGCTGCTCGAGCTCAAGCGGTACACGCATCCGACTCAGGACAAACTCCGCTTGAGCATCATTGCCGGCGAATTCCCGCACGAAGACCCAATCCGGTCCCCATACGGCAAGCTGAGTGGATAGACTTGCTTTGTCGACGTAAGCGTTGGCCGGGCTGCGCGAAAAGGTCACTTTGACATACCAGTTGTCGAAAAATTGCAGAGACCGTCCCTTACTGCCCCAGGCCGGTACCAGAGCTTGCTTGCCGAATTCGCCGTCTACGAGTTTCTTATCGTTTTGCATGCTCTCCGGTGAAAGTGGACCGTCCAATTGGAAGGGCATGGTTGGTTCGCTTGAAAGCGTGACCAGACGTGCTTTTCTTTGCCTGGACATTTGCCTGTGCCTTTCTGGATTAATTGGCGCGATTAGTCACTGATTGCCGCCACACGTTTTTGCGCGTTTACGCCTGAGCCTTCCTGGCGCGGCGAAGCTGGCTTTGCTCAATCAGCTTGTAGCCGATGGGTTCGACGACCTGGTGAAGATTCACTTCGAGCGTATTGAGGGCTTTGCAGATTTCATTTTCCCAAGCCCGGGCTCTTCTCTTCGAGCGATAGGCCTCGCTGCGAAATCCGGCTATGTTTGTCCTGACGGCTGCTATGGTTTCGCTAATCGCGGCGGTATCTTCGGCGGTATCTTTGGCGGTGCTTGGACCGATGATGGCGCTCTCGATAAGATTGAGTGCCGTTTCAATCTTTCGCAGGCAGAACTCATCAACGGGTTCTCCATCGCCGATCTCATTGAATAACAATGTATTGGCGCTCTCCAGGTCCGCTCGAGCCTTCCCGGCATCGGGAAAGGCTATGGCGAAGGCCGCCCTGAGGGCTTTGTAATAGCGGGCCTTCACGGGCCGAGTTTTATTATAAAACTTCTTCAAGGCCGTCTCCGCTTCCTTTCTGCTGGCGTTGAGGGCCTTCAGTTGAGTGTCGATCACTTGCACTTTAGCGCGCATCCGGCTGATTTGAGTTTGCATGATTGACTCCTGTAAGTGTCGATAGTTGAGTTGAGAGAGATAAACCTGGGAGCGATGACGATACGCCGCAGCTCCGTTCTAGCTTTTTCAAATCGGGGGCTATTCAGGGGAGGTCATGTCTGCTTGCTCCGAAATACTGCGGGTGCGTTCGCGCCAGTTTGTCGCACATGACCCAGAGTCCGTGCAGAGCGCAGGACGGATCGTGCTCGACGCCGTTGAGGCCGATCGTGCCGCTGGCATAACCTTTCACTCTCAATTCCCCGCAACAACTGGGACAGTCGTACGAATCGGCGCCATTCGAATTGTTCCGCGCGATCAAGCCGATTTCGCTTCTGTCGAAGCACTCGTAAAGCTTGGTAAGGAGCGCTTTGACATCGGACGGGATAGCGCTCATTTGCTTCTCCTTCTCTTTCTCCTGCTCCTGCTCGGCTACGATGGATTCGCCGGTGTGGGCGGCGGCCAGATCGGTTGGAGCGGAGGGCAGGCCCCAGCAATCAAGACGCGGAGCGCTGGCGGGGCCACAGTTGGCATTTTGCTGCCTCTGTTCGCTGGCTTTTGTCATCTTTTTCTCCTTCTTGCTGAAGTTATCTTGAGACGGATTCGTGAGCATTTTCGGCTCCGAACTTGAGGCGGTCGAAACGTTGTCGGCCGACCGCGCCTCTGGCGCTCAGTTGTCGCAGGCGACGGCAATAAGGCTGAGGACGCCGGCGACCTCCAGCAGGTTGTGAGCCTGGGCCGGATGACCTGCGGTAAAGCACAAAGCTACTCCGGCGCCGATGAAAAGGAGCAGGCGTTTGAAGAAAGGATCGCCGGGGTGCGTAGCGAGGCAACCGATGATAAAGAGCCAGACACTCCATATCAGCAGTCCCTGGCTGTGCTCGGGCAGAAGCAAGGAGGAGAGCGCGAAGCCGATGGAGGCCAGTCCGACCACGATGTAAGCACCATAGGCTTTTACGATGGAGGCGAACGATGAGAAGTCGACTTGAACGTTGGGCTTTTCATTTTCCGCCTCCTCGCCATCTTCATCATCTTCTTCGACGGTCAGGGAAGCTTCTCCGGCGCGCGTAATCAGGAGCGTCAGCTCTTCGAAGTTATCGTTCGGATGGTAGATCGTGATCGTCGCTTCGTCGCCATCTTTGCCCAGGGCGCGAGCTCGGCGCGACCAGGTGAAGACGCGGCTCTTTGCCCCCGAACGGTTCATGGCCAGTTGCAGCTCGCCGTCGATGGTGATTTTGCCAACCGAATCGCTGCCAATGATCACCTCGCCGTCGACCGGCAATTCTATGGAGCAATCGGGTGCGTCTGCGTCGGTCTGCCAGAGGAAGGAGTGCGAGAGGATGTCACTGGAGGTGAGGACTTGGAAGGAGACGTTTTGGGTGTGCATGGGGTGTCCTTTGCCATTTGAGAGCGTCGAAAGGGCAGTTGGGCTAGTTTCCGTCTGCTGTCGTTTCAGATTGCCCGGCTAGAAATAGCTGGTGTTGTGGGCGTTCTTGTGGAGTGTGGGCAATCTGGTTAGGGCGAGAAAGCCTGCATAAAAAAGGGAGGTTTAGATGTAACTCATATCTAAAGCAGCCAATAGGCTGCAATCAACTGGTCGCTTCGATCAATCAGCGTATCCTTACGCAAAAGAAGCTCTTGTGCACCTTTCGGCGGTGCATACAGCTTGGTCAGTTGCGCTAGTCGCGCCACCGCTGGTAGTGGCAAAAGCAAAGCGAAGCGGCTCGAGAAATCTCGTGCTGCTTCGCTTTGCTTTTGCTTTATTACTCCGGTCGTTGAGCGGCTTGGTCCAATGCACTTTACCGTCAGACCTGATTGTCGGACAAACCAAACTTAGTCGCGCCTGCGTCAAACCCACGTCAAATGGCTCACTTACACGATCCGCGCCGCTGATATAATTATACTGTAGGCAGTAGTACATTTTGGCAAAAATTTGAAATTTGGAAAAAGAAAAGGAAACGCTGGCTGTGTCAGCGTTTCCTCTATAAGCGATAAGTCTGAAATTTCCCCGCTGATCGGATCAACTTTCTTCTTGTCGGGCGGACTTACGGAGTCGGTCTAGCGATTTGAAAAAATTCGCCAATCAGCTCTTCGAACTGGCTCTGGCTGAGCAATCCCCAGTGGCGGAATGGCGTGCGGTTGGGCACGGCAGCGGCGGTGGGGTCGGGGAAATGGTTGAGGATGAAGAGATGCGTCGGGCAGACGACCAGACGGCCGGCTTTTGCCAGCGCCGGATCCTGGCGGATGTCGAAACGCAGGAAAGTGACCTGGCCTGCATATTCGGCGGCAACGTTTTCAAAGATTTGTTGCTGGCGAGCGCATTCGCCCGAGCTGTCAGCGTCGGTGCCGATTGCGGCGGGGTCGTAGAATTCGACGACGATGGCGCCTGCGTTGCTCTGGACGATTTGACTGAGGCGCGCCGTATCGACGTCTTCGATATTGGCGGCGCCGGCGGCCTGGGCCGAAAGGAAGCTGGTTGCGGCAAAAGCGCAGCCAAGGAAGAACAAGCGGATTTTGGATTTCATGATGAGTGGTGTCGGTGAAGGTAAATTATTTAATCGGCCATGGGGTCATGGGGCAATGGGGCCGGAAAATCATGTGTAGACAATGTCTACACGCAAAGGTCCGGGTCGGGACAGCAGTAGTGCTGCCGGAAAATCAAGCAATGCGCGCCTGAGGCGGCTTGCGCTCAGGCGGCCTGGTCGTAAATTTTTTGATAATAGTGGCGATAGCTGGTGCCGGAGACCGATGATTGCTCGTCTTCGAGCAAAATGCTGATCTCACGGTAGCCGCCACGCAGGTAGCTGACCAGGTAGGTCATGTGCTTGAAGGCAAGCTTGTGACCGCTTGCCCAGAGTTCTTCCGCTACTTTTGTTTCATGAACGAGGGCGCGTACTTCTTCGCGCAGGGCCATGCGCACATAGCAATCGCGGCTGATGTTGCGGCGATTGGGATTGGGCGTCGTCCCGTAAAGGATGTGATAGGCCTCATGGGCGAGGAAAAGCACCTTGTCCATGGGCGAGGCCTGGGAACCGATGCAGATCAGACCGCTTGGATGCCGGCGCGTGTGCGCTCGTGAATAGGCCCGGTCGCGACCGTTGATGCGGCGAATCGTGACACCCCGGGCGTAGAGGCGACGGATATCACGCATGAGAAGCGGTGAGCTGGCGATGATACGCACAACTCTCTCGCCGAGCTTGCGGCTCAAATCTTGGAGTTCTTCTACAGCGGCGTTGTTCATCGTTTTTCTGTTTCTTGACAGCATGTTCGACTATCGCCTGCGCTGGAGGAAGGGCGGGCTGTGCCGAGATATCGTAGTAGTGACACCTTTTGAGGGGTGCCACTACTTATGATACCAGGGCCGGTTGCGGGCGGCTAGTGCCAGTCGGCTGAAACTTGCTTGCCGGGCTGATAGTGTTGTCCAGGCAACTTTTTTACGAGATATTTTGACTGGCCGCTTCGAAGACGGCGACGAAGTCGTTGCCGAAAATTGTTTCTTTTTCGAGCAGCAGTGAAACCAGGGCCTCGATTTCGCGGCGCTTGTCTTCAAGGATGCGACGCGCTTCGGCGGCGCACTGGTCAACAATCTTGCGCACTTCCTTGTCGATGCGGTCGCTCAGGGTGGGTGAAGCGGTGAGTGGGCGATTTTCCGGGAAGTAGATCGGTCCGAGCGGCGACATGCCAAACTCGGTCACCATCTTGCGAGCCAGACGATTGGCCTGTTCGAAGTCGCTGGACGCTCCGGTGTCCACGGTCTGCATAAACATTTCCTGGGCAATGCGACCGGCCATAGCAGCGGTAATGCGCTTGCGCAGGTCGGCATCGGTCATGTTCCAGCGGTCGGCTTCGGTGTGCGTCTGCACATAGCCGAGGGCACGTCCGCGGGGCAGGATGGTGATTTTGGTAATTGTGTCGGCGCCTGTCTTGTGGATGACGACGGCGTGGCCAAGCTCGTGGTAGGCAGTCTGTTTCTTGTCCGCCAGGCTCATCGCTTTGAAGCGTTCACGCCGGGCGTCGCCGCTTTCGACGATTGAAATCGCTTCGTCGAACATCGCTGTCGTGATTGCTGTCGTCTGGCCGATGGTGCTGGGCGCGGTGGTGGAAGCTGGCGCTGCCTGCGCTTCGGTAATCGCCTTGCGCTCGTCCGCTTCCAGCTCCGTTTGGCGCCGCGCGGCGATGATCGCTGCTTCGTTGGACGCCGCTTTCAGATCAGCGCCGCTCATGCCGAAGGTGCGCTTGGCCAGGAGCTTGAAGTCGACGTCTTCGGCAACCACCTTGTCGCGGGTGTGCACCTTGAAGATTGCCTCGCGACCGTTCAAGTCGGGCAAGTCGACATGCACCTCGAGATCGAAGCGACCTTTGCGCCGCAGGGCCGGGTCCAGCATATCGACACGATTGGTGGCGGCGACGACGATAATTCCCTCGTTCTTTGTGAAGCCGTCCATCTCGACGAGGAGTTGATTGAGGGTTTGCTCGCGCTCGCTGTTAGAGGTCGGGCCGTTGTTGCGAGCGCCGCCGACGGCGTCTAGCTCATCGATGAAAATGATCACCGGCTTGTTGGTCTGCTTGCGCTGTGCTTTCGCATCGGCAAAGAGTGCGCGGACACGGCTGGCACCGACACCGACATACATTTCGACAAAGGAGGAGGCGGCGATGATGAACATCGAGCCGTGGGTCTCACCGGCTAGAGCCTGGGCGCAGAGCGTTTTGCCGGTGCCGGGCGGGCCGACGAACATGACGCCGCGCGGCAGCTCGGCATTGTGCCGGTTGTAGATATCCGGCTCCTTGAGCCAGTTGCAGATTTCGCGCAGGCGAGCAATCGTCTCTTCCTGGCCGGCGACATCGGCAAAAGTCTTTTTGTCTTTGCCGGTCGGCAAGATCAGAGTGGCCGAAGATTGGCGCTTGTAGCGAGGCTCCATCGACTCTTCGAAGCCGATGCCTGCGCTGCGTCCGCTTTGCGCGGGCAGGGTGTTGCGGTTGACGGCCGACAGATCCGGATATTGGCGCTCGTTTGCTTCGTCGCTCATCGGCGGGATGTAGACATACTCAGAGTCGTAATCGCGGCGTTGACGTCTTTCGCGGTCCGACAAAATGCGTCCGCGCGGCCGCATCTGGTCATAGGGATCATAGTGGACCTGGCCACCATAGCCATATCCATAGCCGTAGCTGTCACGTGGGTGGCGACTATTGTTGTCGTCATTGCGACGCAGCGCGACGAGGATGAGCAAGACGACAACAGCGCCGAGCAGCCAGGTCAGCAGGTTGCTGCCGTCTTTCTTTTCGTTCGTTTTGACCGTTGTCGGGGCGGCTGCGGTGGGAGGAAGAGCTGGAGCGGCTGTGGGCAGCGGAGCGGGGAGCAGCTCCGGCGCGGTGAGTGGCGGGAGCTGGATCTGGGTGGAAGGTGCCTGGGAGACTGGAGCAGAAGCAGCTGGGCTGCCGGTCGGTGCTGTGTGTGGTTGGGCGTGGGCTGGCGATTGGAGTTGGGCCAAAAACAGCGCCGCAAATACAGTCGCAGTGAAATATCTGCGAATAGACATGGGATTTCTCCTGATTCAGTAGCTCGGCTGAATCTGTTGCTCTTATGGTGGAGAGTAGGTGATGAAAAGTAGAAGACAAAATGAGCCCGACGCTGGTCCAGCGATCGCGGCGGAAGTCGTTCGCTGGCGGGAAGATTGCGGACGGGTGAGGGAAGTAAAACGCTTGTTTGATTTTGTGCTCGTGGAGAGAAAAAGAAAGGTCTGTTAGTAACTAGCAAGAAAGATGCACTTAGCGCTGACGACGAAGGGTTGTAACGCAATGTAAACGCTCGCCCTTTATAGAGGCTTACAAAACCAGGCGCGCACCCAAAGGTCTTAAGTTGGCCTTGATGTCAAATGGTGCGTTGAGCCGCTTGGTAGGTTGACCCTGAGAGCGACTTAAATCGCGGCGAAGAGCTTTGAACTCCTTCATGTTTTGGAGAGCTTCACGCGCTTTAAATTGCCTGCCCGGATTCGGGTGGTCAAGAAGTGCTTGATTTTGACCTTGATTTGATCTTCAGCGACCCGCTGCCAAGGGGCTGCAGGACTGGCTGGAGCGCCTTGAGATCCTGCGAGTGGACCGCAAAATCAATTAGCCATTCACGAAAGGCCAAAAATGACTGCAATTTGCCAGCGGGCGTCTGGGCGGCACTGGTTATCTTTCCATCCTGCCGGTGGACCAGGGTATCGAGCATTCGGCTCGGTGCGGCAGGCCTACGAGATGGGTGCCATCGCCGTCGGTGCCACGATCTATTTCGGTTCGCCCGAATCGCGTCGTCAGATCCAGGAAGTGGCGGCCGCCTTCCGCGAAGCGCATGAGCTAGGCCTGGTCACCATCCTCTGGTGTTATCTGCGCAGTGAAGGTTTCGTGGTCGAGGGCCTCGACAAAGGTGGTAAGAAGATCGATTACCACGCTGCCGCCGACCTGACCGCCCAGGCGATCTACGACAAGATGATGAAGGGAGATCATCCATGCTGGTGGCATGGGCCTGATCGCCGGGCGCAAAGCTTTCTAGAAGCCGCTCAAGGACGGGTGGACAAGGGCCAACCTTCTGAGCCCGCCAATCCAGAGGGTAGACCAGAAATGCTCGGGCCACCTCATAGTGGCCCATGTTTTAGTTCAGTGTGTAGTTTGCTGAGGCAAATTTTTGAGGACCTTGCGGGCCGTGCCGTAGCTACCGAGCTGATAGACGCAGACACCGGATGCTGAAAAAGTAAATGGTTGAAATGGCTGCGCCAATAGATTGTCCAGATATTTTACGGGGCCAATGCCCGTGGTCACGTGCGGATTAAACTTTTCGCCCGAGGCTTTTTGCACGAAGGAGCCGACAAAATTTATTGTGAACTGGTCGACCTCTGGTTCTTCTTTTGTCGTGAAAAAGGCGTCCGCTTGGCCCGTGGGGAGCGAATACGGTGCCAATGCCTCGATCAATTCTTTTTGCAGTCTGAGCAAATCCGGGGTTGGTTTCAGGACAATGCCGGCCAGACCCGTTTCGCCCATTTTGCCGTAATAGTATTTAAACGCTTCCAATTTCCAGTCGGTCGGGTTTTCTTTTGCAACGATTCGGCCGGTAGCCTCGTAGACCTTGTTTAACTCGTCGCTTTTGACGTAGAGCTGCAACAGGGTGATGTGTGCATTGTGGGATGCATCCAGGGCAAAGCCAGTGGGGCAGGTTTTTAGAAGCTCGGTGTTTGCCTGTTGGGCGCGCTGCGACATGACGGCATCTGGTTTGAGGACGATATCGATGGCGACGGTTGGATTTTTTTCGGCCCGCGCCGGAGGCTGAAAAAAAACGAGAATTGCCGCGCTCAGCAGAAGGTCGAACAGAGGATAACGGCGGGAGAAACAGATGGGCATGCTCGACTTCCCTCTAAGCGCTAACAAGCTCAATGGTAACAAGGTAGCAAAAGTTGGCGCATTTGCAAAAAAATTGCTCGCAAGCTACCGCTAAGTCGTTACATATAAATCGGAATAACTATAACTCTGTGCGACATCCAGCTATATGCGGCTCATTGCTAAAAATCCAGCGCTTGACGGGCTTTGACGCCCCCTCGCATTTTAATTGCTTTTCTGCTGGGCCCGAGTGCTAGGCCTGTGGATATCCACTCACTAATTATTCACTTAAAAAACAAAAAACCAGAAATTCTAAACACCTAGCCTCATAGCCCCCCTCCAAACGCAGCAAGTCGCTGTGAGTTGGCTGACTGGCTTTTGAGAGTAGTTAGCGAGCGTGATCGACCTGTGCATTCCGCACCGGCCAAACCCGCGTGTCCTTTCAGGTCACGTTTTGACAGGAGTATCACTATGTCTATTCAAAACTATGGTGTCGTCGTTGGACACATTACCGGCGATGACCTCGTTGTTACCGGCGGCGGCCCCCATGTGCACATCCCGATTACCGCCGGCAGTCAGCAACTCACCGCCGCGGTCAACGTCGAATCAAACCAGCCCGCCCCCGGCGAATCCAGCCAGGAAGCTTCCGAGGTTCTGTTCTTCGTCCACGATGGCCTAGTCCCGGCCAACGCGTCCTTGATGCAGGCTCTCAGCGAAGGCGTCCATCACCTGAGCGGCGATGCCGGCGGCCTGGCCATCGACATGGACCGTATGCCCTGGCTCGTGACCAAGGATCAGATGACGCTTCTGCCCCTCGGCAGCTCGACTCCGACGATCCTGCACACCAAGCTCGACGACGTGATGAAGAAGGCTATCCAGACCGGCGCGAGGACTTACATCTTCGGTCAGCTGTATGCCGGCGGCGTCCACGACGTGCACAAGAACAACGGCAACTCGGGCAAACACGCCGGCGACAACGGCAGTTTCCAGGATGGCGCCATGTTCTTTGATTGGGGTGACGGCACCTGGACCGCCATCTGTATCGCCTTCCAGACTCAGGCCTGGAAGACGGTGTAATGCTCTAAGCGCCAAGTTTTTATGCGCCTCCGTGCAAGGGACTGCTGGCAACGGCTTTCTCTTGCACGGTCTTGGCGTTTTTTTTTGCGAGAATTTCGAAGTGGGCTCTCTCAAACTCAAGAGCTTTTCTTCCAGATTCACTTTGGCGTATTTATACTACACTCTAGAGTATGATTTCGACTTTACTCGGCGCCGGTGGTACCGCTATAACCAGGGGCCATCAGGTTTTATTCGATAAAAGACGGAGAGGCCCATGAGTTTAGACCTGGCCCAAGATAAAGTATCGAACAGAGGCAAAAACGAGGGCTAAAAACAGCCTGAATTATCGAACCCGGGCAAAAATGAGGGCTGAAAAGGGTCGATTTTATCGAATAACAATAACGATAGTGACAGTGCCACGTCTATCTCAAGTCATCTTTGTTGATGCCGTCGTTTTCTTTGGCGTACTTGCCGACGACATTGAGGTAGAGATCATCGACTTTCATCCAGCCATTGCTGTCTTTACCCCACTGATTGGTAACGTAGACTCGACCTGTTTTTTCGTCATAGGCATCGAGTTCGACGCAATGACCGGCGAAGCCGGGCGTTTCATGGGTAGCAGACTGGATCGGTCGGTGAGCGCCGTCGACGCCAAGAGTGACCGGATATTTGCTCTGGTCTTTGAGTTGTTGCAGACGACGTCTAAAATCCTGGACATTGTTGACGCTGTCAACGCCGCTCTGGGGCTCGTTATCCCCGATGACGCGCGTGGCTTTGTTGAGCAACTGCCCGGCCCTTTCTATTTCGCGATCGGAGAGACCCGGCGAAGAGTCGGGAGCGGTTATCCAGGTGCCGCTTTTGCGATCGTATTGTCTGGAAGTGATTAACTGCTGATCGGCATCATATCTGCGTTCGCCTGAGTCTTCAGGAAGACTGGCGTCGGGGAGAGTCTGTCTGTAAGACTGTGGTTTGGGTCTGCGGCCGAGAGCGTCATTAACCATCGTCAGGTTCAGGAGTTGGGTGGCGTATAGTCGATCTTCCGGACTGGCGGGCGGATAGACTTTTTCCTCGTCACCGGGGATAAGACTGTCGCGATCGATCGTCGTCTTGTGTCCGTCACCTGCTTTCCATGAGCCGGTCAAAGCAGTGGTCGCAGCCATTTCGACGGCTGCGGATGGATTTTTGGTCAGAGCAAATTTGAGGACCGAGGTCACATTGCAGGTATTGTGCTGACCTTGATTGACGTCGCCGGGCTGGGCGGCGATGTGCATCAAGCCGGCCGCGAGCAAGGCGCGCTTATCGCCCGAGATGATCGAGTTCTGATCGGGCGTCGCTAGAAGTCGCGAAATTTCTGCATAGGTTTTTCTCAATTCGGCTGGCGGCATGTATTCTTGCCGTGCTCTATTTTCAAAATCCTTCAAATCCTTTTTAAACTCGTCTTGCAACTTAGACGGCATCTGCGTTTCTACGAGGTCGATCAATTTGCCATGCGCTTGATCGAGCTTCTCATCGTGGTCATAGTCGTAAGCCGGTATATTGTAATTTTCTTTGCCCCAGTGATGTTCGGAACCGTCGCGGTGGCGTTCGAAATTTCTGCCGTCGGCACTGAGCACTTTGACCGTGCCATTGGGCTGCAAGATGGTCGTCTTCTCCGCGGCGGTGCCTCTAGCTTCCACCCGACGGGTAATGCCGGTAGCGCGCGAATAGCTCTCGTCATATCTGTCTTCCGGGCCTGGTCCGCGTCCTTTTTCTCTGTATCCGCCGACATGCTCCGGTTGATGTATCACCGTAGTGGTGGTGCCGTGCTCGTCTCGTTTTTCGATCTTGAAACGGCCGTCGGTCCATTTGCTGGTTTTTGTGCCGTCCGGCTCGACTGACTCGCTGTGGCCGTCATTGTCGAAAAATTTGATCACCGAGCCGTCCGAATTTTCCTGTTTTGTAATACCAAGCTTTTTGCTGTAGGTTTCGTGCTGCGGATCTTGTGCGGGCGGATTGAAAGTTTCGACATTGCCTTTGCGGTCTTCGATCTTAAACGATCCGTCCGAACCTGTCGTATAGGTATGGCCAGTGGAAGCCTTGCGCGTTTTTTCCAGATAGTGGTCTTTGTGAATATAAGTCAGGTCGTAATTTTCTTCGGCGTGGGCGCCGCGATGATGCAAGCGGAAGCTGCCGAAGCGATCGAGATGTTTGATTGCTTTCATCTGATCGGCTGGTGCATTGCGAAATTCTATAGAGCCGTCCTTCTCGATCAGACCGAGGCTGCCGGGGAAAGGCTGTTCTTTGTCTGCCGCTTTGGGAGCCAGCCTGGTTTCGGAGGCGTGACTTGCTGCGTCGTGGCCAGGGGCAAACGTTTGCCCATCAGCAGATGCGACAACCGGCTCGGCCGGCTTTTCTGGTCTATCTAGCATGGGCGCGCAATCTCCAAGGCATTCCCCTTCCCGCTGTCCAAGCTAAGCTCAAACACATAAAACTCTCGTGAAACTCTTGTCTGTTATGCAAATCCAGTAGCACGGATGACAAAGATTGGACCGGAACATGCTAGGTTATAAATATGGGGATTTATCCTTCAATTGTCTGCTTTCCCGGTTTTTGAGCAGTTCCGTTTAGAGGTCCAGGCTTTTGCTGAGTAAGAAAAAATTGCACGCTCTGGCCCTTGTCGTCGTTCTTTCTACGACGCTCGGCTTCGACGTGGCCATGGCTAAAGGCGCCGCCGGCAAAAAAAGTGCTGTCGTCAAAAAGACAGCAGCCAGCGCCCGTGAACAAGCCATTTGCAAGTCGCCGCGCTTCGTCAAAGCTTTACAGTCTTACCAAAAAAGGGATTACCGCGATGCGATTAGTAATCTTGAATATGTCGATGCTCACGGCGGCTGTTGTGAATGGACCCACTATTATCTTGGCCTTTGCTATCAGGGTATTAACCAGGTCGGGCTTGCCTACAGGCACTACGAATGGGTAACGGCCAGGGCAAAAAATGCCAGCCTGCGCAAGTATGCTCAGTACGGCTGTGATTCGGTTACCTACTATGCTGCAAATCGCACCTATGGCGGCCAGGGCGGTATTCTCGCCGCCGCTGCCTACAGCCAGAGCAGCGGTGGAGGCGGGGGCAGCGGCTGTGGCAGCTTTGGCTGACAATAGTAGTTTTGGGAGCGGCAGTTGGTCGCTCAAAGATTGAAAAAGAAAACTCCAGAACCTCCACCTGCTGTAAGGGGAACGGGCCGCCAGACGATCGAAAGCGCCGGCATCAAAGTCTCGGCTGTCAGGCTGACCCATCATAAATAGGTCAGCAGTATGGGTATCGATTTGAAAGGGCCAAAGGGATGTGATTGGCTCTCCCTGGTTGCACGCCTGCTGGCCCTCGACATTGTCGGCTCGGTTTCCTTTAGCCAGCCTGGCACGGAACATTTCGCCGGCGAGATTACGAAAAGCAGCTGAACGGCCTCGTTTCGTGAGGTAAGCAAAACTATTGCTTCCGCATCGAGCTGTGCAGCAGTTGCACCATTTTCATCGTTTCGCTAAATTTTGGCGACCAGGAAAGCTGGATATTGACAATTGGTTGATCAATTAGAGCGGCCGGCAGCGGCGGCAAAGCTATCTTCGCCAGCGCTTTTTGGGCTAGTTCTTCGGCATCGCGGGAGCCGTCCTCATCCGTTATGCCGAGCAGTTCAAATTTGCCCTCGGGAGTATTTTTATATTCGACCGTAATGTGGCCTGTGCCGGGGGCCGGCTCCGTCCAGACATCGCCTACGGCCGACATAATCTGGCCAGTATATTTATCCGCAGGCGACGCCGCCTGTACTGGCTGATTGCTGTCGCTCGCCGCAGTTGCAGGAGCGGGACCGGCGACCTCGTCTGGATCATGGCCGCTGTTGACCGTCAGGCCATTGTCATAAACGTAGTGCCAGCTTTCGTCATCGATCAGCCAACCCTTCGGTCCTTTTTCAATAAGCATTTTGCCGGTGGCCGAATTGCCGGCGGCGCTCAGGTTCATCTTTGCTTCCGGGGCGACGGCCGTGGCTTTCATGACCAGTAGTGTTTTGCCGTTTCTGTCCTGCGTCTCGGTGATAGTCACCGCCCGCGGTGTGGAAGCGCGCTGCATTTCCAGCAGCGCTGCCATCAGTTTTATTTCCATTTCTTTGTCGCCCGGGGTTTGCTTGCCGCTCGGTTCACCGAAGGCTCGGGGGCCGCCGGGCGTGGTCGGGCGGTCGGCGCGCGGTTGGAGAAAGGGTATCAGCTGTGTCAATGATTTGGCTGTGGCCACTGCGTTCAGATAGCGTTGGACGAATTGTGCGGCGCTTTCATTGCTGTCGGCGGCAATGGCAACGTGATCGGCGGCATCATCTTGGGCCAGGGTCAGCGGTGCATTGAGGGTGGTGGCAGCCAGAAAGGATAAAACAAGAGCAAATCGCAGTGTGGCAGGGCTGCCTGTCGAAACTTTCAATTTGTTACTCCGCTGTATGTGTTTGTAGGTAGTGACGATTGTTTCGATATTATTAGGGGGCGCTGACAGTTTTGAATCATAGCCAGTTCTAAATCATACAATTAGATCCGGTACATCTTTAATCAGTGCCCGTATTTACTTTTTTGTAAGCCGACAAACGAACTTGTCATTTGTCGCGACAATAACTTCAACCTCGTGACATCAAAGCGGGTAAGAATGGCAAGACAGGTTGACGCGCAAGCGTTAACCTGTCTTCTGCCGCTTTTTGTGTTTCTGGCACTTTTTTAG
>JAGXAB010000207.1 GCA_018971775.1 Cyanobacteria bacterium REEB67 | reverse complement strand
TTCAATTGCCAGGCCAGACCGGAGCCGCCCGGGCCGACAAGGATGCCGACAGTGGCAAAGAGAAAGAGCACGGCGATGCCGACGGTGCGGTCGGCGAGGACCGAATAGAAGGCATTCATGTGCTTGCCGGTGCCCTTGGACAGGTAATAACAACGACTGACGTCGCCACCGACCGTGCTTGGCAAAAAGAGGTTGAAGAAGAGACCGACGAAACAGAGCTGAGTCAATTTCAGAAGCGACTTTTGCAGTCCGACCGCCTGGGCCAGCAATTGCCAGCGGTGGGCGTTCAAGAAAGTGCTGGAGAGGAAGACACAAAGGGCGACGCCGAGAAACCAGCGGTTGGCGGTCAGGGCCACCTGGATGCATTTGGAGAGGTCGACTTTGCCAAAGAGGAAGAGGCTGACGAACATTACCACCGAAACGCCTATTTTGAGGCGCAGCTTGGTGCTTTTGGAAATTTTGATCTGCTTGAGACGGGCGACGATTTCGCCCAGGATAGGATGAGATTGGAAAAGCGCTTCGAAGGGTGAAGCCTGTGCCTGCGCGACCAGGGCTGCATCCCGGTACTGTTCGGAAACTCTGGAGGAATTGCGGTCGGTTAAGTGGTCGGGCATTGTTTTCTGATCCGGTTCGACCAGAGTGCTGCCACTTGAGCCATTAGACACCATCCTGAAGAAGCCTCCCGCAATAACTGTCTTCCGCCCAGACCCAGATGCCTGTATTTGCTTTGTATATGCGCCGGATGACGCTAGCTCAAGGACTCACGGATTCTGGACAGATAGATTGTAAGGCCCAATGTTAGGGTAAATGCCAAGATACTTGAAACCCGAAATAATTAACTTGGCGCCAGCTTTCATTGAAAAGCCTGTAAATTGGCCCGGTGCTATCGACGCTGACACCTTCCAACCTATACAATTAAAAATTCTCAAGGCAGTTTATTAAGCCGGCAGATCAGACGTCCCGGTCTAAATCCACAATACGAAAGTTAATTACTTATGGTGAGGCGTGGCCGCCGCGGGCATAGTGATCTAAGATTTGCATTATATGTAAAGTCATAAAATTTTCAATGAAGACGCCACCACCGGCGCACAGTGGCATTAAATCGACGTAGAAGTAGAAGATGTAGAAGAGGTAGTGAAGTTGTTGGAAAGAAAGCATGTCTCCCGGATTGGCATACCGTTTGCCTTGTGCGCCCTCTTCTTCGGAGTGCAAAGCTTACTGATTGCCAAAGACAAGGGGCAAGCCGCTCCAATCGTCATTGCCGCTGACGGGGACAGCAAAACGCCCAATCTGCAGATTGCCCAGGCGGCGAGCCGCAGCTCTATTTCTCCGCAAAAGACCTATTACGTGGCCTGGAAGCTGATCAAAGATCAGTTTTACAACCAGGAATACAATGGCCAGAACTGGAGCCGTTGGGAGCACCACTATGACGGCAAGCTTAAAACCACGGACGATGCCCACAAAGGTATCGAAACGATGCTGGCCAGCCTGGGCGATCCCTATACTCGATTCCTCGATAAAGACGCCTTCTCCGACGAGAAGGATCAAATCGAAGCGCGCCTCTATGGTGTCGGCATGCAGCTCGGCATGCGCTCGGAAGATCAAAAAATCGTCGTTATCGCCCCGATTGAAGGGACCCCTGCCGCCCAGGCTGGTATGACCGGCGGTGACGAAATCCTGGAAGTAGACGGCAAGCCTGTCAAAGGTCAATCACTGGATCAGGTCGTCAAACAGATACGTGGGCCGATCGACACCAAGGTGACGATCGCCTTCATGCGCAAGAGCGAAAAGAAAAAAGTCACCCTGCAACGTGCTGAGATTCCGGTCAAAGCAGTCAGCCTCGCCGAGACCCTACCTGGCAACATCGGCTATATAAGACTGGATAGCTTCATTTCTAAAAATGGCTATGACGAAATGAAGAAGGTGCTCGAGAGCAAAAAAGATTGCGACGGCATCATCCTCGACCTGCGCTCCAACCCCGGCGGACTGCTCACCAATGCTGTCGAAATCGCTCAACTCTTCATCGGCAAAGGCATCATCGTCAGTACCATCGACGCCGAAGGCTATAAACAGTCTCAGGTAGCCCATGGCACTCCGATCTGCACCCAGCCTCTGGTTGTTTTGATCAATGGCTATTCTGCATCCGCCAGCGAAATCTTGAGCGGTGCTTTAAGAGACAATCAAAGAGCGAAGCTGGTCGGTCAAAAGTCCTTTGGTAAGGGCCTCGTACAGGCGATTAACCGCCTCGACGACGGCTCCGGTATCAATATCACCATCGCCAAATATCTCACCCCTAACGATACCGACATCAACAAAACCGGCATCGTGCCCGATTACAAAGTAGATCTGAAAGACGACGACTACAAAGCCGACAAAGGCCCCTGGTGGATCGATACCAAGATGAAGAACTTCAAAAAAGGTCCTACAGACGGCAAGGACATCCAGCTCAACAAGGCGCTGGAAGTAATCAAGGAAGAAATA
>JAGXAB010000127.1 GCA_018971775.1 Cyanobacteria bacterium REEB67 | reverse complement strand
AGCGGCTGCTGCACCGGCTTTAGGACGCTTGGCGCCGTATTTCGAACGGCTCTGCATGCGGTCTTTGACACCGGCGGTGTCGAGGGCGCCGCGGACGATGTGATAACGGACACCCGGAAGGTCTTTGACACGGCCGCCGCGGACGAGCACGACCGAGTGCTCCTGCAGGTTGTGGCCGACGCCCGGGATATAGGCGGTGATTTCGATGCCGTTGGTCAAGCGCACACGGGCAATCTTTCTCAGAGCCGAGTTGGGTTTTTTGGGAGTGGTTGTTTTGACCTGGGTGCAAACGCCCCGTCTCTGGGGGCATGATTTGAGCGCCGGTGACTTGGTTTTGTAGGTCACCTTGGCACGTTCACGTCTGATCAGCTGATTGATGGTAGGCACCAGAACACTCCTAGAACTCTATTAATACTGCGTTTTAATTGGAAAATCGGCCCGGGCAGGAGCCAATCAGGCCTCGGGCGAGCCCGGGGCGCAAAGCATTGATGGCCTATACCTGATATCAGATGATAAACAATCACTGCCAAGAATGAACCAGATTATCAGATGACTAAACCGATATATAAGACTTTCCAAAATCCTTTACAAAGCAAGGCCTAAATTATCGAATTCTTAGCTTGCCGGTGCCGATATGGACAAATTTAGAGGGTTCAGGCACGTCCCTTGAGCTCAGGTGCCTTCGTCAAAGCTAATTAGTATTGATCCTTGGTATATTGATTGCCGGTTTGCCTATAGCACCGAGCTCTGTCACGGTGCGGCGCAAAGAGACTCGTTTCGAGGTCTTGGCCTTGAGCCAGTGGTCGCGCGCCATCAAAGAGAAGTTGCCGACTCGCTCCAGGCCCGCCGCTTCCAGGGCGTCGACGACCGGGCTTTGATAGTCGTAGGCCTTGGCGATGACCATGCCCTTCATGCCGGCGCGCCGCATAATAGATAGTACAAATTGGACGAGATCCTGGGCCGTATGTGTCCAACCAGGATGCACGGCGAAGTCCAGATGATAGTCGCCTTCATGGTGGGCGGTGACGCGACAGGCGGCCGTGATCGTTTTGCGCTCGCTGTCGGCTTGCACCCAGAACCAGGAGCCGCGCCGGATCAAGCGTCTGGCCAATTTATCCAGGCTTTCCACTTGCAGGGGAAAAACTCGGAAGTCTTCGGCGGTGTAGTTATATGTTTTGCGCAGCACCGGCGGCAGGATGTCTTGATAGAGGGCCAGCAGTCCGGCCTGATCTTCAGGGACGGCGAGGCGAAAAGTATCAGATCCGTAGAGATTTTCGATGCTGGCTGCGTCTTCGCTAAATTTCAAATCGGCCGGCACTTGATAGTGGGTGATGCGAGCGCAGCGGGCGAAGCCGCAGTTGCCGAGCAAAGAGAGCGCGGCCGGATTGCGATCCGATACTTCCGCTACAAAATGGCCTACACCCTGCGAGCTGAAGAGGGCAAAGGCGAAGCGCAATAACTCCTGGGCAATGCCGCGGCCCCTTTGATTGGGATGGACGACGAGGTGGTCGACCTGCCAGCAGTTTTTGGACTTGCCGGTCGGACGCAGCGAGATCAGTCCAAGGACAATGCCATCCTCTTTAGCTAGATAGACTGAAGGTGCCACATGCCACTGGCAGGGCAGCCAGTGCTGCCAGAAGTTCAATCCGGTAAATAAGAGTCGCTCTTCGGCGCAGAAGCTTTCATACGGCATGGGCTCGTCCTGGCAACGCAACAAGGCGCGTACCTGGGTCGAGTCGGTGGCAAATAAAGGCTCAATCTTAATCACAATAAAAATAATAGCACGCTTGCCAAGCGTTGGGCTTCAAGCGGGTTTTGCCCGCGGCGTTCTATACTTAAGTCTTCCATTTATTTATAAGACGACGAGCCGAGGACAGATGGCCAAAGGTAAACCGGTTACTACGCAAACCGACGCGAAAAAGCCTGCTCCGAAGAAGGAAGAACCCTTTTTCAAGACAGTCGCCGACAATCGTCGCGCCCGCTTCGAGTACGAAATCATTGAAACGGCCGAAGCCGGCATTCAGCTTATGGGTACCGAAGTAAAATCGATTCGCGCCGGCAAGGCTAATTTAGCGGAAGCGTTCGTCAAAATAGAAGAGCAGGAGTTATGGCTGCATCACTGTCATATATCTCCTTACGATCACGGTAATCGTTTCAACCATGAGCCGCTGCGCAAGCGCCGTTTGCTCATGCATCATCAACAAATTCTTAAACTAAAATCTAAGATGCAAGAGCAGGGGCTGACTCTGATTCCTCTTAAAATGTACCTGAAGGGAAATCTCGTCAAATTGGATCTGGCTCTTTGCAAAGGTCGCAAGCTCTGGGACAAACGAGACAATATCGCCAAAAAAGAAACCAAACGCGGCCTGGACCGACTGACCAAACACTCCGGACGCTACGAATAAGTACCAAGTCTCTAATATTTCGAAGGACGGCAAGTTGAAATTCAAAGCACTATATCTGGTGGCAATGTTGATCATTCCGCTTTTGCTCTCTGGCTTATTGCAGATTGTTTTCATGCCGGCCGCTCTGGCCGCCTCTCCCGTTGCCGTCTTGAAGAGCGCGCGCAATGCCGCCGTCTATCAGGACCAGCACATCGGCACCCTGGAAGATGACTTCAAGGCCTTCCGCAACGCCCTCGCCGGTGCCAATGTGCGCTTCGACGAAATCGGCGACGCCGATGTCGAAGGCGGTCAGGCGAAACTCTCCGCTTTCAAATTGATCATCGTGCCATTGCTCGTCGATCTGCCCCAGGCTGAAGTTGCCGCCCTTGGTGAATTTCAAAAGAACGGCGGCAAGCTACTCATCTCGGATGGAGCCGGCACACCCGGCCCCGGTGCCCAGGCGCTTGCCGCTATGGCCGGTGTCGCTTCGCTCAAGCAAAATACCCTGAAAGACATTCAGAAGCTCGTCTGGCCGCGCACGGTGATGCCCTTCAGTTGCGATTTTGCCATCGCTTCGGTAGTCGCCCATCTGACACTTGCTCCGGGTGCCACCGCTATTGCCACCTGGCAGGATGCCAAAGCTGAAGATCAAACAGTTGATGTCAGCCAGACCCAGAACCAGACTCAGATACCGACACAGCCTAAGGTCGATCAGGCCTGCGCTATCGCTCGCCAGGGCAATGGACTTTTCCTCGGCTGGTCACCGGGTATGCAGGGTGAAATTTCGAGCAATGCTCAACTCCTTGCCCAGGCCCTCGACGAACTCTCCCCGGGCATCACCCAGGCGGCCGCCGTACAAATCAGTTTTGCCGATTTTACTAGCATCTCGCAGGAGCTCGATTATTTGGCCAAGCGCACCGATGAATCGATAAAAACGGCCAAACAAGCCGAATTTTCGGTACCGCTCAAAACAATCCAGGGCTTCTATGATTCGGCCCTCGATCATGTCAAAAAATTTCAGACCGCTTACAGCGAGCGCCGTTTCCTTGATGCCGACGAGCAAGTGCAAAAGGCGCGCATGGATTTTTGTATGGCCTTTGCCCAGTCGATGCCTATCCGTCCAGTCGAAGCTCGTTGCATCTGGCTCGATCGCGGTACGATCGTAGCAGCCCACAATCCGCAAGGTATGTCACAGCTCTTCGATAAGATCAAACAAGCCGGCGTCAATGTCGTCTACTTCGAAACGAATAATGCCGGCTTCGCCATGTTCCCGAGCAAAGTCGGTACGCAAAATCCCGAGACGCTAGGCTGGGATCCGCTCGGATCCGCTCTTAGCGAAGCACGCAAAAGAGGGATCGAATTTCACCTCTGGATGTGGACCTTCAACGTCGGCAACAACAAGCACAATCCGATCATCGGTAAAGAAGCCGATTATCCGGGTCCGGTACTGTCCAGCCATGACTTTGCCTGGGCGCTCGCTTCGCAGAGTGGTTCTTTTGTGCCACCACGTCAATTTGAATACTGGCTCGATCCCTCCAATCCCGATTGCCGCCAGTACATCAAAAATTTCGCTCTGGAGATGGTGACCAAATACAAAGTAGATGGTCTGCAGCTCGATTACATCCGCTATCCCTTTAACGGCAAGGGATCTGAAATGGGTTTCAACTGGCTGGGTCGGCAAAAATTCGAACGCGAAACCGGCATGAGTCTCGACCGCCTCGACGACGATACCAGACAACTCTGGGTGGCCTGGAAAGTAGCGCAGGTCTCTAGCTTCGTCAAAGACATCAGCGAAACCCTGCGCGCCGCTTCCCCGGGCCTGCGTATGTCAGCGGCAGTTTATGCACTACCTTATCGCTGGCGCATCAATGCCATTCAGCAGGAATGGGAAACCTGGGTGGCTAATGGTTGGGTCGATACTCTCAATCCGATGACATATGTTGATTCACCAAAGGAGCTCGCCGAAAAAGCCGCTTTCGTTCGCGAATCAACCGCCGACAAGGCTCTTTCCTATCCCGGTCTTTCGATTCGTCAGCTCGACACGGCCGGCTTGATCGAGCAGATGGACAGCGCTCGCGTTGTCGGTACGCTAGGCACGACTATGTTTGCCATGGCTCACCTCGACGATAAAAAAGTGAATGTCTTGAAAGTCGGACCTTATCGAAGGGCGGCGGCGGTGACACCGCAGGCGGAGCCGATTAAAGCTTCCCGTTTGCTCGTCGACGACTTTGCCTCGATGGTCAATCGCTATCTGCAGGACCCCAAGAAGCGCATCATGTCCGACACTGCGAGCACTAACGATGTCGTCAATCAAATCGACTCGGTGCAAAAAAGCGTGCATGCTCTCAATAGCAAAGCAACCAGTGCCGAGCTCGAAAGCGTCCTCAAGGATGTCACCGCTCTGCACAATACTTGCAAAGAATGGCTCAGGCTCGAGGCTTTCATCCAGCGCGGCTTCCGTGCTCAATACATCGCCAATTATCTCAGTCAGGTCGAAGCAATCCTTTCCTACGCCGCCACCCATGCCAAAGTGCAGGGCCAGGGCAGCACCCTGGCCGGTCAGCTGCCGGCTACTTCCAATAGATAGCAGAGCCCAGGGCCGCTGCAGCCGCTGCGCGGGAGCCGGTGATAGCGATAAAGACTACCAAATACAAAAAAGAGTGGCTTTCCCGGACGGGTCAGCCACTCTTTTGATTATGCAGTTTGTCTATTGTGTCTGAGTGGTCTAGGCGCCCTGGACGACGAGACTGGTGTCGGCCGGGTGATTGGGACAATACATCAGATAAGCGATGCCTTCGTCGCCGAATTTGAGACCGAGCGATTCGATCGATTCGAGCTGGAGAAGCAAGCTGAGCGGCGACTGACATTTTTTGCAGAGGACGATTTCTTCGCCGCCCAACCATTCTGGATAGCCACCGACATGGGAGAAGGCAGCTTCGTGGTCGGGGCCGAGGGCGACGGCCTGCAATTTTTCGTAGAGGCTTTCGACATCGGGCGGATAGAGTCGGACCAGCATGTCCACAAAGTCCGGGTCGAGCTTATCGACAAAGTCCCACTGGGGAAGTGTCTTGACCGTATCGTTGGTCTTCATCGGACGGGCCGGTGTTTCTTTTGTGCCGCGCGGCGGGCGGATGCGCGAGCCGTTCGAAACGGTGGTGTAAGTGCGTACCAGCCAGCCATTGCCGGGAGGTGCCGGTGATTCGTTGGCGGCGTGGTTGCAAGCGAAGCAAACGAAAATCGTATAGAGACCGGGGCCGCTTTCCGGGAAGTCTTCGATCATGCCCGTATTGAGCTGGCCGACAAAGGTCATCGATTTGCTGCATTCGCCGCAGTGGGGCCAGCCTTGATTGGCTTCGCCGTAGGGCGCGCCGCAGAGATGCGATTCGGTCAAACCAAGATCTTCAACCGCTTTGCCGATGGAGATTTCGTGGCCTTCTTTGGCCAGGCCATTGAGCGCGGCAATGACTTTGTCAAAGCCACCCGGCCCGAAAAACTCATTGGCTCTCTGAGTCATCACCGGGATGAAATTTTTGTCGTTGGGACGGGCTCCGCCGGCATCCGCTAGGGCTTGCTGGCGTTCGTCTCTGTTGTTGTTCTGCTCGGCTAGTTTTTCTGCTTCCATTATTTCGACATTCTTCTTGGTTTGTATGGCGTGTTGGTTTGTATAACGTGTCTGTCGGCCAAGGCCCAGAAACGAGCCCTTTTAATCGGACTAGTCCCTCAGAGTCTCATTCTACCCTGGCAAAGCCGAAAGTATAGCTAAAGTGGTAGGTACGTGAAGAGGTATTTGTGACAACAGGCTAAAGTTCCGCTTATCAGGGTCCCTGGCTCTCCCTAGCAAATAGGGCCCCTCGAAACGAGGGACCCTATGAGATGGAGGAAGTATCCAACTAGACAAGGTGCACGGTGAGGTGTCCTGCCTTGTTACTGGTTTCTCTTAGCTGCCGGATTCCCATTCGGTTACGGGAGCAACCGGTTGAGCCCATGTGCTGACTTCTACCTGGGGTTGAACCACTGGCTGGGGAGCCGGGGGAGCAAAGTTTGTTTGCGAGGGGATATGGGCTACGGGTGAAATTTGCGGAGCTTGGGCCGGTGCAACGGTGGCGATAGGAGCCTGAGCGGCTGCTGCTGCCTGTTGTGCGGCATAAGTTCTGAAAGTTTCTTCGATGATACCTGACTTCTCGCGCAGCAAATACTCTATGTAATCACCGCGGCTCATGCGGGAAGCAGCGACTTGCTCGTCGAGCAGTCTGTGAGCCATCGGAGTAACACAGACGGCAGTTGTGGTGCCGCGGTTTTTGCCGAAGAAGAAGGATTTAGCACCACCTTTGGGGCCAGTTTGTTTGGCCTGTGGGGGCAGTCTGAGGGGTGGAAGACCCGCGCGTTCACGAATTAGCATCTCTACATAGTCGCCATTCGAAACGCCTGCGGCGGCGGCTTGTTCTTTGAGCAGCTGACGGCCAAGAGCTGTCAGGTTGAACGAAACCGAACCCGACTCCTTGCCAGGAAAGCGCGAGCGCCGAGGCGAAGTGGTCTTGGCAGGTGTGGTTGTTGTCTGGACCGTTGTATTCATCTAGCTTTCGGCAGAGCTACCTAAATGGGGGGACCCATCGGTTGGTTTCTATTCTGCCTTTCCTCCTTTATCTGAGAACGGAACCCTACTGGTACGAATTGTTTGTGTTGTTGATGACCAATGTCATCTGTCTAAAATGATGGCCAATGCCATCTGGCTTCCAACGCACATCCCATGTTTTTCAACGATGGTTTTTCTTTTTTTGCTTCGAGGAAATTTCCTCTTGGCTAACGATTGGCTAATCGTTTGTTTTGGAAAGAAGTGCCGTTGTTTTTGCTTGCACCTTGTGATGCTTCAGCACTTGAACTCCTGCTCTAACCCTGAGGGGCTCGTTTTGTTAGTGGAGTTCTGACAACCCTTTCCAAGACCTTGATTATAGAGCAAAGTTACGAGATTGCAGCAGTAGTCATGTATTACGATCTTTTCATAACCCGCAGCCCTGGCGGCTCATGACAACCGCTTAAGGTACATGCCAATGCTGATGGATAGCCAAGATGTTGAATACCACCGCTATCACCGAGCCGAGAATTGCTCCAACAAAAACTTCTACGGGTGTATGTCCTAGAAATTCTTTAATACGCTCACCCGATAGCTTCGGATGCTCGGAAAATAGCTCGGCCATGATCTGGTTGAGGACCTTGGCCTGCAGGCCTACTGTGCGTCTCACCCCGGCGGCATCGTACATGACGATAAATGCTAAACAAAGTGCTATGGCGAAGGTTATCGAGTTGAAACCATCGATCAATCCTACCGAAACCGCCATACCCATCGTGCAGCAAGAATGTGATGAAGGCATCCCGCCTGTCTTTGCCAGGATGCGCATATCGAGCTGTCCGGAAAGGAGCAGCTTGGTGAACAACTTGATGCTCTGGGCGATACCACTTGACAATACCGTCACTAGTACCACTTGCCATCCTCGTCCATTCTGTGCGACTGCACAGAATTGTTCGCTGGAGCCGCTATTTTGCGCAAGCGTCAGGGCGTTTTGTAAGAAGTCGATGATTGGAAATTCCATTTGATGAGAGGGGTCTTAGTAAGTGTCGAGCGCGGGCCGCTCTATATATTCGAAATTTGAGGGACAACCTAAATAGATGATGCGATTTATTTGTGCAATAAGTTGAACTCTAGTCTAGCCCAAGTCTGGCCGAGTCTGAACAGACTCTACTTATCTCTGTGAATAGAATAACTGAGCAATGATCGCAAAATCGGTGCAGTGGCGTTGTCAAGCGAATTTTGCTCGATCAAATTTTGCCCTTCCGCTTCCATTTCCTTCAATTTGGCGCGGGCGCCATCCACGCCGATCGCTCTCACCCAGGTCGCTTTTTGCGTCGCTTCGTCCTTGCCCGGTGTTTTGCCCAGGGTGGTGGCATCGCCGGTTACATCCAGCAGGTCGTCGGTGATCTGAAAGGCGAGCCCGATGATCTCGCCGAGGCGCGCCAGGCTCTCGCATTTTTCGGCGGAGGCGCCGAGCAATTTTGCCGGAGCCCAGAGAGCAAAGCGGATCAATGCGCCGGTCTTGCCCGCATGAATAGACTCGACCGTGGCGATGTCGAATTTGCTGTCTTCGGCCCCGGTAAATTGCATATCTTTCACCTGGCCGCCGACCATACCGGAAGGGCCCGTGGCATGGGCCATGGCCCGGGTGACGTCGAGCAGATTCTGGCGGTCGACGCGTCTATCCGTGCGCTCGATCAAGCTTTCGGTGGCGAGCATGAGCAGACCGTCGCCGGCAAGCAGTGCCATCGCCTCGCCGTAGACTTTGTGATTGGTCGGCTTACCCCGGCGCAGATCGTCGTTATCGAGACAGGGCAGGTCGTCGTGAATGAGCGACATGGCATGGATCATTTCGATGGCGGCGGCCAGCGGCATGACCGCATCGATAGCATCCAGACCCGAGGCGCTGGCTTTGAGCGGGCAATCTTTATAGACCGCTTCGGCCGCTGCAAAAACAAGCATGGCGCGCAGACGTTTGCCGGCGGAGAGCACCGAATAAGCCATCGCTTCCCAGAGCAGGGCCGGCTCGCCCTGGCTGAAATAGCGAGTCAGACTCTCTTCCAATCTGCCGCGTCGATAGCTCAGATAAGTATCAAAATCAAAATCTATATCTAAATCTGTGTGTTGTGACACAAATGCTTCCAGCATTGAACCGCTAATCCGCTATTTTTTCAAAACTTTTTTCAGAGCCTGGAAGAGTTTGAGACCTTCCATGGTGAGGGTGACGACGCTGCGCTCTTTGGCCATGAGCAGGCCGATCATCGGTCCGATCTTCCTGGCCAGATCTATATAGTCAAAAGGCGTAACCTGACTTTCGTCCTTGGGAAATTTCAGGCGTTCGGTAAGATCTTCCAGGTTGTAGCGGGTCGCTTGCATCTGGATCAGGGCTTGATCGCGCAAGGTGTCGATCATCACCTCGGCGAGCGCGAGCTTGCTGGTCAGACCGCGTTCTTGCAGGGCAATACCGATACAAACAAAGGCCAGGACGATGGCCAGAAGCGAAATAGTGATGCGGGCCAGATTGATCAAAATTGGACTGGTGCGGTCCATTAAATAAAGGACATCTGGAGCGAGCAAACAAACGGCGAGGATGCCGATCACATAAAAGAGGCAGGAATAGAAGATGCCGACATAGACTACCGTGCGGCGCAAACGCGAAATCGTCTCGGTGAGGATCTGGCCGGGCAAAATGGCGACGCGGTGGATCTGATACTGTTCCGATTCGAAATCAATATCAGCTCCGGAGCCGGGATTCAGCCCTGTGCCGCTGCCTTTTGCGCCGACGGGCACAAGGGCGGTTGCTTCGAGATCGTCGCTATCGCTTTGCATTATCGGAGTAAGTCTCTCGCTATCAGCATGCGCTGGATCTGATTGGTGCCTTCGTAAATTTGTCCGGCTTTGGCGTCGCGAAAAATGCGCTCGAGGAGCAAATCCGGTTTGACTCCCTCCAGGCCGAGCAATGAAATGGCGTCGCTGGCCACTTTCATCGCCGTGTCGGAAGCGACTGTTTTAGCCATGGCGGCGATTGTGATATTTGATTCACCCGCATCGATCAAGCGAGCGGCCTGGAAAGTCAAAACGCGGGCCGCTTCGATTGACACGGCCATTTCACCGAGGACATGGGCCTGGCCGTTGGCCTCGCTGGTGGTGGCACCGTCGCGGTAATAGCGCTGCAGGACATTGGTCGCCGATTCAAAAGCGGCCTGAGCCCAACCGCAGCACTGGGCGGCAATGGTGACCCGGCCTTTGGCCAGGCTGGAGAGAGCGACTTTGCGGCCCTCGCCGTGGTTGCCGAGCAAGTTTGCCCTGGGCACCTGGCAATCATTCATGACGATTTCGCAAGTAGAATAGCCGCGCATACCGAGCATGTCGAATTTCTGACCGATTTCGAAGCCGGCGAAGTTGCGCTCGACAATGAAAGCGGTGATTTCTTTTGAGGATTTTGCCCCGGGAGAGGCCGTTTTGTGAGTGGCCGGGCTGCTTTCGGTAATTTCGGTACTTTCTGTGCTTTCGCGCGACTCGAGCAGGCGGGCCATGACGATGTAAAAGTCAGCCGAGCCACCAGATGTGATGAAAGTCTTGGTACCGTTCAAAATGTATTGATCGCCGACCAGGCGGGCCGTCGTTTCGATGGCGGCGGTGTCGGAGCCGGCATTGGGCTCGGTCAGGCCGAAGGCACCGAGCATTTCACCGCAGGCCGCTTTGGGCAGATAATGCTCTTTTTGCTCGTCATTGCCAAACTTGTAGATCGGTTCCTGACAGAGTACATGGACGCCGAGGCTGCTCATGATCGGATTGAGCCTGCGGGCAAATTCCTGATTGACCAGCGAGAAGCTGACATAGTCGCCGGCGACGGCGTCTTGCTTGTCTTTCAGCGATTTTTTATAGGTCTCGCCAAAAGGCAGAGCGCCGAAGCCTTCCTGGCAGGCTTTGACGAAAAGATCGCGCCTGAAAGTGTTCTCGCGATCCGATGCGATTACCTCGGAAATCGGAATGGCGGCGGCAAAAGCGCGTGCCTTTTCCAGCCAACGCAGTTGTTCGGCTGAGTATTTAGCGCTCATCACACTGCTCTGGCCGTATTTATCCGGCATCGTTTTTGTCTGCACCATGGCTCTTTCAGTTACTGTCTTTCGGTACGGGGTCGGCGATAAATATAGCAGCCAATGGCTCCGCCATGCTTACCTGCTTATTTTTGCAGGGAAATTAATGGTATACAATTAATTTGGTCTTTCGAAAGGGAAAGCTCATCTCAACTGAATTTGTAGACTCATCAAGGGGCGGCGTTGTTTCCATGTCCAGGCCTGTCAAGCCCAGAGTGCTTAAAAAGGGCGACACGGTGGGCATCATCACCCCTTCTTCGCCGACCTTCGAGCCGGGCACCCTTCAGTTTTCGCTCGATCGGCTGAGAAAAATCGGCCTGAATTATAAACTTGGGCCCAACTTGTCAAAAAGCTACAGCAGCTATGCCGGCTCGGATCAGGCCAGACTCGATGACTTCCACACTCTCTGGTCGGACACCGACATCAAGGCCATCCTGCCCCTGCGTGGCGGCGCCGGCGCTCCTCGCCTTTTGCCCGGTCTCGACTTTAAATTGATCGCGCGCTATCCCAAAATTTTATGCGGTTTTTCCGATATCACGGGACTACTTATCCCGATTCATCAGGTAACCGGACTGGTCACATTTCATGGACCGACGCTCGGTCTGATGTATGAAAATGCCTACACCCACAGCTACTATCTCAAAGCCCTGATGAGTACAGCGCCGATTGGAGCGGTCGGAGACCCATCCGATCTATTAACTGGTCATGGTTCTGATTGTCTGCCTGATCTTGGGGTAGATTCTGCCGTCGAAAAGGAAGACTGGGGCTTCGAATATCCGGCCCGCATGGTGATTGCCGAGGGCAGCGCCCGGGGGCGTTTGACCGGCGGTTGCCTGACTCTGATCCGCGGCCTGATGGGTACGCCCTGGGAAATCGACTGCAAGGATCGCATCGTCTTTATCGAAGATGTCGATGAGGAGCCGCACACCATAGACCGTATGCTCTCCCAGCTGATTCTTGCCGGCAAATTTGATCAAGCCGCCGGTATCGTCATCGGTGATTGCTCCGGCTGCAGGCCGGGCGGTAGCAAGCGCAATGTCCTCAGCCTCAACTATTCACTGGAAACCATGCTGCGCGAAAGGCTCGGGCAGCTCGCCATTCCCGTCGTCTACGGACTTAAAATTGGTCACACAATCGACAAAGTGACCCTGCCACTGGGGGTGATGGCAACATTAACCGCCACTACAGGCGGTGTAGTCACTTTTTCTATAGACGAGGCTGCCTGTGTCGATGATTAAACCGCGCACATTGAGAGCTCGCGACAAAGTGGCGCTGGTGGCGCCCTCCAGTCGTCCGGCCAGACCCTCGGAGTTGGCCAGGGCAAAACGCGTCGTCAGCGAGATGGGTTTTGAGCCCGTCGTCGGCAAGCATGCTCTGGCCACCCACGGTTACATGGCCGGCACCGACGAGCAGCGATTGGCCGACCTGAGCGACGCTCTGGCCGACCCCGAGATTGCCGCTGTTTGGGCGATAACCGGCGGCTTTGGTACGATCCGCCTGCTCGATAAATTGCCCTATGACACTTTTAAAGCCAATCCGAAAATCGTCCTTGGCTGTGATGATTTCAATTTGATTTTGCTCTCCCTCTATAAAAAATGCGGCGTCGTCACGCTGAGCGCGCCTAATTGCGACCGTATCGACAATCGCGAAATTTTCCTGCGTGTCAAAGACGCGCTCACCTCGACCGAGATGGAA
>JAGXAB010000126.1 GCA_018971775.1 Cyanobacteria bacterium REEB67 | reverse complement strand
GCATTACCGCAATAAGACGCAGTTTCCGGTGCAGTACGTCGACGGGCAGTTTCTGGCCGGTTATTATGGGCGCGGTTCGCATGATCTGGTCAATGTCCAGCATTGCTCGATTCAACCGGAGAGTATGGACGCTATCCTGGCCACCAGTCGCAATCTTCTCAAAAGATTCAAAGTCCATGCCTATGACGAGACCACTCATAAAGGTCTGGTGCGCCATATCAATTTGCGCCAGAGTTTCGCTTCCGGTAAGCAACTGGTGACAATCGTCGTCAATCATGCCGCTCTCAAATTTTCTAAATTTCGTGAAAAAGAGGAGCTGCTCCCCCTTCTGGATGTGGCTCGAGAGCTCGTTGCGAAGCATCCGGACATCGAGGGCGTCGTGCTCAATTTCAACCCCGAGCGCGGCAATCGCATCCTCGGTAATGACAGTCTGGTGCTGATCGGCACCGAATTTGTCGAAGAAGAACTCAAATCAAATCGCGCCGATATGCCGCAGCGCTTGCGCGATGGCTTGAAACTGCGCCTTTCGTCGTCGAGCTTTTTCCAGGTCAACAGTCGTCAGGCCGTCACCTTGCTCGAGATTGTCGCCGATATGGCTCAGGCAGCCTTGTCCGGCATTGCCGCGCCAGTGATTGTCGACGCTTACGCCGGTGTCGGCACGATCTCTTTTTGGCTCAGTGCGCTCGCTGACAGTGTCGTTGCCATCGAGGAAAATCGCGAGGCTGTGGCCGACGGTAAGGCCAATGCGCTGCTCAACGGCATCGAAAATATCGATTTTATCGAGGGCCGCGTCGAAGACGCGATCGAGCGCTTGATGAGCGAAGGCACCCTGCCCGACCTGCTCGTCGTCGACCCGCCTCGCAAGGGCCTTTCGCCGGAAGTGTTGCAATGTATTAAAGAACACGGCCCCGACCATCTGATTTATGTGAGCTGCAATCCGACCACCCTGGCCCGCGATCTCAAAATCCTCGCCGATCAAGGAGACAAAGCCGGGGCAACTGGGTATAAAGCAAAGCGAGTGAAGCCTGTGGATTTATTCCCGCAGACATATCATGTAGAGACAGTGGTGCTATTAGAGAGGTTCTGAGATGGTGCTGTCGGGTATCTGGAGGCGGAATGAAAATTCGAAAGAGCCTCTGCCCGAAAACATAATTGTCAGTCATGACAAGGCTGTACCTCCGCAGGCGGTGCAGGAATTGTGCGCCTCGGTCGGCTGGAGCCGACGCGAGCCGGAGCTTATTGTGCGGGCCTTGCAAAATTCCCTGGCCGTCGTTTCGATCTGGCAGAAGGGTAAAGAATTCAAACCCGATGAATTGATTGGCTTTGCCCGCGCAACCGGTGACAAAGTTTTTAACGCCACTGTCTGGGACATGGTCGTGCGTCCTGACTTCCAGCGCACCGGTATCGGTCGTCTGGTGATGTGTGAGCTTCTTAAGGAGCTCGATGAGTATCAGATTCCCCTGGTGACGCTATACGCCGATCCCGGTACGGACGGATTTTACAAGCGTTTCGGCTTCCTGGCCGACCCTTCAGGGGTGCGCGGTATGTTTCGCGAGCGTATCGAGTACTAAACATTAGTATTGGCACTCTGCCGCCGACCGTGGTACTCTTGCTCCCCTGTATATATTATTGGGCTGCCACAATGGCAGAGCTTGGAGATGTCATGAAGGTTATTCTGCAACAGACAGTGTTGAAGCTCGGCAAAGCCGGCGACATTGTTGAAGCCTCGGCGGGCTACTATCGTAATTTCTTGCAGCCGCGCAAGTTGGCCGTACTGGCAACTGACGGTACTCTCAAAAAGAGAGAAGAAGATCTGGCCGTAATCCAGAAAAAAGCTGAAGCAGCGCATCAAGCCGCTCAGGATCTGGCCGACAAAATCAGCGCCCTGGGCTCTGTCAAAGTCACTGCTCGCGTTGGCGAAGGCGGCAAGCTCTACGGCAAAATCACTCACAAAGAAATCGCTCAGATGATCGAAGACGCTGTCGGCGCCCCGATCGACAAGCGCTTGATCAAGACCGATGAAGACGTGCACTCGATCGGTACCTTCAAGGTCTATGTCAAACTCGCTCCCGAAGTCCAGGCCGAGCTTAATTGCGAAGTCTCGATCGAAGGCGGCAGTCCTCCGTCTTCCGCTAAAGCCGCACCGGTTGAAGCTGAAGCCGTCGAGGCCTAGTCCAGAGTTAGAAATAGAGTTCAGGTCATTTCTAAGATGCCGGTTCCTCCCTGTGAGGCGCCGGCATTTTTGCATTGCTCGAGATAAGTTTTTCCATATAAAAGATGTGAATAGCAGCTAACGATTTCAAGTGGCAACTGGCATACAATATTGGCGATGAAATTTTCCTCCCCAGTTAAGGCCCTAAAAACCGTCGCCGGCAGTTTCAGCTTCTGTCTGATCCTGTGCTTCGTTGGCTTCGAGGCTTTCTTAGATTACTGCCCGAGCAATGCGCTGCAGTTTCTCGGGCCCAATCAGCTCAAAGACCGGCCGCCGGTCTTAAACAAGCTGGGCAATTACGAGAAAGAGCATGCCCTGCGCCCGACCGTCATCCTGGTCGGCTCCTCGCTGGCGCAGTATGCTTCCAATCTTTGCGATTTTGGTTGTTATGGTGCGCCGGATCTGAACAAAGAGTTCGCTAGTTACAGCCGCTTCCGTTATCTCACCGATTTGCTCAAGGGCGCTGAAACTGCCGCAGGCGAGCATTATGAAGTGGCCAATCTGTCCAATTCGGGGGCAATGCTCTCGGAAGACTTTTTGATTATCAAAGAAGCCTGCGCCAAGAAAAATCCGCCCCGCGCCGTCGTTCTAGAAATTGGACCGCGCGACTTTATCGACAATATGACCCCGGATCCTTATCGCTCGAGACTCTCGCAGGTACTGGCTAAGCACCAGGAGCCCTTTGCCTGGCGCCTGGACCGCAGCGTCAGCGACAATGTCGATATCGCCGCCGAAAAACTCTCGCTCTTCTATTCGATGCGCGGCGAACTTCACGATTGCCTGATCAAGATTGCTTGCGACAATTTGCATCATCCGGCTTCGATTTACCAGGCCAGCTTGATGGCTAAGCTGGCGCCGCCGTCTGGTCTGGTTGCCGCCGGGGCCGGTGCCGCTGCAGGTGACAACAATGGCCACGCTGCTCCGGGCAACAAGGCCGCTGCTGCAGATGCGTCTGGCGCCAAAGGCGAAATGAAATTTGGCCATATCGATGATGCGATTGGTAATGAGGCGATGAAGGAGTATTCGGTCAATGAGTACAAGGGTCGCTATTTGCCGATCAATGTAAAGAAGTGGCCGGTGGAAGTGGACTGCTTGAAGCAGATAGTCGCTTTTTGTCAGGCCCGGCATCTGCCTCTGGTGATTGTGAACATGCCGCTCACCCAGCGCAATCTCGATGTTTTGCCGGCGGATTTTCGCCAGCGCTATGAAAATACGGTCGCCGCCATTTGTCGTCCGGCCGTTGAGGCCGCAGGCTCTTGCGTCTCATTTATCGACCTGCGCCACGACAATCGCTTCGTCGTCGATGATTTTAGAGATACTGTGCACATGCGCTCGGTTGGCGGAAAAAAACTGGCCCAGATTATCGCTCCGGCCCTGATCGATAAGTTGCAAGGTGACAGGCAACCCACCGCCGGTGGTGCTAAGTTTGCGGCCCGGTCGACGCACTTAAATTAGCTGTATTTGAAGTCAGTCAACAACTAAAAATCTGTAATCACAAATAAGTTTGTGCAAATACTCCGCCCTATCCTAATATGATTAAGACTGAGTTTATTGTTGTTTTCATCGGCAAAACTATCTCAGGCCTGTACTTTTTGTGTTTATGGATAATGCATCACGGGAGAGAAGTTTGAGCAATTGCTTATTGCGAATTCTTAGACCAACGGTTTGAGCAACTCAGTTGGCGGGCATACAAACGTATGGTATTCTAGGGGGAGGTGTTTTTTTGGCATTTTCATATCCATCTAAACTTATTATCGCGCTGGCTTGCGGAAATCGGTGCGTCCTTTGCCCTAAAACGCTCTCGTTTCAAAGTAAAGACGGAGATTTGGCTCATCGAGGCGAGGCTGCTCACATTGCTGGAGAACAGCCTCTAGCGGCCCGATATGATAGCGAAATGTCTGATGATGAGCGAAACGACCCAGCGAACGGAATTTATCTGTGTTTTGAATGCCATGATGAAATAGATAACTTGCACCCTGACAAATATCCCCGAAGCGCCTTGGTAAAGAAAAAGGCTGAGCACGAAAAAATGGTAGTAAATGCCGTAGCTGAAGCTTTAGGCAAGGTAACCTTCAAAGAACTCAATGAGGTTTGCAGTAAGCTGCTAAAAGGAAATTCGGTGGTCGGACCGACCAGCTATGACTTAGTTGGATTGGATGAAAAGATAAAGTTGAATGAATTAAGTCCAGTGGTGCGAAATTATATAACCATGGGTTTGTCGTTGAATGCAGTTGTTCAGTCATTTATTGAAGGTGAAGACTCAATCAATAGTGGTTTCGGTGAGCGTTTAAGAGAGGGGTTTTTAATTGAGTATCACCGCGCGCGTTACGAGGGCATTCGAGGCGACGCACTATACGAAGCTCTGATCGCTCTAGCTGGGCGTTTAAATACGGAACAGCACACTGCAGTAATCGCCATTCTCGCGTACCTATTTGAGAAATGTGAGGTGTTCGAAAAGTCATGATTATGCCGACTAAATATATACCTCTTCAAAACTCATTAATTGGCTTAGGAGCGATTTTGCTTAAAAATCTAAGACGCCCCCAAAGTGTTAGTTCCCTATGGGAAAAAGTACGGAATGTTCCAGACATAGGCACTTTTGAACGGTTTTCTTTGATTCTTGCTTTACTCCACGCACTAAACTTAGTGGCATTTGACCGTGGGCTTTTGTATAGGATCCACGAATGATTAGATTTATAGCTAGCTCCGATCCTAGATTTCGTCCAGTCGAATTTCGACCTGGCATGAACATCATTCTGGCTGAAAGAACTAAGGAGTCGACAAAAACTGATACATGCAATGGTTTGGGCAAATCGACCCTAATTGAAATTTTGCACTTTCTTTTAGGTTCTTCGACTAAATCCGCCAAGGGAATTCTCGTACCTGAGCTTGAAGATTCGATTTTCACTACGGAAATGACTTTTGGTCATCGGGTAATCGAAATTTCGCGATCGATCAAGAGGCCGACTAGAATTTCAATTAGTGGTGACATCCCTGATGGCTTTTCAAAAGGCACTATTGGGATTGAAGATTTTACTGAAATGTTGGGCCAGTTGTCTTTTGGCTTAATACCAGATGATGAGCAGAGTCCTAGTTTCAGAAGCCTTATTTCATACTTTATTCGACGTGGTATTGGTGCATATCTAAATCCATTCGAGTATTTTGCGAAAATGAAGGCATATCCAAGGCAACTGAATAATAGCTATCTTCTGGGCCTGGATTGGAAAATTGCTAGTGCATTTGAAGCGCTTGGTGCGCGCGCTGGTGTCATAAATCAGATGAGACGCGAAGCGAAGGCCGGAACTTTGTTCGGCATTGAACGCAAGCTTTCTGAATTGGAAGTAGCGAAAGTCCGATTAGAACGTGAGATCAAGCAGCAAGCTTCTCAGCTTAAAGACTTCAAAGTACATCCTCAATATCGAGAAATTGAAGAAGAGTCCTCGCGACTTACCTCTGAAATTCATGATGCAAGTAACCAAAACTTCCATGACAGAAGAATTCTTGATCTTTATCAGGCAACGCTGAACGAGGAGCATGAAGCCTCTCCAGTGCTGGTAGAGCAAATGTATAAAGAGGCTGGCTTGATTTTTACAGATCAGATAAAAAAAGAGTTGTCTGACGTACTCGAGTTTCACAAACAGGTAGCAAAAAATCGCAAAACGTACGTGGCTCAAGAACAAGAAAGATTAACCCGGAATATTCGAGACAGAGAAGCTTTGATATTGAAGTTGGATGCAAAACGATCTGAGCGTCTTCAGATATTGCAAACACATAGAGCCTTGGATGAATATACAGTTTTGCAAAAACGACACTTAGAGATGATTGGTCAGTTGGATACTTTAAGTCGACAGATAGAAATGCTCCGAAAAATCGAAATGGGTAAAGCCTCGATTGATGTAGATAAAGCCGTGTTATCCAAGCGCGCAATGACGAGTTTAGAGGAACATTCGGAACAGCGCGAAGACGCAATCGTGGCATTTGACAACTATGTTCGGCAACTGTACGACCGTCCGGGAAGTTTAATAATTCGCGTTGGCAAAGAAGGTTATGAGTTCAATACAAAAATCGACAGGATGGGAAGTACTGGAATTGATTTTATGACCGTCTTTTGCTATGACTTCACGCTGTCGCAACTTTGGCGCAATAGAGATTCTTTTCCTGGTCTTTTAGTTCATGACAGTATTATTTACGACGGTGTCGATGCTCGGCAAAAAGCCAGAGCTCTCGAGTTGGCGGCAAAAGAAAGCTCTGATTTCGGATTTCAATATATTTGTACTTTTAACGCTGATGAGTTACCAGTTTCTGATTTTTCGCCAGAATTCGACTTCTCAAAATATATAACGCATCGTCTTACAGACAAAGACGTGTCAGGCTCGCTTCTTGGATTGAGAATAGAATCGAGAGTTGAGAAGAGTGAAGATTTCGAAAGTGCGTGATTAATTCTGTGTTTTTGGAAGTGATGCGTCTATGCACGCAGACGGCAGGCTGTCTTAGTCGCCGGCTAAAATCTTTTTGGACTCGCTTTCGAATGATTCGGCATTGACCGAACCGTCCGCCTGTTTCTTCAAGATTTCGATTTTTTGCTCGGCGCTCTTGATGAATTTTTCGCAGTCGACGGAAAGCTTGATGCCTTCTTCGAAGAGCTTGAGGGCCGCTTCGAGCTTGACTTCGCCGTCCAGATCGCGGACGACCGATTCGAGCTGAGTTAAAGACGCTTCGAAATCAATTGTTTTGAGATCGTTGTCCGGAGCGCCGCTGCTTTGAGAATCGGCGAGGCTCGCATTGTCGTTTTCGCTTACCACTTGTGCCATTTTGCTCTTCTCCTTTTTGGGGACATTACCCTTCGCTTTCTTCTCTTTGATGCCGCCAGTGGTATCGCCTGTCGCCGCCAAGGGCTCTGCGCTGACCATCTTTTCTTCGACGATCGCCTCGGCTAAGCTCTCGCCTTCGACGTCTACGATTGCTCCGGCAAAAAGTGTCAGTTGTTCATTCCGCTTTTCGTTTTGATCACCACTCATCTGCGATTGACTCCACTTGTAAGTTGACTTTGCCTGATTGCAGGAGGACCTCGACGCGCTCGCCGACGCTCAAGTCCGTACTTTTGAGGACGACTTTTCCGGCCGCCGTGCGCATCACCGAAAAGCCCCGGGCGAAGACATTTTGAGGCCCCAGCGCTTGCAAGGTCTCGGTCAATTCGCTGAGCTTGTGTTTGCGCGCGTCGAGCAGTCGCTCGATGCGATTGGTGATGTGCTGTCTGCGCCTGGCCACGTTCACCGCCGCTAGTTCCAGCCTGCCCTGGTAGCGGTTGAGAGCGTTGAGCGGCGAGAGTCGGAGCAGCTCGCGGCGTGCTTCGAGCAATCTGCCGTCCATGGCTTGCAACAGGGTGCGATGCAGATTTGTCCATTTATCGAGCAATTCCAGGCTGCCCCGCGCCACTAGCTCGGCCGCCGCTGTCGGAGTCGGAGCGCGCAGGTCGGCGACAAGATCGCAGATGGTGACGTCGGTCTCGTGGCCGACCCCGGAAATGACAGGGATGTTGCATTCGGCGACGGCCCTGGCTACGACTTCGGTATTGAAAGACCAGAGGTCTTCGATCGAGCCGCCACCTCGGGCGACGATAATCACATCGACATTGTTTTGCATCTGGAGATATTTGATCGCCTGGGCCACTTCTTCGGCCGAGCCTTCCCCCTGGACTTTGGCCGGGGCGATCAAAACGGAGACACCACGGTTGCGTCTGGTGATGGCGCTCAAGATATCTCTAAGCGCGGCTCCAGCTGGACTGGTGACGACGCCGACGCGGCGCGGCAAAATCGGAATCGCTTTTTTGCGACTTGCATCAAGCAGGCCTTCTGCTTCCAGTTTTTTCTTCAGTTGTTCGAAGGCCAGCTGCCATTCACCGATGCCGACGGGCTCGAGGCCGGTGACAATCATCTGGTAGGCGCCGCGCGGCGGATAGACACTGAGTTTGCCGCGAGCAACGACCTGCAGTCCATCTTCCAATTTAAATTTGAGAGCGCTCGATGAATTTTTGAAGCAGACGCAGGGCAGGGTCGCTTCTTGATCTTTGAGCGAAAAATACCAGTGACCGGAAGGATATATTTTGGCGTTGGAAACCTCGCCGACTACGAGGACGGCGTCAAACTTATCCTCGAGGGTGTCGCGAATACGATTGGTAAGTTGCGAGACCGTCAGAACCGGATTGAGTGGATGTGCTTCTTTCAAACTATACATATATAGATGCTCAGCTAAATGCTCTTGTAGGCGCTTGCAGCGACGGGCGAGAAATGTGCTGTCCCGTCTCGAAGACGGGAACGATCGCTACTCATTCAAACGTCGGGGCAACCGAAATCGTTCAATTTTCGAGAGGAATTTCCTGGTTTTTTATTTTACCGCCGCTCAATCACAAGATTAATGTGGTTTGAGATAGATTGAGCGGAGTGCTTATTTATACGCTTTGTGCCCCCTTCTTGTCGCCTCCTTGAGGGGAGAAAAGTATGCTTTTGCGGCGAATCTGTATGTCCGGCCGATGGTGCTGAAGCTCTGATGTCAAGCCAGTTTCGACGATTGCAGCTTGGGAACTATGTAATTGAGGCCGAAGTCTATTTCTATAGCTTTTCGAAAAAAGAAGCGGCTGATTGAGAGACGAACTAAAAAAGCAATTGAAAAGGCCTCAATTTCATTTGACGGCCTTGCTGAATGTCACATATATTAGTATGACATACAAAAATATGGCACTATGCCGGAGAGGAGGTCAGACCATGGACCGCACACTATTTTCGCCGTCTATGCTGGAGGCTTTTAGAGCCTGCAAACGAGCTTATCTGCTGGCCTACAGCGGTGAGGGTGTGAGCAGCCGTGCCGCCGGAGCCAGTGCTATCTGCAAGCGTTTTATTTTGCGTGGCCTCTGTCAGATCAATAAGGGTCTGGTTTCTACGCCCAGTCAGCTGCAAAAGTTCATGGGCCAGCACTGGCCAATTGAGCAGTTGCACGATCAGCCGGGCGGTAAGGATTCGGCCACCCGAGCCTTTTTGTACGCCTATAAGACGCTTTTGCAATATTCGGCCACGCCTTACCGGCCGCAGGGCTCTCAGATTGGAGCTGTAGCTTTGAAGGTCCGCTCGCGGGTGCCAAATTCTAAGGTGTATATAGAGGACGTTTTCGACCTGGTCCTCTGGCATCCGGAAGAAAAGAAGCTCGAGCTCGTCCTTTTCCATCTCAAGCCTCTGCGTGGTCAGGCCGCTGAGTGGCCTTCGCCATCTACTTTAGTGCGCCAGCATCTTGCTGAGCGATTGAAGGTGCGTTGGCCTTTCGAAAAACTTGTTTTGACGATGATCAAAGTAGGGCCGGGAGAAATGAGAGAATCATCTGCGACCCTGGAAGAAAGTCTCTATCGCTTGCACTGGCCTGAAATAGTAAAGAGCCTGGAAGAAATGCAAGATTTGACTGAAGTGCCGGGGCATGATGATGCTCACTGTCAGTATTGTCAGGCGTTGGAAGGACAACTGTTGCGTCAGGCGAGAAGCAATCCTCCTGCTTCAGCCGATTCACCCGTTTCGATGAGCGCCTGATATGTAAAAGGAGAATATCCAGGTGCAAAATAAGGCCGCTGTAGACATGCTTGTCAGTCCGATTGGTGAGCTCGTCACCAGTGCTTCAGACTCCGGCTTGCTTAAAGGGAGTGAGCTTGCCGAGGTACGGCGGATCAAGGATGCGGCCATTGCCGTTAAAGACGGCAAAATAATAGCGGTGGGCACCGCCTTTGAGGTAGCCGGGCAGGTTGAAGTCACCGCCACTACCCGAATAGTGGACGCAACAGGCCTGCTGGTCACTCCGGGCCTGGTAGATCCGCATACTCATCTGGTCTTCGACGGCAATCGCGCCAACGAGTTTTTGATGCGTTGCCAGGGGAAATCTTATGCTGAGATCGCCGAGGCCGGTGGTGGCATCGTCGCCAGCATGCGTGCCACCAGAGGCGCCACCCAGGAGCGCCTGGTAGCACTTGGTCGCAAGCGTCTGGCGAAGATGCTCGATTGTGGTACCACCACCTGTGAAATCAAGACTGGCTACGGTCTTGACCTCGACAGCGAATTGACTATGCTGGCTGCGATCGTCGAGCTCTCTAGCACACAAGCGCTGGAAATTGTGCCGACTTTTATGCCAGCACATGCGGTGCCCCCTCAAATGGACCGTGGTGACTACGTCAGAAGTATTGTTAAAGATATGCTTCCTGCGGCATCAAGGATGGTGACTGACAAAGGCCTCTTCGCTTTTGCCGATGTCTTCTGCGATCGAGGCTATTTCACCCTCGAGGACACTGAGACAATTTTTGCTGCGGCGCAATCTCTGGGCTTTGGGTTGAAGGTGCATGCGGACGAATTCGTCAATTTGGGTGCCACCACCCTTGCTGTCAGATGCGGCGCTGCCAGTTGTGACCACCTGCTTAACGTCTCGGACGAGGAGATCAAATTACTTGCTCAATCAAATACAGTCGCTGTGCTGCTTCCAGGCACATCGTTCTTCTTAAACTTGAGTGAGCATGCACGTGCCCGCCGGATGATCGAAGAGGGTGTCGCCGTATCGCTTGGCTCGGATTTCAATCCAGGCTCCTGCCATATTTTTTCCCTGCCCTTGATCTGGGGCCTGGCCTGCTTGCATCTGAAATTTACCGCAGCCGAGGCCTTAAACGCGCTCACAGTCAATGCTGCTTATGCTCTGGGCAAGGGTGAAAAGATCGGAAGACTGTCGCCTGGCTATCAGGCAGATATCACCATATATGATGTTAGTTGCTTGGAAGAGATCCCTTATAACCTCGGAGCGAATCCAGTCAGCTTTGTGATCAAGCGAGGTATCGTGGTGCGCGCTCCAGAAGAGCATTTGCCGGCTTGATTGCCAAAAAGATCTACAAAAAGATCGACTGGTGGCATGGTCCTTGATCTGGTACCACCATGACACCACTCGAAAAACGATCCAGTTCGAAATTTTTTCAATCTCCGGCATAAATTCTTACGTTTTTCTATTGCCTTATTAAAGGCATTAGTTATAATTCTATTTGTGCCACCACTCCCTGGGGCCTTTGGTATTTATAAGTCGTCTCCCTTTCGACTGAGCACTTGCAGTAGCTGGTGTTCGAGCTTGGCGAGCTTCTTTCTGGAGGAAAATAGTTCATGGCTGAGGCTAAACGAGTACCTGAGGAGCTTCCCGAATCAAACTTGGGTCTGGAAGGCTTTGACCAGTTTTTTAGCGAGTTCGCGGCGGGGCAGCAAGGTGCCACTGCTCCTGGTGACCAGTACATGCAGGCTCAGGTCGAGAAGCTGCTCGAGCGTTTCACCGAGCTTATGTCGCTTAGCGTCGACCAGCGAGTCGAAACCAGTAAGATTGCCAATCAGCTCATTGAAAATCAACGTCAGCTGGTGGCAACCCAGCAGATTTTGATCAAGTTGATGGAGCGCTCCATCGAATTGACACGTCACATCACGACAATCGAAGAAAAACTTCCCACTCTTTACGAATTGCCCAGAGTGGTCGAGAGTCTTCGTCAGAGACTGGCCGAAATCGAAGGCGTCGAGACCCATTAGTCTCGAAGGCCGTGGTGAATGGTGCTTTCACCATTTACAACGGCCTGGAACATACTACAATCTCAATCTACAGGCGTTTAGATTGAGGTGAGACGTTAGCATGAGCGGCGTTTTCATGGATGGCGGGAACCATGACGCGATCAGTCATGGCGGCGATGGCATTGACCATGGCGGGCACGATCATGGACATCATGGTGTGCAGCACGGTCATGGCCAGGGTGGCCATAGTTTTCTCGCCCAGATTCTCGGCCTCGACCAGCAAGATCACGCCCACCTCGCTCACCACGGGGGCGAAGGCGCCAGCGGGCATGCCCCCTCTCAGACTCCGGCCTGGTCGAGCGCCCTGCAAGCTCTTAAAATCGAAAATCTGATCGCCGGCATCAATATCACGCCCAATTTCCTGCTCGTCCTGCTATTTGCCGCTTTTACCGGCTGGCTCGGTGTCATTTATTGGATTCGGCACCACGAGCCTTTTGCCAATCAGGTCCTCGGTTCGTCGGCCGCCTATGCGCCAACGGCCGGTGCCGATCGCCGTTTGATCAACAACGCCAGGGACGCTCTACCTTTCAAAACTTCCGCTCAGAGCGGTATGGTTTACTGTCCGCAGCCGCAGCCGGCGACCGCTGTCGTGCAGCCCGGCTCGCCAACCAATCCTAATTTGACGGCGGCGATGTCTTCGCTCTTCGGTCAAAATGCTGCTGTTAAGGCCTATCCTGCCGCCGGTGCCAGCACCGCCGCGCCGCAAACCTTCAACAGTGCCGTTTCGAGCAGCTCGCCGGTCAACCAGAATCTATCGGCCGCTATGTCAGCCGCTCTCGGTGGCCCTGCGGCGGCTGCCCCCGGCCAAATGCAAACGGTCCCGGCTGCTCCTGTGAGCGGCGGATTCGCCGCCGCACCTGGGTCAATGGCCCGGAGCGCGCCTTTTATGGCTGGTGGTAATGCCCGTTTGTTCAGTGCCAGACCAGGTCAGGCCAACCCTTCATATAATGCCGGTGGTCTGACCACAGGTTTCGCCGCCGCTCCGGCCGGGGCCATGGGAGCTGGTATGGGCGGGGGGATGCGCCTCTTCAGCAGTCGTCGCTCGATGATGGCTC
>JAGXAB010000125.1 GCA_018971775.1 Cyanobacteria bacterium REEB67 | reverse complement strand
AGGCAAGCAAGAAACAGTAGTTCTCAATACAAAACTGACGGCTGCTGAAGTAGTCGCCGTCCAGCAAGTTTTAACCGGTGCCGGCCAGACCATCAAAATCGGTGCCAATGGCGCTGCCAGCGGCGGTCAGATTGTATTGAACAACAGTCTGCTCACCGCCATAGACAGTTCTATCGGTAGCAACCTTTCATCTTTAACGGTTGCTCGCGGCGTGCAAGTAGTAGACAGCCTGAGCAGTTTCAGTCTTTCGGGCAGTCTCACTAACTACGGCTCGATCCTGACAGCAGCCGGTGCAGCTGGTGCAACCGACACAATTTATGCCGGCAGCGTATTGAATGCTCGCAGTGCCTCAATCGGCTCTTACACCACCAGTGGTGCCCTCTATGGCGCCGATCTCAGCCTCAATGCCGCCAACTCTGTAACTAATAACGGCAGCATCTCCAGCGCCAGTATTCTCAATATTTCAGCCCCTGCCGTCTTCAACGTCTCCTTTCCCGGTGCTAACGCATCCCTGAGCGCCGGCGGCAACGTCAATATCAACACCGCCGCATTAACTAACACCGGTACCGTTGCTTCGACCAGCGGCAATGTCAATGTCGCAAGCACCGGCGCTCTCGCCCTCAATGGAGCCGGTGGCACTCTCCAGGCCTTAACCGGCAACGTCAATTTTGCCAGCAGCAATGCCGATATCACGGTTAATGGCGGCAATGTCCTCTCGCAACAGGTCAACTTCAACGCCGGTACAGGCACCGTCAATGCCACCATGGATGAAGTCTCCGGCCTCGTTAATGCCAATGCTTGCAACGTCCACGTCACAGGCAGTACCGCCGATCTAAGACTGGGCGCAATCGATGCATCCGGCGATCCATTATTTGTCAATACAGCCGGCAATATCGACCTGAGCGCTGACACATCAATAAAAGGCGCACCATATACTGCAATCGCCAGCGGCAATATCACGACATCGGTCGCTACCACTATCGATACCTCTTCGACGACGGCCAATGGCGGCGCTGTAACACTCATCGCCGGTGCTACAGTCAGTCAACCGGCCGGCGCTGGAACTCCCGCCACCGTGACCAAGGCGAGCGCCACCGGTGGTACTATCGACCTCACCGGCGTAACCAGCATAAAGACCGGCAGCTCATTTGCCGGCGGCAGCGGCGGCAATATCCAGCTCATTGCTTATGCCGGTAAAAACGCAGGATCAGGCGAAGTAATCAGCAACTCGACTTCAATAGATACATCAGCAACCGGCACCGCGGTCACCGCCGGTAACGTGACCATCATTGCCGGAGCAAAGACAGGTACAGCCATACAAACCGGCTCTATCACAGCCACAGCACCGGCCGGTCCCACCGCCGGCGGCACAATCACCGTCTATGCTTCCACGCCAGCCATCACCGTCACGACCAAGGGTCAAGCCGGAGTGCAATTTGACGGTACCGGTGTCCAGACGGCCAATGTCTTTGCTCCCAGCAAAACACCCAACGCCGCCGGCATTGTTATGGGTAACGTCAATACCAGTGGTGTATTAGACGTAAGCACCGGCGCTTCCGCCTCGGTAGCAAACACCACCTCAGCGCTTAGTCTCGGCACGATAGTGGTCGGTAAAACCGGTACATTTACCGCATCGGACAACGCCGGTGCGATCAGCCTGACTGGCACCATCACCGGTGGCACATCCACTATTACGGCCACAGGCGCTAACGCTATCACGGCGACGGCTGCCGGTGCCAGCATCAATACGACCAATCTCAATCTCAACGTCGGCACATTGGCCGCCAATGTCACCACCGATGTGGCCAATCTGGTCTTCTCCAGCGCCGGTGGCGATGTCAACGTGACACAGACAACTGCTAAAAACTCGCCCCTCGCTCTCAATCTGAGCAGTACACCGACTAAAGGTGCAACGACCGGCGACCTCACCGTTAATTCCACCGGTCAGATCAATGTAGTCGGATTGACTCAAGTAGCCGGCAATACGATCAATTTGAACGCCACCGGCAAAGGCGGCATCGCCATAAACAGTTTGCTGGCAGCCGGTACACCTGCCAACAGCCAGATTAATTTGAACAATGTGGGTAGCGGCAAATTGACCGAAACCAAAGGCAATCTTGTCTCGGCAAACATTGTAGCTATTAATTCGGCCACCAGCTTCGGCAGCCAAACAACACCCTTTCTCACCGCTGAAACCGGCACTGGAGCGGAGCTCATTCTGATCAGCCCGGGCGTCAAGAACAGCAGCTACATAACTGATTCAAGTGCAGTGGCTGTAAGTTTCTTCGGCAACCCATTCTTGGCTCCGACCGGCGGCTCGCTTTTCCTCACCTCGACATCTCCGACGCTGACTGTCCGTAGCGCAAACTACACTAATGTTTCGCTTGCAGACACATCCACCAGCGCCGGCGCTGGCGGTATTGTGATGGACGGTTCGCTGGGTCCTCTTGGTAATGCAGCGGGGACATTTACAGCCACTTCATCGACCGGGATAAGCGGCGCCGGCACGATAGTGGGAAAAACAGTCACCCTGAACGGTCTGACCGGCATAAGCGTCACGACTGCGACACCGACTCTGACTCTAACCGCGCTCAACGGCAACGCGATAGCAAATGACAGCCTGGCAGTTACAGTCAACGGCACAGCTTCGCAAAGCTCAGCTAATGCCATTGTCATCACCGATAATGGTGCAGGCGACGCTAAAACCGGTGCCAGTATCACTGTCGGAAAATCACTTGCAGCCGGCAACATAATACTGACTACGACAGGCACCGGCGGTATCCTCTCGAGCGGCGCCGTCGGCAATGCATCGACGGCCAGCGTACTGCTCAACTCGGCCACTTTTGTCACCACCAAAGGCGCTATAAATGGCGCCAGCATCAATTTAGCGGCTCATGGCGGTAATCTCACTGTCGGCGGCGCAGTTGGTGGTCTGGGAAGCACCGTCATACTGACTACATCAGACGTCACTCCCAGCCTCAATACCCTGACCGTTGCTGGAGTGCTGAGCGGCAAGACGATTATCGTCAATTCTGCCGGTCAAATTGTCACGACTAAGGCTATTAATGGTCTGGACGCAAATTCTCTGGTCATTATCACCGGTAAGGGCACGGCGACGACAAATTCGATCACGGTCGGCGCAGCAATAACCGGTCAAACAGTCATTGTCGGCAACTCCAATCTCGGTAACATTGCCATTAACGCCAATGTCGGCTTGCTCGCCTCGACCAACCTGGTAGTAGTCCAGGCCGGTCAACCAGGCGTCGCAAATACTGGCAGCATCAGTGGCCGGGGAGTCGTCGCGGGTCAGAACCTGGAACTCGAATCAGACACAGCTATCGGTACAAGCAAGCAGGTCATAAACACCCAGGCCGCCAATCTTTTAATCAACGTTTTGGGCGGCAACAAAGCGCCCGCCTTTATTGCCCAAAAAGGCAATCTTAACCTCCAGACTGCCAATTCTTCGGCGTTGACGATGAAAGTAACGGGCGCACTAAATATCACTGGGGCAGTAAATAGCCCTGCGCTAGCACTGACCAGCACAGCCGGCACGTCTCTCTCGGGAGTAATCACAGATGGTGGCACCCCTGGAACGATCTCACTCACATCCGGCGCGGGCTTGACCACTTATATCGGCAGCACGATAAACGCCACCGCCACCACACCGGTCACCCTGAAGGTAACGGGAGCCGCTACCCTCAATGGCGCGGTCAATGTCGGCACGCTCAATCTAAGTAGCACTGGACTGTTGACGATTGGCACGACCGGCGACTTCAACAACGTCACGGACAACATAACATCAAGCGGCGGCATTGTCGTAGCCGGCACCCTCGGTCATGGCGCCGACGTCTTGAATGTCACCACCACCGGTGCCCTGCAAATTGGCTTCCCAAATCAAACCGCGACTATATCCGGTACTGGCACTATTACCGGTGCTTCGATCACAAACTACGGCAGCTCCCTGGGCAATATCACGTACACCGCAACTGGAGCCGGCACTACTACTGTGTCTTCCTTCTCGAACTACGGCACGATTGGCAATGCGGGCAACACCGACACGATAGTGATCAATGCCTCCAAAGGCACGATATACAGCTCGCCTGTCGGTACCATCGATGCTGCCAACCTCAGTCTGACTGCGGGAGCCAACGCCACGATCAATCTGAGCGGCAACAATCTCACTGACTTGACCGGCGCTACCGTCAAAGGCGCGTTTACGGTCGGAGCCGGCACTGGCGACCTGACCTTCGGCTCGGCGGCGGTTGGCAGCGTCACTACCGGTAGCTTGAATCTGATATTCGCCAATGGCAGCTCGACTAACGCCAATACTCTGACAGTCAATAGCGTTGCCGCCAAAACAGGTGACCTGACTGTCAACTCCAACGCTCGCAATCTCGATATCGGTGCAGCAGCCAATTTGACTACACTGGCTGGTAATATCAATCTGCAAAACACCAATACGAACGCAGCGGCCAATATCACCGTTGGCAATAACGTCATCATTCACGGCTCCGGCGCCAAGACCAATCTCAATCAGGGTAACGTCTCGATCTTCATGGGAGCAGCTGGATATACGCCTACCAAAGGAGTTGCGCCTGCGAATGCTGTCCTTGCCGGCACCACTCCTGCGCAAATATTCTTTGGCTCTACGGCAAATCTGTTCGGCTCCATTACATCGGGCGTATCTACTCTAAATAGCAGCGGACGCAACCTATCCTTCAATACCGGTACATTTGGCTCGGGAGCCATCGTGCTCGGTACTGGCGATACGATCACCGCCGACCCACCAGTCGACGCCGTACCAACGATCAACGTCCAAAATGCAGTGATTGGTCCGGCAGTTACCGCGGCAAATGCAGCCCTGACGATTTCGACTGCGCCTCTGGCTAATAGCGCCGCGTTCTCAACGCCGGTCTTCAATCCCAGCGTTGTCACCGCGACGATAAATAGTCAAAATACTGCCCAAGCATTGACGCCCGGCTTCCTGGGCAGCAATGCCACAATCGACACTTCAGAAGCGATTCTGGATGGTGTCGGCACAGGTATCTTCGGCACCAATAAAGTTAGCAATATCGTCAAGGACGGCGTCAAAGCGCCTCTGACCGGCAGCGTTTCCAACGCCGGCCATATGACTCTCGAGCGCGGACCTCTACTGCTTTCACCCGAGCACGACACCGTCGTCGAAACACCTTTCGGCAATGTCAGCGTCTCGGCTAACTCAATGGCTCTGATCATCGCTTCGGCTAATGGCCTTTCCGTTTACAACCTGCACGACGCGCACAAAAACGCAGTCGTTATGAGCAACGGAAGCACCACGGTTTCTTTGATACCGGGTCGCAGCGCTGCGCTCGTCTCAACCTCAATCAAGTCCTTCGAGGAAGCCAACCAGGTACCCTTCGTGCCTTATCGTCGAGTCACCGGTAAGGATCTCGCTAACGGCAAGATTTATCAAGCCGAATTTGACCTGACGACGATGGTACGCGGATTGCCGGCTTTGAAAAAACTTGTCGCTTCCAGTGACGCTAAACAGCGCACGTCAGCCGGCAATGTGCTCAAGACCGCCGCTATCCTGATGCAAATTTCGGCAGGCGGTGAGCCTTACGCTCTCTATCTGACGCCATCACTCACGGCCTGCGCCCTGTCGCCAGACCACAACCCCACCCACAACTAGGATGGGGATTTAATTTGTCCTATATGCAGACCGGCTATCATAGGCCGGAAAATTGAAAATGTGCCCAGCGGCATCAATAGCCAATGGGCACCTGGAAACCCTTGTAATCGCTTTTAACGGTGGACGAAATGGCCAAAACCTTCAAGAACAGCAGAACCTACAAACTCGCGACCAGAACACGCAAAGCCTTTAGCGTTGCGCTCACTGTCGCTTGCAGCATTCCACTGGGCTCGATGATGGCCATGGCCAATACGCCAATGCCAAACGCCAATCCCACGCTAAACTGGCAGACCCACAGCACGCCGAACGTTCTCAATCACGCCATCGCACCGCAAGCTCTGACGACCAACGCTGTGCATAGCTTCGCTCAAAGTCAGAGCAGCACTGCCGTCCACCATGCAGTACAGACAATCTTCGGCACCAACCTCAGTCACCACGCCGGTGCCACTCAAAACGTGACGACCGGTGTAAATCTCAATCTCACCTCCAATCAGCTCAACTTCCTGGCCGGTAACCTTGGCGGTTTCCACAGCATCACAATCGATGTCGGCGGGCGCACGCAAGAAGTCGGCCTCAATACCAGGTTGACTGCAGCTGAAGCTGTCGCCGTCGAGCAAATGCTCACGACCGGCACCCAGGGTCTGAGCCTGAACGCAAATGGCACCGCTCACAGCGGCAGCGTTGCGCTCACCGACAGTCTACTGACCGGCCTCGGCACCGCTTCCGGTGGAGCGCTCTCATCTCTCACCATCTCCCACGGCGTCAATGTCGTCGATACGCTCAACTCGGTCAACATTTCCGGTAAGCTGATCAACTTCGGCACACTTGAGACTGCCTCCACCCAAGCCAACGGCATCGATGCCATCAATGCCGGCACTATCGTCAATGCCGGCGGAGCGATCATCCAGTCATTCAGTGGCGGCAACGGATATGTCGGAGCCGATGTCGCTCTGAGCGCCCTCAATTCTCTCACCAACGCCGGCACCATCAGCAGTGCCAATAACCTCAATATTACGACACCAGTGATCAACAATACAGGCTCAATCACAGCCACCGCAGGTAATGTCAACTTCGCCAGCCCAGGCGCTCTCGCTCTTTCTGGAGCGGGCACTGTGCAAGCGTTGAACGGCAATGTCAATTTCAGCACGACCAATGCTGATGTTTATGTCTCCAATGCCAATGTGCTCTCTCAACAGGTCAACTTCAATGCCGGTACAGGTAACGTCCTGGCCAACTTCGGCCAGGTAAGCGGCCTTGTCAATGCCGTCGGCTGCAATGTAGACGTCAATGCGACAAATTCCAGCCTCAATCTTGGCAAAATCGATGCCTCGGGCGACCCGACTTTTACAAGTACTAGCACCATCACAATCAATAACAGCATCGTCGCCGCAGCCGGCGTACCTATTGCCCTGATCTCGGGCGGCGACATCATTATGGAAGCCGGGGGTTCTAATCTCGGCTTGTCGACATCGAGCAACAACGGCAGCGGCGGCTCTATTTCCCTCATCGCCGGCGCTAAGTTTACCCCCAGCACTGACAACCTGCCTCCCCTGGGAGCTCCCGGTAATGTGGTTGTGAGTGGCGCTAGCGCGACCGGAGGTTCCGTCATCCTCACCGATAAGACGAATCCTCTAACAGTCCTCGATTCATCCGCTACCGGCACTTCGGGTAGCGGAGGCAACATCACGATCATCGCGTATAAAGGTTCTACTGCAAGCACCGGTGCAATTGCAGTACCCACTACAATCACGATAAATTCTTCATCGGCGAATGGAGCTTCCGGCTCAGTCACCATTATCTCCGGAGCCACCAGTGGCACAGCCATCAGCGTTGGTAAGATCAACGCCAATGGCCTGGGCGGCGGGACGACAACAATCGCCTCGGCTCAACCGACCGGTTCCGTGACTTTCGCTCCCAGTGGCGCTATCAGTAGTGGCACTTTCAAAGCCGGGGCTTTGAACAATGCCGATGTAACGGTCGGTGATATCACCACCGGCAGCGGCAATATATCCGTCACAAGCACCGGCACAGTTACGGTCGGGACCAAAGGCGGTTTGACCAACAGCAATGGCAATATCTCGCCCATATCAGACGGCACAGCCGGTACGAATGCCGGAAATATCACGATCAGCGGCAATGCCGTTGTGCTGAACGGTGCGATCGAAGCGATAGGCGGTACAGGTACCCGAGGTCTCCCGGCCAACATTGTGACAGCCATCAACGGTGGTGCGGGCGGCGCCGGTGGTAAGGGCGGAAACATATCAATAACCGCAGTCACTTCGATTGCCTCCGCCGATAGTATTGAATCAATCGGCGGCTTCGGCGGCAGCGGCGCTAGCGGATTTAGCGGTCCGGGTACCGTCGGTGCCGGCGGCGCGGGCGGCGCCTCCGGAGCAGGCGGAACGGTAACCATCAGCACTACAGGTGGTGCCGGCTCGTCTATCATCATAGCCGGTAACGTCGAAAGCGCCGGAGGTATGTTCCCTGGACAAGGTGGTAACGGTGGCAATTCGACAAGCAGTACCATAACGGTGGCAGGTGGCGCAGCCGGTGCCGGCGGCGCCGGTGGCGCCGGTGGCGCGGTGAAAATTACATCGTTTGGTGACATCAACCTGGCAGGAGCGTTCACCGGCTCCAGAGGCGGATTGGGCGCGCCGGCCGGATCCGGTGGCAACGGCTCCTTCAACTCTTCTGGTGCAGGAGGGGCGGGTGGTAGCGGAGGCAAAAACGGCAATGGCGGCAGTGCGGCAGCGGTGACCATATCAACCACAGGCACCGGTAACATTGCCCTGACGGGCGGCCAGGTTGGTAGCGTAGGCGGGTCAGCTTACGGCAACAGGGTGGGTTATGGTAAGGGTGGCTTTGGCGGAGACGCCACAGGCTCGACCGGTGCTGGGGGTAAAGGCGGGGCAGCTGGAGCCGGCGGAGCTGGCGGTGCCAGCAATCTGGTCACAATCTCGACTGGGGCGACATCAGCCGGAGCTGGTGGTGTCTTTTTGGGCAATACCCAGATACTCTCCATCGGAGGAGACGGCGGCGTCGGCGGCGCAGGCGGAGTCGGAGGCAACTCCGCGGCGGGTGCAGGCGGCGCAGGAGGCGCTGGAGGCGCTGGCGGAGCCGGCGGAGCTAATGGCAACATTGTCATAACGACAGCCAAGAGCGGTACCATAGCCGGTGGCGGCGTGACTATGATGAGCACATCAGACTCGGCAACGATTGGCGGAAGAGACATTCCCACTACCTATACAACCGGTGGCGCCATAGGCGGAAATGGCGGCATTGGTGGTGCTGCTGGCAGTGGCGTGACGGCAGGCGGACTCGGCGCTAATGGCGGCATCGGCGGCAGCGCATCTAAAATCGGCAATAGAACTATTACAACCAATAACGGCGCATTCGATATGATCGGCCTTATCGATGCATCGGGCACCGTTGCCGGCACTGGCGGCAACGGCGGCATCGCCGGCGATGCTTCCGGCATTACAGGCACGGCCGGGGCAGGCGGCAACGGCGCCGTCGGCGGTGCGGCAACGGCCGGCGGAATGATCACAATCAACGCCGGTACCGGTCATATCGGTACCACCGGGACACTCGATATCACAGCTGATGCAGCCCGCGGCAGCGATGGCGGCTCTGGCGCCAGTGGTGGCAACGCTACTTCTAATGCCCCCACATCGACAGCCAAAGCGGGTAATGCCGGCAACGGTGCTAATGCCGGAGCGAACGCAGCCGGCGGCGCAATTTCCGTAGTCGGATCAAAAATCGTTCTCAATAATCTCGAAGCGGAAGGAAGCCTCTTCACAGGCTTTGGCGGTGGTGGAGGCAATGGCGGTGACAACGCGGGCACAGGCACAAACAGCCCATCCGGCAATGGCGGCAATGGCGGCAATAGTGCAGCTGCCGGTGCAGGCGGAAAGATCACGGTCACCTCAACGGCCACAGCTATTGATAGCGGACTGACAATCGGCTCAGCTAACAGTTCAGCCTCATTCTTTGTTGGCGGCGGCGGCAGCGGTGGTAACGCAGGCACGGGAGTTGCCGGTGGAACTGGCGGAAATGCCGGAAAAGGCGGAGCCGGAGCGGCGGGTGGCACGATCACGCTGACTGCAAACGGCACAAGCAGCGTCGCCAACAGTCTGGTAGTAACAAATTTTGCTACTTCTGAGGGCAGCGCGGTGCTGGTCGGTAACAGTGTCGGCGGCAATGGCAACTACGGAGCCGGTGGCGCAGGCGGTGCCGGCAGTGTGGCCGGTGCAGGCGGAAAAGTGACGATTGCTGCCAAGCTAGGTTCAGTCAATGTCAATAATATCGATGTCAACGGCGGCAGCAATGCCGGGAGTGGTAATAGCGGCGGCAATGCCGGCACAAATACCAAACTGGCCAATGGCACCGCCGTCGGACCAACCACTCCTGCCGGCGCCAAAGGCGGCGCCGCTGGAAGCAGCGGAGCATCAGGTAATGGTGGCACAATCGCGATCTCAGCGACAGGCACCACGGTCGGTACCGGCGCGATCACTGTTAACAGTGCAGCTGCAGACGGTGGTGACAGAACGGGCGTAGCCGGAATCGGCGGCAACGGCGGAAACGGTGGTAAGAGCGGCGGCGCCGGCGGCGCTGGCGGTTCATCTGGAGCTGCCGGAGCTGGGGGATCAATCACCATTACTGCCAGCGGCACGCTGACTGCTGACAACGGCGCGAATACCAATATTACAGCCAATGGAGGCGTTAACTCCTCTACAGGTGGTGCTGGCGGAGCCGGAGGCACCTCGCTCAGCGGCAGCTCGGGAGCCGGCGGCAAGGCCGGAGCAGGTGGTAGCGGCGGTGCGGGTGGTAAGATTGCCCTCACCTCGGCTGGAGCATTGTCTGTGAATGCCGGCAGCACAACCAGTATCACTGCTAATGGCGGTTCTGGTGCTAACGGCGGCGCTGGCGGCGCCGGCGGCGGTTCGCAAATCCTCTCTCTCGGTGCCTCAACGGCTAAAGGCGGCGCTGCAGGTGCAGCTGGAGCCGCAGGAGCAGGTGGTGCCGGTGGCTCTATCGCCCTCAAACAAACAGTAGGCGGCGCGATCACGGCTAACACAATCACTGCAAATGGCGGCAATGGTGGCACAGGTGGTGCTGGTGGCGATGGTGGCCAGGGCCAACCGACTGGCGGCACAAGTGCCAACGGTGCAGCTGGAGCTGCTGGGGGCAAATCAGCAAACGGTGGTGCGGTGACAATAGCCACTGTAGGCACCGGCTCGATCACCACGAATGGTGCAACAGTTAACGGTGGTGCCGGAGGTAATGGTGGTAATGGCGGCAACTCTGCCAAGGCAACCGGCGGTAAAGGCGGCAATGGCTCTAATGGTGCTAACGGGGGCTCAGTTAAGCTCACGGCTGGTTCTGGTGGATTGGTTGCCACAGGCGGTGCGGCCGTGATCAACCTACTTCCGGGAGCGGCCAGCATAGGCGGCACCGGCGGTACGGGTGCGACAGCGGGTGCCAATGGTACGGCTGGAATAATAGGCAAGAAAGGTACGGTAACTCCGACCACCCTGCCAGGTACATTCACAGTCAATCCCTAATTCGTCCAACGCTCCAACTCTGAATAACTAAAAAACCGCTCACGCTCTTCCAGAAGCCTCTGAGCGGTTTTTTATTACCCTGATCAGAATTTGCGTAACCGCTTCGTGGCTTGCTTTAGCTCAATCACTGATATAACTAAGTGAGCAAGATACTTCCTCTTTCCCGAGCCGATCCCCTTGGCCAAACACGAAAAAACGAGTCTTTCCTGCAAACGACGCGCCATGGCGCTAGCCTTTGCTCTGGCCATCTTGCTTAGCTTGCCCGCCTCCATCCGGGCCGAAGAGTCTACTATCAATCAGATCAATCCTCCAGCCCTCCAGGGCTATGCCAAACACGACTCGAGGGGCACACCCGTCGTCCCGGAATGGAAAATGGAAGCAGGCTATGACGCACTCCTGGGTAAATTTTATATGGGCGTTGTCGGCCTGAAAGTAATGCCGATCAACGGCCCACCGCCCGCAGCCGTCCTCGGCAAGTCACAGTTGAAGCACTGGAAAGGACACAAGCCATTCCCCTGCGTGCTCAAATTTACAAAGTTGCAGGACCAGTCGGGCGGTTATTATTTCCAGACAGTTGGCAGCCCGGACGGACCGCGTGGATGGATCATTCCACAGCCGGCACTACCGCATAAGGTTAAGGACTGGGCGATTTATTTCATGCAGGAGAAACGTGAACCGTCCACGACGAATACGCCAACATCTGAAAATAATGCGACCGAAAATGAGCCTGCACTCAAATGAAATCCACCTGCTTCTTTCGATTAAGTCCGTTCATTCTGCTTTTATTTTTTCTCGCCATTCAGCGACCAGCCACAGGCGAGCCAAAAACGAGCAACGAAAATTCTAAAGGGCTCAAAATTTCAAAATCAGCCACAGCTCCGCTAAAAGATAAATACGGCCTTCCAATAGCTCAGCTTACATCTCTCCTGGACGCCAGAGACACAAAAGACATTCTGTCTTTGATGAAATCCACACCGCGTCGGGTCGGAGATGATGACAGAAGAATGATGCTCGAAGCCACCATAAAGTGCATCGACCACAATAATTTCGAAGCGGCCCTTCCCCTTTTTGCCAAAGTAAAGCATCCGGAAGAAGCAACCGACGGCGAAATTTATATGGCAGCAAAGACTTTTGCTTTAGCTCAAGATTTCCAGAAAGCCGTTGCTTTGGCTTCGATTGGAGTACGCCGAGATAATGATCAAAAGTGCCTCGAAATTAGAGCCGCTTCCTATTCGAACATGAACCGGTTCGCGGAAGCGATTCAGGATTTCGAGACGCTCGCCAGAACAATGCCGACCTGGGCCTCCGATTATCTGGCCAAAGAAGCAAATCTTCTAATAAGAATGAAAAAATATCCTGAAGCGCTGGCTGTAGCTGAGCGATCCCAGAAAAGTAACCAGAACGATTGCGCTCCTCCCTACACCAGGGGGATATGTCTGGCGAAACTCGGCCGACAGCGCGAGGCTGTGCAGGCCTTTACGCAAGCTATCGCGAATGCACAAAGACAAATTCAGGCAAAAAGAGAAGCAACATTCTTTCTCACAAATTCTTTGAGAGAACGGTCGAAATGTTACCAGGCCCTGGGCAAAGTCAAAGAAGCAGAAGCAGACAAAGCTGAGCTGGCAAGATACTCAGATAAGATCATGGATGAATTGATCGGCAAATAGAACAAAAGGGCTCTGCCATTTTCGACAGAGCCCTTTTATTACCAGGGTCTTTTTTCAAGGTTTAGTGCTCAAGACAAAGACCCATGTCTGGCGCTCTAGCGACTCGGTGCTACCGTTGCACCCTGCGGATTGCGAGCCAATTCTTTGCGCTCACGCTTACCGGCTTTGG
>JAGXAB010000048.1 GCA_018971775.1 Cyanobacteria bacterium REEB67 | reverse complement strand
CATGCGTTTGGAAAATCTGCTCAATCAGATTTTCGGTGATGAGCTCGATCGGGCTCTTGCCGCGCCTTCCAACATTGTCGAATTTCCTCTGGCGCAAGAGCTTGCCTCCTACCATGAAGAAGTCGTCATCAAGAGTGAAACTCTCGATTTCTCACCGGAAGCTTTCGACCTGCACGATCCGGTTCTTGAAACCGACCTGACCAGATTTACGCCCAGTATAATCGGCAATGATGACTTTGACGGTAGTCATTTGCAGCTCGTCATCGACGCCCAGCAAGGACAGCTGGTCGAGCTTCGTGAGCAGGTCAAGCAGAGAGACTTTTTGATTCGCTGCCATACTGTAGATCTCGCCGCCAAAGACGATCAGCTCAAGTACATGCCCGAGTTGCTCGATAAAGCCCTGCAGATGGCCACCGTCGATGCTGCCAATCAGATTTTGACCACCGACCTGACGGTCGAAAAGATGGTAAATGAAGAGCTCAATCAGGAGCTAAATGCCGCAAAAGCAGAACTGGCCTCTCTCAACAATCACTTGCTGGTTAAATTTGGCCGCATCATCGGTCTGATTTCTCAATAGTCCTCCCGCCAAGCTAGTCGAGAAGAGCGACTCTCCGCACCGCCGACTTTGGAACCAGCAGCCTCTCGGTTGCTGGTTTTTGCTTCTGATACACTAAGTGGTGTTATGGCCAGTCGGCCATGCTCGTTAAACGATAGTGTTGATTCAAAACTTGGCCCGATCAAGAGGCCAGAAGAGGTTGCAGCATGCTCGCCCCCAAATTTTCCAAACTGTCCATGGCTCTGACCGTTGCTCTTTTTTCAAATTGCCTTGCAGTCCGGGCCGCTATTACTTTTACTGACGCCGATATCACCAGCGCCATCGAGAAGGCCAAAATTTTCGACTCGTCGATTCGCCTCAATGCGCGTATCAACAGCGACGAAATAATGGTCTCCACCTATAAAAATCCGAAAGCCGCCGATCAGGACTGCAAAATCGATGCCGTGCTCGTCGCCAAGACAATTATGGATCTGGCCCCCGGCGAAGTACCGCGCGTCACGGTTTATTTTTACAGCGCCTCTACACTCAGCTCCTATAAGGAAGTAAGTGTCACCGCCGGCGATGTAAAAGCATTCGCCAGCGGCTCTCTCTCCAAAGATGAACTGCTCTCTTCCATCAAAATCAAAGAGGGCACGATTTCGGATCCGAAGAAGCGGGTCGAAGAGCACATGCAAGAATCCGTCAGCCAGAGGCGTTCTCGAGTGATTACGACATTGAAAGGTGATGAGATTTCGCTGCGTACCATGCGCGATTCTTCGATGAGCGATAGCGGCTTGAAGTACGAAGCCTTTGCCCTGGCCGAGCATGCTTTTGAAGCCGCACCTCCGGAAGCTAAAAAAGTGACGGTGGCCTTTGAGCTCGGGGGCGCTGAGAAAAGGACCGAGCTGATCAACTTCAGCCGCGAAGACGTGAGCGCTCTGCAAAAATCACTGGGAAATTTGCTCGAGCCATTTAAGATAGAAACTATCAAAGGCGGACTCAAGGCTGAGCCTGCAGCTGTGCAGAACAGCAAAATCGACATTCAAAAAATCGAACTGGTGGATGGACCATTGAAGGAAGAGCGCCAGAAGCTCCTCGACCGGCTGAAGGCATTGAATAGTGCCGGTGTTGGCTATGGTACCAAACCCCTCGATGACTTCCTCGATATCGAAGCCAAAGTCGGCACCGATCCGGAAGCTACGACCCAGGATAAAATAAGCAAATTATCCGAGCTGGTCGGAAAGTTCGAAGAAAATCTAAAAGGCGCCAAGGAACACAAAGCGGTGGCAATACCCAAGGCGGTAAGCGGTGATGGTCGTGCCTCCGCCGGTAGTGCCTCGCCGGCGGCAGCGGCGTCGTCTGCCGAGGCCTCCGGTTCGATCGGCAATACCGAGATAGCCAAAGCGCAGGTCCTGGCCAATCCGGATCAATTCATCACTAATATGGCCGCCGGACTGGTCAAGCACAATGCTATCACCGGTGCACCGATCGGTAGGTTCAAAACAGCGGAAGATCATCCCAATTTCCAGCGCAATCTGCAATTTGTGATCGATACTCTCAAGGCCAATAACCGCGGCGCCGAAGCGGCAAAATTTCAAGATCGCCTGGATGCAATTCGGGCAAAAACCAGTCATTAAGTAAAGGAATTCGTGTGGGTGCATCGATGAGTAAGAAAGCTTCAAAGGTCCTGGTCGGAGACTTGCTCGTAAAGTCCGAACTGGTCAGCCTGGCTCAGTTTGCCGACGCTATGCCGGTGGCCCTCAAGACCGGTTTGCCGGTCGGTCGAGTCTTGATTGCGTCGGGTTTTTTGCCCGAAGATCACTTCCGTCAGGTACTGACTGTCCAGTCTTTGATCCGCGATCGTTTGATCTCCGAAGAGGTGGCCATCGACGCTCTGAAATTAATCGCCAAGGAAAATGTCGAGCTTGAGCCGGCTTTGAAGAAACTTGGTCAGAGCGGTGATTTTTTCGAATTTACCAATCGCCTCGGTCAGCTTTTGATCGACAGCGGTGCGATCACCGCGGCCCAGCGCGATGAAGCCCTGGGCGTATCGATCGCCAGTGGTCTGCCTCTGGCCCGGGTCCTTTCTCTGCGCGGCTATGTCAGTGAACACATTGCTTTTATGGCATTGATCGCCCAGAGTCTGATGAGAGACGGCCGCCTCAAGCGCGAAAAGGCCGTGGAGCTTTTGAAGATTGTCCATGCTTATTTGAAAAATGGGCACCATGACGGCAATTTCAGAGGTACTCTCGCTTTTGGCGTGCAACGCGCCAACACGATCCGCTTAGGTGAACTCCTGCTTCTGTCTGGTATGGTGCCTGAGGCCGAGTTGATTGCCGCGGTGGAGAAGGGGCTTTCGGATGAAGAACCGCTTGGTCAGGTCCTGATCAGGGTCGGCCTCGTTGATGACGTCGGTCTCAGTCAGGCTCTCACTGTACAGGAAATGGTCAATAACGGCATCCTCTCCGCTCACGACGCCACTTATGTGCTCGAGCGCGTCAAATTGCAAGGGGTATCCGTCTCCAAGGCAATAGTCGAGCAGGAAAAAGACAAGGTTAAGACCCACGGTAAAAATAAGGACCATGTCAAAATCGAGCTCGATCAAATACTTGCCTGTTGCGGTCTGATTGCCGCTTCCGACGTCGAGCGCGTCCGTGAAGCGATGAGCAAAGATCCCGCCCAGGTCGATCACCTTCTCGCCGACCTCGGTGTCAAGGCGGACGTCAGCAGTGCCGCTGCTCAATGTATCGCCCTCGTCAATCAGCAAAAATTGACCGAAGAAGAGGCTACTTTCGTGCTCTTCATCCTGGCCCTATGCTCGGCCAGAGGAGATGCCAGATCGCTTCCTTCCATCCTTCAGGAACTCGGCTGGCAATAAAAAAGCAAGCCCCGGCATTGAGGCCTGCTTTTTAGTTTTTTGTTCTGTTTTTTGTTTTAGTGCATGACGCTCTAAGCTTCGGCGGTGACGGTCTGGTTGCCGCCATTTTGACCGGCTGCTTCGGCGCAGGCGATACAGGTGTCGATCAATTCTTCCGCTTTGAGAGAGCTACCCGGATAACCGGCGATGCCCTGGCTGACGGTGACGTGCCAGTTTTGGCCGACATCGGAGACACGCTCAAGCATGATTTTGCTTCTGACACGCTCAGCAAGGACGGCTACGCCCTTGGGGTCGGTTTCCGGGCAGACAACGAGGAAAGTGTTGACGTCGTAGCGGGCCGGGATGTCGACGTCGCGGACGATATTCATCAAAAAGTTGGCTACGCCCTTCAAAACCGAATCGACGGTGGCCTGACTATTGCCTTTTTGCATTTTTTCGAAGCCGTCAATCTGTACGACGAGCAAGGACATGGCATGTTTATAGCGCTTGGCCCGTTTGAGCTCATCGCGGATGACACGCATAATCGTGGCGCGATTGTAGAGCTCGGTCGTATTATCGAGCAAGGTCGTGCGTTCGCCTTCCTGCGGCTCGGCCGTCAGGAAGCTCTTCTGCATGTTGTTCAGGTGGATGCCGCTCTCCAGTTCTCTAAAGCGGTTCGAGCCCTCGTTGGTGGTGCGCTCGTTGATGTTGCCGGTATTGCGCAACTGGTTGAGTTTTTGTCTGAAAAGGCCTTCTCTGGCGAAGAGGGGTACCTGATCTTTATCAAAACTGGGCATCGTTTCCTCACAAATTGCGTTCGAGCGCCGATAGAGGTAAGGCTGGAGCCTGACCTGGGTTTCTCATTATACTCTCAACCTGGTCGTCAAGTACTAGTATTGCTACATATTGAGGATAAAAATAAGGCCTATCCGGTCCGCGCCGATTGAGCCGCCGCTTTATTAACTGGCCATAATCGTGGCGCGCCTCTTGTGGCAGGCCGAATATGCGTCGAGCGTCCGATATAAGCGTCAAAAGGGCAAGCCACCACTTATGGTGCCTGTCGTCGACAAACGTGTCCAATACTAGCTTTCAAAGGGTAGATAACTTACCTATTTCTAAGAAAATTGGATAAATTTTGCAGGCGATCGCTCCGCTTGATATCCGAAAGGCAGGCTTGAAGTATAGTCCCAGTGACACTTTTTGCTCTTGCTAAGATATATGCCATAGATAACGCGCCCACTTGACGGCCGATATGTTTTGGCGCACCATTGACTATGTTGTCTGGGATGACTACTTGTCGGTATTTCTCCTGGTCTGGGTTTAGTCCCTCGGGACTTGGAGAAATTGATGATCTCATTGACAAAAGCGGCTACCGCATCGCTGGCTCTGTCCCTCGCTTTATCTTTTACCGCGTCCATTACACCAATCTTTGCTGCACCACAGGCAGTGGCCCCGCATACCGCACACATGGTCTGCAATTCTGCCGTCGACGTCGATCGCGAGAAGTTGGAACAAGGGCAGGTCGTCGTCGGCATGAAAAATGTCGGCTCCAATAAATTTGTCACCGGTAAGATTTTGATCAACGAATCTCCAGAAAAGGTCTGGCCGATTATGGTCAATCCCTTCGAGTTTCAAGGCAAAATATCGCCTCGGGTCAAAAAAGTGGAAGTATTCACCGATGAGGCTAATCTCTCGGTCATGCGCATGACGATGGATACTTCACCGCTGCCTTTTTTGCCCACGCTCTCCTATACTGTCGAATCTCGCTATGAGCAAACCGAAAAGGGCGGACGCATCGAATTTCGCCGTGTCGCCGGTACTTTGAAGGACTTCCAGGGCTATTGGGACATGGCCCCCGCCGATGGTGGCCGAAAAACCGAATTGACCTACAGCATGTATCTCGACCCCGGCTTCTTCGTGCCGCAGTGGATCGTGCGTGAAGGCGTCAAAGGCGAATTGCCTCGCACCCTCTACGCCCTGCGCAACCGCATCAAAGGCGTATACGAGGGTGAAGAAAGGCTAGAGCGACAAACGATCGTGGCGGCCAATCTTAACGCCGTACATCATAGCGTCCATTAAAATCAGACCTGAATAACAATCGGCCAGCCGGTAGCTAGGTTGCGACTTTCGGCTCTTTTGTCCCTTTTGTTTCTTTTGCTTCCGCGGCCGGTGGCGGGGCGCTCGGCTGTGTTTTTACTCTCTTGAGCCGCTCGATCAAATCGCCCAGGGCCATGCGCACATTTTTTACCGACGGTGTGTGGCCGTTGATGATCGCTGTCACCGCCACATTTTGACCGGAGAAATTGGTGAGCACGCCGGTGATACCGCGCACGGTGTCCATCGCCCCGGTTTTAAGGCGGAACAAGCCACTGCCGTCCTTGGCTCCGGTCTGATGCATGAGATTGAGGTAGGAGCTCTTAATCTCTGGTCCGGCCATATGTTTCAATACGAGATTGAGCGCGTGGGGGCTGAGGCAGTCTTTACGTGATAGTCCGCAACCATCGAAAAGCACCACTTCCTGATTAGGGACGCCTATCGATGCGAGCCAATCACCAAGTTTGAAAAGACCTCGATCCTCCAGGGTTTTGCTGCTCACTTTGCCGCCGGTTGGAGAGCCGACCCCGAGGGTAGTGGCACCGAGCGAGCGCAATAATTGCTGGGCGTAGAGGTTATCGCTTTCGTAAAGGCAATGCTTGATCAAAAGTGAAAGCGGCTTGGAGACGTGTTCGGCCAGAGCGTGGGTATTCGCCAGCTTGGGCGAGCCGTGATCGGCGCCCAACTTGATGCCGCTCTCGGCGACCATGGCCTGGAAAATAGCCTGGTTGAAAGCGTCAGGATTGGCCACCACGAAAGGTCCGTCGTGCTTGATCGCCGGATCGTTGGTGCCGCTCGGTGAATAGGCAGAACCCCGGTAGATATGAAAAATGCCCCTGGGAGCGTCGAAGGAAACCCAGGACGCCGCTTCGCCCGAACTGAGCAGACTGTCGAGAAGGGCATGGCCGGTCGACTTGTCGTCTGACACGTGAAATTGTTTGGGAAAGCCACTGGCAAAAGCGATATTGCGATCGATGACCAGACTTGATGAAGCCGGCATCCAATCCTGCCCGAAGTCTTCGCTCAGCCAGGTCGGTTGAAAGCTCTCGTGGCCTTCGGGTGGACCGCCGACATAAGCATTGCCTTCCACCTGGGTGATTTTTTCACTGCCGCCCCGACCATTTTTCATATCGTCGATCAAGCGCAGCAGATCGCTGCGATTGAAGCTCGGGTCTTGACTGGGCTGCAAAATCAAATCGCCTTTGACGACACCATTGACGACAGGTCCGGTAGCGTCGATTGTCGTTTTGTATTTGAAATCCGGACCGAGGAGCTCATAGGCGGCCGATGTCGTTATTACTTTTGTCGTCGAGGCCGGAGTCAGTCTCTTCTCGCCGTCATGACTGTAGAGCAAACGGCCGGAGGGCAGTTCGATCACTTCGACACCGACGCGAGAGTGGGCAATTTCCGGTCTTTTGAGCCAGCTGTTTACGGCTGCTTCGTAATCACCACCGGCGATGCCACCGCCATTTACCGTAGCGCGAGTGTGAGCGCTGCTTCTCACTGCCGGCGCCGTCGCTTGATGGCTATGATGGATATGGGTGCGGGCCCAGGCCGCTTGTGCGGGGCTAACCGTAGGCAAAAACTGTGCTGCAATCTGTCCGCCAAGCTGAATGCTCAATAGTCCAAGCAGAGAATGGGCCAGTCTGGTGCGCCGGGCGCGCGATGGGATGATTTTTGTTTGCATGATGACCTGAGCGAAACCCTGGGGATAATTAGCAATTGTTTGCCGGTAGCAGCTTCTACCTTGCTGTCCAGCCGCCATCAATCGGCAAAGAGACGCCGGTGATTGAACGCGCCGCGTCGCTGGCGAGAAACAGACATAGTGCACCGAGTTCGGCTTGTTCGACAAATTTGTTGCTCGGTTGCTTTTCGGAAACGAGCTTGTGCACGGCCGCCTCATAATTGATCTTATCGCGTTCGGCGATTGCCGCCACTTGTTTTTCGACGAGGGGGGTGAGCACCCAGCCCGGGCAGACGGCGTTACAGGTGATGCCGGTTTCGGCCAGCTCCAGGGCGACTACTTTGGTCATGCCGACCAGACCATGCTTGGAGGCAACGTAGGCGGATTTCTGGCAGGAGCCAACCAGGCCGTGCACCGAAGCGATATTGATAATTCGCCCGAAGTTACGTGCTTTCATCAGCGGCACGGAAAGCCTTATGGTGTGGAAGGCGGCGGTTAAATTGATGGCGATTACCTGATCCCATTTTTCCGGGGGGAAGTCTTCGATATTGTCTGTATGTTGAATGCCGGCGTTGTTGACGAGCACATCGAGACTGCCCAGCTGCTCATTGGTCGACGCGATCAACTGTTCGACATCGGCAGCTTTGCCCATGTCGCTGGCTATGTAGACGGCTTGCGGAGCGCCTGCTTTTTTGAGCTCGGCGAGGACTTGATCGATGCCGCTTTTCTCACCAAAACCATTGATAGCGAGTTTATATCCGGCCTTGGCGAAAGTCTCGGCGATTGCCTTGCCGATGCCGCTGGTGGCGCCTGTGATCAGGGCTACTCGATTATTGTTTGCATTGTCGGTCATTTTGTTTGTCACCATTTTCTTCGAAGTCGCGAAACCTTTTGATGATCTGCGGCGGCAGTTTCGTCGGCTTCATGGTCTTAGTATCGACAAAAAGACCGGTGTGTTTGACTGATGTAGCCAGCACATCGCCGACGAGAAATTCGCCGCAAAATTCCATTTTGATACCGCTCAGCTTTTCGATCCACATATATCCGGTCGGCCTGTCAAAAAGTTTGACCGGGCGGTGATAGCGGATTTCAGAGGCAATCAGGACCGGCATAAAGCCCGAGTCCATCAATTCTTGCAAAGGAAAATTTTCTTCCAGGAGCTGCAGACGAAGGTCTTCACACCAGCGCAGATAAACTTGATTGGATACGTGGCCGGCGTAGTCGATTTCGTAGGTGCCGACCCGGATGTCAAGGTGGGTCTGAAGGCAGCGGGGTCGATTAGCATTTGAAGCCTGGGTTGCCATTATCGCTCCTTAAATAGCAAAAAGATCATAGCGAGTTATCGGACTGCATGGGTGAGATTGTGTAATTATTTGCATATGAATACGTTCACTGGTAACGCGCACGCCGGCTTTATTTCCAGAAAGATTTAGCTGGCGAGCCTGATGCTCGCCGTCTTTGCCGCCTGGCGTTATCACTCCGGCTGTCTCACCTGCGCCGATGGTAAGGATAGCAATGCCGAGAAAGCGGCCTTCCTCGACGGTGACGCCACCACCGAGGGTGTCGACGAAGAAGCACTGCAAAATCTGGTCAGGCGAGCTGGTGAAACCCATAGCAACGCCCTGGGACACACCAATTGCTTCATTTTATCCGCAATGGCGGAGTGGACCGAAGAGTGGCATAACGCTTCGAGAAGTCTTGAGTCATACAAGCGGTCTCGATGAAAAAGCGGCCGGCGATGGCGGCGATGTAGTCGCCGAGGCGCTTGCGGCTGAGCTCAAAGACAAACCCGGTAGCAAGTTTGTTTATAACAACCGGGCGTCCTCGTAAGCGACGGCGGCATCTTTGCCAGTCATGAGTTGGTCAGCAAGAGCTGGTTATTGCAAGCGACCGCAAGGCCTGCCATGCCAAAGATAAGCGCTGATTACGGCTTGATGTGGTGGCTTTTGCCCGCAGGCGACATCAAGACTACGGGCGGCGGCGCGTGCATGGCACGAGGTTTCCACGGCCAATATATGATCGTCTTGCCCGCTAAAAGGCTTGTTGTGGTCAGGCAGATCAGCGAAAAAGCTCACAAAAGCGAAGCTGATGATTTCACCGATCTGCCTGAACTGGCAATGAAGCTCGTCCATTGATATGGCGCCCGTCCGAAATGCGGGCGCCAGGCCTAACCCTAACCTACGCTGGTTTTTTATCGAGCATTTGCTGATAGCGAGCGGCATGTACCGCTTCCACTTTGGCCAGGCCGGCAAAACGTTTCGCTGCCTGGGCAAAAATATCAGCATGGCCGGCCGATTCCGCCGCCTGTTCTTTAAATTCGGCTACTGCTGCGGCGTCGCCTTCTTCGCGCGCCACCTGTTCAAATTCCGGATACATATGATTTGTCTCGTAAAGCTCACCTTCGATGGCCAGCTCGAGAAGTCTCTGTACCGTCATTTTTTCGTCGTGGAAAATCAAATCGAGGTGTGAGAAAGCGTGCGCAGTTTCTTCGTTAGCTGTTTTTTCGAAGAGGGCGGCAACCTCCTCATCGCCAAGCTTACGGGCGATTTTAGCGAAGTACAGATATTTGCGATTGGCCATCGATTCGCCGGCAAAGGCAGCTTCGAGGTTTTTCTGGGTGCGTGTGGCATTCATATTTGCTTTCATTTTCAGTCCCTCTTAATGGTCTGTGGTTAGTGGTTGGTTCTTACGATTAGAGTTGAGGGCTTTTAGTGGCATTCTACTATTAGAACTTATCTAAACGAGAGGCAAAAAAAAGTCAGTTTTTTTTCTTACCGAAGAAGGTTATTTGATACCCTTCCAGTTCAAATTTGCCGTCCAAAAAGTCTTTGCTCAAAGAAACGGGCATGTGCGAAATGTTTTCCAGCGAAACATCGATAATTTCCCCGCTGACGCTGTCGACAAAATGATGGTGATCGCTGAGATTTGCGTCATAGCGAGTCTTACCAGGTTCGGTATGGACTTCCTGGACTACTTTGTGCTCGACCAGAATGTTGAGCGTGTTATAGACGGTCGCTCTCGATAGTGGTACGGGCAGCTTTTCGGCTACAGCCGCAAATACATCGTCTGCCGTGGGATGACTGTGCGTGTGCACAAGGTAGTCGGTAATCACCGCCCGCTGGGGCGTTGGCTTGACTCCATGGTCATTGAGCAGTTGTTCGACGTCAAAGACGGTCATTTATATAGTCCAATCGGTTGTCCGACACCAGAAATTCAAAAAACGGTTTGAAGATGAAGTTTCGGTGCCGATATATTTAGAATAAGTCTAAATATAGAACCTGTCAACACCCTCAACCTAAAATTTCAGTTCTCTGTAGAATATTTCTCGTCCAGGCCAAATTATCGACAAATCCAAAATCCGGGAGAAAAGTTGAATGTCTCTTTCCACTATTAAAGATGCAATCGCAAAAGGCAAGATGACGTGCCCCTCCTGCAAAAAGCCGGTGACCAAATTCGAAAAATATGTGGACATGGTAGATTCGGTCTGGGACGGAGCCGGCGACTCCAATACAGAGTTTAAAGGCAGCAAAGTCACTTTGATTTGCGGCAATCCAAGTTGTGACTGGAAAGAACGCACCGAATACTGGTCGAATTATATAACCGAATAAATCAGCCTGGACGGATAGAATCAGTCCTAGTGAGCGCCTTCGGCTTCGGGGCTGCCGGCTTTGACGGTGCCGTGTTCCTCTTCGCCCGGAGTGGCAACCTCTTCTTTCTTCGTCTCGCTTTCGGCCGCGCTTTCCCGGCCCTCATGCTCTTTTTCGCGAGCGGCATTTTCTTCGGAAGCTCTGGCGTTGACCGGCTTGCTCACTTGACCGGCATTCTCGTGCTGTGGCGCCGGTGGCGGCGGTAGGGCTGCGCCTGGTTGGCCTTGCAAGTTAAAGCGCGTTTCTATAAGCGATACCTTTTTGAGAGTATTTTCACTCTCTTCTTTGTTGCCGGCGGCTTGTTGCAGCTCGGCCAGTTTTTTTAGCGCGACAACCACTTCACGGGCATCACTGGGCATTTGCACGCGGATGCGGATGTTTACTGCTTGCTTCAAAAGTGACTCGGCGACCGGCATCTGACCGCGACTGCGACACATATCGGCAAGATGTTCGAGACGATTAGCTTCTTCGATCTGGCTTGTCGAATCGCTTACCGGAGCGGCCTGACTGGACTTTTCGTTGAGCGCTTGCTGGAAGGCCGTTTCCATTTCGTTCAACTTGCTTTCGCGGGCGGCGATATTTTCCAGAGCTTTGGCGAGGGCGGTGCTTGCCGAGCTGCGGTCGCTCTCGGTGCCGCTTTCCGCCATCGATTGCAGAGCAGAAACTGTACCTTTGGAGGCGAATATCTGGGCAAATTTACCGGCGAGCTCGGCGTTAGTGAGCGAGGAAATGGCTAGAATAGCCGCTCTTTTACTTTGATCGTTGCCCATCAAGTGCGGGATGAATTTTTCGATCGTCTGAATTTCCTGCAGACGCAATTGCTGCTGGTTGTATGAATAAGTGAAATAGCCGCCCATACTGAAAATGAGCATACCGGAGATGATCGGAGCGACTGCGCCTAACTTGTCCCACATATCTTTGGGCAGGGGTTTCGCCGCTGCGAGTGTGCCCTCGAGGGGCTCATCGCTTACCATTTCTTTGTCCAGCACGGCTGTCGTTTTATTCTGATCCATGAGCTTGTCTCGACTTTGTTTGACTCGGTTCCCAAGCGCTTGCTTTTTCCTAAGGATATAGGCTATAAGCGGCTATTGTCGACCTTCTTTGCGAGAATAGTCGCGTTTTGTGATGTACCAATTGCTTCATGTTATTTCGAGGTAAAAGTTTGTGCTCGCCGTAGTCGTCAAAAATGCCGGTGGACCGGAAGTCCTGGAGTTCGCCGAGCGAGCCGTTCCCGAGTTGACTTCTTACGAGGTTTTAATCAGGGTTAAAGCCGTCGGCGTAAACCGGGCCGACATTTTGCAGCGCAAAGGTCTCTATCCGCCGCCCAAAGGATCTTCTCCCGACGTGCTCGGCCTCGAGTACGCAGGTGTGGTGGAAAAAGTCGGTGCCAACGTCACATTGTTCAAAGTAGGCGACCGGGTCTTTGGTCTTTCCGGTGGCGGTACCTATCAAGAATACCTCTCCATGCACGAGCGCCTCGTCGCTCCCGTACCGGAAAATCTCAGCTTCGCCGAAGCAGCGGCCATACCCGAGGCTTTCATTACGGCCTACGATGCCCTCAACCTTCAAGGCGGTTTGACCTGCGGCAAGACCGTGCTCATCTCCGCTGTCGGCAGTGGAGTCGGCCTCGCTGCCCTGCAACTGGCTGAAAGCGCAGGCGCTCACACGATTGGCACCAGCCGCACTGCCGATAAACTGGAAGCGGCCAGGGCTTTTGGCTTGAAGGAAGGAATATTAGTCAGTGACGGTCACTTCGCCGATAAAGTCAATGACCTCGCCGGCGGTGCCGACCTGGTGATCGAGCTGGTCGGCGGAGCCTATGTCGAAGAAGATTTAAAATGCATCAAGAGCAAGGGTCGCATTATTCTCGTCGGCATGCTGAACGGCAATAAGGCAGCGCTCAATCTCGGTCTGCTCCTCTCCAAACGTGCTCAGATGATCGGCACGACACTCAGAGCCAGGCCTCTGGAAGAAAAAATCGCCGTTACTCAGGCCTTTATTTCGGAGGTGATACCGCGCTTCAAAAAAGGCCAGCTCAAGGCCAATGTCGACAAAGTTTTTCCGGTCAAAGAAGTAGCCGACGCGCATCGCATGATGGAGTCGGACAGCAATTTCGGCAAGGTCGTGATTTCCTTTGAATAGCGAGCTCTTTACCGCCATCACCGAGGACGGCTCACTGAGCCTGGTCAGCGGTCTATACATGCAGCTCTACCACAATCGCATCGGTGCTTATACCGAAGCGTTGCTCAACTACAGTAATGTGGCTATGGCAGTACTGCGGGCGGTGCACGGAGTCGAGCTGCCGTCGACGATCAATATCCTCGATTGTTGTTTCGGCCTGGGCTACAACAGCCTCGTCTTTGCCCAGGAGTTGCCGCCAAATATCGACCTGAACGTTACCGCCATCGAACTCGATCCTGGTGTGATGCAGTTTGTCCCGCAGGTTTTGAATCAAGCCTGTTTTGCTCCTCTGCGAGCGGCCGGACTGAGCCGAGATGACGCCGCTGCCATCGGTGCCTTCGCACGCACCGAGGTGCATTGCCCCGGCAAAAACGGCACCTATACCTTTGAGATGGTGGCGAGCTGTTTGCGCGACTACTGGCGCCAGCACGGCGATCGGCATCAGGGCTCACAACATTTGATTTTACATGATCCCTTTTCACCTAAAAAAATGCCCGAGCTCTGGACTATAGATCTCTTCGAGCGCTACAAGGCTGCCCTTGTAGATGGTGGCATGGTCTTGACCTATTCGAGCGCTCCGGCTGTGCGTGGGGCTTTCCTCGAGCTTGGCTTCCGCGTCTATCGCACCCCTTTCCTCGGTGGCAAATGGGGCGGTACCCTGGCTGTCCTCGGCGACTATATGGAAGAACCCGTAGCCAATGGGGAGCTTGCCGAACACATCACCCCGCTTGGTGCGCTCGAGTATGAGCGCCTGGTTAAAAGTTCGCGCGTACCTTTCCGCGATCCCGGTTTGAAGAGTGAGCGCGAAGATATACTCGCCGCGCGCATCGCCGAACAAGAGGTCTTTTTTGCCGAGGTGCGGGCACAGCGCCTGGCCAATGGTGAAAGAGTCGGGCCGGCCGGTAAACGTCGCAAAAGAAAGGACGCTAAACTTGCCCTGGGGCAAAATCAAATCCTTGCCACAGATAGTGGCACTAATTAGGATTTTACGTATCACTTCATTTTCAGGTCTTTGCTCATAGGGTCATACTGAGCAATAGCGATCAAACGAGGACTCCACAATCCCAGGGCCATGCAATAGAACCAACAGTTGCTTAATTGTTGGCTGGCTTGATGCGGCTCAATCATCGCAAGCTATAACAGAAAAGTCTGGCGGTGCGAGAAGTAACATACGATGGTAAAGATTGGCGTGCGTTTCCGGCGTCTGTTCCTTTTTACGACCTTCCTTTTTGCCCTCGGTGGATTTCTGCTCTATGTGATGCTCGCACCCTGCTTCCAGACCGAGCTAGTCAATTCTCTGGCCACACATCCGGAAAAACTGCCCGGCGATAAGCCTCTCGCCTTCACCATCGGCGGTGAGACTTTCAGGTCCAGTTTTTTCGAAGTCTATAAAAAAGAAACACATAGCAAGGTCAAATTGTCCGGCGTCTATGTGCCTGCCCGGGGGGCCAAGAGCCTTGTTTTGATCTCGCACGGCAATGGCGGCACCCTGGCCAACATCTTGACCAATTATCGTGCCGAAGTACTGCATGCAAAAGGCTATGCTTTTTTTGTCTATGATTATGCCGGTTATGGCCAGTCGGAAGGAAAGGCTACCTATCCAGGTCTTCTCGAAGATGGACTGGCGGCATACGATCACTGTGTAAAGGATTTGAAATTTGCTCCCGACCAGATCATTTTATATGGTCTTTCCATGGGTGGTGGCGTCGCCGGTGAAATAGCGGCGCGGCGGCCGGCCCGGGCTGTGATGTTTGACTGCACCTTTGTCTCTCCCGAAAATCTCGGGAAAAAGATGGCGCCAATTTTAAAAATGTATCCCGCCTTTCTATTTCCTCAGCCCTTTTACGACAATCTCGCTTTTGTCGAGGGCAAACATCCACCACTTCTGATTTTGCACGGACGCGGCGACAGTATGGTGCCCTGCAGTCAATCAGAGATGCTCAAAGCAAAAGCGAAAGACAGGACGACTCTGGTCATACTCGAGCACAGCGGGCATTGCGGTATGGCTGATCGCGACCGGTCTATATACCAGAGCGCTGTCGAGAAGTTTCTGGCGAAGTTGCCCGGTGCTTGAGGCGACACGAGCTATTGCGTTGACACGGGCTATTGCATCGACCCAGTTTTACTCGCCATGAATTAACTGGGCACGCATCCGCAGCTCTTTCAACTGGATTGTCGAACAGTGCTGATATGAGGAGGCTGGCAAGTAAAAGTTAAAGCGCAGATATTTCAAGTTTATTCGGTGATTTAGTTTTCGTCGACGAAGCAATTTCCGGTAAGGCTGAGATTGGTAATGGGTACATTAAAGTCTACAAACCGGAGAATGCTCAAGTGGCGGAAAAGCCTGATAACACTAACGATTCTGAAAAAAGCCGGGAGGTTTTGCTTAAGGGCGAACTGGTGGCATTGGCTAATACGACCGGTACCGACGACAATCAGGCAAGCTGGCGCAAAATCCAGCAAGAGCGGATTGCCGCTCAGGAATTTTCCGCTACCGACGTTTTTCTAAAGCCAGGCGAATCAAAGGTTGCCAGTCAAAAATTTGCTATTTTCGACGACTAGCCCGAACAAAAACAAGCAGCTCCAGCAAATACTGATTTGCGCATCGGCTCACATTCACAACGTTATGGCTTTGATGCACCCTTAAGTTGGAGCAGCCGCAGTCCCCAAATTAGTCCACCTACAACAAGACCGGCTGGGACGGCAAAAATCAGAGCAAATTGCAGACTGCCAAAGAGAACATTTGCTCCTTCGTTAGAGTGATTTGCTTCGTGGAAATAGAAACTCAGTCCCACAGCTAATTCGACAACCACGAAAGCCGCTAATGCCGACCACATCGGCAGTTTGTCCGGACTTAGCTTGACTTGATTCGACTCGTTTGGCTTATTCATACAGACAAGTATAGACTGACATGAATTTTTGAATATATTGAAACTCGAAGCGGCAGTCAAATCAGCACAAAATCAATTTTATTAAAACGGACTAGCGCCTCATTTTTGCGCTGGGGCGAAGTAGGTGCGGCAGCGATTTTAGTTCGACAATTGTTTAAAATGCCCATGTCAGAGGGGTCGCCTGCTCAAAATGTATCGAACAAAGCCAAAATCAGGCCCCAGAAAGGGTCGTTTTTATCGAACAAGGCAAATTATCCAGTCAAAATAAGGCTGTTTTATCGAACAACAATTTATTCACGAGGGATATCACGGGAGATAAGCTTCACGGAGAGTTCGGTTTTGACCTTTGCGGCGAGTTCAGGGTTATCGCGCAGGGCAAAGATATCTTTTGGCGAAAGCATAGCCCGGCCACGACTGAGTATTTCACTGTCCATTGCAAGCGGTCCTTGAGAAATCTCGCGGTCTCGCACGACACTCAGTAAGCTGCGCAGGTGTTCGATGTTGGCGCCGATCGTATCGGGGCCGGAATGCTCACCCGCTTCCACGCCATTTTTTACCAGCGAGATGGCGCTGCCATCCTTACCAACTATCGGTCCGCCCGAATTGCCAAAGAATGTCTTCATCGAAAAGTGCAATCTGGATTGGCTCGTGTAGGCCGCCGATTTAAAGGCCCCAGGCGATATTACCGCCGTTCCGTCATTGCCCTGAGGCAGGCCAATGGCTGCGGCACGCTTCGATTCCAGTTCGAGGGGGGTGCCCAGCCTGAGGGCCTGAAACTGGCGTGCTTCGCTGCCGCTGACCTTGCCTGCGAGTTTCAGGACTGCCACATCGGCCTCTTCGTCAAAGCCAATCACCCGCGCCGGTAGTGCTTCGCCGGTATGCAGTCTGACAGTGTGCGTCGCTTCTTCGAGACCGGCGACAACGTGGTGCGCAGTTGCAAGCAGGCGCTTATCGGCATCGACAAAAAAGCCAGTGCCGGCGTGTTTGCCTGATTGCCGCTCGAGGCCGACAACGGCAGGTTTGGTCTGTTCGTATACGCGTGCCAGCCAGCTGTCGGCCTTGACGCCGATCATTTTCGGAGTGTTCTCGGCTTTGGTTAAGGCTTTTTCTTCGAGCTCGGAAAGGACGCAATCGGTGCGCCCGGTCGGTCTTACCGAGTTGAAGCTGGGAATGTGCACAGTCTCGGCCCTGGCCCGCGAAATCGCCGCCAGATCTTCGCCAATACTGTTCTTTGCACCAGCTAGAGCCTCTTTTGCCAGCACGCGTTCAGCGTCGCCGGCTATTGTGCTGGACGACCGCCCGGCTGCTTTCAGTACGTTGGCACCGAGAGATTCCGCGGCCTCACCGGCAACGTTGACTGCTGCACTTGGTGCAAAACGCACCGCGAGCCCAAGAGCTGCGACACTTCCGACGGCATAAACCGCGCCTTTCGTCGTGAATAACTCGCCCAGCCACTGCTGCGAAGCGCTATGAGAAGCCGCTGTGGCGGCTTCTTGATGCTCTGGGACGACTCTCCCTGAGGTGCTTGAATCGAGGGCTCTATCGGTCATGCAATCAGCTTAGCGGCGGCCACCGGGCCTGTCACTGGGATGATTCCCATCCAGGGATTTGTGCGTTGCAGCCTCAGTGGTCATTCATGTATTTGTCAAATAAGGCCTGGAAGCGGTCTGCTAGAAGCGGAGACGGCTCAGGCAATGGATAAAAGTAGTATTCGCCATTCTTCTGAAATTCAAGCGGATGCAGAGACAGTTCTACTCCGGTCGAGATGTGGCTTTTGTAATAGCCTTCCGCTTCGTCGACCAACCTATTTAGCTCTACTAATTCGTTAGCGGTAAGAACATAGGCGTGCGTCCTCAAAGTTTCAGATTTAAGCTTACTCTGGATGCGTGCGTAAACATTTGGTTCGCAGTCTAGATGACTAAAACGAAGGATCGCCTGATGCTTTGGATCGATTACTACCGAGTAAACATTGACGGGGCCGATTGAAGTTGAGCTCAAATTCACTAGTCGACAAACAAACTCTGAATTTTTTGTTCCGCAGATTATTGGCTCATTGACTCGGGCCAGGACTTCGGAACCCCTTTTATTCAGCAATGCTCCTGCGCGCTCGGGAAAATAAAAACCTGGCACAGGTTTATTGAGCTGCTGTTGTGAATCCAGCAATAGATGTCCAGAGGCACGCCAAAAGGCCTGTTTGAGAGATCCCTGCGTGAAGCCGAGAGAAAAAAAGGTGAATATTGCCAGCGTGAAGACCAAAAAAGCAAGGCCGATATTTTTTGCAAGTGAGCTCTTCTGGGGATTTACGCTCAATTTACTTATCTGCCAAGCAGGGCACATTGCTGCCCAGTCCCATTCGTTTGATGTTCAGGGCTCTTTTCACTTCGGACGTGGCTTTTTCATAATTGCCGTTTGCGGCATCACAGGCGGCAAGGACCTCGAATGTATAGGCGGTATCCAGGCTCCAATTACCGACAACCTGTCTTTGAATGTCATTAATATTTTCAGCCATTGCCCGAGCTTCTTTTAAATTGCCCTGGAGAAACTCAAGTCTCGCCAGGCGCTGCTTTGTTTTCAGAAAAAGCGGATCGCATTCACCCAAATTTGCCCGCATTGAAATAAGTGCAATTTTAAGCCTCGTCGTTGCTTCCTTGAATTTACCCTGCGAGGTCAAAAGATCCGAATACCAGACCAGCGTACCTGGATTTTCTTCAACCACTGCCGCGAGTCCTTCGGCTAAGGAAGCCGCTTGTGCGTGACGAGCCGTTTTCTCGTATACCAGGCTCTGTAATACCCTCGTATATGGTGCCGCGTAACAAAGATTTGGCGAGCGCGACTCCAATCTTGCGCAAGCAGCGAGATAGCTGTCCGCCTCTTGATATTTTCCTTGCTTCACCTGCGAGACAGCGATACTGAAAAATCTTTCTCTATCGATGAAAATATTGTTTTTGTCGGCGAGCCGACTAAACAAGACGGCCTTCTTAAAATAGCGTTCTGAAGAACCGTAATAGCCAAGGGAATAACTTAGATCTCCGGCTCTATGATAGAAGTCCTCGATCAGGCTGTAGTTGACCGGCTGATTTTGCGCCTGCAACCGCCATTTTTGCATTTCCAAACGACTGATTTGGCTCTCAAAAAGTTGCATCGCCTCTTCAGGATGATTGTGCGCGACATAGAGATTCGTTATCGCCTGCATCGGTTCGCAGGGGAAATAGTGAGGAGTATGAAGCCTTGAGACATCGTAGAAATTTTCGAGAGACTTTTGCAGATACGATCCGGCCGCATATGGATCGTTGCGCTCGGCGCAAGACAGGCCGATGTGGAAGAGAGCCGATGTGTAGGCGGTATCATTGGTGGTGCCCTTCGGATAATCCAGAAGTGCCGCTCTTGCACTGATTTCGCTTATTGGATAAAGTCTTAGTTCATGCGCAGTCTCGGCGACGCCGGCAAGAGTGACGCCGATCGGATGCCAGCCGATGTGGCCTTTGTAGATCGAATGAAGCGAATCGAAGCTGTTCGCCATAATAAATATCGGCCAGATCAATGCGCAATATTGCAGCGGCGTGACTTTGGAAAATAGTGACCTGGGTATCATTTCATTGCCCTCGAAATTTTGCTCTGCAAATTGCTTTTCGGCTCAACGCCGTTGGTGAATCTGAAATTATCAATGTATAGAACTGTCAGGTAATCGTACGAATCGTATAATTTCCGCTCGATCTGAAAAGCCTTACCGTGATTGACTCTACATTCCTGCCAATCGCCTGCGAATCCATCAATCAGACCAAGTAATGCGTAGGAAAAAGCAAGATCAAGACTATCCGGCGGCAGTTCTCGTTCGCGCGCGACAACCACTTCTTGACTGATTTTTCGAGCTTCTTCGAGCTGACCAGTAATCAAATAACCCTGCGCTAGCCTGTATTTGAGTTTGAGAATGTCCGGCGCGGTCGGCTTGAATTCGGTCGACCAGCGATCGATAAGCTGTTTTAACATCGTGATCGCTTCAGCGGGCCTGCCTTTCAAATATAAGAGATCGCAGCACCAGGCCTGCGCAATCCCGTCAGCTGGTTCAGTGGATTTTTCCAGCGCCAATATTTGCTCTTCACTCAACAGCGATTTCGATTCGGCAAATCGGCCCAGCAACTCGCAGGTAAAAGCGCGCAAAACCCGCGTTCTCAGCATTGCCTGAGGTGCTATGCATCCGCTTTTTTCGATGCGGACGCAGGCATCGAGATAGGCTTCGGCGGATTTATAATCCAATCGTTTGACTAGTGAAGCAGCTACATAAATATTGCGCGTCCACTGGGCCTCGTTGTGATTTCTTTCTGCAGGTGAAGAGCGAGCAATAGCTTCTTTACCGAAGTATTCGGCAATCTTATATCTGCCAAGGCGGCAATTTTGGGTCATATCAAAATCACAAATATCTTGAACTAATTGACGACTGCTTCCCGGGAATCTGTTCTGTTCCCCTTCGAGGCGCTGATAGAGATTATCGACAAGCGCAATCGCCTTATCGACGCGTTTTTGCTCATAAAAGCGGTCCATCAGCCGAAAGAGTGGACCGAGTGAGACCCTTTCGTTGACGCTGCGAGCGGGATAAAAGATTGGAAGGGCGCGGTCAATGTGCGGTTGGGCTGCCGAAAAATTCTCGTGGTCAATATCGGCTAAAGCCACTTCTAAAGAACACTGAGCCAGTGCCATATCGACCCCAGAGCGCTTCGGATAGTCCAGAAGTCCTGTTCTTGCTACGCTTTCCGCAAGCGAGTTTGCATTAGAGGCTGACAAAGATCTAGCAAGCACTGCACAGTTGACGCCGATTGGTTTAAATGCGACAGGACCAGGATGTAAGGCCTTCAGATAACTGACACTGCTCAAGGTGAGCGCGGCTGGTATGACAAATAAGCCGATCTGCACTGCTGTCCAAAAGGCAAACTGCGACCTGGGTATCATTTGGCGCTTCTCCTCAAAATGAAACCGTCGCTGGAGGAGAGCTGCCGCCTTCCATCCATCTTACTGTCTGATATTTATCACCTACCCAGGCGATAAGTGCGGCTAACGATTATTGAAGGAGTACTATTCTTTGATTTATAGCTTTTCTCCGTCCACTTCACCCCACCGGATTTAATCTAATTGCTTGAACCAAAATCGCGGCGCCGACGTCTTTAAGAGTGACCATTTGAAAATGCCGGGAGGGCATGCCTTTTTGCGTTTCTCCGCCGCTACTCTTAAATCGATAACACTGACGATAATTGTCGGGAGCTTGATACTGCCTGGTTTAGCTCAGGCGGCTCAGGATGCCGTTGTTCCCGCAGTCCCTGTATATCGCCAGCCGAAGCGCCTCTCGCGCCCCGGCGATGCTGACTCTCCCGTTCCGCGCGGTGGCCCGGCACCGTTCAGCCTCGGCGCCGAAGAAAAACATTTCGGAGCGGTAGCACCGGCGCTTCATAGCGGTATCGACGCAGCCTTTCCAAACATAGCACCGCCACTGCAGTCGCAGGCCGCAGCCATGGACAATTCACGCAATGCGCCTTATGCCTTGCACTCGCAGCAGGACAATCGCTTTCCTGACCTGCCCGTCGGTCTCGGTGGTCGAGATCTGCCAGTTATTCCAATCACAACCAAAGTGCTCGCCAATTACGACATCGAGCTGATTGTCGACCAGTCGGGCTCGATGCACACGCTCGATTGTCCGGGCTGGCGCTCGCGTTGGGACTGGTGTGGTATGCAGGCGCATGATCTGGCCGCTCAGTTAAGCCCGTATGTACCTAAAGGCCTGACGATCACCAACTTTTCCAATAACTATCAGGTCCACCCAAACGCCTCGCCGCAAAACATCGCCGAATTATTCGCCGATGGTAGGCTGGGCATGGGCACGCGCCTGGCCGAGCCACTCTCGGATCGTCTGAACAGCTATTTCTCGCGTCTTCGCCCGGGCTCCAAGCCGATGCTTATCGCTGTTATTACAGACGGTGTGCCGACCCCACGTCCGGAACCAGAGATGGTCGCTGACGCGCTGATCGCCGCATCGAAGCGGATTAATGATCCGCATGAGCTGACGGTCGTCTTTTTCCAGATTGGCGGCTTCGATCTGCACGGCCGGGGCTTTCTGGAAGACCTGGATCAAAATCTCGTCCGTTATGGTGCAAAATACGATATCGTCCACACTGTCGATTTCGATCGACTGCAACAAGTCGGATTGGCGCAGGGGCTCGTTGACTCCATTCAGGATTTCGCCAGGGAACAAACGCAAGCCGGACGGCATTAGGCAACCTGGATCTGGCAACGTCAAGGCGATAGAATCGCCGGCTGAACCGTTGAACAATTGAGTCAGGGATTGTATTGCCTGTTATTTTTCCGGCTTATAGCCGCTCGTCGTTTTCCACTGTTCCAGCTGTTGCTTCTGCTGAGGCGAGTCGTTGGATGAGGTAAAAGTAAAATCAACTCCATCCGCCTTTTTCGGAGCCCAGAGATACTGGAGATCTTTGACATTGGCAGACGCGTCGAAGTTTTGCTTCATCGTGCCCGGCACCTGCTCATCCTGTTTATTGCCCTGGCGGTCAGTTTCGTGGGCGATTGTCGTGTCGTTGGGGCCCGGAGTGTATTCAATTTTGCCGCCGCCGCTAACAATCTGGATATCGTCCGGTTTCATCGGCACCTCGCCTTTGCCGACTTTTGGATCGTATTGACCGGAGGCTGAAATTTCGGTGCCTGTTTTGCTGTTCATGATGCAGGCGGCAGCCTGGCCATCGGCACCGGCGCTAAAGGCATGACCGACGCCGTCTTTCCAGTCGAAGGTCTCGCCGTGGCCATTGGTCTTGTTCATTTTCTGACTTAGCGCGTCTCTGGGTGCTTGCAGCAAGGTCTGACAGAGGTTGATCTGGTCGGCGTTGGTAATTGTCACACCGGCAAAATGATTGTCTACGGTGGCTTGGGCCGCTTCTTGAGCGGGTTTATTACCGGCATTGACGTCAGCGGCAGTGGGAGCGGCTGTATTGCCCTTATGCAAATTGTCCGCGGGTGCGGCGGCCTCGACTTGCTTTGGCGGAGCTTCTGTTACAGCGTCGTGTGCGGCCATGGTAATTACCTGCAATGTGGGGGAATTATAATCTACTAATGACAACGTGAAAGAGACGTGAAGATCTTGCCCGCCATGCACCCTTCCCAATCAAGGAAAGGCCGCCTGCGGCATGGTAAATACTTTTCGATCCTGCCTTTCAGGCGGTGATTTCTTTGTCCAGAAGGGCTTTGCGTATAGGCCAGATCAAGTCGCGCTGGGTAGCTTCCGGCACGCTTGCAGCCTGGAGCAAATGGGCGGAAAAGCAAAAAGAGAGGTCTAGGTTGAATTCTTTGGAGGAGACGAGCCTGTCGCAGAGACTTTTGCTAAATTTAGCCACCGCTTCACCCGAACCGACTGAGTCTAGTGAATGCACGTTGGTCGGCAGGCACTGTGCTACTTCGTAGTCATAGATGCACTTACTCGTACATTCGACGCAGGCCGGCAGTGGGCCTTGATCGCGTCTGTGAGCGGCGACGAATTGTTCTTTGAAAGATTGCAAAAGGCTTATATCCAGCCTGCGAGCGGCGGCGTCCGGAACGAAGGCACGGCTGATCATATGAAACCAGAGCTTTTTTAAGTGCGCTTCTTGTTCGGCGTCCCACTGATAGAGCACCGACTTGTCGGCAAAATAGCGATCAGTAGCCAGGCTTATCGCGCACCAGCAGATTTTGGTGAAGCCCTCGACCGGTGTCTTGCCGACGATTTTTTGAATCTCGGTGATCACTTTGACGCGGAAGTCTACGAGCTGCTTGTAGTCGGTAAGGAAAGCAAGGATGAAACGCACGTAAATGCGATAGAAGTCTGCCGATTCGGCGACGATGCGGCCCTGAGAATAGGGCTCGGGCTCGAAGGCAGCTGGGAAAAATTCCACTCCATCGGACACGGCACTTGGCGAGAAGTCTTCTACTTCATTGCTCAAGTCCAGCTTGGTCCCGCATTGTGGACAAAATATCCAGTCATACCTGACTGATTTCAAGCAATTTTGGCACTTCATAGCAAAAGCCTGCCTAAATTATCCCGGCATGCAGCAAATCTTTCAGGTCGATCAAGCCGATCGGGTGCTCGCCACCGTCCAGGATCAAAAGGTCCGAAATCGAATATTTTTCCATTACTTTGAGCGCTTCCACAGCCAGTGACTGCGATGAGATCGTGCGCGGATTTGCTGTCATGATTTCAGCGGCCGTTTTATCAAAGAGGGCGGCGCGATGCTTACTTAAGGCGCGACGCAAGTCACCGTCGGTGATGATCCCTTTCAATTTGCCACCATCGCAAACTGCGGTGAAACCAAGGCGCTTGGCGGTGATTTCTTCCACTACTTTTTCATGGTTGTCCGTCAGCGCTACAATCGGCACGTCCATGCCCGAGCGCATGATGTCTTTGACTGTAAGCAAACTCTTGCCCAGGGCGCCGCCCGGATGTGAGCGGGCGAAATCTTCAGCGTTGACTTGTTTTTTTGTCATCAATACGACGGCGAGGGCATCACCCATAGCCAGAGCGGCGGTGGTCGATGTGGTCGGGGCCAGATTGAGCGGGCAAGCTTCTTTGTCGACGCCGACATTGATCACGGCGTCGGCATATTTTGCCAGTGTCGATTGCGGATTGCCTGTCAGGGCAATTAGTTTCAGTCCCAGCCTTTTGATTGGCTCGAGCACCAGTTTGATTTCCTGGGTTTCACCGGAGGCAGAAAGGGCGATGACGAGATCGCGTTGATCCATCATGCCAAAGTCGCCGTGGCGAAGCTCGGCGGGGTGGACGAAAAATGCCGGGGTGCCTGTGGAGGCGAAGGTTGCGGCCATTTTATTGCCGATATGACCGGACTTGCCCATGCCGGTGACGACGACTTTGCCTGTGCAGGCGAGCAACAAGGCGAGGGCTTCTTCAAAATTGTGGTCGAGGCGGTCTTTGACGCCCAGAATGGCCGCAGCTTCCTGCTCGAGCACGGTTTGCGCCAGGGCGATCAGGTCTTTAGGGGGAGTCTGAGAATCAGCCGAAACTATCGAGACATTGCTGGCGAGATCAGCCGAAGAGTCAACTGAGGCATCGAATTGATCACCAAGAGCACCTTGTGATAGATTAAGCTGATTTAAACCGAGATGATTCATGGTCGAATATTTCCCCTGTCGCCTCTACCTCGCTCCGCACGGTTTCTTCTCGGTCCCAGCTGGGTCATAATCCTGGCCTGTGGGTAAAAATTGGAGCGGTGTTTCGGACGACTCATTTTAGCCTTTTCCGGGCCTTTTTTTCTTGACAATATGTAAGCTTTATTCAGTAAGGACCAAGTTTGTTGATACTGGCTCCGAGATGAGGGCATTTATAGCCTAAGCTGAGTCCAATCAGAAGTTTTTAGGTTACTAGAGTTACCAGCGTGTCATCTCCGATATTTAGCAAAGGCGATCGCCTTGAAAATGGTCACTATACCGTCCTGGAAGAGGTCGGTATCGGCGGTATGGGCGTGGTTTATCATAGCCGCGATGAGCTCTTGCTGCGCGATGTGGCTATTAAGATGCTTCTACCGAGTTTGATGGCCGACCGGCGCAATGTCGAAGTATTCAAGCAAGAAGCCAGGCTGGCGGCCGGTCTCGAGCATCCGAACATCGTCACCGTATTTGATGTCGGTGCCGAGCACAAAGATGACCTCGAACATTATTTCGTCGCCATGGAATATCTGCCGGGCGGCACCCTGGCCGGGCGAATCAATCAGACGCCGCTGCCCCTCAAGCACTGCCTCAACTGGATGAAACAGCTGGCTTCCGGCCTGTCCTTCGCACACAAGCGGGGCGTTATCCACCAGGACATCAAAGCGGACAATATTTTTATCACCCACGAAGGCGATCTTAAGATTGGCGACTTCGGGCTGGCCCGGCTTTTACCCGGTCGCATCCATCTGAGTACGACGCGCGGCATGGGTACACCGGCCTATATGTCTCCTGAGCTTTGCCGGGGCGAGCCCCAGGATCACCGCTCGGATATTTATTCGATGGGCATTTTGTTCTACGAGATGTGCACAGGGCAACTCCCTTACCGGGCTCAGGGCATGATCGAAATGGCCATGAAGCACACCAATGCCGGCATCCCGTCCGCCCGGCGCGCCAATCCGCAGGTGCCCGACGTACTCGACCGGGTGATTAAAAGGATGATGGCTAAGGCGCCGGAGGAAAGATTCAAATCGATGGCCGACGTGCTCGGTATCATCGACGATTTGATTTTTGAAATGCGCGTAGCCACCATGGGCTTCACGCCGCGTAGCCTGCCAAAACTGACCGACACTTTGATCGAGGTCGACGCGATATTGTCCTCGCCTCAGCCGGCCGCCGGCACCAATCAGGTCGGTACGGCAAAATCGATGGAAGGGGTGGCCACTGCCACCAGTACCGGTACCTCGTTAAACGCAGTCGGTGCACCGAGCCCGGTTGCTCCCGCCGCAGCCACCGAAGTGGTCAAAAGTTTTGACGCCAGTCCTTATTTATCCAGGGAAGAAGATGGCGTTTCGGTCAAGAAAGTCTCCGCCTTCCCGGCCTTCCCTGGTTTTGCCGGAGCCGAGCCCAACTATGGCGAGCTCGAGATCGACAACCGCAAGAGCTTGAATTTCGAAAGACGGACGCCGAACACGCCCAATTTTGAAAAATCGGCATGGGATGCTCCTTTTTCTTCCTCGTCCTCTTCCTCGTCCTCTTCCTCTTCCTCTTCTTCTTCTTCTTCTTCTTCTTCTTCTTCTTCTTCTTCTTCTTCTGAAACCGCCACCTCTACCTCCTTGAATGCCGTCAAGGACGGTGAATCTGCTCCCGTCTGGAATTACGCCACCAAGGGGCCGATCGGCTGGATGGCCTCGCCCTGTATCAGCCGTGACGAAAAGCTCGTCTATGTCTGCTCAGCCGACGGTCGCCTTTATGCCGTCGATAGCCGCTCGGGTAAGCTTGCCTTCAGCTATGACGCCAAAGCGCCACTTCTCTCCAGTCCATTGATTACCGAAGAAAAGCTCATCCTCACCGATACCCAGGGCAAGGTGCATGCTCTCGATCCCCAGGACGGCAAGGACATCTGGGTAGTGGAGAGCAATGCCAACAATGTCGCATCCATGGTTGCATCGCCGGTAGTGCACGGCCACTCGGTAATTGTCTGCGATCGGCGCGGGGTAGTCACCGCCCTCGATATCAGACTCGGCATGAAGCTCTGGACCTTTACCGCCGCTGACGCCATTGTCGCCGCTCCCAAAGTGCACAACGACAAGATTTATTTTGGCACGAAGGGCGGTCAGATCTACGCCGTCCAGTGCGCCACCGGCAAACTAATCTGGAAATATGTCGCTGTCGGTAAGATTATGAGCACGCCTGTGACATCGGTTGACGGCGTCTATGTCGGCAGCCAGTCGGGTGTCTTCTTTGCTCTCGATGCCGAGGCCGGACGTCTGATGTGGGAAATGCAGACCGACGGCGCCATCTCCACCGGTGGTGTCATGGTCTATACCTCGGTAATTTTCGCCTCGCAAGATAAGTGGCTCTTCTGCTGCGATAAATATGACGGCAGTCTGCAGTGGAAGGTGCCTTTGAAAGGTACACCCTCCGCTACTCTCGAAGCGGTCGGCTCGACTGTGATCTGCATTACGAAAGAGGGCTGGTTGCAGGCCTTTGACGCTAATACCGGGCGACAACTCTATGATAAATTCCTTAGAAAAGACATCGAGTCCGCTCCGCTTTTACTCGGCAAAAAGCTCTTTGTCGGTTCGGTCGATGGCGCGCTTTCTTGCTTCGAGCTAAATACGACAGGTCCGCGAGCGATCGAGGCCCGCAGCTAAGAGGCGACATTTCTTTGAGACTGAGGCTGAGGTGAAAAGCCGGAATCTTTTGCATGCTTTATACTTGTGCGTCGGTGTCCTCGTCTACAGCGTGCGAGTCAGAAAACTATGGCAAAACGTGAAACAGCGGCCGTCGCGTCCAGAGCAAAAAGCCAGACGTCGACGAAGAGTGGCAAGGGGATTGTCAGTTTACTAATAGGCACTCGCAAGGGGCTTTTCGTCCTGCAAAGCGATGCCGGCAGGCTTGCCTGGACCATTTCCGAACCCCATTTCCATGGATGGTACGGATGTCTGGCCACGTACCAGTCCCGGCGGGAAGCCAGCTACTTTCATCGGCCGCGACGGCGGTAAAGTCTGGAAGCGGCAGAGTAAAGGCTTGCCCAAACGAGACGCTTATTTTACGGTGAAGCGTCAAGCCATGACCTGCGATCAAAGAAATCCCGTCGGTATTTACTTCGGCACCACCGGCGGTGAGGTCTGGGGCAGCATAAATGAAGGCGATAGTTGGAAATGTCTAGTCCGCTATCTGCCCGAAATCTATTCGGTGACATTGCTGGAAAAAGGCTAATCGGCGGCGGGAGATAGCATTTTATGATTGTTCGCATACCATCACCGCTGCGCTCCTACACTGCGAATAACTCTCAGGTAGAGGCTTCCGGCCGCACCGTTTCGGAAGTGTTGACCGATCTCGATCGCCTGCATCCGGGCATCAAATTTTGCATGATCGACGAGCAGGGCCGCATCAGAGAGCACATAAAATTGTTTATTAATGTAGATCAAATAGATGATCTGGATCAATCAGTAGCTAGCGGCGATACTGTGCGCATAATCTGCGCTCTCAGCGGCGACTAGACCTGCGTTTCTTGTTTTCATTCAATACTTTTGCATAGAAGGGTCGACGTCTGCAATCCAGGCCAGTATGCCACCACTCAAATGTTTTACCCTGGTAAATCCGTGTGAAGAGAGCAACTTCAATGCAGCAAGGCTGCGGGTGCCGGATTTGCAATAGACGATGATTTCTTTTGATTGGTCGAGTTCAGCGAGCCTGCCTGCTAATTGTGTAAGAGGTATGAGAGTGGAGTCTTGTAGATGGCATATGCTGTATTCTTCAGGATTTCTCACATCGAGTAAAAATAAGGGGGTTTCCTCGTTCAGGCGCCTGCTTAGTTCAACGGCGCCTATTTGATCAGAGCCTGGAGCATCACTGCTTTTGCCCTCGGCGTTCGCACAAGCGAATGAGGAATCGACCGGCGTTGTGATCGTCGGATTGTCCCCGCAAATTTTACAGGCGGGATTGCGTTTCAGCTGTACGGTATCGAAGCGCATCTCGAGAGCATCATAGACAAGCCGCTTGCCGACCAGTCCTGTGCCCGTTTGCAGCAGGAGTTTGATCGCTTCGGTCGCCTGTACCACACCGATCATGCCGGCCAGCAAGCCGAGTACGCCGCCTTCAGCACAGTTTGGTACTGTCTCTGCCACTGGTGGGTCGGGGAAAAGGCAGCGGTAGCATGGACCTGCTCCCGGCATGAAGACGCTGGCCTGGCCCTCGAAGCGATAGATGGCGCCGTAGACATTTGCTTTGCCGCTTAAAACGCAGGCATCATTGATCAAATAGCGAGTGGCAAAATTATCGGTGGCATCGATGACGATATCGTAAGCATCGATCAATTTCTGGACATTTTCTGCCGATAAGCGCTCTTCGTGGATGACAATGCGGATCTCCGGATTGGTTTCCTCTAGCCGCTTTTGCGCAGATTTACATTTTGAAGTGCCGACGTCGGCGGTGGCATGCAAAATTTGCCTTTGCAAATTGGCAAGATCGATATCGTCAAAATCGACGATGCCGATCGTGCCCACACCGGCGGCGGCGAGATAAAGAGCGGCCGGAGAGCCCAGGCCACCGGCACCGACACCGACAATCAGTATGCGCCCCGCTTTTAACAGTTTCTGCCCGCGCTCTCCTCCTTCCGGCAACATCAAATGCCGGCTGTAGCGAGTCTTTTCGCTCGGGCTCAGGACTGGGAGTTGATCGGTGTCTGTTTTGCATAGTCCCTGCCGTATGCAGCTCGGGCGTGAGATCTTGAGAGAAAATAGCGAAGCCTAGTTAGTGGACTTTCAAAATATGATCGATCAAGATGGCAAAAAAGCAAGCGATGCTGACGAAACCATTGACATTGAAGAAGGCGGCGTTGAGTTTTGACAGGTCATCGGCTTTGACCAGGCTGTGCTCGTAGGTGAGCATGGCGGCGACGGCGGTGAAGCCCAACCAGTAAAAGAGACCGAGGTGAAGAGATAGACCCAGACCGATCAAAGCAGCAACTGTGACGACATGCAGTCCTCGCGATATCAATAAACCCGGGCCAATACCGAAGCGCGCCGGGATGCTGAACACTTTTTCGGCAGTGTCGAACTTGTAATCTTGACATGCGTAGATGACGTCAAAACCAGCCACCCAGGTCGATACTGCCAGGGCCAACAACCATGGCGCCGCACCGCCTAAAGTGCCACCGGCCGCTACCCACCCGCCCAGGGCTGCACCACCAAGGGCGATGCCGAGTACCAGATGGCAGAGCCAGGTGAAACGTTTGGTAAACGAATAGAAGCTGAGCCAGACAACGGCAATGGGAGACAGTTGCAAGCAGATCGGCGGCAGCTTGGAGGCGGCAAATAGCATGACGCCGAAGGCGACGACGGCAAAAATCATCGCTATGCCCGGTTTGATTCTTCCGGCCGGAATGGCCCGGTCTTTGGTGCGCGGATTGGCGGCGTCGATGCGGCTGTCGATGACACGGTTAAGGGTCATGGCCGCTGATCTGGCGCCGACGAAGGCGAGGATCGTAAAAAATATGGTCGCCGCCGCTGGCAGACTATTGGCCGGGGAGGCGAGGATGAGACCGGATAGAGCAAAGGGCAGAGCAAAGACGCTGTGCTCGAATTTGATCATCTCTGCCCACTCGCGGACGACGGCTGTGGGCGAGGCGGGCTTGATCTGGGTAGGTGAATTGCCGGAGTGCATAAGAGTAATGTACTTGAAGAATGGGCCGGTTACTGGCATGATTTGGAATGTTTAACCCCGGTAAAACCGAGTAAAATAAATTTTTGGGCCATTCCCTCAGAGCATTTAGGATCAAATTATGACTGCAAATGACATAGGAAAGACCATCGATCTCGCAGGAGTCGCGTCTTTTGCCTCTCTGGTCGAGCTTCTTGCTCAAGAACTCGGCGTACCGGCCGGCCTGATGCAGGGTCAATTGCCAAATGGTCCCGATGCCTTTAATCAGTTACACGGCGAAATAGACCTTAACAGTCAAGGTTTTGTCCGTAAGCTCAGTCTCATTTGCAAACCGGGTGCGCCGCTGACGATGCGCTTCTCGACTTCCTGGGGAGCCGACCGTGCCCTGGCCGGGGGCGTCACCGCCGATTATTACCTGAGTGCCTCCGTCGAGCAGATCATGCCTCAGGGCAGAGCCCTGGCGCGTTACGTAGAAGATATTTTTTCGGTACAAGATCGCATGGTCACCCTCGGACATGGCAGTAAACTTGCTTCTATGAACGTTTCGGCTTCTCAAATGGAAGCTTTCGAACGCGATCAGTCGGGTAGTCTGGTCTCCACCCACACCCCCAAGGGCGTAGACAACGTCTGAGCTGGCCCACTAATTTTCCTCCCTCACCGGTAGAGACTGAACGCAAGGAAAGTGTCTCAGGTGATTGGTTCTATGACAGGTTGTGATTCTGGTTTGGCCGGCGAACGTCGATGGGCACTTTCATGAAGCACACAGCCGAAGAAGCACTGGAAAAAATCGAAAGATCCACAAAGAATTGAAGATCAGGGAATTGCGTGCCGGAGCGGAATAGGCGGCAATAAGGGTGTAATTTCGTCGATCAACCTGTGAGCATCAAATTCGTTCATCAATAAGTATTTATCGGCGCCCATCAAATTGGCGGCAGCCTCGACCGCGGGACTGGTCACTTTGGCCAGAAGGCCCGGATCGGCGCAAAGTACGACAAAGGGCGAGTCTTTGAGATGCGACTCGGCACCCCTGACTTTTTGCAAAAATTCAAAAACACTTTCATTATGCAGGTGTGCGGCAGCAACGATACAGTCGACATGGTCCTTAGTTTCGAGGAAGGCCATGGCATGTGAAATAGTGAGCATCGGCACGACTTCATGTCCGGCCTGGAGGCAAGCCAGCTTCAGCTTCTCGATGTTTTCTGCGTTCTCAAGGGTCAAAATGCGGTAGGTATCGAGCGGTGAATGCTGCTTAAGCGGTTTTTCGATTTCTGCGTCTGGCATGTGCGTTCCTGTCGTCTTAAGTCCCGGGCCTGGTTTGTTCCAAAATGGACAGTGCCGGGGTCGCCCTCCCATATCTATGATATGCCAATTCCGGCCAAAAGACTCACCACCGACTCAGCGGCCGAGCAGATCTCATATTGGCTGGTCTACTTTTTGACCATGAGCAAATCGGTTAAAATCGGCCCGGAGCAAAGGAGATAAAAGGTTGAAAGTCCAGCGCAGTTGGCAAATATTTATAGTCAGCCTATCCTGGCTGTTGATCACTCTCTTTCCGCCCTGGCAGGCTACCGAATCTGCACAGACATTCGGCGCCGATGTCATCCACTCCCTCCCGGGCCATGTAATCAGCGGCTATTGCCAGTACGCACCGATTTGCGCCCGCCCCGATCCACACTTCAAGGGCTATTACGAAGTACACATCGATTTTGTCCGTCTGTTCATTGAGTATCTTCTAGCGGCCGTGTGTCTGCCTCTCTTGATCAAGGCAGTAAAATTCGATTTTTCCAGCCTCGGCGAGCAAAAGGCAAAAATGGCCGGGGCCATCTTCAAAGGTCTGGCTGTAATCTGCATCGTCACTTGTTTTTCGCTGCTGGCTCCCGATATCAAGGCGGGCTCTGATGCTCAAAATCCTGGCAGCAATCGAGTCGTGAGAAAGAGTGTTGTTTACTCAATCGAGGAGATTCCAGCAGGCACTGTGATCGCTCCGCAGATGGTCGAATTGCACATGCTCAACGAGACGCTCATACCGGCTGACGCTCTAGAGCGCAGTAGTGATGCTTTAGGCGGCCGGGCAAAAAGAAAGATTGACGCTGGGGCCTTGCTAAGTAAAGACGATATCGAGCCGAAAAAATAGCCGGTATCTCAATCCCACTCGTCTTTGACTTCTTTGGGGTTGTAGAGATAGATGGACATCAACAGACCAATTGCCACCATATCGACGATCAGCGCCGTGCCGCCATAGCTCAGGAAGGGCAGCGGTACGCCGGCCACCGGCATGATACCAATGGTCATACCAATGTTGATAAAGGCGTGGAAGAGAAACATGCAGAGCAAGCCAATAGCCATCGCCGATCCATCTGGGTTTCGCCAGGCCTGCTGGGCGATGAAAAGGGCGCGCAGGCAGATCACAGAATAAGCAAGGACGATCATGGCGCAGATGCGAAAGCCGAGCTCTTCGCCGATCACGGCGAAGATAAAGTCGGTGTGGCGCTCGGGAATAAAGGCTCCCTGGGCCTGGTTGCCTTTGCCCAGGCCGGCGCCGTTCACTCCCCCTGAACCAATGGCGATCAAACTTTGCAGGATGTGATAGCCCGAGCCGCGCGGATCGTCGTAGGGATTGACGAAGCTGGTCAGCCGCTTTTGCTGGTATTCCTTGAGGAGGCCCCAGAGATGTGGGCGTGCCACACCAACACCATAATTGGCGGCGACGACGGCGGCAATCAAAATGATGCGCACAAACCATTTCCAGTCAAAGACACGCCAGAGGCAAAGCAGTATGAGCGGCAGAGCACCGATGAAATAGAGCCAGTATTGTTTGTCGATGGCGTTTAAAACGAGCGATATCAGGGGCGATACCAGGACAAAAATATCGGCGAGGGTGGCCCCCGACCAGTAGGAAAGGCCGAGGAAGACGGCACCGAAAGTGAGAGATGTGCCAAGGTCCGGTTGTTTAAATACAAGAATGGCCGGTATCAACATAATGGCCAGAATTTTGAATACGTCGAAGAATCCACGGGTGGGATGGTTTTTCAACCAGGCCGAGAGCGAAAAAATGACTACGAGCTTGGCCAGCTCCGATGGTTGCAGGGTGATCGGTCCCAGCGCCAGCCAGCGCTGCGCGCCCTGGGCCGAGTGACCTTTGATCATGACCGCTACGAGAAGCAGTATGTTGATCACATACATGGCCGCGACCATGTATTTGTTTGTCCAGACTTTGTAGGGGACGCGGCTGATCACAAGCATCAGGAAGAGGCCGGCCCAGAGAAATTGCAGTTGCTTGTCGAAATAGCCCTGCGTGTGCTGCGACAGATGCAGCACGTTAAGGCCGACTGAGATTAAAAAAGCCGTTGCCCCGAGGAGCCAAAAATCGATGCCGGCAAAGACATGCGATAGGCGCCTCAGGGCAGAGGGGATGAGATTTTGTGAGCTTGCGGCCTGTAGAGACACTAGTTACATCTTGTGGAAAAAGCTGACTCTGGAGGCCGACCTGACTGCTCAGGCGGCCTCACGGGAGCCTATCCTAGCACTTCGAGCGCAGGAGGCGGAAGTTGGCGATCAAAGACGCCCGTCTTTCGTACTGCTGCAAATCGAAGTGTGTCGTATCTTTATCCAGGTCGAAATAGCGCGATACTACGGCTACGAGTTCTTCTTCCAGGGTTTCCAGACGGCCGGCGGGCAATTCGAGACGGTCATGCGTGAGCATGCTGCGCATCCTGTCTTTGGCTGTCGAGCGGACGTCTTCGGACTTGTTGGGACGGAAAATCCAATCTAAAAAGCTTGCTTGCATCATCAGATCCTCCTTTAAACCCGCACTGTGGGATTGAAGAAGCTCACGATCTTGCTCATCCAGGTGGGATTTTTTACGTCAAGATCCATGATCGGCACTTCCTCACCGCGGATGCGTTTGGCGATATTGCGGTAAGCAAGACCGGAGCGCACGTTATCCGTACCGGAAACTGGTTCGCCTTTGTTGGTGGACACGATGATTTCTTCGTCTTCAGGCACGACTCCGAGGAGTTTGACCGAGAGGATCTCGAGCACATCGTCGACACTCATCATGTCGTTGTTGGCCACCATAGTCGGGCGGTAGCGGTTCAGGACCAGACGATATTCTTTGATTTCGTCCTTGCGCGCTTCGAGCAAGCCGATGATGCGATCGGCGTCACGCACAGCCGACATTTCGGGAGTGGTGATGACGATTGCTTCTTCAGCGCCGGCGACGGCATTCTGGAAACCTTGTTCGATACCGGCCGGACTGTCGATCAAAACGAAGTCGAACATCGATTTGAGCTCTTCGCAGAGTTTTTTCATTTGATCAGCGTCAACAGCCGACTTGTCTCTGGTCTGGGCGGCGGGCAGAAGACTGAGGTTAGGCAGCTTCTTGTCTTTTACGAGTGCTTGACGCAGCTTGCAACGTTCTTCGACGACGTCGACGAGGTTGTAGACGACGCGATTTTCCAGACCCATCAAGATGTCCAGATTGCGCAGTCCTATATCCATGTCCACAAGAGCTACCGAGACTCCGGTGCTGGCCAGAGCCACACCGATGTTGGCAGAGGCGGTGGTTTTTCCGACCCCGCCTTTACCCGATGTTATTACTATTACGCGACCGCTCATTTAGTGTCCTCATGTCAATTTGTGAGATTTGCTTGCTGCCTGTGCAGCCCTGGGGAGAGGCTGGAGAGAGAAAGAGAAAGAGAAAAGAATCAGTCAGCTTTACTTTTCTGAATGCGAATTTTGCCCTCGACAATGCGTGCCGTTTCAGGACCTGTACCTGAAGCGTACGAGATGCGAGGACGGTCGGGGGCTCGGGCAATCGCTGTGGCGATGCGGATCTGGATCGGTTGAAGATTGAGAGCGCGGATTTCCGCGTCGGCATTGCCGCCGACGCCGGCGTGGGCGATGCCTCGCAGGCTGCCCCAGACGGTGATGTCGCCTTCGGCCATGATCTCGGCTCCCGGATTGACGTCGCCGACGATGACCAGATCGCCTTTGTGGCTTACAGTCTGGCCCGATCGCAGAGTTTGTTTGACGTAGAGGACCTGAGGCATTTGCGCGCCGTCAACGACGGCACCATCGATGGTGGTCTCCTTGATGGCGCCTGATTTTTTAGCGTCGCCTTCTTTGGTTTCTTCTTCGCTTTCGACTTCAGCTTCGATAGTGTCGGTTTCGAGCATAGTGATATCGCTTACGGCAATCTGGCTTTCAGCGCTGTGCTTGCCGTTCTTGCCGCTTTTTCCTTTTTCTTCTTCCGCTGCTTCGTCCGCTTCGGCAAAGGGGATATCACCTTTAGGCATTTCAAGTTTGATCTTGGGTAGGGACATCGGAATCTTATCGATCACTCTGGCACCATGCTCGGCAAAGGCGGCGCGGGTTTGTGCCGAAGAGGAAAAAACTTCGTCAGGAAAGACACCGACGCCTTTGCCGATAGCCAGTACCTGAGCGGCCTGGCTGCTGGTCAGCTCGAGGCCGCCCATACCGAAGAGCACCTTTGACCCCTTCCAAAACTGATTGGATGATTGCAGTGTGCCGCTCAGATGCTCGAGCGCTTCTTTGAGCGTGGAGCAGCCGCCGACATCGATTAATACACCCTGTGCGGGTTGGCTGATAATAGCGATTTTAGACATGCGAAGAGAATCCGCCTGGTCGAAGAGTTATAGGTCGAGCGAACTTATGTAAAGTTCTACCTTTGCAATCGTATTTGCTTCAAACCCCTGGCGTCAAGCGGCTCGAGATAGTCACCACATATACGATGATAGGGCAGGTTGATGTGAGTTACGTAATGAAGAGTGGTCTTTCCCACTCAGGTGCCGTATCTCGGGAATATGAGAGTATTCAGAGAATTACCATTTTAACCTTTGCCGCTGGACCAGTACCGCCCGCGCCACCATGCAAAAGACGCATGTCGCATATAGAGGCGATATAACTGCCGATAAACCAGTTTTTCTCGGTGATTTAAAAGTTCAGCTCGGTCCGACAAATAGCTTGGCAATCAGAGTGTCGGCAGCACTATGAGGATCGACTTCGAGCGCGACTATCTCTTTCAATACCTTTCGTATATCGCCTGAGCTCTTCATGGCATCTTTGAGATTGCGCCTGGCCAGGTCGGCGACTATTTCAGCCAACTCCGCTTCGATACGTTGTTCACGACGTCTTGTGAGCTCGCCTGAGTCCTGCAAAAACTTGCGGTGGTCCTTCGCTCCCTGCCAGAGTTCCGGCAGTCCCTGACTGGTTTCTGCCACGGTGACGATCACCGGTGGACGCCAGTCATTGGTAAATTTGTTCAATTCGAGCGAGGCGACGATCTCACTGGCCGACTTATTGGCTCCGGGCAGATCGCCCTTATTGACGACGAAGATGTCACCTATTTCCATAATCCCGGACTTAATTGCCTGGATATCGTCACCGGAGCCGGGCATCAAAACGAGGATGGTCGTATCGGCAGTCTTGGCGATGGCCAATTCGGATTGGCCGACGCCTACGGTCTCGATGATGATCACGTCGTAGCCGGAAGCCTCGAGCATGCGCACCGCGTCATAGGTGCCGAGCGAAACACCGCCCTGGTGGCCGCGATTGGCCATAGAGCGAATAAAGACCTTCTTGTCCAGTGTGTGCCCCTGCATGCGTATGCGGTCACCGAGGATGGCACCGCCCGTAAACGGCGATGAGGGATCCACAGCCAGGACGGCCACTTTCAAATCTTCTTTGCGGCATTCGCTGATCAGCGCGTCGACGAGCGTTGATTTGCCGACACCGGGGGAGCCTGTGACGCCGATGATATGCGCTTTGCCCGAATGCTTGTAGAGGGCGCGCACGAGGGCGCTCGCCTCTTCACCACCGTCTTCCACGACGGTAATGGCCCGCGCCAGGGCTCTACGATTACCGGCGAGCAGCTCTTTTGATATTGCTTCCACGTTTTGTCCTAGACGACTTGGTTCCACTGAGACTAATTGTTTTTACCTTTGAAGGCGCGCAACCAGCCCGGTGTGTCTTTTGCCGCTGATGTGCTTTCATCGTAGGCTTGCTGACGTCTCTGCGCGTTTTCCGCTTCGTTGAGCATGACGGCGAGCAAGTCTCGCTCGGATTGAGCGTTTTTAAATTGGTGCTGCAGTTCGGTGACCGAGGCGCCCAGTTCTTCCACTTCCTGCAACTTTTGCTCAAGCATGGCCGTGACGCGGGTCAACTCTTGGTGGAGCTGTTTGTTTTCGCGACTCTTATCAGTGAGCAAAAGGCCCTGGTTGACCAGTTCTGATTTAAGATCTTCTCCATCTCTGGCCATGCGCTCGAGCTCGCGCAACTGTGCTGAGAGCATGAGATTTTTTTCTTGTGATTGCACAAGAGCATCCTGCAATTCCATGACTTTGGCTGTCAAGCCGGCGGCATCGAGATTTTGCACGGAGGGTAAAGAGGTGCTACTGGCATCGGATTGGGACATGGTCTGAGGCAATCTCGGTCAAAGGGGAAGATTACTCGTAACGGTGCAACCACTCATTAATATTGAGATTGTATCCCCTGAGGGAGCGTAGAAGATCTAATATATCATTCAAGTAGCTCTGAGGTAACGACCGGTGTCACGTCCCGTGAATAGGCAAAGCGATGAGGCCGGCGGCAAAAATTGCGCCGGTGCAAGCAAGGGTCTGGTGATCAAAGGCGGGCGCGTGATCACGCCCCACGAGGAGAGATTTACCAATCTCTGGCTGGAAAATGGACGCATCATTGGTCTTGCCGACAAGCTGGTACAACTTCTACCGGACCGGGACGAAGCGGATTTTGAAATCTATAATGCTGCCGGTCAATATGTCACGCCTGGTCTAATCGATCTGCAAATGAACGGTGGTCCCAGCTGCGATCTCTGGGCGGACCCGACTGTGTCCGAGCTCGATAGCTTGAGGCTGGAGCTCGCCTCGAAGGGTGTTACGTCTTTTTTGCCCACTTTAATCACTGACGATCTTGTCCATCTGCGCAAAAATATTGACTTCCTTACCGCTCAAGGTGCCGATCGTAAGCCGGTTGACGATCTCCCAGCCGGCTCGGCCATGGCCCGCATGCTTGGCTTGCATCTAGAAGGCCCCTGCCTCTCGCCGGAGCGCCCCGGTGTCCATCCGCGCAAACACATCCAGCCATTTACAGTAGATGTTTTGAAACAGATCATCACCCCGGCCGCCAGTCTGATCACCGCCGCCTGCGAAGGGGACATCGACGGCAAGGCGATCGGTTACCTGAAGAAAAGCGGCGTCACTGTTTCCCTCGGACATTCCAATGCCACATACGAAGAGGCAAATCAGGCCTTTGATCGCGGCGCTACCTTGATGACTCACACATTCAACGCTTTACCCCCGCTTCATCACCGCACCCCGGGCGCCGTCGGAGCCGCCCTGCTGCGCGATAGCATCGTCTGCTGCCTGATTGCCGATGGCCTCCATCTCTCTGAGCCGGCTTGTGCCATTATCCTCAAAATGAAAGGTTGCAAGAAGGCCGTGCTGGTAACGGATCGCGCCAAAATTGGCACTAGCAAAGGCGGTCTTGTCGGATCGTCGATCAGCCTCGACGAAGCGGTGCAAAACATCTGTCGCTGGGGTCTGGCCAGCTTTGCCGAAAGTGTGGCTATGGCTTCTGCAAATGCGGCCGCGGCGATTGGACTTAGCGAGTCTATTGGTAGCTTGAAAGAGGGCCTACCCGCAGATATCGCATTTTTTGACGAGCACAACCTGGAAGTAACCGGCGCCATCGTCGGTGGTCACTGGGTCAAAAAAGACGGTAAGGTCTTGCCCTCACTTGCGCTTGCTCAGAGTGATGCCCGCCACTAGAGCGCCAAAAAGGGCCCCTCCGAGTACTTTGGACATCTGGCTGCGGCGGTCTTTGTCCATATAGCGCTTCACTTTTTCGCTGCTTTCTGATGGGCTGGATAGTTCTCTGGCGAAACCGGCCGTGCGGGCATCGCGCAGGGCGAGGGCGGCTTCGTCTTTGCTGAGCAGGCCGCGTTGCATAAGAGAATGGCTGCGCAGGGCGTTCTTCAAATCTTCCTCTTCAACCAGTCCGAGCTCGAGGAAAAATTTGGCGGAGCGCACCGGGTCCTTAAGCATGACATCGTAACGTCTCTGTACATCGGCCTGACTAAAAACTCCCGAATGTTTGAGCAAGTCAACTAGACGCACATTACTATTGTCCTCGGGCCCCTTTTCCGATTCTTGTCTAACGGCGCCACTGGCTGGGCCGCTCGTGGCTTTGCCGGCCTGAGCCGTCGGTGGGGCATTCTGTGCAGTGTTTTGTGCAGTGTTTTGTGCGGCATTCGGGGCCGGCATCGGAGTCGAAATGCTGGCAGGCAATACATGGACATCATCGCGTCCGATCAGATCTGATTTGTTTGGCGCTTCCTCATGCTTGAGCGGCTTCCTCAGTGATTCATCCGCTTTGACCCAGAGCATAAAAGTTTCTTGAATCTCTTTCAGGCCCTCTTCGCGGCTGATTGTGCCTTCGGTGATTTGATTTTGGATGCGCACCAGTGAAGGCAGGACGGCCTCCGACAGGAAACCCTGCAAAACAAGTGTGCTGCCGAGGGGCACGCCCATCTCCACACTGGCCTGGACGGCTCTTTCCATCTGCAAGGCGGAGACAATATTAGAATCGACCAGCAATTCCGCCAGCTTGTGCGGGTCGTGCTCGAGATCGGGCTGTAAATCTTCTTCGGCCAGGGATTCAGCCAGGCCGATCTTCATCTCATGCACACGCTGGAGCGAGTTTAAGCCGGCTTGCAGGGGGATTTCACCGCGCCTGACAAGCTGCTGGACCTGCAGAGCGGCTTCCAGCTCTTGTTCACGTACGCAGCCGCTCATCGTTAAAACACGTCCGATCGGTACACCAAGGCGCTTAGATACCTGAATCGCTTCAGTCATTTCGGCTGAACTGACAACCATGGCCTCGACCAGTAGCTCACCGACGCGCAGATGAGACGTTTCTCCGCTCTGGCTTTCGTTGACCGGCCGGGGTTGACTGGATTTATTAGACACGATGATTCCTTTTTGGGGTGCGCCCGCGCTTTTATATGTTCAAAGATATTGGTGGACTACCTTAATGGTTCCACTTTTTTTCCTATTTTACCCCCTTGCGGACTTATTATCGGTCTCGTGTGAAGTTGCCTGCGCCGCTGCCACTGGGGATGTCTAAGGCGGGCCTAGTCCTGGGCATAAAGTAGGTCGCGGCTGTTAATTTTCAGGCGATCCCGGTAGGCGATCTCGGTAAGCGATCGCAGCTTCGCCAATAAACTCAGATTTTTGATATTTCTACATCTTGTGAGGCGTGTTTTTATGCAAATTGTCAAATCTCCAGCGATCACCGGATTGACTTTGACGCTTCTGCAGATGTGTTGGCTCAATGCTCCGGCTCAGGCCCAGGGCTTGATGGAGGCTGCCGGTTTGATGGCCATGCCCAAACCCATACCGGGCGGCGATACAGTCAAAAATATGACGCGTGGCTTTGGTGCGATACCAAATGCGATGCCCGGCCAGGGCACCGCCAGTGAAGGCGGCATACCGGCGGGCATGAAGATGACGATGCCGGACGGCAGCATGGCCATCGACCCGAAGAAGGCCAAAGAAGCTTCGACCAGAGCTATTGCCGATCAAACGATTGCTGCCAAAATTTTAGCCAGGCCCACTGCTACACCGACTGAACTTCGAGAAGCGGAAAAGCACCTGCGCAATGCGATTGCCATACGCAACGCCATCTGGGGCTACAGCGATGCCGGTATTCCCAAGCTATTAACCGATCTCGGCGGCCTGTACGAACGTTTGAAGCAGGTGGCAACTGCCAAAGCCTGTTACCAGAATGCCCTCGTATACATAAATAAAAGATGGGGTCCGGGCAGTTCGGAGCGTTACGACACCTTTGTCAAATTGGCTCCATTGCTGGTTAAGGACGGAAGTCTCAGCGAAGCTTTGAGCCTCCAACAACAGATTACCTTGATGAAAGAAAGGAAATCGGGGCCGTCCGATCCCGGCACGATCCGCGTCAGGATCAACTGGGCAAATACCGCCAAGGCGCTGGGCAAGCCTGATGCCGCAGATATCTACAAGCAATGTCTTACTGATCTCGACGCCGCCGCCGACAAAATCCCAGCGGAAAAAGTGACTCTGCTCAAGAGCGAAATCGTACCGGCTTATGTCGAAGTATTGAAAAAAGCTGGACGGGAAGCCGAAGCGACAGAAGCAGCCAAACTCTATACAGCGCCGCCGGCGGCTGCGATACCAGCAGCTGCTTCTGCTGCGATACCTGCTGCTACCGCCGCGGCGCCGACTGCTTCTGCTGCTTCTGCTGCTGCTGCTGCGCCGAACACCAGTGCGCCAGCGTCTGCCGCACAGACGAGCGTACTGCCGGCTGCTGCTCCTGCAGCGGTGCCGCCAGTTACTGCCCTGCCTGCGTCCAGGTAAGAAGGGCTGGACGATTCAGGGCAAGACTCGACCCCGGCGAAAAGACCGGTTGCCAATATCTGCAATTGTCTTTAAGGCTTACGGCCGGCGTATAATTAGATACTAGTATTTGTCAGGCCTTACTTAATTAAATTAATAGGAATAGCCGGGTTTGAAAGTTTGTCCAGAATGCGGCGCCAGATTCGAAACGGTGTGGGCGCAGTGTCCGCACGACGGCGCCCTGCTTCGCTCCGATAAACCCGATCCCCTTATCGGTACGACTTTCGCCGAGCACTATGAGATACTCTCGGTGCTCGGTCGGGGCGGTATGAGTGTCGTCTACAAAGCCAAACATCGTTTGATGAATCGCGTCGTTGCCATCAAGCTTTTGCATGGCGACGCCGATCAAATCGCTACTGAGAGATTCCGCCACGAAGCGCAAGCGGCCAGTTCGCTCAGCCATCCTAATATCATCTCGATATACGAATTTGGTATCGCCGGTGATCAACCTTATTTGATCATGGACTGCCTCGAGGGTTCCAATCTCGGCGAGGTGCTTCAAGCCGAGAAACATCTTGGTATGGAGCGGGCGATCAATATCTTTCGCCAGACTTGCCTGGGACTAGAGCATGCCCACAAAAACGGCGTAATCCACCGCGACCTGAAGCCGAGCAATTTGTGTCTGGTCACAGGCGAGGGTGGTGCCGAAATCGTCAAAATTGTTGACTTCGGCATCGCTAAATTGATGCCTGAAATGGGCCGCGAACAAACGCGACTGACGCAGACCGGCGAAGTCTTTGGTTCCCCTCTCTACATGAGCCCGGAACAGTGCCGTGCTAAGCCTCTCGACACCCGCTCCGATATTTATTCGCTTGGTTGTTTGATGTACGAATGTCTGACCGGCGTACTGCCGATAGAGGGCGATACGTCATACGAAACGATGACCATGCACATCTCGAAATTGCCCGAGCCCTTTATTAAAGTCGCTCCCCACCTTGCGATCAATCGCAGCATCGAAGCAATCGTCTTTCGCTGCCTGGAAAAAGATCCGGCCGACCGCTATCAGTCTGTCAGTGAAATCATCGCCGACCTGCCGACTGTAAAAGCCGAATCGGGCTCTATAAAAGTGCGCAGTGTGCAGCATCCGGCCAAGGCTCGCCGTGAAATCAAAGTATTGCGCTATAGCTTCTGGTCTCTTTTCGTCTTTGTCGCAGCCGTGCTCGCTTATATCTCCTGCGACAATGGCTCAAGCTTCGATCGCGGCACGGTGCTCGATAAAACCATGTGGAATGCTCAGACCACCATAGCCCAGAGCTTCGCCAGCAATCACATGTACGAGCAGGCCAAGTTTATTTTGCTTGATTCCGAGCAGACCGCCCGGCGCAAATTTAGCAATAAGGGCCGCTTGCTTACGGTGTTGAACATGGAACGTATCGTCTTTGAAGACGGACGCATGTTCGAGGACTTAGAGGCCGTCAATAGGCGCATTGCCGAGACCAATAACGAAATTCTCCTCAATCAGTATGCCTATTGCATGGATCAGCTGGACAAAGCTTCCGCCCACACCGGCGACACCAGCCTGAGCATCAATAAGATTCTTGCTCCGATCACTATCGAAGCGATCAGCCATATATCGCGGGCCCTGGTCGGAAACGGGCTGATTATGCACGCCGAAAAGCTGACCGCGCGGACGAAAGACATATACACAAAGATGCTCGGTGCAAGCGATCCGCTGGTGGGCGATGTCGATCTGATGCTTGCTGAGATTTACTGGCGACAGCAACGATTGTCCTTCGTCGAGCCCCTGTTAAAAGATGCCGAAGCCATATTTCAGAAATCCCTGAAGCCCAACGACAAGCGCATCGCGCTTGCCTGGTTGCGCCTCGGTGAGCTCTATCGCGATCGCAACCGCTACCCCGAGTGCGAAACGGCCCTGGAAGCGGCGCTGGCAATCAGCACCAAATATTATCCAACCGACACAAACTTGCAATATCAGTGTTATAACGCCTACGGTTGTTATCTGGACGAAGTGAATAAAAGCAAGGAAGCGGCCGAAGCTTTTGCTAAAGCAGACAAGCTGAAGCCGACCGACCTGATCGAAGACTAGCGATGCAAATCGATCTTGCTTTCTGGATCGATATTGCTGTAGTCGCAGCTTATTTCCTTTTGATCATCTTTGTCGGACTGAAATTCGGAGAACGGGAAGACAATCTTGCCGACTTTTCTCTGGGCGGTCGCTCTATTCCCTGGCTTGCCGTACTGGCCTCGATCATTGCCGCCGAAACCAGTGCCGGTACTTTTCTCGGCACTCCCGGAGAAGGATTCAAGCTGCTCAGTTATACATATTTGCAGGTCGCGGTCGGCACTGTCATCGGCCGCGTCATTGTCGCCTATCTTTTTATCAAGCCCTATTTCGACTTGAACGTTTATTCAATTTATGAATATCTACAGGTCCGCTTCGGCCACGGTACCAGAGTCGCTGCTTCCGCTACTTTCCTCGTCACAAGAGTACTGGCTTCTGGTACTCGTCTCTATGTCTCGGCGATTTTGCTGGCGGTGGCTTTCAGACTGCTCACCGGCGTCCAACCGACTGAAATGCAACAACTTGCCGTCTATCTCTCGTCGATAGTGGTCGTAACCGTCATCACTGCCATCTATACATCAATTGGTGGCATCAAAGCCGTGGTCTGGACTGACTGCATCCAGGCCGCCGTCATGCTCGGCGGTGCCATCGCGGCTATTCTCGTTTTGATTTTGAATATACCTGGTGGCTTGTCGGCGGTGGCGAATTTTTATCAGCATTCACCGATGCCTTTTTTCACCAGCGGTATCATAGCCAGTGCGCCGCTTTTGACCAACATCAATGCCGTGCTCAGAGCCGACTACACAATCTGGGCAGCGCTCTTCGGGTCGACATTTATGACTCTGGCCACCCACGGCACCGATCAAGACATGGTGCAGCGTATGCTCACGGCGACAGACTACAAAAAAAGCCGCATCTCTCTCATCCTCTCCGGTCTCGCCGATCTGCCTGTTGGATTTATTTTTCTGACAATCGGCATCCTCATGCATCTCTATTATCAACAGGCCGGCTCGCCTGGACTGCCGAAAAACAATAATGAGATTTTTGCCTATTTCATCCTGACAAAAATGCCGGTTGGACTGCGCGGTCTTCTGGTAGCCGGTATATTCGCAACCGCCATGGGCTCATTAAGCGCAGCCCTGAACGCGCTGGCCACGAGCGCCACCCGCGACTTTTATCAAAATGCCTCAGATCAAATGGCGTCGCATCAAAACGCATCCGACGGAGAAAAGAATGTCGCCGCTGCTCGCAAATTTACTTTTTTCTTCGCCGCCCTGATCATTGTCGTTGCCGGCGCTACCTCGTATTTTGTTGTCCTGCATCCAGACAGCCGGATCATTCCAATCGTGCTGGGCATCTTTGGTTACACCTATGGATCTTTGCTCGGCGTGTTCCTGCTGGGTCTTTTAACAAAACGGGGCAATGATCGCGGCAATATCATCGCCATGATCGCCGGCGCACTACTCGTGGTTTCGTTGCCGCAGCTCGGCTTTCTCTGGCGCATCATGTTTGGCTCGTTGACAACGCTTGCCGTCGGTGCCCTGTTTCCCGCCCAAAAAGTCTCGGATCGCTAAGCTCGAAATCTGGGAAATGGTCAGCCGGCAGGGCTATAATAATGCCCTGTGACCATATAGCTGAGTAAATAAACGAGGGGAAAATGCATACATCATCCGGGCATACTTTTACCGGCGGCGAATTTATCGTTATGGGTGTTCCCGGTCTCACCCTAGACGATGCCACCAGAAAAATCATCATGGATGTTCAGCCGTCCGGCTTCATCCTCTTCGCTCGCAATATAAAAGATCCATCACAGCTGCGCGCTCTTACCGATGATTTGCGCACAGTTTGTCGGCATGAGCCAATCATTACCATCGATCAAGAAGGTGGCCGGGTTTCGCGTTTGAAAGAGTTTATGACAGAGCCTCCCAGTGCCATGCAACTGACCGAGCACGGTGATCTCGATACTATCGCCGAACACGGCATCCTGACCGGAAAACTGCTCAGGCTCTTTGGTTTTAATCTCAATCTGGCTCCCGTACTTGATACTCTCGTCGACATCAAAAACGAAAACTCGCTCAAAGATCGGACCTATGGCACCACCGCCGATCAGGTGGTGGCTAACGCCAGCGCTTTTGCTCGCGGCATGGCCGAGCAAGGCATGCTTTGCTGCGGTAAGCATTATCCGGGCTATTCCATGGCCAATGTCGATCCGCATCACGGCTTGCCGACCGTAAAGCGCAGCCTCGAGCAGTTGCTTGCCCTCGAATGGCTGCCTTTTAAGCGCACACTGCCCCGCCTCGATCTGGTCATGGTCGGTCACGTCTCCTATCCCGATGTCGATCCGAGTTGTTTGCCAGCCACCCTCTCGCGTACGATGGTGCATCAGATCCTGCGTGAAGACTGGCACTTCGAAGGTTGCACGATCACCGATGATATGGACATGGGCGCCATCAAGGCCAATTATGGCGGTAGTGAAGCGGCTGCCAGCGCCCTGAAAGCCGGCAATGATTTGATGCTCGTCTGCCATGCCATCGACTCGGTGCCGGAGATCGCCGCCACACTATTGACGGTGCCCGAGGCAATCCGCCAGCAATCTTATCAGCGCATACTGGCGCTGCGGACTAGACTGGCAGCACCAGTGGCATTTTCTCTTGATGCCTTCAAAAAGCTCGACGAGGAAACAGCCAGGCTGCGTGCAAGAGTAATCCGGCAATCTTCACCTTTGCAGGAAAGCAGGGCGAGATAATCGAGACAGACTATTGTGGCCTGAAAATCCAGCCTTCCAGTAAAACTTCCATGCGATCGGCGCTGAATGGATCGGCAAAATGGGCAGGAGCGGCTGCCATCATGCCCATGGTGTAGCAGGAAATGAGCGCGTCTATGGCCTGTCCTGATTGCAGAAAGTGGTGCATATATGGTTTTTGCACGACCAGAGCCGGGAAATCTTTGTATGTCAGAGCTTTGCGTTCTTTCAGTTTGATCAAATCGCCGACGATTTTTTCACGTACTTGCTCGGCCGCTTCTTCGCCGGTTTTGTCCTTGGCCTTGTAGCCCAGGTCCTTGAAACCGAGATATTTGAGCGTGTCCGGCGGGCAGGTCTCGGTCACGGCGCAACCGAAAGGGATGGCGTCTTGAAAAGGCACAACATAGCAGCGGGCCGGATCAAGAGTAGCAAGAGTGCGCATACCATGATAGGTCATGTGCAAGTTAGCCGGATTGGCTCGTTTGAGAGGGCTGCAGGCAGCGGTACCGGGGATGGTGTCGGCCACTCTTTTTGTTTCCTTACCGTATTCTTTTGCCAGAGCATTGAATTCGTCGTAAGGTAAAAAGACCAACTCCTCCACTATTTCTTGCCAGGAACTATAGTTTTTTTTGATTTTTTTGACGGCGAGGAAATTGAGAAAGGCCTCCGGCCATGAAAATGGGCAATCGATACCGAGGGCCGAGAGGGTTTTATAAGTCTTGAGGTCGTTGTTCAGGAGGTGGGAGCCGGTCTTTTTAACATCAAAGATTTCCAGGCCCAGGTTGCTCAACCGGCCGACCACCAGCCAGGTTTCGTTGGGATTTTCCTTCGAGGCGCTAAAATGGGCACCGGCAACAACTTTATCGCTCACAAACCCCTCCTGTTGGCTTCTTCCGCCCTTTCCGGCAGAGCTCAAGCATATCACCCAGAGGCCTGAGCTGCGGGCGCAAAGCTGCAAACTCCAGCCCTGTGCCGCTTGCAGGCTTTGGACCCAGGTCTAAAAATAGACAAGTTGGGAACTTAGCTCCGCTGACCTGGTCACCTCAATGTGTGGTCTCATCTTGGCGAATAGTGATAACGGGTTTACGGGTATATTGATCCGCATGGAAAAGCGTCTTAGTAACGATATGGCATACAGCACCGGTCGACTCGCTCCACCAAGGTGGAATGTACTCGATTTGCTCGAACACATCTCCAGATATTCCGAGAGCGTGCATTTGTTTTGCGACATCGACGGTGAGGCAATCGAAGCCCTGGCTGAGAACCTCTCAGTGGGTGGTCAGAAAGTAACAGTCACTGCTATTTTGCTCAAGGCAATTTCGATCGCTCAGCTTTCGCACCTGAACAGTGCTTCCTTTCGCCTGCCTTTTGGTTACATCTATAAAAGGGATGTGCCAATTGCCGGCTTTACTGTCGAGCGTGAAGTGGACGGGCAGCAAGCTGTATTTTTCGGCAATATCAAGGACGCGCAAAGCAAACTATTGATAGACATAGCCCGCGAGCTGGCAGCCTATGGTCGCAATGATGTCGATACAGTCACGCAATTAAGCAAGGAGCGCATCTTGAGCAAGATACCTTATGCGCTCCGGCAGATCCTTGTGCCACTGGGATGTTATTTGCCCTTTGTGCGCGAAATAATCAATCCGGCTACATTCGGTTTGACCTCGCTTGGTAAATTCGGCCTCGGTGTCGTCGTCGCCCCAAACGTCACGACAAGTATTTTCGGCATCGGTCCGATGGAGTCAAAACCGGTAGTCGTCAATGGCCAGGTGGAAATTCGCAAAATTATGCCGATTACTTATTCGGTGGACAATAAGATCTGCGATTATCATTCGGCAGCGCGCTTTCTCAAAGATATAAAAGATATTCTCGAAAGCGGCCTTGCTGGCTATTTGCATGAAAGTGAGCTGGAAGCACTGGACGCGGCCGCTCAGAAGCAGGCTGAAATCACTGCGGAAGAAAAGCAAGAAAAATCAGATCAAGGCGAAGACAGTTGCGACGCGCAAAACCCTTGCTCACCCGAGCAACCAGCTAATCTTAAGATTTTGAGCAAAAAAACACAAGCGGGAACATCTCCGGAAAACCGTCGCTCCGCGTAGTTTTCAGACCTATAAGTTTCATATCCCCTCGCTTGCGCTGGGGCAACTCAGCTCCACAACTAGCGTCGTAACATCCAACAAGACGCCTTTAAATGGAGGATGTCGTATGGAAAACGATCAGATCAGGACCCCGGAAGAACTGGCTATGGTAGGGGAATTATCCGCCGAGCTGTATTGCGACTGTTGTTTCGAAATGGGACAGAGATTTCAAAAGTTCGGACGTAAATTTAAGGCTCAGGGTCAGCTGGCGCTGGCCGAGAAGATGGAAGCGGAAGCTGTAGTCCAGCTTGATGCCTGGCGCAAGGCCAAAGCGAGCATGAAGGTTGCTTAGTAATATCTCCGTCAGGAGCGTACGTTTTTTTAATTGTGAGCAAAAGCTTCCATTAGTTGTGATACTGCGCATCCCTAGAGTTTGTTTGGGCAGAGAGAGGCGCGACAAGATCCTTGAATTGCAGCAGAAAGTCATAGAGGTCGGCGGGATCATCGAGAAGAGCGATTGCCTCCTCCGATTGACGGCTGCCAACATTAAAGCTCAAACCTTGATGCTTATTGACCCAGGCGAACATCGGCTCGTCGGCGTGCGAGTCGCCAAAGGCCATGTAGAGAGGATTAATAGCCGCATTCAGACCAGCATTGACTTTAGCCTGTATTTCGCCCTTGATTTCAGAGGCAATCAAATCGAGGGCATAGCCTTTATCCCACACCACTGGTGGTACTACTTCGATACTGGTCGGTAATTTTCGAAATTTGAGCCTGGCAAATTTATTGGCCAGTACTTCCATATTGGCGTGCAAGCCGTCATGTAGTTCGCCAGGGAGGCGGTGATAATGCAAGCATAGAGAATAATTATGATCGTCTAGCAGGAGAAGGGGATTGGCGGCGATTTCTTGCTTGAGAATGGTCGATACTGCCGCTAGCTCGGGCAACGCTGCCGCTGCGTCCGGATGGATGATCTGTCGGCCCGAGGGGAAGCTTATTTCGAGCCCGTAGTTACCGGCCAGGATCAATTTGCTGGCGTCGAATTCTTCCTTCAATCCAGCCAGCCCGCGGGCGCTGACGATCACGGCATAGCCCTGGGAATGAGAGGCGCTATTGCCGCTGGCTGGTCCGCCTTCAGAGGAAGGACTGAGCGGAGCCGCAGCGAGAGCGGCGACCAGATTGGCGGTAGCCTGCGGCAGCAATGCTTCGGCCGGTACAGAGCTAATCGGTACAAGAGTGCCGTCGCGGTCGATGAAAAGGACATATGGTCTGGCTGTAAGCAGGGGCACCATGTCATTAAATTCTACTGGTGCAAAACCATTAGGGGCTTTGTATCTAATCATTATCTGATCCTCGTCTGATTATCTTCAAAGGCAATTTCACTTATTTATTTCTGACGCTCGCCAGCGGCCTTTTCTGAAGGGCGGCCCTGTCGACCATATTTTTGTAGACCTGCTCATAGCTCTCGGCCATGCGCTCTTTGCTGAAGAGATCTGCGGCGCGACGGCGGCACTTTTCCCGGCTGATTCTGGCTATTTCGTCGAAGCGCTTGATCAGCGCTTCGACGCTGTAGTCAACTACGCCGGTTTCGCCGTCCGATATCACTTCGGGCGCCGCACCACGCTTAAGAGCGAGCACAGGTGTACCGCAAGCCAGCGATTCGGCAAAGACCAGACCAAAAGGCTCTTCAAATTTGATCGGGCAGAGTGTGGCGGTAGCGGCACCGTAGAGTCGGTTTTTCTCATCGCCCGAAATCTCGCCGATATAGGTGACGCCGGGCTCGCTCAAGAGAGGCTTGACGTTTTTATCGAAATAAGCCTGATCGTTAGCGTCCACTTTGCCGGCCAGGATGATCGGCATATTGACGGCACGGGCTATCTGTATAGCTTCAGCCGTACCTTTATCGTCGCAAAGTCGGCCAATAAAGAGCAAATAATTGCCCGTGGCGCTTTCCTGATAATCGAAGCCAGAGATATCAATGCCATTATGGACGGTGGCCACATAATTTAGGTCGTCTGGATAATTCAGTCGTTTATAGGCATCGCTGATGGCGACAATAGGCATTTCTTTGCAGGCTAGATAGACGTCTGCGCAATAATCGCGCACCGGATTGTGAATAGTGCTTACCGTGGGACAATCGATGAAGCGCAGCAGCGGCAGACCGGCGTAACCGAGGTGGTTGTGGATGATGTCAAATTCGGAGGCTCTCGCCTCCAGTTTGAGCAGCATCTTTTGATCGTAGGCGGTCCAGCGCGTGGGCGGGATGCTTGATGCCCGCAAGCCTTGAGGAGCACAGGGCTCGAGCTTGGCCGAAGTGCGGGAATCGGCGCTGGCGAATAAAGTCACTTGATGACCACGTTTGATCAGCTCTTCGGTCAGCAGTGACACCACGAGCTCCGAGCCGCCGTAGCCCTGAGGGGGTACACTTTCCGCTAGGGGAGCCACTTGAGCTATGCGCATTTTCGTTTTCCTCCTGGACTGCTGTCCTGCTTCCAAGCTGTTGCATCTAAAGCAATTGATTTAAGCTAGAGATGAGTATTCAGGAT
>JAGXAB010000124.1 GCA_018971775.1 Cyanobacteria bacterium REEB67 | reverse complement strand
AGTGCCTATTTTCTTAAAGGCTCCGATTTGGAGCGCCTACCAATGCCTCTTGAAAAACCGAAATGCCGGCTCGGTGCAGACTGCCGGCAAAAACACGTCCCATTTTCTGCCGCCAATTTCAATTTTGAATTATGGGACAGGCTCCTAGGCAACAAAGCCATCTATGACTTCCTTAGGCATATCTTTCATTGCGCCTGTTGCAATCGGTCCCGGACTGATTACGTTGACGCGGATTTTGCGTGGTTGAAGGTCCATTGTCCAGGTCCGGGCCAGCGACCGAATCGCTGCTTTGCTGGCATTGTAGACGCTAAAACCAGGGAAACCTTTGCTTCCAGCAATAGAGCCGGTCATGATTATTGATCCACCATCGCGCAAAAGAGGCAGCGCTTTTTGTACCGTGAAAATGGTGCCTTTTACGTTCAGGTCGAACGTTTTGTGATAGTGCTCTTCCGTAATCGCACCGATCGGATAATTGAGTTCTCCCAGGCCTGCGCTGGCAAAGAGAACGTCGATATGGCCCTTTTCCTTTTTCACAATTTCAAACAAGCGATCTAGATCAGCGAGATTTGAAGCATCGCCCTGAAAACCTGTGACGTTTTTGCCAACTTCCGCAACTGCTTTATCGAGCTGCTCTTTGCGCCTGCCGGTGATAAACACGTAAGCACCTTCCTTGACGAAAAGCTTGGCCGAAGCCAGAGCCAGCCCTGAAGTGCCACCGGTAATTACTGCTACCTTGCCATCTAATTTGCCCACTTTTATGCCCTCTTGTTTTTCGTTATCGTGTTGAAGTAATTAGCTATGCACCTAGACGAATCTCTCCCGGCCAAAACTCAGCACCAGGCGAAATTACTGAAAACTAAATCAAAGCAGGCGGTTATATTAGACCGGTCGCCTAGTATTCGTCAAGGCCCCAAATGGAAGTCTGAGTAGCAATTAGATCGGTCGCCCCCAGTCTGTTAGATTATGTCGAGCCCCGGGTTTACTCAGCAAAAATCCCTCGATCAGTTCACCGAGGGATTTTTGTTAACAATGGTGCACTTGCATAAGAGTTCATTTGTCGTGGCTTGGCCACAGACGATTCGGGCTGAATTTTGTATTTTTGCGTCCGTAAGCTGATAAATGGATATATGCATCCAGAAAGAATGTTAGTGCGACCCGGTTGTTCGCGCTTATGCGACCGATTCCCAAGTCTACGGGCCGTTAAGTAGCCTCCTACCCGGGCGGGACCAAGATAAGCTAATTTAGTAGTACAATTCGCATCTGAACAAGACCACTGTAGGAGTAATCTACCAATGAAGCGTTATGCGGTTGCGTCTGTCGCCGGGGTGATTTCGTTACTGGCCGTTGCTGCCGCAGCGTCGCCGGTGCAAGCTCAATTGATGAAACAAATTGAGCAGGGATTGCTTGGTGGGCAATCACAAAATCAGATGTCGGGTATGTTGCCCGGTCAGCAGAATACCGCCGGTTTTGGCCAGATACAAAATGCAAATTTGGTCGGTAACGTCAATCTGCCTCAAGGGCAATACCTGATGACAAATGTGCAGACCAATCAGGCATTTTATGTCATGGTGCAAAACGGGCAGATGTTTCTTTCAGGCGATCCGAATATGCAATCGGCTGTGCCCGGTGTGCAAACAGTACCTTCACAGCAGGGCGGCCTGGGCGGTCTGATGAAAGGTGGTTTTGGCAATCTTTTAAAAAATGAATTGCAACAAAGACAGCAGCAGCAGCAGGCGGTGCCTGGTCAGTAGAGAGAAAAGGAATGTTTAGACTCCCGAAGCGAGGATAAGCAGCGTCCGGTTTCACAAAATTGTATAGTTCGCTTTTTGGGCCGTCATTGTATTGGCTTGCTTCCACCAAGATTTTGACCAAAGCCAAAAAGCTGCGGTGTGATAGTGCTGCTACCATGTCGCTCTTCGCAGATTGAGCGGGCGGACCGAGCAAATTGCTTTGTGCTGGTAACGCTTCCACTGACTCTTACTGCGCTGAACGTTCGTGGTTAACAGCGGCGCTGAGGTCATTCGAAGCTTGAGCTTGGTTGGTGTGCGTCCGAATAAAGGAGTGGTTGCGGCGATCTAGTTGACCATGGTTTGCTTTAGTGGCGATGTGAAATCGTTCGGCGGACAGTCGGTCTGCCGGCAATCATTCTCAAAGGTCGCAGCCATGCCAAAGAAGGGCGAATCCGATCGCGTAAAAGAGAAATACTGGCGAAAGCAAGTCTCTGATTTTCAATCGAGCAATTGTAGCCTGGCCGAATATTGACAGTCACGCGGAATGTCTCACAAGAATTTCTCCAACTCTCGCCGACGGTGCGAATCTTTGTACTAAGCCGACCGACATGTGGCCGTCGTTCAACGGACTTTTTTTCGCTCGTTCTCGATCTCGTTAACGAAGACCCTCTGCCGGACACCTGTTTCTGTTCCACAGCCGGCAATGCGACTTCATCAAGATCTTCTGGTTTGACCATGACGGTTTTGCAGTTTTTGCGAAGAAGCTTGAGGTCGGCAAATTTCGATTTCTGGACGTGCGTTTTGTCGATGGAAATATGAGCTCATCGAGATTAAACGGGCCGATTTGATGATGCCCCTCGAGGGAATTGACACCTGCTCCGTGAAAAGGACAAAACGGTACCGTCTGAAAAGCCGAGATCAAGGGTGTACAGCCTCCCCTCAAAAAAAGCAAAAAGTCAGGCCTTAGTGTAGAAAGGCCCACCCGTGGGCACTTCCCAGAATGAGGCAAGAAATATAATATAACCGTATCGGACGCCGTTAAAAGTCGGCAGGAGGCAGCAAATGTATTAGTTGCACGTTGAAGATTTAGTGAATTACATCGACCCCGAGTCATGCGTGATCAAGACCGCGAGGGATGCACGAAGTGTTTACAGAGGCACATGCTGGCAGTGTATTGAGCCTCGAAAAATTAGTCTGGGTCGCCGACGCCATGATATGGTGCGGAAGGCAACATCAACGAGAGCGCCTTCGCAAGCTGGCGTTGAGACCCACGTGGTAGCGACTATTGGCATTTAACGCCGTAACAGCTCCAAGTACATTCTAGAACCTACAGTTGGGTACTTAGGTGCATGGTCTTGAACTTTTGTGTAGGTCTTTTGGGGAAGCCCAATCTGTGCGAGTTTCAATAAAGAAACGGGCCCTTTTGGTCACTTGTGAAAACCTGGTATCTATTCAAATACTGGTCGACAGGTATATGCTTAATTCTGTATTTCAATAATTGCGCAAGTAAGCAAGTCTTTGATAAGGGCCGGTTTCCGTGAACCAGGAACAATACTTGAAAGCTTCCGCGCATATTAGGCAATTTGGGAGCTAATTCCGATTCTGGATTTAGCCTTGGGCAGGAGGGCATTTGATGGATCACAAAGGTACTCATTGGGTTGAAGGCATGATTCAAAAAATCTGTGCAGAGAGGTCATTACCCCAGATATCTACTAGTTGGCAAAAGGAAAATAATGACCTCTTCCTTTCATTGTGGATTGTTGCTCACGACGGTAAGCGGGCGTCTAAGCTATTTAGTCAATTTGAGCTGTCTTCTTGCTCACAAGATGAGGTAGTTCAGTCGAGATTAACAGAGCGAATTTTGCAGTTACTTATTTTCTTGTATCCGGAACGGCGTCGGCAAAAGCGCTCTTAGCTTACAAAGGCAAACTTGTTGTAATCAACAAATCCAGGTGCCTGCCCATTTACATTCTTCAGATCTTTGAGCGGCTGGAGCAGGATCTACTTGCATGTTTCAGCCAAATATAGAGCGCCGGCCTCCGCGTGTATATTGCCGCGCCTAATGTTGCTTTGCGTAACCAATGCCGCTATCAAGCAGTCCGGGGAAATATGCCCAGATTGTAAGAGGCAACGACCTAGTGGAATACCAAATAGGCAGCAAAAAAACAGTGCTGATTTGATTTCTTGAGCGTTCACCAATTGAGCCGAGATCAAAAGTTCTCCAAGTCGACATGCTGTTCCAGTCACGTTCCGGTGAAGGTTCTCTGTTAGACAATTTTCTAATTTCAAGCCACAGAGTGTTAGTTCAGCTTGTTTTCTAATGTATCCGTTCGAGTGTGCGCGCAATGCGACCAGAATATCAGTAGGAAGCTTAATTTCGGGAGCACGATATCCAGCTCCAGGTTCATCGTCTGTGCTGAGCTGCTTCAGGACGTGGTTTGGAGTCGCGGGGTTGCTTGATACGCAAAGCCGCACTTGTTGTGAAATATCAGCGGCAAAATGCGAAAGTAATAGAGCGGAAGTTGACTCATTAGCAGCGGCTGCAATACGTAGCGAAAGCTGGGCCGGATAATCTCGTTCATTCATAAGGTTTTTAAGACCTCCGATATCATTAGCGCACTCCTCCGCGACGCAGTACGCCTCAACTTCTAATGATGTTGGCCAGTCGAAAACTGCTTTTCTCTCAATTATTGCATATTTGCGCAATGATGCAATAATTGTAATTTGCCAAAGATCTCTGTGGGCAGAGATTCATTTCGCTAAAGGCATCGTGCCAAACATGGACACAATTTCATATTTTCTTTCGGAAAATTGCATACCACATTGATTATTGACCAATATTCGTGCCGGTGCTACTTTAATAGTATGGTTGCGCAAGTATGCAAGTAGGTACCATTCGGATGAGCTCTAATCTTCTTGTTGGAAATGTGCCGGTTGATTCGACTGAGGACAGTATTAAAAAGCTTTTTGAGCAGTTTGGAGCAGTTCGAGCTGTAACGTTACCAGTAACTCCAAATGGCAGGTCAAAAGGTTTCGCTCTGGTTGCTATGTCAACCCGTAAAGAAGCGATAGTGGCGCAAAATGAGCTAGCCAACTGCGATTTTGGCGGAAGGGTTCTAACTGTTACATTGAGAGAAGCGGTCGTTCCCAAAAGAACAGCATTTGAGCATTTCTTGGATTTCTTTCGTAGATAGGAATAGTCATTGACGAGATAGGCGGTCCGCTCCTTGGCCGACCTGAGAAGGAGGTCGGCGCATCAGCGCTGGCCTCCTTGCTTGTGCGTTTCTGGACCTTACTTGCGTACTATGCCATAATTGCAATTGTTTGCAAGTATATTGTCGTCAGGTCGGGTTTTCGGGCCGCTCCTCTTGTTGGGTAAAACATATGACACTGTCTCAGCGAAATCAGAAAGTGAAGCTATCCGAGTTCAAGGCGGATTTTTTTAAAGCTCTGAGCAATCCAGTACGCATTCGTATCCTCGACGAACTGCGCGACGGAGAATTGACTGTCTCCGAAATTCGTGACCGAATAAATGTGGAATTGCCAAATGTATCACAACAACTGGCTGTGCTTAAGTCTAAAAACCTGGTCGTGTACAGAAAAGAGGGAGTGACTATCTTCTACGCGTGCTCTGATCCGAAAATCTTTCGACTTCTCGATGTGGCGAAAGAGATATTTAACGGTCAATTGTCTAGTCTGCAAAAGACGATTCGGGCTTTATAAAAACACTTCCACCAAGATTCTTTTTTCCGCAGCGGCTTTGCGTCAGTCGGGCATGCATAATCACCGCCGCCCTGCGACCGAAAGCAGTATTTCCCTATCTTAAAACTTCTTGACAATCCGGCTTTTCGCCATTAATGTTACTGAATGGCTTTTATTCTCCCCCACAAAGAGTCGTGCCGTGTCTGCAGGCCATCCCATCTTTGAATCGCCTCTTTCGCGCGCGACTGCAACTCCTGAGTCTGCTTCCGACAAGCTCAGTCGTGAAGCCGGTCTCTTCGACGACACCTGTCGCGGCGTGGTTAATAGAGTAGAGGAACTGGCCCATCATCCCCGCGAGTTGGGAGTTGAGCTTGGGACTTCGGCGCTAATTGGCGCCGGTCTCGCTCTGGCCCAGGGACGGGCCGGGCTGATCCGCGAGGGGGCCCAGGTGGTTGGCCTGGCCATGAGTGCCTCTTTTGTCCTGGACAGCAGCCGCAAAGCCGCGTTTGCCCTGCGTTCAGTCGCAGACACCTGGAATGCACCGATAACACCTCAAGACCGAGCTGCTCGCGGCAATACACTGGGAGCTTTCCTTGTCGATACCACCGTGATGAGTGCCGGAGGGATGGCCGGGCTCAAGCTCGGTCGCAATTCTTCTATTTATATGGGTGTGCACAACAGCATTGATAAAGCCATGGGTCTGCCCACTCTGGAGCAGCATGCCCAATTGCGCAGACAGATGCTGGCCTATCATCCGCTCACAGCGCATCATCAAGACCGGGTCGGCGGACTCAGTCGAGTGATTGCTGAGGGGCTCAATATGCCTCCGGGCTCGGTCGAGCGAGCCTATCTCGCCGGCAATATGCATGATATCGGCAAGATGAAAACGCCAAAGGAAATTCTCGATTTTCCAGGACGCCTGGAAGGTCATGAACGCGATGTGATGAATCACCATGCCACTGAAACCGGTACCATTCTCAGGGAAAATGTAACTTATCCCAGACGGCTTGCCGATCTGCCATCAGTAGCTGAGAATCATCACGAACGCCTCGATGGCAAGGGCACCCCGAATGCTCTGTCGGCCTTTGAAATTGCGCCTGAGACGCGGGTCAATACGGTAGCTGACGTTTTCGATGTTCTCTCGCACAGTCGCTCTTACAAAGCGCCGACACCAGTCTCCCAGCTTGTTGATGTTCTGGACAGCGGTCGCGGCACTCAGTTTGACGGGACGGTGCTTGACGCCTTCTATCGTCAAAGGGCCAGCAAGGTTTTGCCTTTCATGCTGGCTGACAGTAGCCATCCAGTACTTAGAAATCCGCAGTGGTTGCCGGAATTCAAGAACGTGCAAATTGGTGATTTGCTTCGCTCCGTAAAACAGGGCGTTCCTGTTGAAGGAACGAAAATCTCGCAGGCGCAAATCGACAAGTTTAATTCGCTGTACGATGGAAGTCATCAGGGAATGTCACCGTAGATGGTGGCTATGGGTGGTATAAACTAACTTTTGGTTTTATTGGCGCGATAATCCCTATTTCTCGAATTCCAATCACATTATTCGACGCACGATGCGGTTTTTAGAATATATCGCGCGGATTTGGCCAAGCCGCCTAAGGTTACTTTTTCCAGGACTAACGGCAATTTGACGCTGAAGTATTTAAGTAATATCTGCATGGGCGTCAATTTTAGAGACCACATGGTTGATTGTTATCCACCTTCGCCAAAGGATGAGCAAGCTCTCGCAATGCTCAATGCTTTTGCACGGGAATTGTCGAAGCTCTGCAAGCGATAGGTAAGTCTTTAAAAAAAAGACGATGCATTTGCGTTTTGCGTCGTTTGAAGCGGCGGGTTGTTTTTACTCAGCCGCAAGCTGAGATGCGAAATGGAATTTTTCAAAACGAAGAAGTGATTGATACATTGAAAAGTATGCTGAACTAAAAAAGCCTGACGGAAAGCCAAGTGCAGGAAATTTTAGCCAGACATAGAAATGAAGAATATAAACCTTCTGTGCATCACACGACCTACAATTATCTGGACGTGCAGCTTGACGAACCTCTAGACAATTCGCTGTTTACAGAACCATGATGAATAGAGTCAATCTACTATTACTCATCCTCTGTTTACCTTACCCTTACTAATTAGTAGGCCTTATAGCAAGGTAGGGCTACAGTTTCATTGATCTAATCTGGTACTCAGAATGATGCGACAAGCAAAATCCGGCTCGACGGCGGGCAGATGCGGGCGACACTAAACGAGGGAGGTGCAGACTCGGCCCTTGCATACTTTACTCGACAATTTTAGCTGCAACATCTGGGACCGACTCTTTGTAATTTCCGGCGGGGCAGTCAAATTGATACTGCGATTTTTTTGCTTGGGTGTTTAGACTGAGCATCACATGAATGAGTGTGGCTGACAAAGTTTCGCTTAAGCCACATTTTGAGCACGCCAGGTAGAAACGGCAACAGCGCCAGGGGTGAGGAAAGCGGCAGTGCTTTGACTTGATGTGTCATACCAAATTCTTAAATTTCCCATACCTTTTTGCGGAAAAGCCTTACAATGAGGGGGTGAACTCGTATGGGTACTGAGATAAATCTACATGGCCAAAATCAAAGATCGCAAAATCACAGTGTCGCTTGCAGCTGACCTCGCTGATGTAATTGACGAACGTGTCAGGCACGCAGCTGGAAACACCAACAGAAGTAAGATCTTTGAAGAGGCTTTACGTGCATGGGAGTCTTTGCACCAGCATGGTGAAGTGAGTGTAGTATTAGAACGAGCTTTAGTTCTTTATGAGCAAGAACAGGAGCGAGAGTTATACCGTGCATACTATGCAGATCTTGGTGACGCTGCTAAAAATGAGGCGGCTGGATGGCGTCAAATTGGTGCTGAGAGCGCTTCAATAAATTACCAACGTTTGCTAAATTCGACAGAGAATGTTGCTTTAAAAACTTCAAGTCGAAAGACCAAGAAAAGATGACGAAATCTTCGCCGCTGGCGCGGCCTTATCGCGGAGAAATCTGGCGAGTCGATTTTCCTAATCGGCCGGGAGATCCGCATCTACCACGACCTGCTGTTGTCATTTCAAATGATCTGCATAATCAATATTCTGACGCAGTTTTGGTTGTCCCAATAACGGATGAAGGACTGCATAAACGTAATAGACTACTTCCTACTCACGTTTTCCTTCCGAAGGGGATGGGGGGCCTGACAAAAGATTCGCGCGCGCTCTGCGAGCAAATTGTTAGTGTCGATAAATCAAAATTAGTAAGTCCTAGGATGGGTGAGTTGCCCTCTGTGATGCTGACAGCACTTGTCACCGCATTGAAAAAAGCTGTTGAATAACTAAGGCAGTGGGGTTAAAGGCTGGCGAAATGGATATTAAAATTCCTCTTGGGGACGCTTCTATCCTGCAGGGCGAAATTAGATGATTGCGTGGGTACTTCGTTTGCTAGAAGCGATATCAGCGGTCAAACCGGACAGGCCTATTGATGTCATTGTAAGGAAACTTATGCATGATATGTTCACCTAAAGACGGGTGGTGTATTGCTTGATGCCGGTAAATTTGTCCATGCCGGTGAGCCCATAGGCCTTTCTGGCAGCACCGGATGGTCAAGCCAACCGCATCTTCATTTCTGCGTTTATACAGTAAACGCAAAAGGAGCCAAGACCGGTATTCCGGAAATCTTTTCCACTAGCAATGGTCCTTGTGTTCAGCCAACGGTAAGCGACCTCCTTAAAAGACCCTGACTTGCCGGCAGTGCCGCCATGGGCGTCGGTTTGTCGGCTAGGTACTAGCCTGAAATTTGTCGTCTCGATCCTTGATGGTGTTCGTGTCTATTGAACTTAAGTCACATCTGATTAGGACTTTCCCCACTGAAGACCAAAATGCATCCTTGCCGAACCGGCCAGCCGGGCGCATAATGCGTGAACAAAAATTTATCTTCGTCTCCTCAGCTTATCGCTGAGTTCAGTTTGCTCTGCGTAGTTTCACGCTGGCTGTTAAGCAGTCATGCCGGCTTTTGCGCGCACCGAGGCACTTGGATTTTTTTCTCGAACATCGCCATTGAGGTCCCTTGATATGAACACCGTCGAACAGCCACCAGTCGGATTAGAAACAGATTCATCCGTACCACCCGAATCCTCTATGAATGTAGAACCTGCGGAAATAAAGATCAGTGGGTTTGATGGTGACACGCGGGCTGTTTTGAAGGAGCCGTCTCTCTACCTGTCCATTGCAGTCATTTTTGTAGCGGCCTCAGTTTGCGTCGGCAACTCCGCCACCATCTTCTGGATAGCGTTCGTTTCAATGTCTGCGATGGCGATAGTGTTTCATGTCCTGGCTGAAAGATTTCTCTTTCGCTCCAAGCAAGAGTTTACTTATTTTAAGTCACCATTCGAAGGTGTCTTTGTTCTTACATTCGGATCAATTGTCCCAGGAGTTGGACTGCTCGCCTACGGCATCTATTCCTGGATGAATGCCACGCGGCTCAATGTGGCTGAAGAATTGGGCAAGATAGCATTGTTACTGGTCGTGCCATTTTTCAACTTCCTTGTCTGGTCCGCCATGCGGAGAGGTTATCTGGTTCGGCCACGCCTGGTTGGACTAATGAATGGCCTCGCCCTCGGACTTTCGGCTTGCTGGACAGCTGTTTTGCTAAAGTCGATCTTCTTCGCGCACAGTGATGTCACTTGCAAATTTGGATGGATGCTTCTGCTCTGCATGTCTCCCTTTTTACTTTTCGCCGCCGTCTGTCAATGTCTCGATCTCGTGCATAAGACCGAGTCGAATATTAAACGCATTACAACCACATTTGCTGTTCTGGGAGCGCTTTTGTCGTGTCTCTTCGTGTGCGCACCAATGATGCGTGCATTTTTCATGCAATCGTTGATTACAGATGCGCGGCAGATCTCCAGTGCCAGACAGCTCGGTGCCATTGAGTTACTGCGGTCGGTGGCCAGTGACGAGGACTTGCGGCCATCTAAATTTCCGATCAGCGGTTTTGCATTGGGTGCGCTGCTAGTGCCAGACCGAGGCCTCAATGGCGAAAACGATGTCGATAAAGATCTTTACTTCAGAATAACCGGCAATGCGTTTTCGGACCTTGCCAGCATAAATTCGACTGCGGATGAAGGTAACAATCCAATGGTTGGCGCAAGATTGCCGGGACTCTCTCTGGCCAAATCTCAGCTATCCGGAATTGTCGATGGCGCTACGCTTTCCAGCTCAATCGACTGGACTCTTAGCTTCCACAACTCAAATTTGGGGGCGCAAGAAGCGAGAGGCGAAATCTCTTTGCCGGATCAGGCGGTGGTATCGCGGGTGACGCTGTGGATCGACGGTGAGCCGAGAGAAGGAGCTTTTGCACCAACCGGGAAAGTGCAGAAGGCCTATGAAGCGGTCGTCAGTCGCAGGAGAGATCCGCTGCTCGTGACGTCGAGCGGACCAAACCGAGTTCTCTTGCAATGTTTCCCCGTACCTGCCAATGGCGAGGTAAAGGTGCGTCTCGGCTTCAAGGTGCCCTTGCAAACGAAGGATGGCAAAAGCTGCTCGATAGAACTTCCGAAATTGCTGAGCACAAACTTTGTCCAACCTAAGCGCACTCGCGTTACTCTCAGCTCACCTGATGTGATCAGCGCTAATCTGCCCGGTCTTATCGCCGGTAAAGACGGCAAGATGAATACGCTTAATGGAATAATCAAAGGTCATGATCCTGTTGGACTGCTCGATACATTGCACATAGATCGAGCGATGGCATTGAGAGAATTTGCAACGCCTGATTGGTATTCAAATGGTCAGCGTTTTATTGTCGGGCGCTTGCGAGAAAAGACTGTTTCGACTCCCAATCGCATGTTTGTGGTATTAGACTCGTCTGCCTCGCTTAAAGCCAATGCGGCGAAACTCAGAGATGCACTGGCGATGATTCCAGATCGTTTTAAATCCAGTGTTTATTTTGTCACAGATCCTGCCCTTGCATCAGATAAGGACCAGGGCATCACGGCGAGACCATTGGCGCAAGCGATCTCGGCAATCAAGCCCGAAGTATTTGTGGGTGGGCAGGACAATACTGCGGTGCTGCGTGAAGCACTGGAAACTGCGGCAGAAGAGCCTGGCAATGCTGTGCTCTGGATTCATGGTCCTCAGCCAGGTGTTAAAGATCTATCCGCTTCCGGGGCACTAGATGTAGTGCAACCTGTTGCATTGTACGATCTGCAAATTGCACCAGGACCAAATTCTACCCTTGAAGCCCTCAAGCGGTTGGTCGGTTCAGACCGAGTTTCCTGGGAAACTGTGGCTCACAATACCCCGGTTGAAGGAGTCGGCTCGGTTGTGAAAGGCTGGCAAGCTGGAGTCAGGCAGCTAGTAATTGAACGGCAGCTTGTCAATGAAAAACCTGCCGTGCCTCTCTCGTCGGACCCCACGACATCGGCCCAGTTGACCGCACTCTGGGCAAATGATGAAGTGACAAGGCTTTTGTCGCGCGACTTGCAGCCGCAGGCTCAAAAGCTCGCTACCTATTATCGACTGATTACTCCAGTGACTGGAGCTGTTGTTTTGGAAAGCAGCAAAGACTATGCAGCAAATCACCTTGCTTCGGGAGCTTTCAGTGATGATCCCCTGAGCGCCGCACCCCCTCAGGGTAGCGGACTGGTTGGAGCTCCCACTGATCCGCGCTATGGTCAATCTAACGAAGTCGGTCAACTAGCTGACTATGGATACGACATGGCCCGCGATATTTCTCGCATGCTGACCGGCGTCTCGCTTCTTCTGGCAGTAATCGTGGCCCTGGCCTTTCTTCGTGGTCGCAAGTCGATAAGCCGATTGGCTATTGCTAAAGCCGTTACTTTGGTGCTCGCTGTTCCGCTTGTCGTCCATATCGTGGGTACTTATGTCATCAATAACTTCGGCGGACTGGGGGGCGGTTTGTAGCGGAATCAATGAAGTATAGGCACCTCGGCATCTGGGCAAGCGCGAGCCTCGTCCAGCTGTGGCAATTTTGTCTGGTCAATTTCATATTTGCTGGTTTGAGCAAGCGAATGACTATTTGTACCAGAGCGATGACTAGAGAAAAATCCCAAAAGCCACGTTTGCAAATTATAGAAATAGCTGAACGCAACCGGCACAATTAATAGTGTGAATAATGTCGAGGAAATCAATCCTCCGATCACGCATATTCCCATCGGCGCGCGCACCTCAGAGCCGGCTCCTATTCCCCAGGCAACGGGTAGCATGCCGGCAACCATCGCAGCTGTAGTCATAAGGATAGGCCGCATTCGAGCTTTCCCGGCATTTATAAGTGCGGTATGGAGAGATTGGCCTTGGCGCATCACTACCAGGCAATAATCAACCAGCAAGATAGAGTTTTTTGTGACCAAGCCGGTAAGCATGACGATACCTACCAGGGCAAAAAAGCCCAGCGTATGGTGCGTGAAAACGAGGGCCAGGCCAGCCCCGCCCAGAGCCAGTGGCAGCGATACCATAATCGTGAGAGGCTGCAGATATCCATCGAATAAGAGCACGAGGACAATATAAATCAGGAGAATTCCGATCTGAAGAGAAAGCCCGAAGCAAGCAAAGATATCGCGCTGAATCTCTGCGTCGCCTGCCGGTATGTCACGAATGCTTGCAGGCAGGTCTTTAAAAGCCTGTAGCTCGTGCACCAAATCCAGCGCCTTTCCCAGTGGCATATCTGGTGCTAGACTTGC
>JAGXAB010000047.1 GCA_018971775.1 Cyanobacteria bacterium REEB67 | reverse complement strand
AATTCCAACGGTAGACGCAATCTCCCCCTCGGTCCACTGCCCACCGACGACTCCGGTCGCATCGATCGTTTCGGCCCCAAGCTGATCAAGATCGAGCACGCCGGCAGTTAAAGGCGAGCATCTCTATCAAAAATAAACGCAGGTTTCAGCCTCCGGGCTGGAGCCTGCAAGGGATGTCCTATGAATGGATTTCTGTACTACCTCGAGGTAACGCCACTGGCGTATCCCTATCTCATTGGCGTTGGCGCGGCACTTGTCACGGCACTTTCGGTGCTGGAGCACACGCGTCGCTGCAAACGCCTCGTCAAATTTTTGAGCGGTCCTGTGCCGAAGTTGAACGAGATCAGTGCGATCCGCAACTTCGAAGGCAGACACGCCGAACTCACAGACCATGCCGACAATGCCGCTTGTCTGGCCATCTTTAGCGGCTTCGTCGCCATCCTTTTGACCTGCTATATCTGGCGGGTGGCGGAAACAAACCAACTCAGGCCGCTGATTTTTCTTGGTGCACTACAGCTATTTAACCTGTTCCAATATATCTGTGGTGGTGGTCGCTACGCCTCACAGGCAAGAGACATGCTCGAAGAACGGCCCGATCTCGGCTGTTTGAAGTATGTCGAGAAGCTGCCTCCACTGCCATCAAAGGCATCAGAGAAAGCGGAAGTGGAAAAACTCTTCCAGGGCAGCCTCGATGATTACGTGACCGCTTTTGCGATCACTCCCGCCATGGCACAAAGCCGCTGCAACGCGCCGCTCGAACAAGCATACAGGCAAACTCTAAGCGACGCGCAGTGGAAAGCCAGCCAGGAAGAGCGGCCACAAGTCAACGAAAAAGTGCTTCTCGTCTGGCGCGACAGTGCGAAAAATCGCATTAAAGTGCTGGTCACCACGGTGAAGAAAATCGAAGATGTGGCAATCCCGGGGGCTATTCCGCGCTCAGGCAATGCACTGATTACAGCAGCTGGTGAGAAGTTTTGCGGTGGTCGCCTGGCGTACTACTGCGGCAAGCCCACTCAAAAGATTGAGCGGGGCTGGCTGGCAACCGCCGACCGCGCGCACATCCTTCTGGCCTCGCTACAGTGGCTGGACGACGATCAACGAGAACTCTGCTATCAGCTGATCAATCCCGGCACGCCCCTACCGCGAGCCGAAGATTGGCGACCGATTTGAGCAATCGTTTGAAGGCTCTTGAATGCTTTTATGTACGCTCTTTTTAGAAGAGAATCGGTGACGGGACTCGCGCCCTATCTGGTTCTCTTCTAAATTTTGGAAATGCAACTATACAATATACTAGAACAATCTAACGCCGGCGAATTGTGCTTGCTGGAGTTAAGATGGCTAAGTAAAGCCTTGGCTGCTTCTTCAGCACTTTCGATTCTTCTCTTATTGCTCTCGCTCATCTCGGACTTTGTTCGGAAGGCCGGATTGTTTATTATTCGGGTTCTCTCGAGAGCCGCTTCAATCGAGCGCAAAGAAGCGTATTGTGAGCCGCTATGGGCTTTTTCGTCCCTTGCGACCCTCGGCCAGCCTGAAGGGGTATACATGCCGTTCGCCCAACGTCAAACTGCTTGGCGGCGCGCTGGCAAGCGCACAGCAGGATTAGAAAATTACGCTGACGTGTGAATTCTGACTCAATCAATAGACACCGGTTTGGTGTATATATTTGGTCATTGGCCATAAGGAAAACAATGGGCCAAATCAAGAGGAAACCATGAATAAACTAAAAGTGATAGCACCGGTGATGACTGTTGCCCTGACTCTGGCCGCGTGCTCCAATGCACCCGTTCTTTCATCAGCGGATAAAAGCGCCGCTAGCGAAGTTGCAAAACAGCCCGCAACAAAAACGTCAGTCGAGTCTGGCGAAAGCATCAAAGAGTTTTGGACCTGGTTCAATCTACACCAGCAAGATTTGTCGGCCATGAACGGTCCGGATGCACCAATTTTTCCCGAGATCGGCCAACACATAAAGGCTATCGATGACTCACTGGTATTTGAAATTGGACCGGCTCCCGAAGGCGAAAAAGAGTTTGCCGTGAGCGCCAACGGCAATGAAGCGCTTTTTCCTCTGGTCAAAAACATAGTAGCCGCCGCTCCACAAATTAAAGGCTGGAAGATCGTCGCCTTTCGCCAGAAAACGCCCCCGGCCATACTCAAACAACTGGCCATTTCAGCCCAACCGACAAAGAACGGCCAGGTCATCGCCGGCGCTGAGCCCATGGGCGTTGCCGTCAAAGACATGCGCTTTACGATCAAAAAGGACGGCGACATGGCTAAGGTGACAATTTTTATCAAAAATTTCAAAGATGACGGCCCGCAGAGCCATATGGCGGAGATGATGTTGCATCAAGCAGTGGGCGAATATGATCTGGTCAAGAAAATCAAAGAAATAGATTGCAAGCCGGACAATGCGCCGGAAGCAAAAAATGCAAAGCCTTTTGAAGAATTGGGCGATGCACTGGATAAACTATTGCCGGATGCAAAATAACGAAAATCGAGGATTAGCGCCGTGAGCTTTCAAACAATCGTTGAAGAAATTATGGCCACTCATCACAGCTTACTCAAGCGTGAATTGCCAAAAATTTCCGAGCAAATTGCCGCGTTGTCTGCTGAAAACCCTGACAATGACGCTTTGACGGAAGCGGCGCAGATCTACGGCAAGGTGCGCAATAAAGTCGAAACCCATCTCAAGGATGAAGAGATGGTGCTATTTCCCAGCGGCATCGCACTCGAGCGCGGCGGTACAAGTGTACCCACAGAAATGAATCTTGTCGAACGCCTGGCCGAAATGGAAAAAGAACACGACGGCTGCGGCAAGACTTTGACGAGCATTCAAAAGACAATTGCGACGACCGTGCCAACCTCCGAGAGGCGCGATCAGCTCCTGGCCAATATTCAGCTGATACAGGATGATTTTGTCGTGCACGTTGAAAAGGAAAATTCGCAAGTACATCCGATGTTTCTTCAGCTGTTGAGCGCGAAAAGATAAGCCCAATGGACTCGGGGCGAACCTCCGTCCGGGTTAGTTTTGTTCGATACTTTCGGGAATGGCCCATCCAGGGAACATTTCTGTTCAAAAAAGTATCGAACAAAGGCTAAAATGGGGGTCGGAAAAGGCTGAAATTATCGAACAAAGGCAAAAAATCGGGCTTTAAAAAGCCGATTTTATCGAACAAGCGAGATGCTGCTCAAGGGAAGATCTAATTTGCGAGCTTTAAGAATTTTCTTCCTGATAGCTACAGTCGGTGGGGTTTTCAAAATCAACGGCGCGGAAGCTGCCAAACCCGACAATGCGCCAATTTATGATGGTGGGTCGCCAGCAGCGGCAGAGAATGCAATTCAAACTTCCGACAGTTCCGACAGTCCGGGTATAAAGCGGCGACTCATTTTCAACGACAGCCAGCTCACCCTGCAATTTTGCCAACTTTTGAAAGCCGGCAAAACTGAGGAAGCGAGGAAGCTGGTCGCCGACAAAAAAAACAATTTGAGCGAGCGCAGGAACGCTGTCGTACTCAGGTCATTTTTTCTCAACGCCATTCGCTTCCACAGCGCAGAACTGATCGAAACATTGATTAACAGCGGCCTCAGGCCATCCGACCAAACCACGAGAATATTGCTTTTGAAGTATGCACTCTGGCAAAGGGACTGTGCCATCGCTGATCAATTACGGGCAAACAGCTTTGAGACCGACTTGTATGCGGATGTGGCGCTCGGTCTTGCCGACAAATTGAAACTGGCCCTGAAAGATACGGCTGCCGTTCGAATCAGAGACGAAAACGAACGTACACTCCTGCACTGGGCTGCGTTGACTGGCCGAAGCGATTTGCTCAAGATGCTTTTGGAGGCCGGTGCTTCAGTCGACGATGACACCACGAGCGGTGACACTGCCGAAAAGCACTACTATTTGAGCCCACTCGAAGTCGCCGTATCGCTCGGCCACAAAAATACTTGCAAGCTATTACTAGCCAAAGGCGCTAATCCGAACGGACGACCAGGCGATATCGAACGGCCTCTTACAATCGCCGCAAAATTGTCCAACGGTTCACTTGTCCAGAGTCTCTTAAAGGCCGGTGCTGACGTTGATGCGAAAGATGGTGACGGCAAATTACCAATAGAATTGACTGATTCCGAATCAATAAAAGCGCTGCTGCGGACAAAACAATAATTGACCCACCTTCTGACAGTACGAACCCAACTCGCATCAAGCACGGCCGAAGCGGCTACGATAGACCTGCGGCGAAACGCCGTAGGTCTTCACAAACGCACGGCGCATACGCTCGTCGTCACCAAATCCGGTGCGCATGGCGACGACTTGTATTGACTCCTCCCCAGATTCAAGCAAGCGCACAGCCGCTTCCGGCAGCAATGACAATTACCCCTCGTTTTCCGCCAAGCAAAAAAAAATTACTTTGCGCAAAAATTTCTGATCAGCCGTGAGCGGCTATGATCTATCAGTCCAGATCTTCGAAATTAAGGTTAACCGGCTCCCGGGCGCGTTTCTCGCGGTCGGCATATTTGCCCGTGAGCGGGACATCAGCGCCGACCTCCTCAAAGCTCACGTCATCGAGCCAGACCTGGCCCTTGCCGAGTAGCATCAATCCGAAAGCAATTGCCGAAGATTTCTCCGGGATATTCACGACCAGTTCGTACTTTTTCCAGTCCGTTTTCGCCTTGATTGGCCGATCATCCATATTGTCAAAGCAACCGGCCTTGGCGCCTGACTTCCAGTCGCCATCAACCCGCACCCAGAGCTGACTTTTACCTTCTACCAGATTTGTCTTGACCCAGGCGGTCATGCGCACTCGTTTGCCCACATACTTTTCAGCGCTAAAATATTGCATAAGATTGCCGAATGGTTTCGGCTGCTCGACTATCGAGCGCAAAGTGGCGCACTGCGAGCCGCTATGCTTTTCGCCTTTATCCACGAATACTTCAAAATCTTTTTCGTCAGTCGCATGATAGGACCAACCGGCAGGCACTTTCTTTTTTGGGTTTTTTGCAGGGATTTTAGGCATCGGGTGACTTCCCACTGGTGGTTGTTTAAAATGAAGCAATACTCAGTTTTGCTGACGGCCTTATGATTATAGAATCTATGCCACAGAGCTGATTTCGCAGAATGAGATTTTATCTTTGAGTTTTTATTTTTACGTACCCTGCACGAGCGCAATCGAGCCTACCAAACTTGTCGGGCCGAGCCCGAGCGGCAATATAATCTGCGCTCAGCTTTGCTTTATCCACAATCTCGATAATGGGCGCCGGAAGTACGCTATTACTTCCCGGCGGTAGACTCTTTAGCCCTGGCCAATATCAAACCTATTTTCATAAGCGCCAATGTGTTGCAGGATGTTGCTCAGGAAAAACTCACCTGGCTGGATGAAAGGCAGGCTTTAGTGGAGCCTACTTCAATATTTAAGTGGCCAGCCTTACTCAGTCGCGCCAGACGATTCCAGGTTGATTAGTTATGTTCATCTCCACCCTCAGCAAAAGCCTTCAACTTTTCGTTCGTCAACCGATAATAGATCTTCTCCTCGACACGAGGTATGCCCAGGCGATCGTAGAATTCGACAGCCTTCGGATTGGTAGTCTCAGCCGTCCAATCGAAGCGACTGCAATTCATCTGAAGCGCATATTGAGCCAGGAAGCACATGATTGCCTGACCGACACCCCTGCCTCTGGCCGCGCCCACGGTGAATAGACCTTTCATGAACAATTGCCCACTCAGTCCGGGCGCAGGATAGAGAATGGCAAAGGTGGCGATACCTAACGGCGTGTCGTTTTCTTTCGCCAGAACAACTTGCACGCCGCAGTGCTCTTGAAAAAGATTGCGCCTCACATAATCGGAAATCTCATCTCTACTTGGCGCGGCGTCAGCGAAATAATGAAGATAGATCTGATGGAAAAGCTCGACTATACTTTCAAGCTCACCTTCCGAGGCAATAGAAACGCTGATATCTACCATGTTTAGACCCATTTATGATTGTGCATGCGGAGAATTGCCACCATGAAAGCGACCGAACAGACGCGCCGTCAAGAGACTCATAAGAAGCACGCCGAGGCCAAGTGCAAGCACTTGATCAATCGCGCGCAAATCGAATACACCGACGCGACAAATAAGCAAATAGCCGACAACGAGATTGAAAAATCCCCACAACACATTGACAGTGGAAGTCGAAAGCCCCTCCCCGGGCGGCTTGGCGAAAGGACTCTGGAAGGGCCTGCCCATCAATCCGCTGACCAAATGCGGAATTGCATTTGTAATGAAAGCACCACCGAACAAATAGGACACGTAGTAAATGACTGGGACTGGCATAGTTTCCATTTTGGACCACCTGTTATTTTAATCGTCTGCAAGTCTTTCGAGCAACGACAGAGCACTGATAAGCTGCTCCTGCTCAGCCGGAGATAGCTTTGCGCCAATCGAGCGAATCAGCCAGTCCTGCCGCGCCGCTCGTCCGGTATCGATTTTCTCGCGACATAGCGGCGTTAAGGAGATCACCGTTTGCCTGCCGTCGCCAGGATCAGGAGATCCGCTTACGAGGCCGGCATTTTGCAGAGCAGCAATAATCGAGCTCATCGATTGGGGTCGGACACCTTCGGCGCGAGCCAGACTCGAAGCCGTGCCCGGGCCGTATTTTTCCAACCTAAGGAGGACGGAGATTTGAGAAGGTGTTAAGTCTTCCCGTCCTCCGTGGTCGCGAAGCCTGCGCTTTAGCTTGCTCAGGGTTGAGCGCAGCTGTGCGGCAAGCTCGGACACTATTTCTAGACTTGATATTGATGTTTTCCTGGCCATAAAAAGAGCTTAGCAGATCTACAGTTATCTGTACAGTTTCTTGTACAGCTCGACCGTAAAAAAAATTGTCCATAACGGTCACAATCATGATAGGTCAGACCTGCAAATGGATAAACTATGACTGAATGGTCAGTGTAAATTGCTCGCCTGTTTAAGAGGTAGCGGGGCGTGATCTTAATTGTCGGAGCCGGACCGATCGGCATAGAAATGGCGATTGAATTATCAAAGCGCAATGTGCCTTATCGCATCGTCGAGGCTGGTTCTACCGCTTCTACAATTGAATGGTACGCTCCCGGCACCGAGATTTTCAGTTCTCCCGAAAGAATCGCCATCGCCGGCATCCCGTTCGAGCCCCAGACGCGCAAAGCCTTTAGGGAAGACTACCTGCTCTACCTGCGCAATGTTGTCCGCCAATTCAAACTACCGATCGAACACTACCGACGGGTCATCCGCATGGAAAAAACGAGCGGTGACAAATTCGCTGTTTCACTGGCGCCTAGTTCTCACGGTGTTGGCGGACCACTCGAAGATGCCGACCGGCCTGAGACATACTCAGATATAGAAACGTTCGAAGTGGATAAAGTGATATTAGCGATCGGCAATTTGCACGTACCACAGCGCTCCAATGTACGAGGCGAAAATTCCGAATGGGTCAGCCACTACATGGGCGAACCTCATCGTTACGCCGGCACCAAAGTGACGATCATCGGCTCGGGAAATTCTGCGGCCGAAGCCACTATTCGCCTTTACCATGTTGGAGCAAAAGTCACACTCTGCCATCGCCAGGACGGATTTCGCCCCAAAAAGGTCAAGCCCTGGCTTGCACCGGAACTCGACAATTTGACCAAAGAGGGCAAGATTCAGGTCATCCCCAATTTCCACTTACAAGAAATCACCAGGACCTCGGTGCGCGGCCTGCGCCGTTTGCGCGATTTGCGCGGTTTGCGTGATTTAGAGGAGGGTGAACCTCTATCGATCGATTCCGATTTTGTCCTACTGCTGACTGGATACCGCCAGAAGACCGATCTCTTCGATCAGCTCGGCGTGACTCTGATTGACGCACAGCCGACAATCAATATGGAAACAATGGAGACAAACGTGCCTGGCGTCTTTGTGATCGGGACTGCGGCAGCAGGCACCGAAATCGGCGGTGTGAAGACATTCATCGAAAATGCGCATATCCATGTCACCCGAGTGCTGCATGCCCTCGACCTGATCGAGCGCGTGCATGCGGCTCCGGACCGTCCGGTTGATGAGCGAGAAATTTAGTAGCGACCTGATAAAATCAATACTTTCTTGAACACAACGCAAGGACAAATGATTTACATGCAGAAATTCCTGCTCGCAACTCTGACAACAATTGCAGTCGGCAGCCTGATACCTGCGCTCCCCTCCGATGCCGAACCGGCTAAAGTCCCATTTGTCGCCATCGAAAGGGAGAGCGGCGGCATCCTGGGCGCCTCGGTCGTGCATCTGGAAACAGGCGAAACCTGGCAGTACAAAGCCGATGAAATTTTCCCCACAGCCAGTGTGGTCAAATTAGTCGAAGCAATCGCCTTCCTCAAACGAGTCGACGCCGGTCAATACAAACTAACGGACAAGCTCCATCTGACAAAAAAAAATGTCTTTCCCGTCGCGCACAGCCCACTGCTGCGCAATTTCCCGCCCAAGGGCCTGGACGTCACTTACGACGACCTGCTTAAACAATCAATCTGTCAGAGTGACACCACAGCCGATGCCATTCTCCTGGCCAAAGCGGGCGGTCCGCAAGCCGTGCAGTCCGTCATGGACGCTGCCGGATGTCCGGGCATCAAAGTCAAAGAAACAGAATGCCAGCTAATCGTTGATTATGCCGGCGTCAAAGAAAAAGTCACCGACTGGTGGGACAAAGACAAAATAACAAAACTGGAAGCCGCCGTGCCCAAAGCGGAAAAAAGCAAGGCGGCCAGACAGTTTGAACACGATCCGAAAAATACGATGACACCGCAAGCAATTACTGACCTTCTCACCAAGCTCTACAATGGCAAGATCCTGAAAGCCGATACCACAGCCCACGTGCTCGCGGTCATGGAAAAGACTGCCACGGGCCCGGATCGCATCAAGGGCAAATTGCCCCTCGGCACAGTTGTCGCGCACAAAACCGGTACATGGGACACCACAGACGGTATCAATGCCGCGACAAATGACTGCGGCATCATTACTCTACCAGGCAAAGCCGGGCACATTTGCCTGGCAGTTTTTGTCAAAGGTTCGAAGAAAGCGGAAAAAGACCGGGCTCTGGCTATGGCCACACTGGCGAAATTAGCCTTTGATCACTGCTCCAATCACACCGCGACTAAGGCTGCTCACCCTTAACCATTTTCAACGCCGCCTGGAAAATCTCAGAATCAGCCTGCCCTGATTGTCGATTGATATCACGATGCGATAGTGGTACCTGGCGCACGATCACCTGCCCACCGGCTCTTTTCATAGTCTCGGCGAAAGTCTGATGCTGCTCGACGCAGTTGGTCCGCTTACTGCCGCAATACATCAAAAAAGGCGGGTAGTGCGTGCCGGCGTGGATATTCAAGGTCGGCGAGCCGTCGGCCAATTGCTTGGGATCGCTGCCGAACGCTGCTGTGATCATCGGGCCGACCAGGCCGGTTTCGAAAGACTCGTCTCCGACTCTGCGACCGAGATCGAGACTGGCTGTGTCAAGGCTGATCACACCTTTAATGTCATCTAGACTGAGACCAAGAGACTTGAGAAAGCGATCATTGGTACCAAGCAGATCGACCAACTGAGCGCCCGCCGAATGTCCCATAAGATAGATACGATTTGGGTCGCCACCAATTTCGGTGGCATGTTTTTTCACCCATAACAAAGCATCAGCGATGTCCTCGACTTGTTTAGGATGGACCACCTGTGGGGCGAGACCGTAATTGACGCCAACGAAAACAATGCCGTTGGCCGTGTAATTGGATGCTTTCTCAGCATGATCGGCAGAGCGCTTATCGCCTTTCGACCAACCGCCGCCATGCACGAACATCAATATAGGTGCAGCTCCCTGTGAGCTTTTGGGAGTATAGACATCCAGCTTTTCCAGCGGCGCCGGTCCGTAGGCGACATCGGCACGCAACGTGTAATTGTCGGCATTAACGACAGGAGCCGGCCCTCGCGCATTGCGCGCCCGCAAAAATTGACCGAGCTTGGCCCGCTTTTCCTCCGGACTGAGTGATTGAAATCCTTGAGCCAGAGCTGCTTGCGACATTATCATCGCTCCGAACGAGAGACCAACAACCGCCGTCATAATCTTACTCTTCATCGTTACCTCAAGGCTTTCAATCTCAACACTGCCACTTGCAACGCCGTTGCCAGACTATTAAACCCGGTTGCCCGGGCGGCAAAACGGCATTTCCCGCTGGGCGCTCCTAGCCAGGCTAGAACCGACGTTCCTCCCTGCCCGCCAGGTCACAAACCGGTAACGCCCAAGCCTCCAGCAAACAGTCACCCGCCGGATAAAACGCCCTGCCTATTCTCGAACCTCAGGAGCCGATCGACGTTTTCAGTACGAAGGAAATCTATGGTCATGTTCGGAATGTAATGAACTTGCCTTCATCGGTGTGCTTATTTCCGTTCCAATCTTTACAAGCATCGGTCCTCGCGCCAATTTTGCTCATGTCTGAGTTGTCATCGTCCATAAGCCACTGCGCTTGGAGCAGACCGATTCCAAGTCGCTTTTCAGGATTTACCGTGCGACGCCGCTCATTTTCGAGTGAAATTTGCTTGAGAGTTTTAATAGTCTCTTCAAATGATAGGCTCTGCAGTTGATGGCTTAATGCCCATCCCTGTCCTGCTTCAGCTTCGTTGGTAAAGGCTTGGATATCAGGCTTTTTGGCAGCTTCCGCGACGATTTCAGATTTTTGGGAAGTCTGATCCATGTTCAAAATCTCCATGCGGCTGTTCTTAGAACTCACATTTGCATAATCTGATGATTCCTTTAAGTCTCGCCTGTAGGCGGTTTTTGCCGCTCTTTCCAGGGACATCTGGATTAAAACTGTATGCCAAGGTGCCTTCGTTAATCGCATAATGTCCCTTGTAGTCTTGAATGTTATGAGCTAAGACTGCTGCGATCATCATCGGTGCTTGCTGTGGATCGAGTAATGCTTCTGCCTCATGCCTGGCATACTGACTGAATTGAGCCGGAAATTCTCTGGTAAATTTCTTTAGGCCATCCACAGAAACTTGACTGACGCCCAATGTTGCTGAAGCTGGAGACTCCCGGGCCAGCAGGAATGAAAACACTCATACCAATCCGGAGCGGATTAAGCAAAGCGCAGCCTAAACCCTTGCTACCACTGCATCCCACAAAAGTATAGTCGTCTTTTTTCTTGCCTTAGCAAAACTGTAGATTATGGGTATAAAGATAGAAGCCCCTTACAAAGACAATCGGTTCATGTCCGACAGCGAAATTCCCAAACAACATGACAAAAGTCCGAGTAAAGCTGACCCAGTTGAGGTTCCGGCTGGCCACAATTTGCTTGATCTGGTCAAATCCGCTAAAGAGACGCCACTTGCGCCGGCGGTTAATGCGCTCGCCATCGAGCCTATCAACCTTGGTATATCGACTTTAAACCTCGCCACCCAAAGCGGCAGCGCCCTCGTCAATAAAATTTTCGGTTCCGACCTGCAACCGACGGCCGTCAAATCCGTGCAAGCGCTTGCTCTCGGCAAAACATCTCCTGGCACTGCTAACTACTATTCTCAGCAATTCTTTGAAGGGGCGACATCATTAATTGCAGTTGCTGTTGCTGGCAGTGCAGTTGGCAAAGCCGGTCATTTTCTGGAAACAATCAGTGCCTTGAAAGCCGGTCATGTCTTGGAGGAAATAGGTGTCTTGAAAGCCGGTATCAGAGAAGTCGAACTGGGAGCTGGATTAAAGTCGGTCGTTAGCGACTCGAGAAAGTTCAGCGAAACTTTAGCCGAACACGGCGCGGAGTCAACGCCGGCATCCTTTGATGCACCTACCAAAGCAGCTGCGCACGTAAAAGATCTGATAGCGCATATTCGATCTGGCGATTCCCCGGTCGGGGCCATGTTAACTGAGAAGCAAACAACGCTTGTGGACACCTTCGAAAAAGCTCACAATCTCAGTAATCTCGATGGAGTATCGATCAAAAATCGGACGGTTTTTCCAGAGCCGACGCCACTCAACAATAATGAGATGAGAGGCGCCCGGGTGACATCGGCGACCCAATACGAAAATGGTCTGATGGTATATGAAAATCCGGCTGGAATTAGGCCTGGCTCCTATCCTGAGCAATACCATAATGCAACGAAAGTGACAACGGATCACAAGAGCTTTGCGAAGATGGAATGGGGCGGAAAGCATTTATTCAATGATGGTGCTGGTTCTGGAGCGTCAGTTGATTCTATGCTTTCCTTCGACGAAGGCAACGCCTTCATAAGCAGCTCCGGTTTGTTTGGTGCAAACAGCGAGCGTGTGCTATTGCAGGCGCCCACTTCGCGCGTGCGCATCTTCGAGCAAGCTGATGAAGCAAAGGCGTTTCAGGCACATGAAGCTTTCGATGCCCATGTGCAAAAAATAACTGATACCTTTGCTGGTGCAAGAACCGACGCCACGGTTGATAAACTCATCGAGCAAGTGCCACTTGCCGACAGACCCGTGGCTCAAGCGATTATGGATGCCAGCGCTTCATCCATTCGCGGGCATGACCTGATGGGTAATTTGCGCAGCTTGGGAAACGAAGCAAAGCAGTGGTGGGAGATTAACACTTCGTCTAAGTTTACGCATGCACTTAAAATGCATCCAGCCGATGACCGCTCAGCTGTTTCATTTTCATATCTTGCTGGCAAAATGACACCGGGCATGCGCGGCACGACGCCGATTCTTGAGTCTCTCGATAGTGCAAAAATGCGTGGAGCAACTATCCTTTTTGGGGACACAAGCGCAATATCAACATCAGAATTGCAGGCATTGAAGGGGCTGAGAGCTTCTGGTGTGCCCATGGCTATTTTCGACAATTCTTTCGCCCGTGGCATTAATGCTGTCGATTTGGCTAGAGGGACAGCAAACGAGAAACTCGCTTCACTAATAGAGGCTGTCAAAACAAAGCAGAAAGAGGAAGGTATCACGGTTGCAGAAGCCGCCGCCGCAGTAATCAAAGAACCTGCGCAGACATTAGCGCACACACTCGATGCAAAATTACTACAAGAGAATTTGCCGCCACTGAGTGCGGTCAAAAAAACATTGGCCGAGAACATCAAGGCAGATCTTGAGAGACAATTTCCCTTTGGCGACGATCGAACGGCCGTGGCGGAGTTGTTTGCAGACAAATTGCATTATTACGATTTGCCGCAAATGCTTGATGGTTTCAAAACCCTGCATCACTTCGTTGACGAGGCGTCTGGATCAAACGCGCTTTATGTTGTGGTAGATCGAGATAAAAGTCAGGGTTTGATCAATCATCTTTACCAGGAAGTGAATGGACTCCATGATGCGCAATTTGTGACGCAACAGGAGCTCAGAGCGATGCCCAAAGAACAAGTGCAGGGTAAAACGCTTGTCCTTCTCGACGATGCCGCATACAGCGGTGCCCAGGTCATGCAAGACGTTAACCGCGTGCGCGACATCAGCGGTGCTGATAATCCGGTGATCATTGGCAACCTTGCCATGAATGAAAAAGCGTATATTCGTACCCAGGATCTCGACCGGGGGCGGATTATCTCTCTTGAATCAATGAGACCACTTTTTGAAAGGAAATTGAGAAGTAGACTACAGGACACTGCGATAACCGACAGCGCCAGTGGCGGCTTAAGCCCGCAAGACATTGAAGCGAAGAGACGAAGTTCGTTTTTTTCTTCCATTCACGGCAACACATTCGGCAAACTGACTAATCGACTAATCTTCTTTTACAAAATACCGGACAGCACGCCCCAATTTGTTGCCCGTTTCGTACGCGAGCATTTTCCTGTTGACCTGTAAAAATCCTCTTCAATTAGAGCCTTGAGCTGCGTAAGACCGCACTCTAGAAAGGCTACCCCATTTCTTTAACTCCATTATCTGCTTAATGTAGAAACCAGTAATCTCATGGATTTCACCGTTATAGACAGATCCGAGCTCTATCGTTTTTCTTTTTGAGACCACTTTGATGAAAGACTGCCGGATGAATTATTTTAGCGCCCTAAACCTGGCGGCATTTTTGCTTTTTACAGTCAATCCAGCCTTAGCCGATGACACAAATTTATGCGGTTTCTGCATCAGATATAGTCAGCCTGGGACGAGCGAAAGCTGACCCCGGGCTTGCGTATCAGGAGGAGGGCCCAGGACCTGAAACCGGCCTTCTCCCTTATTCGATAAAAACCGTCCCCTGGAGACCCGTTTTTAACCCCTATTCGATAATTTAGCTCGTTTTTCCGGCCACTTTTTGCCTTTGTTCGATACATTTTCAGAGTTCGATTAGCCAATAATGGCCTTCTCCTCGCTCTATCGAATGAAAACACATGCGATCAATGGTCAGTCAAATCAGAAACTGTCAAGACGCCTATTACTCGATTTAGTACACAAACCGTTTTTCAATAAAATCGAGAGCCCGAGCCAATTTGCCCGAGCCCTCGACTGATTGCTTACTTGATCGGAGTACAGAGACGAAACGCCAATCCTACAGGTAACGATGCCGCGCAGAACGAGAGTTCAACACCGTACGTAGCACCTGAAGCTCGGACACGAGGCGCCGGGCGCGCTCGGGGTCGCCGACCACGCGATGAAGCTGGATCAGCGATTCCATGAGACGCGCCCGCTGCCAGGAAATCATCCGGCTGCGGTTGTACGAGGCCAACGCGTCCTCGGCGAGCTCAAGGGCGACGCGGGGACGGTAGAATCGCTGCGCGACACGCGAGCGCAGTTGAAGCATATTGGCGATGCGAAACTCGTAGCGCCCTTTAACGTTTACCGCCTTGAGGCTGGCGATCGCATCAAGAGCGAGGGCATCGGCCTGCTCGAGCTCCGCCATAGTCCAGGTCAAATAGCTGAGCGCCAGAGCTTCTTTAACGGCGGCGATCTGCGGATGACCGGCGGCATAACGCTGAGCACGAAGCTCGAGCAGTTTGCCCAAAACGACACGACGAGCGGTCTTGCGACCGAACAAGTCTAAAAATTCGGACTTCACCGAAAGACCAATGTCTTTCAGTAAGAGATACTTGGTTGCACTCATCAGAGGGCTCCTCATAATTATTGTTGATCAAGTGGTCGACCGGTGCGGTCGACCGATGAAACCGACTACTTTGAGTCGGGCTTTTTGACCGCCTTTTTCATCGGCAGCCAGGTGCGACCGTTCCAGGGCACGACACCGAGGGCGGTGGCAAAGCCGAAGGCCAGGGCAAAAAAGCTAAAGCCGGCCAGCGCGGGCACAGTCAGCTCATACGCACCGAACCAGTGGCTGGCTAAAACAAGGCCGATCCAGCTCGAAAACCAGAAACCTGCGTACTGGATCCAGCGACCGGTCTGCACCAGATTGAAGGCACGGCGCACACTCGCCGTGACGAGGATGCCGAGCAACAAACTGATTGCCCCGGCAGTCAGCGAAGCTTCGATACGAGAGGCGGCAATAACGGCACGTGTTGCACTAGCCGGTACGATCGATTCTGCGCCAAGCTGGAGAGAGACAGTCAGCGCCGCCGCCAGCACAAACAGTCCGAACATCCTGGCTAGATGCCAGAGTGGCTGCCGGTGCGGCGTCTTGATTTTCTTGAACATCGGAGTTCTATCTTTCGTTAGAGAATCGTTTCTTTTGAAGCCGCGTCAACGGCTCCCCTCCGTTCAGATGAGCATTGACGATCGCGACGGCATCGCCGGCAGTGACGCGGCCATACCTGACTTTTTCAGGTGCGACAACGATGGATGGACCTTTTTTGCAGAGGTCCAGACATTTGCACTCCTTGACGGCGATGCGCTCTTGATCATCGGCGCTCAGTGCTGCGACGGCGGTGTGAAGGGCAGCGGCGACAGCCTTGCTGCCTTTCTTAGGGCACTTCTTGCCCTCGGTACATACATATATTTTGGTTTTTTTACTCATTCGGAGTTTTCTCCGGCAACTGGAACAGGATGCGAAGAAATGAGAGCCGCAGGCTCGAGAACGGCCTGATAGGTGAATGTCATGTCGAGACCCTCATCCAGTTTTAGCCCGTAGTACGCGTCGTACCAGTCGTGGCAGAGCCTGGCGTGCGTCTCTCGCAAACGCTCGAGATAGACACTCCAATCGCGCTTTTGACTATCGAGGACGGAGAGTATGCGATCGAAGACCGCCGACTGTTCCTCTTGAAACTTCGTCAGTGCCTCAAGATCGCCTTGCTCAAAGCGCTTCAGATGCCGCGAAAGTGGGATAAAACCGAGCATCCGATCACTGCCAATCTGAGCGTTGAGAAAGGCCTCGTCTTCAGGTCCTTCGACCTTGTTGCCGACAACATAGGTCGTCGCTGCCAGGGCCGGCAGCAGACCGATGAAATCCTTGTAAACCTGGACGGACTTCTTGCTAGGCTCAACGACCACGACACGCATATCATAGGCGAACCAGAGAGAGGTAGCGACTGCATCGGTACCGGCGGTATTGTCGGCAACGACAATCTCTTCCGGACAGTCCAGCAAGTGATGGAGTACGCTGATCGCACCAGAGAGTTTGCCGTGGTAGCAGGAGGAGCCGACATCGGCCTGTTCGTACTTGCCGACCGTGAGCAGATTGATATTGCCCTGGCTCAGCGCATACTTGCGAACAAACGGATCATCAGCGCGCGGCCGCACAAAATTTGACTGGAGTGAGGGAGGTGTGGTCATGATCATCGGCTTTTCGCCAAGATCGGTCCGCATTCCCTTGAGATAGGCAGTCAGCTCGTCGTAAAGCTGCCCCAGCTGATGTATCTCCCCTTCGAGAGCCAGAGCGCCGGCCAGATGAGCGTTGACATCGGCATCGAGAGCAAGCACGGAGGAGCGTGTCCTGGCTGCATGCCTGATAAAACTTGCAGAGGTGGTGGTCTTTCCAGATCCGCCTTTGCCGAGAAATGCTATGCGCATAATCAAACTCCTTTGCCCCTCGCGTTAAGTCCACATCAAATCGGTGCGACTAAAAAACAGCCGCCACCCAACATGAAAACGAATACCAAAACCATTTCTTTCAGACAAAATCTCAGCGCTTCAGTGAATAAGTTGAAACTGGGCGTTGGAGTGATAAAGGTCTGGGGGTTTCCGATGTGTAATGTGAAAGAGGTATGACAGAACGATAACCGGGCAGAAGTCCCTGATTCAACAAGTGTTGAGGGCAACCTGCGCCAGCTTGCTCAACCGACCCGGAAGTGGCAACCGCAGAAATAATCGGCAAGTCATCTGTTCACTATGACCAGACGAAAGCACCGACCAGAAAATTTCTTATTGAGAAAACATGTCAAATCTTCTCGATCGTATTAGCGGAGCTATTTCACCCTGGCAACCAGCCTCGATGGAGACGCCAGGACGCAAACATAGACTTTACCGAATCCTGCCACATTTTGCGAAAACCGGACAATAAATCCAGGAATCCAGGCCAGCGTGAATCCTGCAAAAGTATGACAAAAAAGGCCCATTCTTAATTTGTCTATGCAAAGCCTTGAACCTATTCGCATCTGTACTATGATTTTAAGGCAGATTAATTGAGAATGGCTAGCAAAGCTGACCGAAAAGCCGCGAAGCCCGATACACAGAGCGAAGCGGCAACCATCAAGACGTCACAGCCAGGCAAGTCAGACGATTGGCCAAAACGACAAATAAGGACGGCGGTTACTTATATAAATGAATAGCCAGAAATCTAATGAGAATCATTTGCATTTTGCCAGGGGTAAAGCGATGGATGTTCTACAGCCGGAGCAACACCACCTGTGGTTGCACACCAGCTTTGTCATAGACAATCCCCACCGGACCGGGAACAAGAGCAACACTTGCGACGCCATACCATCGACTCAAGGCTCCAACCTGCGCGGACGCCGAGTCTGGTGCAAACGCGCGCTTATTGACCAGGTAAGCGGTCTGCCACTTTGTCCGGCCAATACCGGGGGAACGGTAGCCTTCCACGACAAGGCGGACGACATGATCGTGCGCTGGGATAATGGTCAGATCAGCATGCATCACAAAGACGCTCTGCTTCGCCTGGCCTATCTAATCGGCAGGCATAAGAGCCTGCAAGACCATGTCAATTGCCTGGCAAACCGCTGCAACTGCTCAGGCTAATTACCGCCAGAAAATGACCATGAAAAAAAACACCAACATACGACTGAGTATCAGGGATTTGATCAATACAAATCCTCAAGGCAAAAATATCGCCCCTCGTGAACTCTACAATCTGGCCCTGCGACAGGGCCTAAAAATTTCGGAGCGATCGGTTTATCGCCTTCTGGCGCGCTTTCAAAAGGAAGGCGACTTGCCGCCGACCGGCGTACCGGCTCAGCTCAAAACACTGATTGAGTCCGTACCCCAGGGCACCCACCTGACCACCGCCGAAATTTTCGAACTGGCCAAAACCGCGGGGCTGAAAGTTTCGCTATCGACAATTTACCGAGCCATCGATAAACTGCAGGCCGAAGGCTTTGTCCAGACGGTGCGCACGCCGCGCGCCGCCGCCTTCGAAAGCTCTTCGCAGAGGGCCAATCACGATCATCTGATCTGCTTTCAATGCGGCGAGACACTCGAATGCGAGTCGATTTTTTCAGAACTCGGCGAGCTGATTGCTCAGCGCAACGGCTTCAAGTTTCAGCATTCCGAACTGATCTTAAAAGGTCTTTGTGAAAAATGCAGAGATTTATGACCGACCAAAACCTTTTCAGCTTCAATTAACAGCGGAACGCCTGGCCAGAGCCGTAAGCAAATCCTGATAATGCTTCCATGTTATTTGATACTCCGGATGCGCCTCTCCGCACAATTCTCTTTTCATTTGCAAGGCCATGCGATAAAATTCCGCCGCTTCTTGATCCATGTTTTGCGAGCGACCCTGTTCATATTTAGCAGCAGCCAGTGCCGAGAGCACTGATCAGATAATGGTGGCGGGAGCGATGCACATCACCGACGCCGATGAAGGCGAGAGCAATCGCAAGGGCCGATTGACTCAGGTAGCTCCCGCCCATGATTTTGCCGGTATTATTCAGCGCCGAAGCAAAGGTGGGTTGCATCGATATCAGACCTCTGCCTCCAATATGCCCGTTTTATTTGGCCACCAGCATCTCACTAATCGTCACCAACATTTCGGCGTACTGGACCGGTTCAACGACGGCAATTTCGCCGTAGATGGGCACGACGCGCCGCACAAAAGCACGGTGATCGAGCCTGAGCAGATTGGCAAGCTCCACAGCACAGGGAGATGGTAAACCATCATCCGTCGCACATCCCAACCGGAGCGGGCTGTCCTTGCGATAATTGGGAGTAAAGTAAAAGCCGAGACCGGGCGCGACGAAGTGCGCCAGGACATATTGATTGGCTTCCACCGCCGCCTTAGACCAGCCCGAGTTTTTGTCTTGATCAATCTCGGCCAGGTCCAAAAAGGCCTTAATACAATAGGCATAGTCGTCGAGATTTAGATTACCGCTCAAATTTGTGGCCTCCGCAGCCAATCTATCATGCATCAAATGAGCGCACTGTTTCGCCGCGATCAAATATTTCGCGTCGTCCGATACTTTGTAAGCGTCCACCAGTGCCGAGATCATCAAGCCATTCCAACCGACGACAATTTTTTTATCGACCTGCGGCCTTATCCGCTTCTGCATAAGTGATGACGATGCTAGCTTTTGGCGCAGCATATTTAAGCGATCGGCACTTGCACCGGTCTCGAGCGGAGACATGCGAGCCGGGACACTGCGACCGTTTACAAGAAAGGGTGTCTTTTCACGCCTGACTCCTCTGTCACGTCGGCTGGTCTTCAGGCTCCGATCGGCGCCATCGCCTGTAATACCATATTCAGAACAGAACCAATTACCGTCGGCTTCACCGAGGACGGCAAAAACTTCATCACGACTGAAGGTGTAATACGCGCCTTCGGCAAGAGCACCGTCAGGGCCGCTGTCAGCGTCCATACCGGCATAAAAAGTATGATCGACCGCAGCCAGCTCGCGCAAACAAAAGTCGATGGTTTGCAATCCAACTGCTTTCCAGCGCGGATTGCGCGTATCGTTAAATTGGCGCAGATAACAGGAAGCAATCAGGGCATTGCCCCCAAGCATTTTTTCAAAGTGCGGCACACGCCACTGCGGATCGACCGCATAGCGGAAAAACCCACCGCGCAATTGATCTTGTACACCACCACGGTCCATGTGACTGAGCGTATTCTCAACAAAGTCCTTGTATTTGCCTCCGTCGCCATTGCGCTGAGAGAGCAGCTGACAAAATCGCAAGAGAGAAGTGTTCGGAAACTTGCGCTCGCCAGCCAGTCCGCCAAAGTCCGGATCGATGCGGTTCAAGATAGAGGCACCAGCCTGTTCGAGAGCGGCAGCTGTAGGCTCTTTGGGTGCAAATTCCGGACGCGAGGCCTGACGCTGTAATGCCTTAAATATTTGCCTGCCGACGCCATCGACTTGCTCTCTGTGACCGATCCACATCTCGTTAGCCGCTTTCAAAACGTCGAGGAAAGCAGGTTGACCGCCCTTTGCTCGCGGCGGATAATAAGTACCAGCGACGAAAGGCAAACGATCCGGCGTGACTATAATCGTCAGCGGCCAACCAGGATGACCGCCGATTTGCTCGAGGGCACGCGTGTAAACGCGATCCAGATCTGGCCTTTCCTCCCGATCGATCAAGACGGCAACAAAATGATCGTTCAAGTAACGGGCCGTCTGCTGGTCCAGGAAGGACTCGCGCTGCATGACATGACACCAGTGGCAGGCGGCGAAACCACTCGAGATAAAAACCGGCTTGTTCAAACGGCGGGCCAGGGCAAATGCATCATCTCCCCAGGGGTGCCAGTCGACAGGATCGTGCAAATGTGCGAGCAGATAGGGACTCGTTTGTCCCTTTAAGTGATTGGCATAATCAGGATCAGCGCGGTGAGCGGCCGTCTCATTTCCAGGCTCCACTGGCCCGTAAGAACAGGCGTACAGAGCCACAGGCGCCAGGAAAAGCACCGCGGACAGACACCAGTGTCGAATTTTCTTGCCTGAATGGTGACTCAAATATTTCTCCGGCAACACTCGCTTGTGCGTTGACAATCTTAAAGGCCCGGGCCATTGAAAGCGCAGAACGGTTTACAATCAGACTAAAATAGTGAGATTGCCAGCCGCGAAGATGTAAAGCGAGCGGGGCGTGAGGGAAATTTCTTGAGCCAGTCCGGGATGTCACAAAGCCAGCCGCCTTCTCCACAGAAGGTGTGTTTGACCTGCGCCAAAGAATACACTCCTGACATGATCATCTGTCCGGACGACGATACTCTGCTCACCCCGATTTTGACCGACACTTTGATCGGTACGGTTCTCGCCGATCGCTACGAAATCCTCGAAAAGCTTGGTACGGGCGGTATGGGTCTGGTCTACAAAGCCAAGCACCTGCTGATGAAACGTCTGGTAGCAATCAAGCTGATGTTGCCTCATTATGCTTCAAATGCCACTGCCCTCAAGCGTTTCCAGCATGAAGCCCAGGCCGCCAGCCACCTCAACCATCCCAATATTTTGACCGTCTACGACTTTGGCGTCACCCCCCAGGGTCTGCCCTATCTTGTCATGGACTTGCTCGAAGGCACAAATCTCTCCGGTGTCCTGGAAGTCGAGGGCTATCTCCACCCCGACCGCGCTCTCAATATCTTTATCCAGACTTGCGGCGCCCTCGGGCACGCTCACCAAAAAAATGTCATCCACCGCGATCTCAAGCCCGGCAATATTATGCTCGTCGACTATGAAGGGCAGCACGACTGGGTGCAAATCGTCGATTTTGGCATGGCCAAAATACTCTCGGCCGTTGACGGCGAAAAAGAAGATCTGACCAAAGCCGGTGAAGTTTTCGGCAGCCCGATGTATATGAGCCCGGAACAATGCATGGCCAAAGAGCTGGACGCGCGCTCAGACATCTACTCGATGGGCTGCGTCATGTATCGCACCCTCACAGGCACCCCTGCCGTGGCCGGCAGCACTGCCATGGAGTGCTTCAACAAACACGCCAACGGCGAACCGGCCGCTTTTGCCTCTGTCTGCCCTGAGTTTAATCTCTCAGCCAATCTGGAAGCGATTGTCTTCAAGGCGATGGCAAAAGATCCAGACGACCGCTTCCAAACTATGCTCGATCTGCGCGACGCACTGATGCAGGAAGCGCAAATCGGCATCGATATCAGCTCTTCGATGCCCGCCGGTACGGTCAAATTACCGACCGCTCTGGTCGAAAGGTCAATCAACGACACGGCGATGACACCACTCACCTCGCTGGTAGCACCAGGTCCGAGCGTGCAAATGAGCGCTGGCGGTGCCGTCAAGGGCGGCATTGATCAAAATCAAGTCGGCCTGCGCACGGGGGGAAACAATGGCACCGACAGCTCGGCCGAAATCACCACACCGCCGACAATACCAAACGCTCGCACTCTGCCGAGCCCGGAAGAATTGATCGCCGCAGCGGACAACAATTTTGCAGACCAGACGATCGTGCCGGTGCACGCACCGAGCGCCTCCGAACTCAAACCGGCCAGAGCCACGACCAGGGGCCTGGTCTTCTCGGCCATTGCCGGGGCGATTGTTGTCGCCATTGCCGTCTACGCCACTTTTGGCCTGGGCAAGGGGACACCGGCAGCAAAGGGAGATGGAAAAGCCACCGCCGGCGGTGCGACCACAAACACGGAAGACGGCCAGGATCCGAAAGCAAGCCTGGCTAACATCATGGCGCAAGGACATGCCGCCTACGATCACGGCGACTATACAGAAGCCCAGAACAGATTTTCAGCCGCTCTGGAAAAATCCCGTGGTGCAAGCGACTATGACCACGGCGTACCGGAGGCTAGACTGTGGCTCGGTCGCACCTATTTCGAGACCGAAGACTTCGACAAGGCGCGCGAACAGTTTCAAGAATTAGTGAAAGGCCGCGAAGCTGCCCATCAGCTAAATTCGCTGGACGCGACAGCGGCAATGAATTATCTCGGTAATATTTACGTCTCGAAAAAGGATTATGCCCAGGCGAAGCGCTGGTTTGATCAATCGCTGCGCATCAGCAAAACTTACAAGGGCGATGCCTACGGGCAAGTCGCCGAGACGCTTTCCGGCATGGGCAATCTGGCTATCGAGCAGGGCCAATTCAAACAAGCGATCATACTCTTGCAACAAGCGGAGAAAATCGCCGTCACATCCAAAACTTTTGAAGAAGTGGACAAAGCAAAAATCTTCAATGCTCTCGGTCAAGCCTATCAATTTCAAGGCAAAATCACCCAGGCTCAGGACTATTACAGCAAAGCCCTGGCCATTCGCCAAAAAAATCTCAATCCGGAAAACCCAGCTATTGCAGACACTCTTGTTTTGATGGGCACCCTCGAATTTGGCCGACATGACCTGGTCAAATCGGAAGAGCTACTCAAGCGCGCTCTCGATATCCAGTTGAAAGCGCTTGGACCGAATAGTTTGAGCGTGGCCACGACCAAGTTTTGCCTGGGCGTGCTCTACCAGCAGGAAAAGAAAATCGACCAGGCCAAGCCGCTTGTGCAAGACGCTTATCGCATCCGTGACGACCAGCTCGGACCAAAAGACAGCGATACCGTGCAGACGATGAAGTTTCTCAAGTCGCTGGGCTAGAAAAAGTCGTAGCTTGCAAACCTGAGGAGCACCGACCAGCCAGGCCATGAACTGACAGCGAAGATCTATCATTCTGCGCATAAGTGTAGTAGAAAATTGGAAAAGGAAATGGCGGCTAACAGCGAAGATTGACTGTAGAAGTCATTCTCGAGTTAGCCGCCACAGAGATTTACACCGACACGAGCCCGGATTAATTACCGTTGGTCGGCGAACAGATTACTCCAGTCATGCCGTTCATGCCGGACATATCACCGCTGCCATCCATGCCCTGCATGCCGGGCATAAAAGTGGCCGGCCAAAGGGTCATCAGCACCATTACCACAGCCATGGTGAAGTGTGCGATGTCCTGGCCGAAGGTGAGCCAGTGCGGCTTTTTGAAATCACCCCAGAGGCGCACGCCATAGTAGGAGCCAAACCAGGTCCAGTAGGCGGCAAACATCGCCGTTATAGCGGGATGCGAAACCGGCGCCGCAAACATCCACCACATACCAAAGAGCATGGCTGCATGCGCCAGGTCGTACCACTGCTTGTTGAAGGGCAGCTTTTTGCCGTAGGTGAAGGCACGCAGGAGATACCAGGCTACACCGACGGGCAGCACGTAGATCCAGAGCGTGGCAGTGAAGAGCGAAACGACGGACGGCGCCAGCATGGTCGTCATGCCAAGCAGGCAGGCACCATGCCAGAATTCGTTTTCCGGGTCCCAGTAGCCGTTCACCTGGCGCAGATAGCGCGGCGCAGCCAGGCGAAAGAGATAGAAGAGAGCGCCGGCGAAGAAGAAAAGACCGAGGCAGAAAAGATAGTCGATACCACCAGCGGTGGCGGTGGAGTGATGCATCATATGGTCCATCGGGGCCATGTGGTTCATATGATCCGTGTGATTCATGTGGTCCATGTTTTCCATAGCTGTGTCCTACTTTCTAGAAATTGAGGCAGGGAAAAGGAAAGGCAGTAGCGAAACCGCCAGTGACTTGAATTGAAAAGACAGCGCTGCTTCAGCAGGCGCAGTCTTTGGCCTTGCGAGTCGCCGTATAAGCGTTCAAACGAGTGTGGTACTTTTCGCGCCATTCGGCGGAGACAAGCCGGGCAGCGGCGTGGGCGACGATCGCTTGCTCGTACTCGGCGTACCAGTGGGCTTCCCTGGCAGTATCGGCCTCATATTGAGCGATACTCGCGGCGGTGCGGTCCTCGGCCTGGAAGTTGCTCAACTCGCGGGTTTCGTGAGCGGTGCGCCAGTGGTTGGCGAGATGGTAAATTTGCGCGGCCGCCTTTACTTCGAGCGAGATCGCATCGGCGAGGTAAGAGCGCGCTTCGCAGATCGGACAGGCAAACTTCTTGGCAGGAGCGGCGTCCACGGCGACGGGAGAGCCGGAAGGGGAAGCGGGGGATGGGGTTGCATTGCTAGTCATGGCATTGTCCTTGGCTGATCACGGTCGCAAAGTTCCGACGAAGCCAATCAACTCGCAGGCGAGAAGGATGGTTTCGTCGAATAAATGGCGGCTATTGGATGACTGGAGAAAAACTCTTGGAGAAAAAATAAAAGGGAACAGCTACTTTTAACCAATCTACACTTCGGAAAGCCACCGCAAATCGCGGCGAGACAATGCTTTTCAGGTTAGCATTGCCAAATCTTCCGCGCCGATGCAAGCCAAGTTCTAGCGAACGCGCATAACCCCTAGCCGGGGATACGGAGATGTTTGGCATGCCAAAAGACCGCCGACAAGGGGCTCTACGCACCACAACAAGGCTCGGTAAATCAATTTGTCGGCGGACAACAACGCTTTTCGACAGCGATGGTCTGAGTGCCGGCTGTGCCAAGATCGCCAGGGGCGGCTGCATCACCGAGGCCGGCATCAAGATCCTGTGCATCGGTGGCATCTATGCCATCAAATCCCTCGCCGCCCTCTGTACCTTTGCGCAGCAATTGCCAGAGCTCATCCATAACCCGCGCCGAATCATTGGCCTTGACTGCCTCAACGACACAAGTATCGAGGTGCTGCTTGAGCATCACCTGAGCGGTCCGATCGAGCGCCGATTGCACGGCTTTGAGCTGGTTGAGGACGTCCATGCAGTACTTTTCTTCCTCGACCATGCGCTGCACCGCGACCAGATGGCCGATTGCTTTGGCCAGGCGCAGAGTGAGCGCTCGTTTGGCTTCGCCGGTAATTGCCATGGTAAAAGTCGCCGCCGTTTAAAAAGTCACTTGCATCGAGACAAGTGTAAACGGCGACGACCCCTGACAATGCAAAGGCAACAGATATTTAAGCCGGGGCTTTTGGCTTTTGCTAGACCGGCACGATCGTGTGCGCGAAGACGCTCTCGGTCATCAGTTGGCGACGACGGTCGAGATATTCCTGCACGCAGGTGACGAAAGTAGCATGGCTCCATGTCAGTGGCGATACGGATAGCGGTGAATTGTTGTACGGATGTACCTGCTCGGCCAGCACGCCAGAAGGCAGTGCATGGTCGGCCACCCATTCGAGGATGTCGACCGCTTCGCGCAGATTGTCCTGACTGCGGGCCGCGGCGATCTGATACTGGGCCAACCACATCGTGCAAATAAACCAGGGATTGCCGGGCACAGCCTCGACATCCTGCGAAATTTGGTGATAGTAGTCGTTTTCGTAACGGGCGCAGCCGCCGACATCGGTCTTGATCCAGAGGCGATCCTTAATCGCCTTCATCGTCGCCACCACTTTTTCATCATGGGGAGAAAGGCCACCAAAGGCGAAACAAGCGTACATGGCGGCATCGATATTCATGTCGAGGGTGTAACCATCGGCGGTGCGTGTCGCCATGCGGCAGAAACGCTTGTGCTCATCGCTCCACATATATTTGAGCATGCCGTCGCGCACTTCGTCAGCCGCATCTTGATAGGTCTTGGCGCGCTGTACCTCACCGAGGGCCTGGCAAAAATTGGCGGCGGCGTGGAGACCGGCGATAACGCTGGCCACTGTAAAGAGATGGACACCATAACGCTCTTCCCAGAGGTCGTGCGAGGGCCTCGGCAGCTTGGTTTCGGGATCGCGATATTTAACGAGGAAATCAGCGCCGTTAATGAGCAATTTGTCAAATACAGTGCGGACAAATTCTATATTGCGGAATTTGCGGAAATGTTGCCACAAAGACCAGAGTACAAGCGCCGTTTCATCTTCCTGGATGGGCAGGTCCAGATGACCGTCACGAATCCACGGATGCCAGCTTGATGCAAGCGACTTGTCCGGATTGTATTTGTGCAGGAGATAGCCCTGGTCTTTAATTACTTCATTGCAAAAGGTGAAAAATTGCTGGGTCAGGTCGCGGTGGCCGGCCTTGGAAAGTGCGTAAGCGACAAGCGCTCCATCGCGCGGCCACATATAAGAGTAGGTATCGCGGGCAAATTGGGTGATGTCATGATCGTTGGCGGCGATGATCGCACCACCGTTGTCTACCTGGGTACGGATGACGAGCAAGCTGCGCTTGTAGAGCTCGACTACTTTTGTCGGCAAGCCAAGGAAATCAGTGTGTTCGGGATTGACCCAGAGACGCCAGTAATTCTGGTTGCGCGGCACGATGTGCGAGACGTCTTCACTGCGGATATTGGCGTCGAGGGCAGCGACGGCTTCATAGTTGCGACCAAAGCACATCCAGTAATGAGCGATGCCTTCACCGCGCGCCGGCACTGTGACATTGATTGAAACCGTCGAGTCGACCGAACCCTGGGCGATGGCATTGCAGCCGAGGGTGCCGTCTTCGGCGTCACGAAAAGTGCCCTCCATGCCGTCGATATTTTTCTTGCCAATCGCCCACTGATCGACACCAAGCTTGTCGTTTTCGTTGCCGCGGGCGCTGATCAAGAACCAGCGATTTTTTTTGTAGTGGATCACCGCTCCCGTGCGCGGATCGTAAAAGGCGGTGTCGCCGACGTCATGTTCGGCGATACTGAAATCCTGGTGGAAGAAAAGGCGCACATTGCGGTTTTGACCGCTCAAATCTTTGACGTGAAATTCGCGCACTAAAAAGTCGTTTTGATAATCGACCATGTCGTGGACTCTGATCTCGAGTTTTAATTTGTCATGCTTCAAAGTGACGTCGGTGACCAGCGCCTCCTTGAAATATTTGCGATCGACCTGCCAGTCCTGCACCCAGGCAAACTGTCCGTCCACCCAGATGCCGAAATGATTGACCCGGCCAACTGTTTGATTCTCCTGTCCGACATGCGGATAGTAAACGTCTCGGATGCGATATTTATCGTCAAAATTGATTAGTACGTTACCGTTGCCCACTGGCAAATCTCGTGGCATATCTACTCTCCAATTGGGCCGACTGGCTACAGGGCAGCCCGGCCATAGGTACTACTGACCACTATTCCCGGAGGAAGCGGCGAACACACCCGGATAATTCTAAATATTGCGGCGGGGAAAAATAGGTAACTTCTGACTAAACTTTCAGTCATTGCCAAAGTAGGGACGCTCCCGATAACAAAGCCTTCAATAAAAAGAAAGAGATTTTTCGATGATTTTAGTTTTGCGCATAATTTTTACAGTGATCATCCTCACCATGGTGGCCGTTACGGGCTACGCTAGCCTGCACGAGAACATCATGCAGATCAATCCGATCGTCACCGGCGATCCCTGGTTTGTCGCCACGATGTTCGATGCCTACTTTGGCTTCACGACCTTTTTCATCTGGGTCTGCTACAAAGAAAGATCCATGCTGGCTCGCGTGATCTGGTTTTTCTCCATCATGTTGCTGGGTAATATGGCCATGGCCATTTACGTCTTGTGGAAAATGCGCAAGCTCAAAAACCACGACAAAATCGAATCGCTGCTATTGCGTTAGGGACTGACTTTATTCTTGGCAGCCTCTTCTCTTTCGTATTTGGCAACGGCCGCTTCGCTTTCAGCGCTGCGCGGACTGAGCAGGCCATCAGGCATGCGCAACATGGCCGAGCGACCGGCGGCATCGCGTCCATAATGCATGGCTATTTCCTGCTCATCCTGCCTTTTTACCTGCTCGTATAAAACCGGACTGGTGCGCAGCAGGGCGGCCCTGGTATCGCCGCCGGTGCGGTAATGGGCGACTCCTTCCATGATCATTTCAGTTGGGCGATCGAAATAGTTAGAAATCGGCCGGACCAGCGCCCGATTCCTCATTTCATCATTTGTATAGCGGATTTCCTCACCGGGACGAGCGGGAGCACCACTGCGATCGATGGCTTCACCGTTCGCATCTGTCAATGTCCACTGGGCGCGCGCTGGGCTGTAGCTATATAAACCGCCTTCTTTGCCTTGCAAAAGATGAGTGCCGGCCTCGTAAAAATCGCCGGGACGGTAGCGCACCCAGCCTAGTTTTTCACGTACATTCGCCTCAAAGTTTTTATCAGCGCTTCTGACTTTGTGATCGCCATTGTGAGCAATCTCATGCGTCACGATCGTTTCCATACTGTTGCGCCGAGTCCCGTCCTCACGCTTCATCCAATCGGGGTCGCGATTGGTCATCGGCTTATTTTGGAGCAATTCATTATGGAGAAAAATATTAGGCGTCCCGCCCTGAAATTCGAATAGGCCGCCAAAACTGGCGCGTTCAACGTCACGGTCAGCGATGAAATTAAACTTGGCTGCGGTTTTGCCGTCAGGCATGAGATGGCCAGGCAGGGATTTGCTCAAGGAGCGATCGAGCACGGCGAGCTCGGGCAGCCGCGGCTCACGGGCGATGAAATGCTCGTCAGGTCTATCGTTGCCGTGCGAGTACTGGATAGGTTCGCCGCCTCTGGCGATAGAAACGCCGAAACTACTGGCCAGATCGAGCTTGCGCTGCTCAACCATTTTGGTCAATTCTATACCCGCCGTGCGCAGCCCTTTATTAGTCGGAGCACTGGTGGCCATTTCGTGCACGCCGCCGTCGAAGCGCATCGTGTAGCGGTAGGAGCCTTTCTCGCCGACTGTGGTGATGCCGTGCGAATCGAGGAAGCCAAGACGTAGATTGCGCGAAGCCTGCATCCCCGCTGGGGCCATGGCAAAGGCACTGTAGATCCCTTGCGTACCGCCTGCCGCAAGGACCTTAGCCAGCGAAAACTGCTCGCCGCTATCACGTTCGCGCTTGATTTCGCCAGTCGCGCCGGTAGCCACACCAAAGACTCCGCCGGTCATGGCTGTCTTCCAAAACGGGCTGCTGGCCAGGGATCTTTCGGTAAATCTATTGACGCCATGAGCCATTGCTCCACCGACGGCAAAGGAAGCGACATCGGCTACCAGAGCCTGCCTGTCGAGGGCGGTACGAGCTAAACTCAACGCCCCGGCATCGAGCGAAAAGCTCTTCGTGCGCTCATCCGTCCAGGAGTGACGATCGAGGCCTCTGTCGAGCACTCGCGACCCGACGCCAAGAGCGACAGCCTGACCGGCTATACCAAAGTCGCGGGCGGCGGCAAATGTATTGACGGCACGCATGGCCGTGCCCTTAATCGCTCCCAGTCCGAGATCGGTGGCCGCTTGAGTGAAAGTGTCGCCGACCTTGATCTGGTCGAGACCGTAGAGAGCGACAGTAGTAGCCAGGCCGACGCGACCGCCAAAAAAGACGGCCCCGGCTTTGGCTGCTTCAACTACATGGCGCTCGACCGTGTCATTTGAAATAACCAGGCCGACGGCCTTGTCCAGATAACTTTTCGCTGGCGGAGTGGCATCGGCAAGCAACCGACCATGGGCGGCGAGCGTTTCATGGCCGTTTACGCCGGCCGGATGACTGACGGCGCCGGCGGCGGCAATCGCCTGAAGATCATTAGCGCTGGTGTCTTCGTGAGGCATGAGCTATTTGTTTTTCATGCCTTTGAGCAAATCTTGCAATTGCGGATTTTTCAAAAGCTCGGCCGGGTTATTGCCCATACCGGCGGGGATTTTGTCTTTGAGATTATCCGGGATCTGATTACCGTATTTGGCCTGCAATTTCTGAATGAGCGCGGCAGTGTCGGTATTACCGGCCGAGCCTGCCGACAGTCCGGCCGCACCAAGCGGCGTCGTCGGATCGGAAGCGGCTACTGGTGGGGCCGCACGCTGAGTTTTAAGAATGGCACTGCGTTTGAACTGATCGTCGAGGCTGCTGTTGAGGGAATCGACACGTTTGAAAACAGCTTCGTTAGCGACTCCGGATTTGACCGACTGCTCAAGGGCGTCAAAAGCCATCATATAGGTGCTGGTTCCGATACCGCGACTTTTGGCTTCCATGATGCGGCCGAGCAGGGCCTTGCGCTTATCTTCACCGGGGCCGGGAACGACCACCAGGTCAGCCGTGTTGATCATGCTCGCTGGCGGAGCGATATCGGCAGGGCCGGGCATACCAGGACCAGGCCCAGGCATGGAAGAAGCGCCCGAAGGACTGGAAAAGCTTGCGGACGAGTGGCTGGATGCGCTCGAGGCAGAACCGGGAGCGGGACCGCCACCGGAGACACCGCCAATCGGCACGAGGGCGGCCGAGGCATTACCGACCGGTTGGCCGGAAGCGCTGGGCAGAGGCGGTGGAGGCAGGTGCGAGCTGCTCTGGGCTGAGGCGCGGCCCGGCAGCAAGGCAAGACTGAGGGAAAGAGCCACCAGGGCAAGGCTTTCTGCTTTCAATAAACCGGACTTCGACAAACCGGACATAAATTGCTCCTATTAATAATAGAGATCCTGATCGCTGACAATAGATATTCCCAGTCTGCCCCCTCTCATGCAAAACTAAGAAATCAACCGCCCGGATCTGCCAGGGCTTCTCAAATGACCAGATCTAAAAACAATTGGCCCTCTTTATCGGCCGCTGCAGGCCCTGGCCTGATGGCGCTCGCTTTTTGCGGCTCGGGATTGGCAGCCCGGGCGCAGGTTTCAGTGCAATTACAGGCTCAGGCTAAGCCCCAGGCTTCGCTCCTGGCCCAGTCCCAGGGTACTAGCGGCAGCCAATATGTCTTCGTGCCCGGATCGAGGCAGGCGCGTGTCGTGCCGGCACAGAGCGCCCAGCCTGGCTACGGCCGCACTTATTATGGTCAACCTGGACAAACGGCCGCTCCGGCTCGCAGCGGCGGCATGCAACTGCATACGACTAGCGAGCCAGCCACATACAGGCAGCAGCCTAATCAGGTCCAGACGCAGACGAGCCTGTCGACAGTCGGCAGGACGCCGGTCAAGGCAGCAGCCACTGCTGCAGCCGCCAGCGGCAAAGCCTACGACTTCGTTGACAGCATCTCGGTAGACGACGTTCCCAGAAGCTACAGGGTGCACATTCCCGCCTCCTACGACCGCAGCAAGCCGACACCGGTCGTCCTCGCCTTTCACGGCTTACAGATGAACTCCCTGGCGATGATGGCCATGTCCGGATTGAACGGTCTTGCCGAGCGCAAAGGTTTCATCGTCGTCTACGGCGAAGGACTAAACAATCGCTGGAATGACGGCACCGCCGGCAGTAGCACTAGCGATGACATCGGCTATGTCCAGAATATGCTGCAAAAACTACCACGCCTGGCCAACATCGATCCAAAGCGGGTCTATGCCTGCGGCATATCTAACGGCGGCTTTTTCGTCCAGCGCCTGGCCTGCTCCCTCGCCGATAAAATTGCGGCGGTAGCTGTCGTTGCTGCGTCAATGACCTCGTCGACGCCAACCTTGATGAACAGTAGTCGACCGATGCCGATCGTATTTTTCCTCGGCAGCGAGGATCCGCTCCTTCCCTGGGGAGATGGCCGCACAAAAGGGCTGGGCAATCTGGGCGAAGCACTCGGCTTGAGCGGCATAGGCAGTATCGATAGTTCAGCCGCCCGGGTCGGAGGTCTGCTGCCAGTGCCGGAAATGATCGGCTTCTGGACCGCGCACAACAACTGCTCGAGCAGTCCAAATTCGGTACAGATGCCCGATAGCAACCCCCGCGACGGCACGAAAGTCAAACGCGAAACCTATGGCGCAGGCGATGTCGTCCTCTACGTCATCGAAGGAGGCGGTCACACCTGGCCAGGCGCTCTGCAAGTAAAATCGCTTGCCGAGCTCTGCGGTGCCACCAGTCAGGACATCGACGCCAGCGAATTGATGTGGGATTTTTTCCAGAGACGCGCGCGCTAGTCGACACGATCAAGCGCAACCTTCTTGCATTTCCGGTCCTTCAGCGGGAGCGATACTCAGCCCTTCTTCGCCGTTGAAACGTCTGGCAAACCAGTTGTAACCATAGGCCGAGAGCAGCAGTATGCAGCCGGTGACGATGAAGGCGAAGATGCGATAAACAGTCGGTGCAGCGGCCAGGTCGATGAAGAATAGACGGACGGTGAGCGCGCCGAAAAGGCAGAGACCGTGCATGCGCAATACTTTTTCGCGGTAGATGAAACCTACCAGCAGGGTAATTACACCTTGCACGGCCCAGGCACAGGATACCCAGGTATTGTGCATCTCGACCGCAAGGCCCAGGGAGAGGAGCAAGCCGCCGGCAATGCTGTAGATATGGCGGAAGGCGCGTTCCCAGCCATCGAGGCCAAAAAATTCATTAGGTCGGTAGAAGCCCCAGCCGGCATAAAGGGCAACAACGGCGGGCAAAACCTGCTCCAGTTGCAGCGGCGCGAGCATCAAACGAAAAACGAGCGAAAGACTGACGGCCAGCGACGTCATGCGCAAAACGCGGTCGCGCAAAAGCACGCCGGCGAGCAGTAGAATAACCGCTTCTGCCGCCCACCCGGAGGAGATCCAGGCAGTGAGGATACGGTGTCCGAAACAAGCGGCAAGCAGACCGCCGGCAGCGATACTGTAGAAGTGGCGGCAGTCTATTTCGTGTTCATCGGCCGCCCGGAAGGCCAATCTATAGATTTGCCAGATAGCAAAGAAGACGAAGACCACAGGTAAGACCACGCTGTATGGGCAAGTGCCGGGCACGAGATGCAAAATCAGCAAGGCGGATGCCCCAATGGCGCTGTAACGAAGCACTCTGTCTTTAAATGCCAGACCAGAGAGCAGCAAAACAAAGCCCTGGCAGGACCAGGCAATTGCCTGTGCCGCGCCTTGCATCTGCACGGCGATGCAGGCGCACAGCACAGTACTAGCCAGAACGCTGTAAATGTGGCGCACATCGTGTTCACCACGCGTGATACCAACCGAAGCCGGCCAACCGTGATAGACCAGGATTTTTACATTTTGATCAATGTTTGAAGCGTCAGCAACATCCATACCCGGCGCCACTTCCGCACCGTCAACGGCGAACCAGTCGACGACTCGGTAAAGTGCCCAGGCCAACCAGAGTGCGCTCAAAACAGGCAGGGCAAAAGGCCAGTCGATCGGGCTATTAAAAGCGGCGATAGCAGCCACCGGCAAAAGCACAGCGGTGAGCAAGCGCACGAAACTATCGCGAATTTGCATGCCGAGCAGCAGTCCGACTACAGCCTGCACGGACCAGTAAATAATCGTTGCCTGTGTATCGAGGGAGGCACTGAGCGGCAACATCGCCGCCAGGCAAAAGGCGATTAGATACTGGGTCCGAAAGAGTCGTGTGCCGAACAGTGCATCATCACCAGAGCTGCGACAGACTACCAGAGCGGTAGAGCTCGGTATCTCGTCCACAGGATAAGCGTAGCGCAATTTAAAATGTCTGAATAAGAAAGCAGCGGCAAAAATTGACGCGGCGCCCGGAGCAGAGACTGCCCAGGAGAAGTGCCAGTAGGCACAAACAGGAAGAGCCACCCAGAGCGAAAGCAAAATAGCGACGCCTGATATGTAGCGACTGCGCAATTTGATACCGGTGCACAATACCACGCCGGCCAGGACCGACCAGGCTAGGGTCAAGAACGGTGTCTGCAGATCTTCAGAAAGACAACCAAGCTTTTCGTAAGCGACGCAGATCAATGGTAACGGCAGCAGCAAACTTAGAACGAGGGCTTCATGCCAGAAAATAAAGAAGTTGGTCTTGCGATCTGAATGCAAACTACTGGCCGCCAATGACTGACGGCGTTGCAAAAATGCCGAGCCAAGCAGTGCCGCCAGCGCGGACGAAACCGAGAGTGCAACAAAAGGCACAGTCAGGCCAAAAAGAGAAATTACCTTCGGACTGGCGATTATGAAAAGATTGCCGAAGACCAATGAGAGCCCAAGAATCGTGCCGAACCAGGAGAAGGTCTTAAGTTTATGGCGCAGGCCGATCCAGACGACAAAAACTGTTTCGAGGGCCAGCCATGGCCATGTCCTCTCGCCTAGAGCGGCGCCACTAAAATAAAAGGTAGAAATTGTCAGTGCCCAGAAACTGCAAAGGCTGGAAAGAAAGGAAAATCCTTTGCGGTCATAGAGATGAGCGACGATAAAGAACCAGGCGCCTACAGCGATATTGTAAAAGCTGGCATCGGTACCGAGTTCACGGTAGGCATGCGACAGGAAAAGACTGCAGAAAGCGATCAAATTAGTGATGATGCCCAGGCCTATAGTCTGACGAGCGGACTCGTCATCTTTACCGACTCCTTTGCAGGCAGAGGGACAGGCAGGGTGACCGACACGGAAAAAGAACGGCATCAAGCTAAAACCAATCAAGCCCGGACAGAGCAGCATAGCCACTGTGCGGAAGTTTTCCACAGCCGAAAGATTGAATGAATGCTCGAGCGATCCACAATAGAGAAGAGCGCCATAGGAAGCAAAAACGCTATACAAATAAAGCTTCGACCAGCTCTGACGAACGCTCAAAAATACTGATAGGGCGACCAGCACCGCCGAAGCAACGCCACTGAAGAGGGTGACATGGCTCAGCCCGAGCGTGACGAAACCGAGCGAAACGGCAAAGATGGCCATGATTTCCGAGCGCTTGCAGGTGGCATGATAAACAGCCAGACAAGCAACTGCGAGCAAGAGCACGAGATCGATTACTGGATTGTTGATTATTTTGACCGACTCGACATGGTACATGGCATAAGTGGTGAAATAGCCCAGTGCCCAGGCACCGCCTTCAATCAGACGCGCATACCAGGGCATGTTATTTTCTCTTTCCATGTATTCGCCAAGCGCCATCAAAGCGGCCGAGATGATGAAACCAGTTGCAACTTTGGCCACGGGCCCGAAGTTACCGAAGGAGTACATGATTAAAAGAGCGACACCAATAACGAGAAAGCCGATTCCCAGCTTACTAAGCCAGTAAAGGCCGATGCGCGATTCGATAGAAGGTCTGCTGGCGGCAGGGCCGGTCTGCTCAGATTGGACGAGCATATTCGGCTGGCCCGCTTCGAGCGACCGGGTCTTTTGGGCAAGCAAGGCGGGTCCGACTGGGGGCGCGGCATCCTTATCGTCAGGCACCGGCGATACAACATCAAACGGGCCTGCCTGCGCTTCTAACGCCAGGCGGATAGCTAAGGGCAGGGAGCGCGAGGGAGTGGGGACGGCGGCAAGCTCGGGCTCATGTGACTGAAAGAGCGCCGGCTCTTCCGCAATCGGTTCGACCGCTGCCTGGACGGCCGTCTCCGGCATTTCAAGCGGGGCGGCCGCAGCGCCTTCCGATATCGGTTCGCGCTCCGGCTCCAAGATAATGGCCGGCGGATCGCAGACCGGATCGCAAGCCGCATCGCCCCCCTGGCCCACCCCCTCCAGAACGGCCAGACGGGCCGCCAGCGCCAGCGTTGTAGACTCAAGCGCCTCGGTGCGCTTTTCCAGACCGCCCAGTTTGCTTCCAAGAAGGCTACCTGTGAACGCTTCGCTATTTTGCATGGCTTGCTCCGCCGAACTCGAGACAACACATCCTGAACATAGCCGCATCGCCCGGAGCCGCGACCAGGCAGCGCACACTTCATAAACTGACCCGGTAGGCGCTGATGGTCTAAAATTAAGTGACAAGCACCGAGCCGGTAATGAATTTCAATCTTTCAATCGCCAAAAAAGGCTTCATCCTCATTTCAGTGCCGCTCATTTTTGAATTGGTTTTCGTCCTCAGCCTGGGCCTGCTCCTTGATCACTCCAGACATGACGCCCAGGAGCTGAACGAATCCCGCGTCTTCGTGTCGAGCATCAGCGATCTGACCAAGGACTTCCTCGACCTGGGCATTTCGCTGGCAGCTTACCGGTCTACCAGGGGTAAACGCTTCGTCCAGCAATACGATGCCATCTACAGTCAGCTTCCGGCAAAATTTGAAGTCCTGGAGAAAACTAACGCAAACAAGCCTGAGAGGCTCAAGCATCTAGAAAAACTCAAACAAGCAGGTAAGAATCTAACCGAGCTTACACAGGCCTTCAGACGTCCTACGGACTCGGCTATGGTCTATCTGCTCGATCCGCTCGCCTATCGGCAAAAGGTTTCCGACGCTTACGCTGCATTTATGGACGAAACCAAAGCGATCAGTGTCGAAGAAAATCAACTTCAGCAAAACAGTCCCGGAGCAGAATCCAAACTGCGCAACGATCTTTTCATATGCATTTGCGCCGGCATCGTCGTCAGCATCGCCATCACAGTCGGCCTGGTGCTTTTCTTCGCCAAAGGCATCACGCAGAGGATGTCTTTGCTCATTGATAATTACCGCCGGTTCGGGCAAAAGACGCCGCTCTTGCCGCCAATCGGAGGAGAGGATGAAATCACCGATCTGGACAAAAACTTTCATCGCATGGCCAGCAAACTGATCCAGGCCGAAGACCACAAGAAGCTCTACACCCAGATGATCAGCCACGATCTGCGCGCGCCCCTGGCCGCCATTCAAGGCACTCTCGCCGTCACCCTCAAAGGCATCTATGGTGATTTGAACGAAAAAGGCGTTAAGCGCATCGGTGCTGCCGAAAAAGACAGCGAAAGATTGATTAATTTGATCAACGAAATGCTCGACATCGACAGTCTTGAAGACGGGCATCTCGAGCTCGACAAAGAGAGCTTCAGCCTGGGCGTCTTGATCGATGAGGCGCTTGATTCGGTCAGTTCACTGGCGGAAGCAAAGCATCTGCGCCTCAAGAAAATCCTCGACGACGTCACCGTCGTCGCCGACAAAGATCGCCTCAAGCGTGTATTGATCAATCTTTTGCACAATTCAATAAAATTTTCACCGGATGGCCAGTCGATCGACGTCATTGCCGAACCAGCCGCCCGCAATATCAAAGTGATGATCAAAGACCACGGTCCGGGCATCAAAGACAGCGAAGCGAAAAAGCTCTTCCAGCCCTTTCAGCAGGGCGCTTCCGGTAAGGCAATCGAGACCGGCTCCGGCCTCGGACTGGCCATCTGCAAAGCAATCGTCGAAGCGCACGACGGCAAAATCGGCCTGGACAGCAAGCTTGGACAAGGTACAACCTTCTGGTTTATCCTGCCTTTATTGTAGATTTATTTGTTTGGAGCAAGCTCCGCCGCCAGGCTCATATCTTTCTTCGCCAGCTCCGGCTGAGCCAGAGACGAATAGCAGGCTCCGCGAGCACGTAATGCTTTGACCATACTGAAACCGCAGTCGATGGCACTGGTCAAATCTTTAGCGGCCGGCGACCACTGACCCTTCTGAGCGTAAATCTGGGCTCGCAGGAAGTAGGGCTGCCCGGCCTTTGGATTTTGCCCAATACAGCCGTGCAGATGCGAAAGAGCCTCCGCTGTTTGATTGAGCTTCGACTCAAGCCGTGCCAGCTCGAGCAATGGGTCGGTAAAAAGGATATCGCAGCGGCCCGCGTCTGCGCTTGCCGGAGGAAATGGTGGTAGAGATTGCATGATTTTCAGTGCTTCCTTAGGTTGACCATATTCATCCAGCGTCCGCGCCCGGGCGATCAGAAAAGTGCGCCGGGCAGTGCCCGTAGAAGAAGCCGCTCGCTCCGCAAAAAGTTTCAAGCCCTCCTCGCGGATTTCGCTGGAGAAATACAAATCATCGACAAGCAAAAGTGCCTCTTCCGAAACTGTCGATCGGTTAAGCAGCTCATGCAAAAGTGCTTCGGCCTTCTCATGACTGCGCTTGAGTAAGTCGGCAGAAACATTCAAGAGTGTGGCGAAATCGCCATATTGAGTCAAGGCGAGCTTAGCGCATTTTGCCTGATAAGCCCTGGCGATGAGACAAACAGGTCCGTAATCCTTGCGGCAAAACTGAATGAGCGCCGGCACTAAAACGCGTCGAGCCTGATTGGCCGGCGTAGCAGCATCGAAAGCACCATACAAGCAGGCCTCCATTTCGGGCGAATCTTCTGGCGAAAGACTGTTGGCGGCGAGTGTTCCAGATTCCGGATGACCGGTCTTCACTTCAAAATCGGTAAAACGCACCAGGGCTGCCCGGGCAGTAGCAACATCACCAGCCAGCAAAGATGTAAAGGCAACCAGTTGCAGGCCATCAACAGCGCCACCGGTCGCTTCCAGATATTTCTGAGCAGCGGCTGCGGCGGCCTTGTAGTTGGCTGGGCCGCCTAGAAGATAGGCGCGGGTGAGCAGGCGCAGGCCCGCTGGACTTTTTTGCAATTTCAGAGATGAGAGGCAATCACTGACAGCCGACCTGGGGTTCTTGGCGGAGGCCTCCGTCGAATAGCGCAAAATGGCGTCGGCCCGTATCAGGTGATTGCGCCAGGTCGGTCTGGCGGCAATCAAACGGTCGAGATTGGCCAGCGGTGAGGCTGCGGCCTGTGTCTTATCAGCGGCGAAGACGGGCTGGTATAAAAACCCACAAGCTAAAGGGCATAAGGCTGACAACAAAAGGTATATTGTTGATGCGCGAAAAATTTTTGCTGGCAAAGTTGTTCTGAGGATGTCCATGGCGAGAATTCTACTGGTCGATGACGACCTGAGACTGAGTGAAGTAATCGAGGACTGGCTGACAGCGGAAGAGCACGTCGTAGAATACCAGAGTGACGGACGCGGCGGCTGGGAAAAAATGTCCGGCAGCGAGTACGACGTGATCATCCTCGACTGGAATCTGCCCGATGCCAACGGCCCCGAGCTTTGCCGCCGCTTCCGGGACAGCGGTAAAACGACACCGGTGCTCATGCTCACCGGTCGCAACAATATCGAAAACAAAGTCGAGGGCCTCGACGCCGGCGCCGATGATTATCTGACCAAGCCCTTCAGCCCCAAAGAATTGTCGGCCAGGTTACGCGCCCTGCTGCGCCGCTTCATGGCCAAAACTGCGTCGAGCGCCGGCGAATTGCTCAGCGCCGCTAATTTGAAACTGGACAGGAAGGGCCGCACCCTGCACGTCGCCGGTCAGCCGGTACATTTGTTGCCGCGTGAATTTGCCCTGCTGGAATTTTTTATGCTCCACCCCGAACAAGTCTTTTCAGCCAACGAAATCATGGACCATGTCTGGTCGGAAGAAAACGAAAGCTCACCAGATACGGTGCGCGTCCACATTACCAAACTGCGCAGCAAGCTGGGCTCGACCGGTGATGACAGCTGGATTAAAACAGTGCACAGGGTGGGCTATAAATTTTCACCACCAAACTGACCGTCAAACCTTACTATTTAACAACTCCGAAACAACACACCTCGTCCTCGCCGCTATTATAAATGCATTGGAAGACACCGTTGAGGCCGATGCAAATGGCTCCCAATCAAGGAAACGATTCCAAACAATTTTTCATCACGAGTGGAGGAAGAGGGTAAGACCAAAGGTCTTGCCTTTTTCTTTTTGCAGCGTCCTAAAAAGAACCACTGCGGCCCGGCCGCCAGGTATCGGTGCTCAAATTAGCCATGCCGGCAAGGGCCAGAAGTAGAAGGCCGACGAAAAAAGCAAGCACCATCGTCACCGCTACTGAGCCGGTAAAACTGTTCACGACCTGCACAGGCACGCATTTTTCCGGATTGTTCGGGTCGTAGCGAACGGCCAGCCCTTCTTTGTTGATCTCATCTTTCATGGTGATCACGCCCACCGCTGTAAAAATCAAAACCGGCAACGAGCGAACGCTAGTGCTGTATGACCTTCCATTTGCCGTGTATTCAAAATCGGCCACGATCGATTGGACAAAAGCTCCGCCTCGCCTGCTCCTGTAACCGTAGCCGTAACTGGACCCGTAGCTGCTGCCACGACTCGACAAACCGAGATTAGTAATGTGTCCTGAGGCGACGTTATACCCGGCAGTGCCAAGCAGCGGTGCATATTGCCAGAAGACGCAGAGACCGCAAATAGCTACCAGAGCGATGGTGCCAAAGTCTACGAACATATTGGATTTCGTCGGCTTGATGCGCTTACGTTCGGATGCCGGACCGCGGTTGGTGCCACCAAATGAACTACCATACATGATCTAAATTCGCTCCGGAGAAGTATTGTTTTTCCAGCATAGCAACGGCGCCCTTCGCACCGGCGTGGATTCGTTTTCTCTTCACTATTGCGACATCCGGTATTCCAGATAGCTGCCTCAGGAGCGGCAGATTTTCGGCAGGGGTGGGGCTTAGCGGAGACCCGTTGAAAGATCGCCTCCGGGTATTGTAAGGTTCACCCGGATTGCAAGTTCAAAGTCGAGGGAAGAGCCAACCATGAACAGACGGACATTTCTCAGGAATGCGGCCCTGGTCGCATTTTACAGCCAGATCGGCGACGCGCTTTCCGGCCAGAAACCGGCACTGGCGACGACTGTCGGTCTCCTCGACGCCAAAGCCAATCCGATGCTTGCTCCCTGGTCCGGTGCGCACGACGGCACACCGCGTTTTGACCTTTTAAAGATAGAAGCATTCAAACCAGCTCTCTTGACCGGCATGGATCTCAAACGTGCCGAGATCAAAGCAATCGTCGATCAAAAAGATGCTCCCACTTTTGAAAATACGATCGTCGCCATGGAAGATGCCGGTCGACCGCTCTATCGTACCAATCGCCTCTTTGACATTTATACTTCAACGATGAATGACAAGCCGATGCAGGCGATCGAGAGCGAGATGAAACCGCTCCTGGCCAAATTCGACGACGAAATCATCCAGAACGACCCGCTTTTCCAGCGCATCAAGACCGTTTATCAGACACGAGAAACCGCCCTCAACGCTAAAAATGAAAAGCTCACTCCCGAGCAGAAACGTTTGACCGAATTGTATTACACGCAATTTACTCGTCAGGGAGCCGGTCTCGACGCTGACAAGAAAAAACGTCTGCGCGAAATCAACGAAAAGCTCGCCACCCTATTTACAAATTTCCGCCACAATCAGCTCGGCGACGAAGAGAAATATACTCTTGTTCTGGAATCGCAGGGCGACCTGGCCGGACTTTCCGAAAGCCTCAAGCAAGCCGCAGCGGCTCAGGCTGAAGCACACGGTATGAAGGGTAAATGGGTGATTACAAATACCCGCTCATCGATGGAGCCCTTCCTCGTCTTCTCGACCCGTCGCGACCTGCGCGAAAAAGGCTGGCGGATGTGGACCCGCCGTGGTGACAATAACGACGACCATGACAATAAAGCAATAATTGGCGAGATTTTGAAATTACGGGCTGAACGCTCCAATATCCTCGGCTTCAAATCTTTTGCCGCCTGGAGCGTCGACGACAGTATGGCTAAAACCCCAGAAGCGGCAATGAACCTGATGCTGCGCGTCTGGAAGGCAGCGATTGCTCGCGTCCACGAAGAAGTAGCCGATATGCAGGCAATCGCAGACAAAGAAGCCGAGGCCAATAAAACAGCCAAAATCAAAATCGAGCCCTGGGACTATCGGCACTACGCCGAGAAAGTGCGCATCGCCAAATACGACGTCGATCAAGACGAAGTCAAACAATACCTGCAGCTCGATAAAATCCGCGAAGGCATGTTCTGGGCCGCCAATAAAGTCTACGGCGTGGAAATGGTCAAAGTCGACGGCCTGCCAGTCGTCCAGCCGGATATCACCGTCTACGAAGTGCGCCGCGACGGCAAGCAAATCGGCCTCTGGTATTTCGACCCCTATGCTCGCGACGGTAAAAATTCCGGCGCCTGGATGAATGAGTACCGCACCCAGGAAAAATTCCGCACACCGGTAACGCCAATCGTCTCCAACAATGCCAACTTCGTCAAAGGCAAGCCGGGAGAGCCGATTCTCATCTCCTGGGATGATGCGACGACGATGTTTCACGAATTTGGTCACGCCCTGCACGGCCTGCAATCAAACGTCAACTATCCGAGCCTGGCCGGTACCAGCACCAAACGCGACTTTGTCGAATTTCCCTCGCAGGTAAATGAACGCTGGTTCGTCACCAACGAAGTATTGAGCAAATTTGCCCTCCATCACAAAACCGGCAAACCAATCCCGGACGCTCTGGTGGCAAAGATCCGCAAGGCGAAGACGTTCAATCAGGGCTTCATCACCACCGAATATCTCGCCTCCGCTCTCTACGACACGAAGATCCATCTGGCTGCTACGGCGGACAAGACTATCGATCCGGATGTCTTCGAAACAGAGACGATGACCGAGATCGACTGCCCGAAAGAGATAGTGATGCGCCACAGGCCAACGGCTTTTGGCCACATCTTTGCCGATGATGGTTATGCCGCCGGATACTACGCTTACATCTGGGCCGATACGATGTCCGCCGATGCCGCCGAGGCATTCAAAGAAGCGGGCAGTTTTTATGATCGCAAAACCTGCGACCGCTTCCGTGACACCATATTTAGTGTCGGCAATTCTGTGCCGCCCGATGTCGCCTTCCGCAATTTCCGCGGCCGAGACGTCGACACCAACGCTCTCATGCGCGACCGGGGCTTTCCTGCTTCCTGATCGCTATCTAGCAATCGGCTATTTGGCACCCATACCGAAGAAATCATCGATGTCTTCTTTTTGCGTCGAGCTGGAAAACAAAGAACGACTGAAGGCGATTTTTTTATAACCAGCCGGTAGAGTAAAAAGCTCGACCGGGATGGCTTCGCTGCTCTTCGTCTTGATAGTCTTGAGAGTCCAGGAATTCACAGTCGCACTGCGGCGCGTCACCTGCACCGGAACGCCGCGCAGCTCTGGCAAACAGACGGCTCGACCAATCACAGAGCCGGCGTGGATATCGGCAGGGAAATCGAGGCTGGTCACCTCGCCGCGGTTATTTTCCAGACTCTTGAAGTCGTTGCCGCGATCGCCGCGAAAATAACCGCCGGTCACCGACGTACTGGGGAAGACATAATTGATGTAAGGCTGTCCACTCTGTTCGAAATGCCTGCTGGAGAGCGGCTTTTTCAACTCCATCGTCCAGAGCGTCGAGACCAGGATCAAATTGGTCTTCATCCAGTCTTTATACGAAACTTGAGCATACTGTCTGCTATCCGGACGGAAGACAAGGACATCCCAGAGTGGCGCCTTACTGATGAAGCTGAAACCATAAGAGAGGTGATCGACGCGCACGGCGTCCGGACAGACATAGACCCGGTATTTGCCGTTGAGCGAGGTCAATTGTTCAAGTTCGTAACCCGATAATTTTTTCGCGGACTCAGCCGCGTCCGCAGCGCTCCAGCCTACACCAGTCAGACAAAATAAAAAGGCGACGCTAAAGAGCGCAGGCAGTCGATTATTCATGTGTTTTAATCCCTTCGATTGAGAGATTTGGCCGCCGATTTCCACAGGTGCATGGCAGCGTATGACCGCCAGGGACGCCACTTTTCGGCCATAGCTAGAAGTATTTTCTCATCAGTCTCTCCAGCTGCCTTTTTGATCACCAGATCGCGCGACGGAAAACTATCAGCGACTGCGAGCAACCTCATCGTAACAAACTGAGCGGTCCATTCGCCAATACCCGGCAGACTCTTCAATTGCTCCGCGAGGAGCTCAGCGTCGCTATCGACGGTCAAAGAAATCCGCCCATCGGCGACAGCAGCAGCAAGCGCCATAATCGCTCTGGCGCGGCTCTGGATGATGCCCAGGCTGGTAAAGTCCTCAAGAGAGGCCGCCGCCAGGCGCATAGCCGTAGGGGTGAAAAGATCGAGGGCGAGGGCGAGGCCGGGTGGCGCAGCCGTGAAAGGTTCACCAAATTTGCGCGCCAGTCTGGTCGCCATTGTCGTCCCGGCCCGAACAGTCACCTGTTGACCAAGGATCGTGCGCACGGCAAGCTCGAAGCCGTCGAAAACACCAGGCAAACGAAGTCCAGGATTGGCCGCCGCCAGCGGCCCTAACTGAGCTGAGATTGCCAGAGGATCGACATCGGTGTCGAAAGCACGCCGGACGAGGGCGGTGATTGATGACGCCTGAGCGGCGAGTGCTGGCGAAACGGTGATTATCAGCCGAGAAGACTGTTCGTTATTGCACACAGAAAGCCAGCCGGAAGTCCCTCCGGCGCCAAGCAGGGTGCGACTGTAGCAACCATTCGGGCGATCGACAACCTCGACACCGGCGACGGCATGACTCTCGAGAAAAGACATCATCGTCCGCCAGTCGTAGGGCGGTTTGTAGGCTATTTCGATCAAATCCAAATCTATCGCTCAGGTGACCCGATACCAGTTGCGTCGCAAAGCATTGACGATCACTTCGGCCCGGTCCGAGATGACATAGGCCTCTTCCTCGTGGTATCCCTGCCGACGGATATCACTGAGGCGTGAACGCAAAATTTTACCCTCTTCCTTCAATACTTCGATGAGCAAATGCTTGAGCCGATCGACTATCCATAAGAGCCCGTCCGGAGCCCGGCTGCTCAGGATGCGCTGGGCCATTTCAATCAGATCGTAGCGCCGGCCGCCAATCATCGCCATTGGCAGAGCACTGCTCGGGGCATTGCCGGGCGACTTTACGAAGGCAAAATCCTGCGCAGTCTGTTGTAAATAATCGTGCATCACTTCGACAAATTCACGCTGGCAGTCGGCAATTTCATCCTGCACTACTGCTGGTATCTGCCCCTGCTTGAAGAGCGACTGAATCGCCCTGCTATCGGCCAGACAACTGAGCAATTGTCGGTCACACTGCGCGCCGGCGAGCATGAGCTGCGATTTTTCAAGATGGTCAATGCGCGCCTCGACCAGCTTACCGGTGCGATGACCATTCTCTGTTTTATAGCTTGAGTCTATCAAACGCCCGGCCCTGGCTCTGTCTGCCGGACTCAAAGGTTGATCGGCTCTGAGGCGCAGCACGCCGAGCAAAAACATCGGATCGGGAGCGTAGCCGATGCAGTCCGCATACCGCTCCATCAAAGGTCGCAATAACTTGGAATGATGTCCGAAAATCAAATTCAAATCATCCGCCATCAGGCGAATGACAAGCATGTCCTGCTCCATATGACCGATTTCGTGCAGAAGCGTAGACATCAAATCGATGGAGAGCGGCTCGTCATCGAGGAAGAGCTTCGCCGTCACCTTAATCCGACCGCGGCCGATGATGTAGGCGGCCATGAAACTACCCTGGCCGATTTCGAGCTGGGGATTGGGCAGATTGAGCAGGCCGCAAATGTTATTGACGAGGGCCTGCAGCGAGCGCAGACGACGTTCGACAATGGCGTCGACTTCCTTGACCAGACCCTCGCGCTCGATATCCAGCGAGCGTCTGCGCAAATCACCGCGAAAATTGGGATCGAGTCCTGCCAGCTCCTCGTCGATCCGGTCGAGAGCTTGTTGATAATGGTCAAAATCGACAGGGGCCGGCCATTTGAAAGCAGCACTGAGATTACAGAGATAAAAAAGCAAGCTCATATTGAGCATCGGAAAGTAATGTAGATTGGCTGGCAAACAGCCTTCCGGCGAGCCCCAGTAGTCGATCAGCAATCCGGTGGCCAGACGTGCCACCACGTCATCAGTGTCGGACGCTGCGTAGCAAAGCGAGCGTTCACGCGCCTCCGGCGAACAGGCGGTCAAAAGAGAGATGACCATCAGTTTGATTTCTTGCGGTATGCAATCGCTGTGCATAGCGACACAGCGCCCGCCGAGCGGATCTGGATCGCCGAGTATTTCGCCCAAAAATCTGACCAGTTCGCGCGGCGTATTATTTACCGAAGACCAGATCGGGTCAAAGTAAGTGCGGCTAAAATTGAGGCCGGTTTTCTGGTCTAATCTTCCAGCAAATGCCAGCAATGTAAAAGCAGTCGTCAAGCTGCTTTCTACCATGCGACAGAGGCTGCCGTCGGCCATACGCTGAACGAAAATCTCACGGGCCAGATCGCTGTAGCCGGTATTGAGCAAGCCAAAAAGCGCCAGGGAAGCAGCTCTGCTTTCACCCCGGGCGAGGGTTTCGATCAGATCGACTTGATCCTCTTCCGCTTCGATCAAACGCACCATCGCCAGGTTGGCAATTTCTTCGCAGTCGGTCATGGCGGCAAGACGCGCCACTTCAGCATAGCGCCCCTGTCTGGCCAGGAGGCGCACCAAAATCTTATCCGACTGACGGGCCCTGGCAATCAACTGATCTGCGGTAGGAGCCTTGGGATTGGGCCGGACATTTAATAGCCCTCCGGCTGATCCGCCGATATTTTTCAACTGACGGTAGGCCAGATCGACCTTATCCCAGACACTTTTGCCGATGCTGGTCGAGCTAATGATGCGCGCCAGACTGCCGGATTGAGCTGGCGCAAAGTCGCCGCCGCCGGGCGCGGCCCCTACGGGACCGGACATTTGCGTATGCGGACCGCTATCTGCGGGTGGGATGTCGCCGGGATAGGACATGAGATGTGCTGCTTTTGATTTGCTCAAAATCTATATATGCAAAAGAGCGTACCTTCGGACAGAGAAGGCGCAAATAGTAAAACTACTAATGAGGACGGTAAAATTTGCCCGGGCGCCCCTTTTACTTCAGTGCGAAGGCGGCAAACGATAATCGTCATCGGTCTCTTGATCGATGGCGTCTTTTTCGGTTGTATAGACGGTTTTATCGGGACCGGATGCCATACCGCCGATGCGAATCACCCGCGCGTCATCGAGCTTTTTGGCCAGCTCGGGGGAAGGATTGGCTAATTGGGCTGCGTATTCGAGCTTGGCGGTGTTGGAGGCTTCGATGCCGTCATTGATCATCTTGTAGACGGCGTAACGCACACCAGGCACAAGGAAAAATAGGAGACCATAAGTAAAAGCAGCCCAGACGGCCGGTATGATGACATGCGCGGTAACGGCAGCCGGAATAAAAGTGGCTATACCGTAAAGGGCCATGCTGTGTGCAAGAATGAAAGCCGACCCGGTCAGAATCGTCAAACCAAACATGATGATTGCAGTCAGAGAGCCGCCGTCAACAGACATGAAATTCCAAGTTTTCTTAGTTAAAGCTCGATCGATATGGAGCTTTTTGGTTTCGCTGGTTTTGCTTACAGTTTGCCGCTTGAGATGATTGCGGTAGAGATTGTTTAGATCGGCACCGCTCATTTGATCTTGATTTACTGGAGCGGCCGGGTCAAAATTAACGGCACCGCCGGCGCCACCAGATGCAGGCAAGCCCTGGATCTGGAAAGCAGGGAAAGTGTACACAATGCCACCGGCTTCTGTCACTTCCGGTATGCCGTTGTAGCGCTGCAATACATGCACCATCCAGTCTTCGTCTTTGGGGTCTTCACCGGCGTAGGGAGCGAGCATCTCGGCGGTGACAACACCTTGATTGCTTTCGATTACCTGGGCGAGCGTCTGCCACTCAAGCTCTTCAAAGTTTTTATTTGGGTCGCCGTCGCCGAAAAGGTAAGAAAAAACATTCATTAGAAAGTTTGATTTCTTCTCTTTTTCTTCACCGACTTTTCCATAGCCGGCATCGTAACTGCTCACCGGCTCGTTGTAATAACGCTCATCCGGACTGACATATCGCCAGAAAAAGAACCAGTCCCAAATCCAGTCCCAGAGCCAGTACATATAAAAAGGGCGCGAATAATAACCGCCGCCCCAGCCAAAATCGAAGAGCGAGCCAAAATCAAAATCGAAGCCACCACCATCGCCGCCCCCGCCACTATCGCTGTCCATGCCTTTGAGGAGAGCAATCACGACGACGACAACAAGGACAACAATGAAGACGAAGCCAAGGATCAAGGCCAGTCCGAAAGATATTCGCACGAGGAAGAACATCAAAGCGCAAAAGGCACGCAATACAATTATTGAGACATTGGCCAGGACACGACCGATCGAGCGGAAAATCTCGCGACCGGCATTAGCGGTATAAGCTTGCGCCAGATTCGGCTGGAAAAGGTAAGCGATATTGCCTTTTTCGGTGACTTCCAGATGGGCGTTGGTTTCGGAAGCAATCGTGTTGAGCTCGGCCATCACCGCCGGCAGTGCCATACCCGTACTGGCGGCAACTTCGACTGGCACGATACGCGGACCATGCGTGGCGATTGCCTCCAGAATTTTTGTCTTTTCTGGTGAATGGACCGGATTTAATAGCTCGGCAAACGCTGCCACAACACACCTGCTAGGAAAGAATTCAAAGGGCCAAGAATTTCATCCAGTAGCTATTGTGCCCTGAAAAGCGCTTTCTGGGCTGCAAAAATATTGCAAAATAATAAAATGGCGGGACTGACGGGACTCGAACCCGCGACCTCCTACGTGACAGGCAGGCGCTCTAACCAACTGAGCTACAATCCCAGAATTCGGCAAACACAACATACTGGGGTCCAAGACGTTGCATATGTCCAACAAGGACTAGGAAGTATAACATAGCGCGTCGGGGCATCCAGATTTGGTAACCGTTTGTGGCAAGGCCTTAACAGTGAAATCGCCTTAAGAATTTATCACGCTGTTATCAGACTTAGCTCAAGACTCTCGTCGCGCTTCCTCGAGAATGGCGTAATAATCGGCTTCCATGCCTTTATTGGTACCACTGATAGTGCTGACAACCTTCTCTGTCCAGGTCAGATATTCACTGCAGCGCTCCTTCGTCCAGTCTGGGGGAGCGGAGCGACAGACATCGGTGACATTCGAAGTCTTATCGCCGAGCTTGATGTGCCGAGCGGCGACGCTCAGATGAGGGCCATGGTCGATCTGGGCTTGTTTACGCGCGGCCTTGGGCAGAGATTTGTCGTCGGTTACTTCGCGGACGATATCGGTTATCGCCTTGCCGAACAGCGCTTCGATTTCTTCAAAACTGGCATCCGTGTCCTCGACAGTGTCATGCAAAAGAGCTCCGCAGACAGCATTTATGTCGTGAAATTGGCCATGATTCCAGATCCTTTCGGCCACGTCGATCGGATGGTTGATATAAGGGGTACGCTCTCTGTCTTTGCGGCGCTGGTGCTTATGTTTGTCGGCAGCAAATCTCAACACCTTGAGGAGCAAGCCGACCTCGTCAATGGCCGCTGGTTTTGATTCTGTCATGAGCTTTTCCACGCATGTAATTAAGATTCGATAGTCGAAATCCGACTTCTCTGATACCTAAGTGAATGATACACGCCAGGGAAAGTTTCACTATCAAGACAGCAATCGCTTGGCTTCCCTAGCGTCGCCACCTTCGAAAGGAAACGGCGAGCAAGGATTCCAAGAGATCCAAATGCGCTAGCCTCGCAAGATCTAGAAGAAATGTAGTTAAGGCTCTTAAAGAGGCTCTCAAGAAGCTTGAACTATCTGTGTCTTTAAAACTAGGGTCACGGTCTAAACACCCTTTTCTTCTTACAAGAAAACCCTCCCCCAGAACAGACAACAAAAGCCAAATCGAGATGCCTTAAACCTGCCCCGCTCAATTCGAGCCGTTCAGAGTAGTAGCACGGCCTCGGTCAAAGCTATCAACAGCACCGCATTCGTCTGTTCCGGCTTCTTGTCCTTGCTTCTTAGCAACCCCACAAACAATACTCCCGTCCAGGGATTGAATGGAGTTACATCATGTTTCCCTACCTGATTGGTGGCGCGATCGCCCTCGCCGCCCTTGTCCTGATCGCCAACCTCCGCCAGAAGCCCACCTCGGGCCATGCCTCCGTCTCGATCGACAACGACGAGTTCGACGGCACTGTCGGAGATGAAGACAACACCTCAACAGCGGCAAATGCCGGCCCCCGGGTCGCCCTCACCGCCCTCGACGATGACAACTGGGAAGAGCTTCTGCTGCGCAGCGAGAGCAATCTGCCCATGATTGTCGAGTTCCACACCAGCTGGTGCCCCGGTTGCAAGGCTCAGGCGCCGATCTTCCAGCACGCTGCCGCCAAGTATGCCGCCAAGGCACGCTTCTTCTCCGCCGACTGCGACGACTTCGATCATCTCGCCCGCGTCGGCGATGTGAAAAAGATCCCGACCACGTTCTTCATCGAGCCCTCGACAAAGACCCAGATCGTCCGCGTCGGCCTCGTCCAGCTCGACGAAGTCGGTGAAATCCTGCGCGAGCTTGAAGCCAAGTCCGCCGCATCCAGCCAGAACACCGACCGAAGCGGCGAAGAACACCCGTATCTTCTCGGTTAAACGGCCCCTCGCTTCTCGGCTGAACATTCGGCCGGGACGAGAGCAGGCATAAATTACCGAACCGGACCACTGCGAACCGAAGGTAAAAAGCACATGCAAGTAATCCACGCAGGAGAAACCATCCCGTCCACGATCGTCAAGTCTGTCTTCCTGGCAGGCCCGACACCGCGCCTTAAGGACACACCATCGTGGCGACCGGAGGCCCTGCGCCTGCTCGGCGAGATCGGTTATGACGGCGTCGTCTTCGTGCCCGAGGCACGAGACGGCGTCCGCCCTGACTACGTGCAACAGATGCAGTGGGAGCTCGACGCTCAGAACAGCTCGGACATAATCGCCTTCTGGATAGCGCGCGACATGGCCACCATGCCGGCTCTGACGACCAATACCGAATACGGCATCTGGGCGTCCCTCGACCCGGCCAGGCTTTTCGTCGGTGCTCCGGACGGCGCCGCTCACGTCTCCTACCAGCTCAAATACGCCGCCAAAAACGACGTCCCCACCTTCAACGACCTGGCCGCCCTGCTCAAAGCGGTCGTCACGTCACTGGGCGGTGGTGCCGAACGTAAAGGTGGTGCGGCTCAAGTGCCTCTGCATATCTGGCAAACTGCGTCCTTCCAGAACTGGTACAGGGCTCAGACAAAAGCCGGTATCGAGCTGCACGGCGCCCAGGTCAAATGGGTGCTGCGCATCGGTGCGAAGTTTGGCCTCTACTGGGCGCTCAAGGTGGACATGTTCGTCCCTTCCGAAAACCGCCACAAGACAAACGAAGTGGTGATATCGCGCCCGGACGTTTGCCTGACCGTTGCCTGGCACCGTCCAGCCGGCGCTGCGCCGCAGGAGACGCTCTTTGCCCTGATTCGCGAATATCGCACGCCGGCGGTGTCCGATGATGCTTACGCCTGGGAAAATCCGGGTGGCTCGAGCTTCAATCCGGACAAAGATCCGCGTCAGACCGCCGCTTCCGAATTGAAGCAAGAGCTCGGGCTGGAGTTTGACGCCGCACGCGTCCGAATGCACGGTGCTCGTCAGATTGCCGCCACCCTCTCCGGTCACCGCGCCCACGTCTACTCGGTCGAGCTGACGGCCGAAGAGGTCGCCTCTTTGCGCAAGCTGGAAGCCGATGGCGTAAGCTTTGGCGTTGCCAGCGAGAGCGAACGCACTTATCCCCGCGTCCGCTCTCTCCAAGAGATCAACGAAGCAAACTTCGTCGATTGGGCAACAATCGGTATCCTCACGACCGTGCTGGCCCAGACTCTGACCGTCTGACAGGGGCAATTTCCACCAGCTGATTTGCCATTAGCGAGAAGGGAGACTTTCAAAATCGAAAGACTCCCTTCTCTTTTTTTTGGCGCCAAGAAGCACCATATGCGATACCACCAATCAACTATTGACCGCGCCGGCAAGTCAGACTACCTGCGGCAAATGCATATCGTCGAGAAGGTCGAAATTATACTGATGCCGGTGCGGATCCTGCTCGATTTGCTTGAGCCTGGCCCCGACAACGGAATATTCTTCCGTCGCAGATTTAGTACGAGCAAAAGGCCTTTTGAACGCGCCCACCGATATAACATTAGACTTTCGAGATTTCTCGCCCTTAGCTAAAACCCCAGATTACTAATCCATACAGTTGAAAATCAGACAACTGTTGGGCGACATTTAAAGAGGCTGCATATGGGCGAAATATGCGACAGGCAGTCTTGCCAAAAAGGGGTATCCGGCTTTGAAATGTAGTTGCTTAGTCAACAAACCAAAACCGGATGTTCTGATTTTAGTATTTGCCAGAGAGTATGCG
>JAGXAB010000123.1 GCA_018971775.1 Cyanobacteria bacterium REEB67 | reverse complement strand
AGGTCATGGCATGGCCGGTGTTAATACGTGATGCTACGTGTTGGGACCGTCAATATTATTAAATTTCCCACAAAGTAGGCGGCTGAGGTGCGCTGGACGGCCCTCAAGCGAGCGGCGACCGACTAAAGTATGATTTGTCCGGCGGAGATTAAAAGAACCGGCCGGGATACAGTTCAGGCAATCTGTTCGACCGATATGACCGAAGCGACCGATCTCAATCTGGCCGATGAAAAACTCGGCGCCGCTGCCAAAACGCCGCCATCGGCAGCTTGGCGGACCTCCTTCGTGCTCCTCGGCCTGCTGCTCTTTGCCCTGGCTGACTTCAGCCTGCGCCTCGTCTACCACCCGGACCAACTGTCCAGTCCCTACCGCAGCTGGATTTACGCCGCCGTCGCCGATTACCCGGTAAGCGGCCCGAAGCCGGACATTGTGATACTGGGCTCATCTTTGATGGTGGCCGCGGTCAACGACGGTGATGCCACGACTCTTGGCCAAAACATCGACGCCACGACCCACCATCGCTCGATCACCCTGGAGCGGGCGCTCGCCTGCGGAGAGCCAACCGCTACGAAAAAAAAACAGAACAAGGCCGCCCCACCCGTACGCACTCAATCTTTTGCCATCGGCGGCCAGATGGCGTCCGATGCCTACGCCATCCTGCGCGCATTATTTGGCCAGGAATCGTCCCAGGAATCTTCATTGAATGATTACAAGGCCTCCATTAAAAAGCGTTTCGTCAAACCGAAGCTAATCGTCTGGGGCATCGCTCCGCGTGACTTCCTCGATGCTACCTTCCTCGATCCCTACAGCTCGACCACGGTTACCTATCTGGATAAAATCAGCAGCAACCATGACGCTCTCGGCACGCGCAAACCCTACTTCTGGCACGAAATCGAGCATTTTTGCGATTTGATTTGCTATTCCTACGACCAGCGCGAGCATTTACTGGTCGTGCAAAAAGATCTGATCTACCGACTGCTAGCCGATATGGGGCTGGTTTCGCGCGCCGACCTTGGCACGGTAAAAACTCCCCAGGAGCTTTTGCGCATCGCTCGTCGTGAACTGCCTGAGGACAACGGCATCAATCAATGGGTGGTAAAACCGCAGACCAGCCCGATCACACAGTTTGAAGACAACAGTAAAGAATATACGGCCCGTTATAAACCGTACAAAGAAAAACTCTTCAATAGCCAACTAGATTATCTGCAAAAATTTCTGCTTCTGGCGAAAGGCCTGGGCATCAAGGTAGTGCTGGTAAACATGCCACTTACACCAGACAACATGGCCCTCATACCCGAGGGACGCTATGGAGAGTACTTAAGCAAGGTGCAAGCATTGAGCAGCCAGTCCCAGGCGCGCTTCATCGATCTCAATAGAGACCGGATCTTTACCCGCCAATATTTCAATGACCCGGTACACCTTAACGGATACGGCAGTCAGCGCTTTTTTACAATGGTGGGGAAAATGATAGGATCATGCGACAATTTAGGCAACAACAACGGCAACAGCAGCCAGGCGCACTAACAATGACTCAAACCAGTACAATCGCCATAGAATCCATTCGCAAAAAAGTCCAGGACAAAGAGCGGGTCAGTCGCGCCGAGGCCGAATGGCTCTGGCAAAATGCCAGCGACGATCAGTTGATCGAACTCGCCAGCGCCGTCAGAGCTCGCTATCATGCGCCGGACGAAGCGACTTATCTATTGATGCGCATCATCAACTACACAAATATCTGCGTGGCCAAATGCGATTATTGTTCTTTTTATCGCTTACCACGCGCAAAAGATGGCTATGTACGCGATAAAGAGTGGGTCTTCGCCAAAATCGACGAACTAGTCGAAGTGGGCGGCGATCTCTTCGGCTTCAATGGCGGCTTCAATCCCCAGCTAAAAATCGATTACTACACCAATCTCTTTGGGGCAATTAGAGAGCGTTACGGCGATAAAATAGAATTTTACGGCATGACCGTCGTCGAACTGCTTTATGTAGCCAGATTGTGCAAACTGTCCACGCCGGACGCACTCGCCCTGCTAAAAGAAGCAGGCGTACGCTGGATTACCGGCGGCGGCGCCGAGATCCTGGCAGACTCTTTTCGCCTACGCCACAGCCCGCTCAAGTACACAGTCAAAGAGTACATGGACACGCAAAGAGACATACTGGATGCCGGTCTTCACACAACCGGCACGATGGTGATCGGCTTTGACGAAAGCCTTGATGAGCGTTTCGATCATCTCGAAACGGTGCGCAATTTCCAGGACGAGCGGCTAAACGCAGGCAAAGAAGGACTTTTCAGCTTCCTTTGCTGGACCTATAAACCGTACAACAATGAGCTCGGCGGCGAAGAAATAAGCTCGCAGGAATATCTGCGCCACCTGGCTATTTGTCGCATCTATCTCGACAACATAAGACACCTGCGCGCCTCGGTTTTGACCCAAAATCAAGCGGCATTGAGTGGTCTCAAATACGGTGCCGATGATTTCGACATTCCCTGGGAAGACGAAGTAACACAGATGGCCGGCGCGGTAATCGAAAAAGACGTCGATCGCGTCCTCGGCTACGCCAGCGATGCCGGCTTCAAAACACGCTACCGCCACGTGGCCAAAGACCCTGCCGCCGCCTGCCTGGCCCGATCGAAATGAGCGGCGAGAGTGCGGATCAATCGCCCGCCAAGAAAACTGTCGCCCCCACTGCTCAGCACGTCTCGAAAGCACTGCTCAAGGCCGGCCCGAGCCTCTATCAAATCCCCGGCTACAACCGTGAAGCAATTACAGTCGGCATCATGCACATTGGCGTGGGCGGCTTCCATCGCAGTCACCAGGCGCTCTATATCGATGACTTGCTGCAGAAGCACAACGAAAAAGACTGGGCCATCTGCGGCGTCGGCATCATGCCGCAAGACGCAGCCATGCACAAAGCGCTCTCCTTACAAGACTGCCTTTATACCCTCGTCGAGCAAGACAACAACAGTGCTTCAGCCCGCCTGATCGGCTCTTTGACCGAGTATATTTTTGGCTACGAAAATCCCGCACTCGTCTTCGAACGTATGGCCGATCCGAACATCAAGATCGTCTCTCTGACGGCAACCGAAGGCGGCTATTGCTTCAACCAGAGCACCGGCGCACTCGAATTGAATCATCCCGGCATCCAGCACGATCTAAAAAATCCCGGTAGTCCGCGGACCATTTTTGGCTATCTGGCAGGCGGCCTCGAACAAAGACGACGAGCCGGCATGCCACCATTTACAGTGCTCTCCTGCGACAACCTCCAGGGTAATGGCCATGTAATCAGGCGCACACTGACTGCATTTTGTCGCGAGATCAGCCTCGAGCTGGCCCGCTTCGTTGAGACCCACGTCAGCTTCCCCAATTGCATGGTCGACCGCATCACTCCGGCCACGACAGACGCTCAGCGTCAATATATCCAGGATCATTACGGACTGATCGATGCCTACCCGGTCGTCAGCGAACCCTTTAAGCAGTGGGTAATCGAAGATCATTTCAGTCAGGGCAGACCGCCACTGGAACTCGTTGGCGTGCAATTTACAAATGATGTCGCCCCCTATGAAAAAATGAAAATCCGCCTGCTCAACGCCACTCACTCGGCCATGGGTTATCTCGGCTATTTATGCGGCTATCGCTATATTTACGAAATCGCTCAAGCAAAAGAATTCCAACCCTATCTGCAAAAATTGATGGATCTGGAAGTGACACCACTGGTGCCGGCCGTGCCGGGAGTCAATTTGAGCGATTATAAAGGGTCGCTCATGGAGCGCTTCAGCAACGAAAACATAAAAGACCAGGCCCTGCGCATTTGTATGGACGGCTCTTCCAAACTGCCCAAATTTATCCTGCCCTCGATCAAGGAAGAGTTGGAACGGGGCGGACCGATTACTCGCCTGACGCTCTGCATCGCCAGCTGGATGCGCTTCCTGACCGGGGTAGATGAAGATGATCAACCAATTCCAATCGATGATCCGCTAGCAGAAAAACTAAAAGCCCTGGCACTCGCCTCCAAGACCGACCCCAGACCGTTTCTGGCGATGACAGAAATTTTCGGCGACCTCGGCGACAATAAGCGCTTCGTTGATGAATTGACAGACTTGCTCGAAAGTCTCTATGAAAAAGGCGCCCGCGCTACTCTGGATGAAATCGGCAGCCTGGGCTGACGAACCAATCCGGGAGGAAAAAGTATTGAACACTCCAGAACCTTCTAGAAGGCCCCTTTCCGATGCCTTCTATCACAGCCCACTGCTGCATACGAGCCAGTTCTGCGCTCGGGTCATTGTTGTATTTCTAGGCATGGCCGGCACTCATCTTTTTTCCTGGGCGATGGGCTCGCAATTACCTGTAATGAGGGCGATCTTTCCTCTGCAGATGATACCTCTGCTGGTATCACTTCTGGCGGCGACCTGGGGCATGATCCTGCTCAATAAGGCCTTTCTCACAGAGTGCCAGTGCGGCCCCAAGCTGACAAACATGTCCATCGAAAGAAACTCTGACTTGCAAAGGCTAATCGATTCTTCCGTGCTCTGGGTAATAATCAGCAACCTGATGTTTATCCCGCTTATGCCCCTGGTCGGCGACGACTGGGAGTTGCTTTGGGCGGCAGCCAATCTGGTCAGCGTCGCGCCTTTTTTACTTTTCTGGTCAAGCGAGCGCTCCAATCAATTAGAAAGTAATGCCCGACTGGCATTGACACCACAACTCTCGATCGATCAATTAACCGACATACCAGCCGAGCGTTTGAACAAAATTCTGGAGCTGGCTCGGGCCGCCGGCGAAACTGAAAACGCCAATGTAATCACCAGGCGATTGCAGCAAAAATAGTTCTGTAAAGTAACCCACCCGGGATGCCGGGGCCTGCATCTCGCGCCACCTTGCGCTATCTTGACAAGAGCCCGTTGAGCGCATGCCTTTGGCATTACGCGGGCTCTGTCGGCATCCTTAAGGTCCTTAAATAGAGTAACGGCCGTTCTTTACATCTTATTTCTTGAAATCTCATTAAGAAGACGCCTAAGGTCACTCCGTACACCCCTTTTAATTACCTCCTCGTTCAACAGCTTTTTCACATTAAAGCGCAGCACAGAGCAAAACCCCTGAAGCTCCAGCTCCCTGTCGACACTTTTTGTGCCGACGGCTAGAGGATTGCGCTCTCCACAACGCCGATTAACAGCCCTCACTGAAGGGAGGCACCCATGGACTACCTCAAGCGCCTGCTCAACAGTCGTTTAATTTCTCGCCGTTTCCAACTGCCATCTGCCAGGACTCTCAAAGTCTTTGCTTTAGTCATGGCGATTTTCAGTTCCAGTACCAGTCTGTACGTCTTCATCTCCACCCTCATTCAGAGCCATCCAGCCGGTGCAAGCGATTCCGTTTCCACCCTCCACGCCATCGGCGGCGCTGCCGCAAATCTCTTCGTTTGCGCTCTGCTTACCTTGATGCTCCTGGTTATCTGGGGCATCTACTACCGCATTGTCATGGACATCTGCCGGGGCGTGGTGCGCTTTATCCACTGGGCGCCAGGTGCCTGGTATCGCTTCCGCAACCGGGCGCAAGCTGCTTTCTACTTCGTCATCGCCATCCCCGGCATGCTCTGGGACCTGGGCGCACGCTTCGTCGGCGCAATCTGGCGTTTCATGCAATGGATCGTCAGTATCCCATCGCGCTGGCGCAACCTCACCGGCAAAGAAAAATCCGGTGTCGTATTCAGTATTGCTTTCATCGGCATCTACTTTGGCACCTTCGTCGCCATGTATCCGGTCGCCCGCAAGCTGAGCGCCGCCGCGCCGTCCTGGCTGATCATGAGCGATGCCCCCTTCATGCAGACGCTGATGATCGACCTGGTCGTCGGCAGCTTCACGGCCATGCTTCTTGTCACCGTCCTCGCTCTCATCGCTTCTGCCCTTCGGCAAGCCCTGGGCAAGCGCTGAACTAATCTAGAGGAGACTCTTTATGCTGTTTAAAATCGATTCCCACTTCGGTCATGTGATCAAAGAAACCGCAAACGGTATCGTCTACCAGGCCGACGGCAGCCCTGTCGACCCGGCCAATCCCCGTCCTTGCGCAGGCTGTAAGGCACGCTGCCGCGAAGGCGAACAGGACCCATGCATCGCCAATCTCCCCGGCACGAGCGCTGCTTGCTGCGGGCACGGCCTCGATCTCACCCCGGTCTACAAGAGCCCCAACGGTTACGTAGCCCTCGATGACGGACGGCGTATGAGCTTTTCGGGCCTGGTCGGTGGTGAACGCATACGCGCCGCCGTCGACGCCGCCCTGAAAGGCGAAGAACTGCCTCAAGGCTTTAGCTTCGACGACACAAAAATGTGGTGGACCGGGCTGAGCGACTATCAACGCCAGCACGTCCACAACCACATGCTGGCCGGACTGGCTCGCCTGGTCACCGAAGCCAAAAAGGGAGAGGCGCCTTCGGCGCGCTTCCTGAGCGGTGAAGCGATGTGGTGGGACGGCCTCGACGAAGAGCAGAAGGCTTATGTCTGGGCGCACACCGGCGAGATGATCGCCCAACTGGTGGAGGAAGCGAAAAGCCTATGACCGGCTCGAAGCAAAATCCGCTAAAAACCCTCACAGGCTAAAACGCACTCAGCCGAATCGATAACCTGAAATAGCCATGTCCATGACGCGCTCGCCGTAGATGCGTCTGCCGGCATCGCCCCGGGCAGCCCCGCCGCGCGCTATGAGCAGGAGTCAGAATTAATTGGCGTTCGTCCAGATATGCAATCAAGGAAGACAAAAATGACTGCGTCAAACAAGACAGCCAGAAGCTCAGCCAAAACGAACAAACCGCTCGTGCGTGAGATTTTTGGCTTCGACTTGCAGACAATAGTCGAGAAACACCCCGAGCATAAAGCCCTCATCGATTGGCTCTGCCATGGCGCTCAGCCGCAGTACACCTACGGCATGATCTCGACTGCCTGTTTCCTCAAGTCTTATCAGGAGCGCTCAAAAAAGCGCCGCCCCGAGGAGATCGGCGGACTCTGGGCCTTCACCGGCGAAAGCAATCGCCAGCGCGATGTGCGCATATCCGAAGATCAGCGCACCGAAATGCTCATCCACGCCGAAGAATATGCTGGCGGCTGCAGCGACGACCTGCTCAGGCTGCTCTATGAGCTGCGGCCAGCTTATTTCCGTGTCGCTTATGATGCGGATAACAAGGCTATCAGTCGCGTCCGCAGCAGCCAGTACATTAAGGACAGCGAGACTGCTAAGGCCAGTTTCGAACAGTTGATCGCCGCCCGCAATTCGCTGCAGGGCCGGCTCAATGCCACTTATGCTGAGACGGCGACGATTGCCACCCGGACAAATCCGAAACAGCCGCGCTTCAGTGTGCGACTGCGTAAGAATGGCCTGATCGTCATGGTCCTGCTCACAGATGCCGAGGATAATCGCGGCAAAGGTGCCGTCGCCGGAGAGCCCTTCGCTCAGTACGTCTCGCAAATACCAGCAGTCTGGGAAAGCTGTGAGGTGAAAGTCGATCAGTGGACCCTGGATCGGTCGGCCACTGAAGACTGAGTATACGGTCGGGGCCGTGGAGCACTCTTTCCAAGAGTGTTTTCACGGCCTCAAGCCAGTCGCCGACGAGGCAACCTTATTCGATAATCGTGCTAAAAGAGCCGTTTTTGCCCTTTTCCAGCCCTAAAAAGTATCGAACAAGACCAAAATCGGGGGCTAAAAAGGGCCGGAATTATCGAACAAGACCATTTTAGGTCATAAAAAAGGCCAAAATATCGAACAAGCGATTTCGAGCACCAGAGCCAATATGCGAGTAACAAGGACTGCTAATTTTAAAACCCAGCTACTATTACTGCATATCATAAGAGCAGGCGGAAAATTTGCAGCCGAGATCCAGCAATGTTAGCAAATAGCGCTCACAACAACTTTTCGCCGAAGGTGAAAACACGCTCCAGACGCCAGGGACCATTCAAATATTGCCAGAGCAAAAGACTTTCGGCTCTCACTGTAAAGGGCTCAAACTCGGCTTCCATATGAGCAAAGTCAGCCCGGGCGCGCACTGCGGCAGTCTTGTTTTGCACGACGATGTGCGGCTTGTAGCGCTGACGATCCTGCGGGATGAGCCATTGATCCCAGCGTACACATAATTCGCGGTGCAACGCGAGCAAAGCCTCAGACTCGAGATAAAAGAAAAAGCCTTTACCCATGAAATGCAGCTTGCTGACACGCATTTCAAAAGACGCATTGGGAAGCTCAGCCAGAATGTCCTGCTCTAAACGCGAAAGTTCTGCACCCGGCAAATTGTGAAAGAGCGAGACGTGAGCGGGCACGATATTCAGTGCCGGCGGGTAATGTTTGTCGCGCAATGACTGGAAAAGATTCTGAGAATCAGTATCTAGACCGAGCGTTAATAGAAGGATCGACTTGCTTTGAATATCGCTCACAATGCCAATCGCCGTCACTATTTACTCCTCACGGCAAACATCAGCTTGCTATGTCAGCTTGCTATGATTGATTTATGAATGTACCAGAAAACTGCGAAGATCTGACTGCGCTGCCGTCAAAAAAAGCGATCGGAGCAAATACTGATCCAGCAGCCGAACGTTGTTTCTGGACGTTTTTCTTGCTTTTCCTCTTTGTACTGGAACTAGTTTGTTTGCCGGTCGCTATCGTTGCACTCTTCTTATGCGTTTTGGAGATAATCGTAAAAAAGTGCCACGGCAATGAAAAGAAAATCAATGGCGATCGAGGCCTTTACCGCAGATTCATAAGGCCCATTGGTCGCTATATTGTCTGGGCCCCGATCGCGCTAATCCTAACCGTATTATTGTGCGCCGTCGCTCTATTTTATCAATATATTCTTGCCACTGTTTTTGTCGGGGCGGCGGCAGCCTCTGCCTTTTTCTTTCTCAAAGACGTCGTCTGCCATCTCAAAAACAAGGCGTTGAAACCAGGCACCAACGACCAAGAGTAGTACGCAATCTTCCGGAAAAAGATGATATGTGGGCGGGGATTTTTGCCAATAAAAAAACAAGGGGAGTCGTCAAAGACGGGCACAAAGCCAATCTCCAACAACTCCCCCAGTTCTGCTACTAAACTTCAGGCGTCAGGCCGAAGACCAGGATTTACAGCTCGAATTCCTGATTCTTGCTCGGGATGACGACGTTCTTCCAGCCGAGAGTCTGCTCGACGTGACCCTTCAAGCCGACCAGCGCTTCTTCGTCGCCGTGGACGATGAAAGTCATCTTCGGTTGACGGGTGAACTTCTTCAACCAGGCCAGCTGATCCTCGTAGTCGGCGTGGGCCGAATAGTCGGGGATGAACTCGATCTGAGCGCGCAGCGACACAGGCTTGCCGCTGATGCGGACGGTCTGCGGCGTGAGCGGCGTCTGCGAAACGCTGTCGGGGCGCTCACCGGCCGAGGTGCGCACGATCGCCTGACCGAGCGTACCGGTACCCTGGTAGCCGACGAAGACGACGGTGTTCTGCTTACCTGGCAGCCAGTGCGCCAGGTGATTGACGATGCGACCGCCGGCAGCCATGCCGCTCGAACCGACGATGATCACCGGCTCGCTGTGCGGATTGCGCAGGGCCTCGGAAGCACGCCAGTCTTCGCAGCTGGTCTGACGCGGCGTCTGGTAGGGGTCGATGCCCGCTTCCAGCAGCTTGCGCGTGTCGTCGTCCATGATCGCAGCGTGCGATTTGTAGACCTCGGTCGCCTTGAGCGTCATCTTGCCGTCGACGAAGACGGGGATCTTCGGCAGACGACCGGATTCCATCAGGATGCGCAGGTCGTTGAGCACGGTCTGACCGCGGCCGACAGCGAAGGACGGAATCAGGATGACGCCGCAGCCAAACTTCGGATCGCGATGCTTGGCACGGGCGTAGGCTTCCGAAATCTTCGTCTGGAGAACGGCGAGACGGTCGCGCTTCTGATGCAGACGGTTGCCGTAGGTGGCTTCCAGCATCAGGTAGTCGGCGCTCTTCACGGGCTCGAGGTCACGCAGCAGGGGCATGTCGCGACGACCGACGTTGCCGGTGAAGCAGAAGGTCTTCTTCTGGCTGCCTTCGCCGATTTCCAGATTAACCACGGCCGAGCCGAGGATGTGGCCAGCATCGGTGAAAGTGAAAGCCAGTTCAGGCGTCAGGCGACGGCGCTGGTGGTAATCGACCGCGACGAGAGTCTTGATCGCTTCCTGGCCGTCGATCTGAGTGTAGAGAGGCGTGAAGCGAGGCGATGCGGATTCGCCGCGGCCGGAAGCAGACTTGTGCTGGCTGCTGCGGGACTGCGAGCGGGAGCGCGAAGTCTTGGCGGCGGGCACCTTGCCATTGTCGAAGAAAGCGGCCGAGCCGGAAGCGGGAGCTGCAGCGGTCGAGCCGGCCAGGGCGAGCTTGTGGTCGCGGTCGTAGCGGGCCTTGTGACGCTTCGCAGCCTCTTCCTGCAGGTAGCCGGAGTCGGGCAGGATGATGGCCATCAGGTCGCGGGTGGCCGGGGTGACGAAGACCTTGCCTTTGAAGCCGTCCTTGATCAACTTAGGCAGGTAGCCGCAGTGGTCGACGTGGGCGTGACTGATGATGACGTGATCGATGTCCGCGGCGTTGATGCCCGAGGGCAGGCGCTTCTGGAAATCCGCCATCTGGTTTTCGACGGTCAAGCCGACGTCGAGGATAAACCGGGTTACTTTGTTCTCGGCGAAGAGCTCAAAGAGGAAAAGTGAGCCAGTGACCGCATGAGCGGCGCCGAGGGTGTGCAACTTGAGAAGCGAACGGCCGGTACGGGCGAGTTCCTTCTGACGATTCTTGTTCATATTGGGATATTTCTCCGATTAGACGCGCCACTACTGGCAGTGCTAGATGCGCTGGATACGCTACTCACCGACATGGCCTCACGAAGAGAGCCGACTGGCGGAATGAGCGCTTCAAGAGCGATTTGCAAGAAAGTGGTGACACTACCCGTGTGAAGACCTGAGACTCGACAATCAACGGCGGAGGCAAATGCATCGACACCATTAGAGACAACTCAGGTTACCGAGGAGCGGGTGCCTCGATCAGTCCGGGAAAGCTTGTAGAGCAGAGAGTTAGAGGAAAGGCTGAATGGAAATCCGGAAATTAGGAGGAAGGGGCAGATCTCTTACCTAGCAAGTCCTTGCCCCGACATGCAAACGGGGTACGGACCCTGGAAGCGCCCAGTAGCGGCAAAGCCAATCCAGATGTGCGAGGGCTCATATATTTCCATCCTCGCGCCGCTTTCGCTAGCGAACGAAAACCAGGCAAAATGGACCTTTTCGAGGACTGCTCAAAAATCGCTAGGAGCGCCCGCCCGGGAATAATAAAACGCTCAGCTTGTCAATATAAACTAGGCTCGCTATAGGTCTCAGATAAAGCTCAGGGGTTACATCTTGAGATTGAAACCAAGAAGGAGCTATTCCTAGGTTGTATCCCATTTCTTCAACTCGACCGAGATTTTTCCCAAGCCTTTAAATCCCCCCCCGGAAATTTCTAGCTTTCACCCTGTTCAGAGCGTCGTTTTGCTTTGACTGTGATTGCACGGTCTTTTTCTCCAGACGTATATCGGTCAACCAGCAGCGCGATGTCATTTCCAAGTGCGTCCTGATTGACCCCCAAGGAGCCTTCAATGTTTCCTCTCAAAGACAATCTCCGCTGCCTCAATCCGGCAACGGTAACTCTCTGGCTCATCCTCGCCAACGTGCTCGCTTTCTTCTGGGAAGTCGGCATGATGGTCTCCGGCCACGGCAATGAGCTTTTCGGCACCTACCTCATGGTCCCGCATAACTTCGTCACGGCCTTCTCCAGCGGCGACCCTAGCGCCATCGGCTGGGCTTGCGCCACGATTTTCACTTCGATGTTTCTGCACGGTTCGTTCGGTCACATCTTCGGCAACATGGTCTTCCTGTACGTTTTCGGGAAGGGCATGGAAAATCGCATCGGCAAGCTGAACTACCTCGGCTTCTACCTGGTCTGCGGCGTGCTCGCCACACTGACGCACATTTTCAGCGATCCCTCGAGCGTTGCTCCGACCCTCGGCGCCTCCGGTGCCATTGCCGGCGTCCTCGGCGGTTACCTGTTCTTCTGGCGCAACGCCACCATCTCCGGCTTCTACGTCTATCCGGCTCCCGCCTATGTGCACACCAAGGCCTACTGGTTCCTGATCGGCTGGTTCGTGATGCAGTTCTCGGGTGTGCTCGATCACGTCGGTTCGGTCAATCAGATCAATCACGTCTCCTCGATGTTCACCAGCGGTCAAATCTCTGCGCAGGTCCTGGCGGCAACGCAGGCGGCCAGCGAAGGCGGCGTGGCTTACTGGGCGCACATCGGCGGTTTCCTCTCGGGCTTCATTCTGGCCGGTATCTTCCGCCTGATTCGCCCGAATTCGGAAGTCGTCTGCGAGATGCCCGAAGCCAACTGCAAGCCTGAAGACAAGAACAGCAAGTTCCGCTTCTTCGGCAAGAAGAAGTAATCACGTCCGGAGCGGCAGCAGCAGTCGCACCGGGTCAAAAAGGCGAAGGGGGAGAGAGAGTTATCTCTCCCTCTTCACTTTTTGGCATTATTGACCATTCCAACTCAACGTTTCTGGGTCTTTTTGCGATCCTGGAGGAGTTTTTATGTCTGAAATGTCACTCAGGCAAACGCTGAATAGCCTGTTTTACGAACATCCCATCCGCGTCGAATCAGCCGACCGCTACGCCGGACCGATTTTGATCGGCCATCGCGGCGTCAGTCACGAATATCCAGAAAACACCGTTCCGGCCTTCGCCCACGCCCTCAAGCTAGGCGCCAGAATGCTCGAGCTCGACGTGCGCCTGTCGAAAGACAACGAAGTGGTCGTCATCCACGATCCGACTGTCGACCGCACGGCGGACAAGACCAAAAAGCTCACTAGAAGCTGCACTGGAGCCGTCAACAGTTTCTCTTTGCGAGAACTTCAGGCAATGGGCTTTCCGGCGCTCAAGGATGTCTTTGTCAATTTCATCGAAGCGACCATCTCCGTGGAGATCAAAGACCAGAGCTGGATATTGTGCGAAAAAGTGGTGGCGCTGATCAAGCGATTTCACCGCGAAGACCGCACCACAATCGAGCTGATTGCCCTGGAAGAAAAACTGGCACGTCGCCTGCGCAAATACGCACCGACTCTGCACAGCGGTCATACCACCCGGGAGATTATTCGCTTCGTCACCCTATCCAAGCTTCGCGCCACCAGACTCTTCCACAAACGCGGCGGACTGTTTGAAGTGCCGATCAAGCGCGGACGGCTCAAAATCGTCACTCCTGCCTTTGTCCGAGCCGCTCACAAGAAAGACATCCGCGTCTTTGTCTGGACGGTTAACGAT
>JAGXAB010000122.1 GCA_018971775.1 Cyanobacteria bacterium REEB67 | reverse complement strand
CATACTCTCTGGCAAATACTAAAATCAGAACATCCGGTTTTGGTTTGTTGACTAAGCAACTACATTTCAAAGCCGGATACCCCTTTTTGGCAAGACTGCCTGTCGCATATTTCGCCCATATGCAGCCTCTTTAAATGTCGCCCAACACTGGAGTGATTGTTTACTAGTAAGGGTAGTATGAATTCCTTGAAGAAAACGCAGCCAGAACCGGGGCCCTGCCCCGACTTTGACTGCGTTGTAGTTGCTGCAGCTCGCTTTTACACGGCTTCAGCGGCGCTTATCTAACACCGTGGTGTCGTCATCCTCGGAGTCGGTGTTGAACCACAGTTCGTACATCGCCTCCAGGAACGCGGTGTTCACCAGTTCGGCTCCGTCGGCATCTGCCAGTACGGAGTCTATGCCGCATTTCGGGCACAGTGCGTCGTTCTTTTCGTCGGTCCTGCCGCTGTAGGTGTATTTGCTTACTTCGTCTGCCGGGTAGGTTTCCTGGCAGTAGAAGCAGCCGCACAGGGTGCTCTTCCGGATCGCCTGGCGGTTGTTGCTGCAGTGGGTGTGGGCTGCTTTCAGCTGTTCTTTAGCGAAAGTCATCGTTTTTGCTCCTTAATGGCGGGGCGGCCGGATAAACTTTCGAGCGCGACAGTCGACTTGACTGTCCGAGTTTCTCAAGTCTACTCGGTTGGCTTCGTGCCCGGATTGTTACACTAGCTCTAACAATCCTGCCCCCGAAGTGGAGCGTTTACTTCGGACTCGACATTTTTATTGTCCCTCCTGTTGTTTCGACGCATGCAGCGTCAGGCCTCAGTTCAGCGCGCCGTAGACTGGCCGGCTGATTCGACAGGAAGACCTCCCCGCTATGTGCGTTTACCTACCGTCAGGCGGCGAGGGCTGCCCTCGCCGCCTGCGCGTAGCTCGACGCGTCCTCGAAGGCGCGCACATGGTCGGCGACGAGGTCGCGGAGATAGGTGCCGATCAAGCGCAACCTCTCCACTTTGCTCATCGTCGGTACTGTGACAACGGGTACGCCGAAGGACTCGTAGACGCGTTTGATCACCGGAGTGATCGCCCGCGAAAATTCCGGATCCTCGTAACGTACACCGTTATCTTCCCAGCCGTCGAGCGGTTCGAGCACGAAGGCGACGGCATAGTGCCGGGCGCTCATGTCGAAATGCAGGTCGGTGAGACTGCGGCCATAGACCAGGCGATAGGCGATGGCGTCGACCAGACCGCGGTCCAGGTAGGCGATACCGCGGGCGGTGTCCAGGCGGACTTCGTTTTCCTTCTGCCGATTGGCCACTTCCGCCTGAAAGGCCAGCTGCTCTGCGTCCCCGAGCCAGGGCTTATGCACTCCCTCGTTGATCACCTCTTCGGCGACCTCGCTCATGACGCTATGGCCCATCTGGCTCAGCATCTTGATCAAGGTCGATTTACCGACGTGAGGTGCACCGGTCAGAACTGCAAACATGATACCTCCAAAGAAAGTTGATAGCTGCAAGCACCATAGCCTGCCGCATATCCAGAGCTGGCGCTCTGTCTCCGCCGATTTCTCGACGGGCGAGGAGAAAGGATGCCAACTCTTTCTCGCATTGCTTTACTCGCTGACTCGCTCAACTCGCTCAACTCGCTCAACTCGTTCAACTCGCTCAACCCAACAAGTAGACGCCGTTCAGAGACTGACTTGGGGCAGGTTGAACCTGGCCGAGTCGAGTTCCTTCGGGTGATGCTTGGCGCGCAACTTCTGCAGTTGTTTTCTGATGGCAGGCGCATAGCGCACCACCCGTTCTCCATCGCCGAAGCGCACCAGCAGCTTCTTCCCGATCAAGATGTCGGCGTCCATGCTGGCAACGCAGCGCGTCGCCGGCGGGAAGATGGCGCGCATGCCGAGCCAGATGTGATTACGCTCGGCTCGGTCGAATGACTCGATGGTCTTCTCCGCGTCGGTCGCAATCTGGCGAGAGCGAATCGAGTCGAAGAGCTGTACGACCTGGCGCGCGGCGGCAAAATATTCACTGGCCGCTTTGAGCTCGACGTCGGTGAAAGGCTTGTCTTCGCTCGCTGCGTTGCTCACCGTCCGGGGGGCAAGTGCACCGGTTTGGGCAGCAGGGGAGCCGCGCAGACGGTCCCAGACGGCCGCGATGACCCCGATAAAAGGTACTTTCATGGTAAACGTCCTTTACTAAACAGGCGGCCGAGGAGGCCGTTTACAAGACGCTATTCAGCGGCTGCTGACCAGAGTCAACTTGGCTGTCGAGCGATGCGAGCGCGTCCAGTTGTTGGAAGCGACGACCGTCAGCTTGGCCGTGGAGCGGCGACGCGTCGGACCGATGCTGAGGCTTGACGACATGACCAGGCTTGCGGTCATCGGCAGGCCAAAAGCGGCGTTCACGGTGGCCGCGCCGAGGCGCATGTTGGTTTCTGCGATGCTGGCCCAGAATGAGAAGATGTCCATGACAGATCTCCCGTCAGAGGTGAGGGTGATGGTTGGCGTACGGCGGTCTGGTTCAAGAAAGAGTGCTCGCTTCCAGCATTGCTTGCGCCGCGGAGGCGAGTTCGATGGCGTCGTCGGCGGCTGCTCGAGCTCTCGGGTAGTCACCTGCGGCGTAGGCGGTAAGCCCGTCGCCGACGAAACGGAGGGCTTGAAAAAGCGTACTGTCCGGTTCGACGCGAAGCTCTTGAGCCGCCAGTCCGACCTCGTGGATTTTCTCCTGAGCTCGGTGCAGCGCTTGATCGCTTTCGCGTCTGGCCTTTTCATCGCGTTTGTTGCGCAGGTGCAGGACAGTAGCGACAATCGCTACTATTGCTACACCGCCTAAACATGCCAGACTAAAATCCCAAGTCATACAATCTCCGCGAAAATGTTATTGGTGCTTTTGGTGAAAGGGGCGATTACTTGTCGTGCAGACCGCCCGTGGGACGGCGAGTGCCCCAGATATCTTCGACGTCGTCGAGGACTCGGCCGGCACGGTTGAGGAGATCGCAGGCGCTCTTCGACCAGGCTTCGCAGATGGCGATGCAGTCGATGGCGATTTCGGCGTCCGGATTGAAATCCGAGGTCAGGATGCGGATTTCGACGAGCTTTTGCTTGGCTTCCTCGATCAGGTGGGAAACGAAGAGGCCGCGGGTCTTGCACTCGGGGAAACGAGCCGTGGCGATCGACTTGCGGGCTTCTGCGATGAGCGCCTCGGCGCGGCCGATGTCCGAGTTGGTGCGCTGTTTGATGTTGTTGATGCGATTGGCGAGGATATTTGCAGACATTTGTGAGTCCTTCTGAAGTTGTTGAAGGTTGTAGGCAAAAACTGCGCAGCGCAGGCAGACCGGGAAGGCATCTGTCTTATAAACGTTGCGTGCGGAAACTCGGGCCCGTGGGTCCGAGGAGATTTTGGCTGTGGTGAGAAACAGGTTTGTTTAAACGAAGAAACTCAAGAGAAATTAGAGGAAAGTGATACGTAGTTTCTATCAGAGGTAACTCTGCCCAAACCTCAAAACTTTTGTAACGGCACGGCTCTTTACAACCATTAACAATGCCGCAGGATAAGCGCCTTGGGGCTTTGCTCTGGACGTTCCCGCCCGTCCTTCGTAGTACCCGCAACGTTTTCGATGATCTCGGCTCACGTGAATAGTTTGCCGGTCGGCTGTTTTTGTTGAATTGCCGATGCGGGTTTTCCCACTAATTGCTGAGTTTATTGCGGGGCTTGCGCTATATTTTGGCCAGGTATCGAGACTCTTCAGAAAGGCATGAAGGCACAATCATGGGACTTGATTCGGTTGAACTAGTGCTGGCTATCGAAGAAGAATTCGGCATTGAAATCGCTGACGTGGATGCCGGGCAAATTTTCACTGTTGGACAGATGTATGACTATCTGCGCCATAAGCTGCGTTCAACGCCGCCCGCGCATTGCATCAGGCAACGGATGTTTTAGTGCCCTGAAGGAAAACTATGGACTGCCCAGAAATTCGATCACTCTTGATGCCAGGCTAAAGAACCTGGTACCTGGTCAGGAGTTAAAAGAAGCGTGGCCCTATCTCGACCTGTTTGCCGAATTGGAGTTTCCCCGGCTGGACAAAAACTGGTGGCCGGTAGGCAGGCGCAGCAGTACCGATTCCTTGACTCTGCGCGAATTACTCACGGCGATGGCTACTCTCAATGCCGAAAAACTACTCGTTGAGCCCGGCTCGGACGATGAGGTTTGGGTTCGTTTGACTAAGGTGATCGAGCGTCAGCTCAATGTCAATCTGCGTGAGATTCAACCCGATTCAGCGTTTGCAAAAGACCTTGGCGTTGATTAAGCCACCTACTTCTTTCGGTCGTTCGTTGTTTCTTTCTTTTTTTCTTTCTTTTTTTCTTTCTTTTTTCTTCCCGCCATTTTTTCCTCTTTTTCGCTAACCCTCTACCCCCCCACCAGGGCGAAAAATTGTTCGATAATTCTGTAAATGCCGCCAACGATGGGCTCTCTGAGCCGAAAAAGTATCGAACAAAGGCAAAAACAGGGCCTGAAAATGGCTCGAATTATCGAACGAGGGCAAAAACTGAGGCAAAAAAGGGCCCAATTATCGAACAAGAATTTACAGCGTTAAATCGTCAAGGCGTTTTCTCTTGTTCGATAACTCTCTCGTTCGATAACTCTCTCGTTCGATAACTTTCTCTCGTTCGATAACTTTCTCTCGTTCGATAACTTTCTCGTTCGATAACTCTCTCTTGTTCGATATTTTCGGCTTTTGAAGCGGTCTAATTGTGCTTTGTTCGATAAAAAGGGTCTATTTTCAGGGCTAATTCGGCCCTTGTTCGATACTTTTTGGCGATGAAAATAGGCATTAGTGGCACATTTGCTGAAGTCTCGAACAAAATCGCCACTCGCGAGGGCCGCCACCTCCAAGCTGTGTGATGGCTGAGGCAGACCTTTTATACTATCGCATGTAATTGCGCGCGGCATTTTTTTTTGAAAAAAGACAGCAGCCGCTGCTTCGGGACTGGGTCCGAGAAGCAGCGGCTGTGTTCAATTAGATGTTAAATGTTGTTGGGGGAAAGCGGGCGGCTCAGTTCCAGTAGGCGAGCGGGTTCTTGTGCTCGGGGAAATTGGCGGCGAGCCAGGCGGACGCTTCGACGTGTTCGGGCTGCAGCTCGGCGTTGAAGCCGTAGGCGTCGAGGTTGCGATCGGAGCGGCGGGTGCCGTTCGTCATGTAGATCACCTCGTTGCCGTCGCGCACTTCGGCCCACTGGAAGCGCTCGTCGGTGACGATCACGACCTTGTAGCGGTTCGCGATTTCCATGGAAGCGCCGGCGCCCTGCGAACCGGGCTTGTAGAAGATCTTGGCGCGCAGACGGCCCTGGTCGTCGATCAAGCGGGTCTGCATGGAGCTTTCCGGGGCGGTTTCGGCGGTCCAGTTGGGGAGCTTGCAGCGCTGATAGCCGAGTTCGGTGGGCTTGTCGTCGAGAACTTCGACGCCGATGGCCGAGAGCGCCTGGAGGGTGAGACCCGCATTGATGCGACGCACGGGCAGGAAGAAGCCGTCGGTGGCGTTGCTGTTCGAAGCGATGTGCTGGTTGGTCATAATGATGTCTCCTGTCCATATGGACGTTAGGTTGATACACAGGGCACGCAGATTCTCGTGAGCGGCGCTCAGCGAAAGAGTCTGGACGTGCAAACCAGAAACACCGGATGGTGTTTCTTCTTAGCGGGAGGGCTCGGTGCTGTCTGTTTCTTGTTTGGTTACCTTGGGTTTTGTTATCGGGAATGGGTGGACCTTCACTCTCACCAATCAACGGCTGCGAATACAAGTCCGTCCAACTGTCAGAATGTTTTTACAACGCAAAATGCCAACGTTAGATCTTTCGCCGTTCACGTCAAACGTGACAGTGAAATGACCGTCGCCCGCAGATTGACACGCATGCGGCGATCAGCAGTGATCAATTTGCGCGGTGGTGCCCAATCTAAATCGGTCGCCGGTTTTTCGACCTCGCGTAGGACTTCGTCTGGTCCTGGAAGACCAGATGGTTGACGTTGCGCATCGCGTCCAGTCCTTCGATGATCTTCTTATGCGCCGTTTCGAAATCCGCGGTGCGGACTGAATGCTTGATCTCCAGGATCAGCATCTTCACTCCGGAAAATTCGAAGATCGTATCGTCAGAAAGCTGCTTGCGCATCGACTGCGGTCTGAGATAAGTCTCCTCGGTTTTATCGTACTGCTGTTGTAAGTGAGCCAGGGACGCTTCGGCATAGCCCTTACGCGTCTTGGCCGTGCGGCAGAAGGAGCGTAGCTCGAGGCTCAGACTATTCAGCAGACCGCGGACGGCGGCAGTGAATCCTTTCATTGACCCTGTCCTTGTGTTCTTTTTCTCGTCGCTTTTCTTTCTCGTCTCTTTTCTTTACGCGGCGTCGTCTTTCAAGAGCCGCAGGCCCGTCACCGCCCAGCGACCGGAGACGAACTGCGGCTTTTCGATTGACTCTTTCGGGCCGATCGTGATCACGTCGCAGTTGTGCGGATTGCGTAGAGTATCGAATTGCTCGACGGTGAGATGGAAGAAGCGCATGATGAAGATGCGGATGGTCAGACCGTGAGAGACGATCAGGGCCTTATCGCTCTTCTTGCGCTCCATCTGGCGCATGAAGCTCTCCAGAAAGCCGGAGATGCGATCGTAGGCCTGGACGGGACTTTCACCTCGTTCCATCTGATACCAGAAATAGCCGATTTTGTCGCGCAGACCGCGTTGGGCGTCGATGGCGGCCTGGCCCGCATAGCCATGCTCCACTTCGCGCAAACGTGGGTCTTCGTAAGTGCGCACCGGCAGCGCCTCCTCGGTGCTGGCGACCAGGCCGGCGCCGACGAAGGCTTCATGGGTGGTCTGGCGGGCCCGGCGATAGGGCGAGCGATAGATCATCGCTTCCAGGAGGAAGTCCTTGCCGAGACCCATTCCCGCGGCGCGAGCCTGTTCGATGCCTCTGGCCACGAGTTTGATGTCGTGGTCGGGCACTTCGGCCAGATCCTCTTCGCCGGTATTCGCCCCGGATAGACCGTGACGCATGAGTTTGATGATCATGGTGAAACATCCCCATTTTGCAGCTTGCGGATCGTTTCTTCGGCCGCTTCCAGGCGCATGGCCAGTTGCATGATTGCCACTTCCATGGTGCAATTGACCGGGTTGAACAGCGTCTCCTTAAGCGGGCGCCGGATCGGTGTCCACTTATCGGCTTCGAAGCGCTCAACGACGACGAAGTAATCGATACCGGGCGCGTGTTCGATCACGACCCGCAGCCGTTGACCGTCCAGCGTGTGATGTTCGTACACCACATTTGGTGGCGCAGCAGCGGGTGTTGTCGCCGGCTCCGGCTTTTTCGAGGCGGCGCATTTGCGCCTGGTCGGCTCATGTTCAGGCTTACTGGGCTCTGACATAGAAGTACTCCTTGCAAAAAGGTGAGTGAGGGTTACTTGCGCTTGAGCAAGTCGGCCTCGCTTGTGTCGGCGATTTGGATGTGTGCTTGCGCTTCGCGCTCGAGCGCTTTCGCTTCGCTGATCAGCGAGCAGTAGAGCGGGCTCTCGCTCTGCTCGGCGCGCATCAAACGTGCCTCCGCTTCGATGGGCAGGGCCGACGACTGGCAGGCGCGCGTCAGAGGGCGATGCATGGAAGCGACCGTCGGGTATTGCAGGTGGTGGTCCATGACCGACAACTTGAGGGCCAGTGCGGCAGCTCGTCCTTGCCTCCGAGCTTCATGCTCGACAACTGCACGATTGTGGCTCGCTTGAAAATGTCGCGAGATTGGTCGTGCAATTGGGCGATAATCATGTCCATTAAATTCTCCAGGTGAATTTTTTGCCGCGACTCGATTGTGTTGTGAGCGCGACAAAGGGCCTGAGGACTGCCGTGAAGCAATCCGCAGGTTCTATAAAAAGCGGCTCGCTATCAGCGCTCGCAAAGAGCGAGCAAATTTGCGGCCAGGGTTTCGATTTTTTCCCGCAAGGCGAGCTTGTCACGCCAGCTCTGAGGGATATTTTCGTCGCCGTAGAAGGCGCCGGCCAGCTGGCCGTAGATGGCCGCCGTCGTGTCGGCATCGTCGCCGAGATTGGCGGCGCGCAGGCAGCCATCGCGGAAGTTGGAGGTGGTCTGGAAGGCCCAGAGGGCCGCTTCCAGCGCGTGGGCGGCATAGCCCGTGCCGCGGATCACCGGCGGTGCCATGCCCTTGTAAGAGCCTGTGGCGATTGCTGCGATCTCCGGCGCGAGCGGATTGCTCTGCCAGTAGTCGGCGGGCAATCCGGCCGGTACGAAATGGTCGCTGCACAGATCATATTTCGACGCACCCTGGATGGCGCCGACGATCAGAGCTGCCATGTAGCGGCAGGCATCGACGGCAACGGGAGCACCGTGGGTGGTGCGAGAGCTGAGCGCCGCCATGTCGATCGCTTCGGCCGGGTCATCGGCGAAGGCGAGCGGAATGGGCGCCAGGCGCATCAACGAGCCATTGCCGGCGGTTTGCGGATCGGTCTTGCCGCAGTATGGGGTCTTGCTATAGCCTTCCCAGACGTGCAGGGCGGCCCGCACCGTATTGCCGATGTCGAAGCAAACACCGTTACTCGACATGTAGCCGTCGCGGTACCAGCGCACGTACGCTTCGATCTGGTCGCCGCCGTCGAAGCCATCACTGTCGATCAAGCTTTGGCCGAGGCAGAGGGCCATCGATGTATCGTCGGTCCACTGGCCGGCGACCAGGTTGAAGGGGCCACCGCCGACGATGTCGATGAGGGGATGGAAGGTGCCCGGCGGGCTGAACTCGACGCTTGTACCGAGAGCATCACCGGCTGCCAGGCCGAGCATCGCCCCTTTGAAGCGGGAGAGGCGATCCTCGCGGGAGAGTTTGGGAACGGACATTTCGTAGTGGTTTCCTTTCTGTGTCACGGATAGTTTAATCCCCCGGCCGGTCGGCCGAAATGCGTTTGACGCGGACGTTTTTGAAGCCGCGGGCGAGCATGGCGCGCTGCGTCGCTTCGTTGCGTACCCAGATGAAGGCCGAGGCGTCGAGGTCGAGGCGCGGAGCGACGACCTGGACGTCATGACCATCGCGGCTCGCTTTGCGCAGCCACTGGCTCTCGTTCCAGGTGGGTTTGAAGAGCCTTCTGCGCAGCCCTTTACCGACCTGGCGCTCGCTCAAAATCTCGGTGAGAGCGATGTTCCACCATTGATAGTCATTGTAGGAGCGCACCGGAACGCTATCGAGTTCGAAGGCGAAGAGGACGAAATTGGGAAACTCGCCCGCTTTGCGATAGGTCTTGACGTAGGGCTGGCCTGGTTCCATGGTACCGCCGACGAAGACCCGCCATTGATTTTGATAGCCGGTGACTCGCACCGCTTCATCGTCCTCGTTGTTGCCGATGGCGAGAAAGAGGGGGAAATAGCCGACTTCAGCGCCGAGCCATTCGTAGGCGGGCATAAATTCGCTGTCCGAAAATTGGCGGTCGGGTTCCATAAGTCCGCGCTGCACCTGTTCGAAGGGCAGGGCATGGTAGAGATACAACGGTTTTGCACGGCTTTTGCGTTGGCGCATCGCTTACCTCACTTTTTGTAGGACTGCCTCCACCAGCTCAGTGCGCCCTTTTTGCCGATGACGACATGGGGCTGATGGCTCGGGGAAGCGAAGGAGTACTCGAGGTAGTCGCCCTGTTCGGAGCCGACTTCCATGGCGAGAGCCAGGGCGACGGCGCCGGGAGCGGCTGTGTCCCAGTATTTGAGCGTCGGGCGGATGTGGACGAAGACGTCGGCGCTGCCGTTCAAAAGCTCGAAGACATCGATGCCCAGGCTAGTGCCGCGAATGATTTCGACATTGACGATGTCTTTCACCCAGGGGTGCGCTTTCAGGTCGTTGTTGCTTACGAGGACGCGCAGCGGCCTGTCACAAGGCAAGGAACAAGGCAACGAAGAAGGCAAGGAAGACGGTAGGGAAGAAGGCAGGACCAGGGCGGGCAGCGGCTCGATAGCGCTGGTCTGGCCGTCGGCTTTCGTGTACTTGAGCGCCTTGCCAAAAGCAGGACCACCGGCCAGGGCAACACCGTAAGCCGGCATATAGAAACAGCCCCAGACCTCGCGTTTGTCTACGACCAAGCCGATCATCACGCACCACTGGCCGGTGTTGTCGACGTAGTACTTGGTGCCGTCGATCGGGTCAATCAGCCAGCGGCGTTTGGTTGTGACTGTGCCTTCCCATGGCGCCTCTTCTGATAGGACGAGGTCGTTGGGAAAGCGCTCGGAGAGTTTCTGCACGAGCAGGGCGGAAAGCGCTTTGTCGGCACCGGTGACGAGGTCGTCGGCACTGGTTTTGGTTTCGACTGTGACGCCTTCGCGCATCTTGACGGCGATTTCGCCCGCTTCCACGCAAAGGTCGATGACGAAACGAATGTCGGCGTCGCTCAGGGCTGGAGCAGCGGAGGCGGCGGCAGGGACGGCATGAGGCGAAACAGAAGCAGTCGAGTCGGTTGATGATGCAGGCGGTATGGATGATTCCATGGCGTCGCTTTCTCTTGAATGTTGAAAATTGCCGCAGCAAAAGTTTGCCATGCCCTGTCTTCGTCGGCGGATTGCTGAGGTTCTTTTGGTACCACAGGCGGTGCTGATACGCTGGCGCTCTTGGCGGCAGGCGAAAAGCTAGAGAGCAAGATCTGGTGTTTGTCGGTTGCGTGTGCTGGAGTAAAGGAGTTTAGAAAAGACTGTCGAATCCTAGTCTTAGCAGTCGATCAATTTCTATGCTTTCTTAAGTACTAACTGCAATCTACTTAGCGAAGCTCGCTCGGGGAATTTTTTTTCCGGGCCGGAGAATCCTTGTCCTGCTGGATCTACAAGCTTAGATCGCTCTCTTGGCAACAGCGTTGGAAGGAATTGTTGCGAGGCTTTTTTGCGTGAATGATTTATGGCTTGCGGATTGTAACGGCAAGCGTTAAGGAACATTACGCAAATTGCAGATCAGTTAGCCAACTGATTGACCAGTGGCCAGCGTAATGTTCTGTCCTGCCAGTATTGTCATCAACTGGTTCTGCAGGGCTCGAATTTGTTTGCACATAGATCGCGCAATTTGCGCTTCTCCGTTTATCTGATTGGCTTTTTCTGTCTCTCTTTGCGACCCGTTCTGGCGCAAATAGTTGCCCCTGACCAATCTCTATCGCTGCCACCCATGTCTGACACGCATTCATCTGAGCTATTTCCAGGTCTTAATATGCCGCCGTTTGAAAGAGACGCGCTGTTCACACGTTTCGACGCATGTCTCACTCAAGCCAGGGAGAAGGGCGACTTCAAGCGGTTGAATGATCTTTTAGCCGACGAGAAATTTATTCTTGCTGCCTCTGAAACCGGTACAGAATCGGCTGAATATTGGCAGAGAGTCGATGTTTTGGTGGCGGAAGCGCTGGCTGTTGTGAAGAAAAAGACGACTGAAGACGGCAGAAGTGAAGATGCCATTGAATGTCAGGGATTGATTGCTGCCTATTATGCAGCGAGGCGAGATTTTGAAACAGCCGAAAAAAATTATCGACAGGCACTTTCCGCCAGTCGCAAGACCTGGGTATTTGGCTATGGACCTTTGCCCGGGACTGAGCTATTCGAGGATAAAGCAAACGTAGCGCTGGCACTGTTGTGCCTCCGTCGTGGAAATATAGAGGAGGCGGAAAAACTCTGGAGAATCGTCACCTTCGCCTGGCGACAACTATCCGGTGAGAGCCTTGGGTTGACTAGCGAAGCATCAGAAAGTAAAGTGCCAAGAATGACGAGCGAGGCTGTCTTAGCAAGCCGACTGGCCGCCGCTTACGAAGAAAAAGGAGACCTGAAGCGTGCTCTGCAAAAATACAAAAACATGTTGGCCTGCGAAAAGCCCGCTCTTGACCACGGTTACAGAGACGCTTTTTCTTCCCTGGCTCCGATTACTACCAGTAACGCTTCGCAGAACTACGTTCTTTTTAACCCTCTTTTTAACCCTATTCAGAGCTACGCCCCAATTGTAGGCTGCTTGCCTCCAATCGAAGAAATCGTCGGTCCGTATCTGATTTTTTGCGCAAAACATCCAGATTTGGTACCTGCAGCAGCTGTGACACAAACGAAAAAGCAGCTTCAGAGTGCTATCGATCTGCGCAACGATAGACATGCAGCAAACGATAATTTTGGCTTGCAACTGACTGAACTGGCACTGCTCGATGACCTGCACTCAAATCCGCAGGCGGCATTGAAAGGTCTGCAAGCAGAGCTTTTGAGCAGACAAAATGCCGATCCTTCCAGTCCCGTCCTGGCTCGGTCAAAAAATCTAGTCGGATATCAGTTGATTTTGAATGGTGATTTTGTCAATGCCGAACTGCTGCTTAAGGAGGCAGCTGCTACTTTCGAAGCACAGGGCGCCAGAGCTGACAGCGCTCTGGGCAATGCTCTGAGTAATCTTGGCCTGCTCTACTTTGAAGAGGAAAAATTTGAAGAGTCTAAAATCTTGCTTGATCGCGCTCTTGAGCTGCGCGCCGATGATCCAGTCGATCCCTATGCCCAGGCGAAAACAGAAATTGTCTATGCGCGTTGGTTATTGGCTAAGGGTGAGCAATCAGCTGCTTATGACTGTCTTAGCAAGGCACTGGCTACGCTCGAGCGGCGTAATTTGGACGATAAAAAAATCAAAATTGGTCACAATCCACTGGAGATTGGCATCCCGCAGGAAATGGAGCGCGCCCAAACGGCTGGCATGGCGCAGCAGTATGCCGAAGTATATTATCAGGACGGTCTGCTCCTATCGGCCGACATCCTTTTGCAAAGGCAAGATTATCTGCAGGCAAGGGCTGTCGCCAAACAGGTCTTGCAGAACGTAAATGCTTATACTGAAATGTTTTTACAGGCGCGTGCTTATGGAGAATTGCTGACAATTGAAACCGCCGTCAGTCATTTTGATGATGCGGATAAATGGGCGGATCTGGCTCTGGCGGCTGTTAATGGCCATCGTGCCTGCGGCATGACGGCCGTGGACATTCTAAATGCTGCTGCAGATTTGAAACGAGCGGAGGGCAAGATGGAAGCAGCGCAGAAGTGTTATCAGGAAGCCGCCGATCGACTGGCAAAAATAGTTGTGCCAGCGGATGCCAGGCTAACTAAATTGCGGCGATTTCTTTAATCCGTAGATGCCGGGAAAGCGCCTGCCCAGAAGGCTTTCTGATTTTATTAAAACATGTAGTTAAAATGCCCCTTAAAAATGAACGTAAAGGCGAAAGTCACAAGGGTGTTGGGCGACATTTAAAGAGGCTGCATATGGGCGAAATATGCGACAGGCAGTCTTGCCAAAAAGGGGTATCCGGCTTTGAAATGTAGTTGCTTAGTCAACAAACCAAAACCGGATGTTCTGATTTTAGTATTTGCCAGAGAGTATGC
>JAGXAB010000046.1 GCA_018971775.1 Cyanobacteria bacterium REEB67 | reverse complement strand
GAAATCAAAAAGGTCACTCGCATTGCCATTATCGGTGGTGGCTTTATAGGACTGGAGCTGGCCGAGCAATTTAGCCGACGCAACTTTCATGTGACCGTGGTTGATGCGCAAGAACAGGTCCTGGCACAGCTGGATCCAGGCATGGCGGAGTTCGTGCATAAAGAACTCGTAGACCATAACGTCAAACTAATCCTGGGCGCACCTCTGGTCGCCATAAAATCACCGAACGAGATTGAAACCAAAGATATACAACCAATGTGCGGCTGGGTCGTGGCCGGGACCGAGGCTCCATTTGCCGCGGATATGGTCATTTTAGGACTGGGTGTACGGCCGGAGACAGCGCTGGCGCGCAAGGCAGGATTAGAAATCGGCACGCTGGGCGGCATTCGCGTCAACGAGTACTTACAGTCCAGCCAGCCACACATTTGGGCCGTCGGGGATGCAATTGAAGTGAAGCATCCAGTCAGCAATGCCTGGGCCCTGATACCCCTGGGCGGTCCGGCTAATCGCCAGGGAAGAATGGCAGCGGACAATATTTTTGGCAAACAACAAACCTATGGCGGCACACTCGGAACTGCGGTGCTCAGAGTTTTCGATCTAACCGTTGCGCTTGTAGGCTTGAACGAATCAAAGCTGAAAGCGGCAAACATCCCATTTCAGACGGTAAATATCCATCCAAGCAATCATGCCGGTTATTATCCTGGAGCAGAGAGAATCGACCTGAGATTGTCGTTCGCTCCTGAAACAGGCCGCATACTTGGTGCCCAAGCCATAGGCAAAAGCGGTGTCGATAAAAGAATCGACATAATTGCCACCGCCATGAAGGGGGGCATGACTGTGCGGGATCTAGCCCAGCTCGAACTAGCCTACGCGCCGCCATTTGGCTCAGCAAAGGACCCGATAAATCTTATCGGCATGGCCGCTTCAGATCTCTTGGATGGACTGGTCGAGCAGATTCAAGCCGAGGATTTGGAGCATCTGCCCAACAATATCGTCGTCGACGTGCGCAGCGAAAAAGAACGCCAGGGCGGATTTATTCCCGGCAGCATTCACCTTCCCCTGCCCGAACTGAGGAAAAAATTGAGTGAACTGCCCACCGACAAAGATATCGTTGTCAGCTGTCAGAGCGGTCAGCGGTCTTATTTTGCGGCGAGATTACTTCGCCTTAAAGGCTTCTCGGTCAAAAATCTGTCCGGCGGATATCTGACATGGGCCCATCGCTCCGGGGTAAAAAGCGCGCTTCCGGCCCACGAAGGCTCAAGCGTCAAAGGTCAAGTCCAATAGATGTCAACTTTTACATCCAAGATAGAACGAATGCCCTGAGCACAGACATGACCGTCTATGATCAGGTACGCACAGAGGGATAGATTCATGGACGCCTTAGCTTGGCACCGATTTCAGTTTGCTTTCACGGTCACCTATCACTACCTTTTTCCACAGCTGACAATGGGCTTAGCGCTGATTATAGTGATCCTCAAAGGCCTGGCACTCAAATCTGCCTCACCGAATAACAAACAATACGATGATCTGGCTCGCTTCTGGGCGCGCATATTTGCCATAAACTTCGCCGTCGGAGTAGTTACAGGCATTCCTCTGGAATTCGAATTTGGCACTAACTGGGCTCGCTTCTCCAAATATTCCGGTGGAGTGATCGGCACGACCCTGGCGATGGAAGGTATGTTCGCATTTTTTGCCGAGTCCAGTTTTCTTGGGCTCTTTCTGTTCGGCGAAAAAAAACTCGGACCGAAATTGCATTTCCTCTCAGCCGTCATGGTCTTCCTTGGTTCCTGGCTGTCCGGCTATTTCATCATTGTCACCAACGCTTTTATGCAGCATCCAGTCGGCTATGCGATCGGTCCTAAAGGCACTCTCGAACTAGCCGACATGGCCGCTTATTTGTTAAATCCCTGGGCGATCTGGCAGTATCTGCATAATATGTGCGCTGCCGTAGTAACGGGAAGCTTTGTCGTCACGGCCCTTGCTGCTTACTGGAATTTGATGGGTCTCTATCAAAATCACGCTCGCAAATGCCTGAAAGTTGGCGTTGTCGTTGCCTTCATCGCCACTTGCCTGCAACTCTTCCCCACCGGAGACGGTCATGGCAAAATGGTGGCAGAGTATCAAAAACCAGCTCTGGCTGCCATGGAAGGCAAGTTTGAAAGCAGCTCCAGAGCGGAGCTTGCTTTAATTGGTCAGCCCAACGTGACCGAGCGGAAACTTGTAAACCCAATTTTCGTGCCGGCCATGCTGAGCTATCTAGCTTACGGATCGTTTGGTGCTACCGTCCAGGGTCTCAATGATTTTCCCGCCGATCAAGTACCGGATAACATAGAACTGCTCTATTTCGGTTATCACATCATGGTCGGCCTGGGCACACTATTTATCCTCTTGACCAGCGCCGCTCTGATTGCTCTGTCCGTGGGCAAACTCTACACCAACAAAATTTTGCTCTGGCTATTGATGTTGGCCTTTCCTTTCCCCTATATCGCCACGACGGCAGGCTGGATGGTCACCGAGCTCGGCCGGCAGCCCTGGCTGATCTACGGACTGCAAAGGACAATGCACGGCACTTCTCCGCTTGTATTTGCCGGCAATGTCACATTTAGCACTCTCGGCTTCATGGGACTGTATGTCATTGTCGGACTGCTCTTTTTATATCTGGTTTTCAAAGAAATAAATAAAGGTCCGGTCTATCCGCCGCTCCTCACAACAGCTGAGCAACTCAGTCAGGAGGCCTAATGGAAGCTCTGTGGTACGGCATTGTCGCTGTGATGCTGAGCATCTACGTAGTCCTCGATGGATTTGATTTTGGCGTCGGCATACTGCACCTGTTTGTGGCCAAAACCGACGCTGAACGCAGGCAACTTCTAAATGCGATCGGGCCCTTCTGGAATGGTAACGAGGTCTGGCTCCTCTCAGCCGGCGGATTGCTGGTTTTTGCCTTCCCTGCAGTCTATGCCGCTGGATTTAGCGGATTTTACTTACCGCTAATGATGGTCCTATGGCTACTAGTCCTGCGCGGCCTGGCGATCGAGTTCAGATCAAAAGAAGAAAACAAACTCTGGCGTACTTTTTGGGACATGACATTTTTCGTCTCCTCGCTGCTAATGGCCATAGTACTCGGAGCCGCTCTCGGTAACGTGATCCGCGGCGTACCACTGGGCAAGGACGGCTATTTCGACGGCGCGCTCTTCACAAATTTCCAACCGGGAGTAAATCCAGGCATCCTCGATTGGTACACGGTACCGGTCGGAGTATTCGCGGCAATCACTCTGGCCGCCCATGGTGCATCCTTTCTCGTCTGGAAAACAACCGGCGAGCTCCATGCACGTGCGTTGAAAGCGGCCTTACCCCTGTGGACAGCCGTAGTCACCATCGGCGTGATCGTCACTTTCCTGACCCACTTGGTCCGTCCGCAACTCTATCAAACACTAATGGAGCGTCCCTGGACATTCGTTTTTGCCGTTAGCATCATCCTCTCTCTTTTCTTTGTCTTTCGCTGCCTGAAAAGCGGCAAGGAACTGCCGGGATTTCTAGCCTCGGCAATATTTATAATCAGCATGCTCGCTGCGACCGCCGCCGGCATGTATCCACAAATGCTTATCTCAACAGTAGATCCAGCCTTTTCGATGACGGCTCAAACAGCGGCAATCGGCTCGACCGGCTTGCGTTTAGGTCTGACGTGGTGGATACCGAGCGTCATTCTAGCGATACTCTATTTTGCCAATTTATACAGGACATTTGCCGCAAAGACAGAGCAATCAGACGAGGCCTATGGTCATTAAAAGCCGGTCGGTGACCGTCACGAATGACGGCCTTACTCTTTAAAGGGCGTTCGAAAGACATCTCCTGCCGATCGAGAGAAAAGATCCAGAGAAGAAGTGCCACCAACACATCTATCCCTCTTTCGACAAACCTGCTTGCTTCCGCAATGCAGCAAGTTTCTGCTGGATGTTTTTGAGCCGGTCACCGGTTTCGACAAAATGTCCGAGGCTGATTTTCTCGAGCGGAACACTTTCCACCTGCGGCAGATCAAGCCACTTTGTCAAAATAGCATCCATTTCTTCAAGCAAGACCGGTTTCTGGAGGAAGTCATCCATTCCAGCATCGAGACAGGGTTTCTGATCGGCAAATGCTGTCAGGCCCAGAATACTGGTGCGCACGCCTTTCTGGGCTTCGACTTCGCGAATGCGCCTGGTTGCGGTCAAACCGTCCATGCCGGGCAACCGGACATCCATAAAAACTACATGGTATTGATTTTGCAAAACATTTTCGACTGCCGAGCGCCCGTCACCAGACACTCCGGCAACTTTATAGCCGAGGCGGTCCAGTTGTCGGCGAAACACATACTGCAGAGTCGGCTCGTCCTCGACCAAAAATATTAGTGCGTCCTTTTTATTCATCGCTGTGCACCGGGATGAGCAGCGGCAAGGTAAACCAGACAGTAGTGCCCTCGCCCGGGTCGCTGACCAGGCCTATCGCTCCACCCATGAGCTCGACAAACTGCTGAGCAATGGAAAGTCCAAGACCAGTACCGCCAAAAACTCGCGCAGTCGACTCCTGCGCTTGCACAAAAGGTTGAAAAAGCTTCTCCTGAGCGTCGGGAGAAATGCCGATGCCCGTATCGGTCACGGCAAAAAGCAAAGAATCATCCTGAATAGTAATAGTGATATTTACGCCACCAGATTCGGTGAATTTTATCGCATTACTTAGCAGGTTGAGGAGCACCTGCCTCGTGCGAAGAGGGTCTCCGAGGACTTGCTCGGGTACATTTTTATCGATCGAAAGGCTCAGGGACAGCTTTTTGTCGGAAGCGGCACGGAGGAGCAGACCGCGCACTTCATCGGCAACAGCGCCGGGGTTGAAGGAAATATTTTCGACATCGATTTTTCCGGCTTCTAATTTTGCAAAATCAAGCAGATCATTGATAATCGAAAGCAGCTGCTTCGAGGCATCGAAGATACGCTGGCAGCTGTCACGCAGATCCGGCGTGGCATGGGGATCGTCTTGCATCAACTGACTGAGGCCCAGGATGCCAGTCAGTGGCGTTCGAATTTCGTGGGTAATGTTGGCTACCAGTTTGGATTTCAGTTGATTGGCTAAAATTGCTTCGTCTTTTGCCCGCTCGAGAGCCAATTCGTTTTGTCTTTTCTCGGTCAAATCCCTGGTCACTTTCACATAACCGGTAAGCGTGCCATTTTTGTCCAAAACTCGAGTAATAGTGACGCTCACCCAGATCTGACTACCGTCTTTTCGGATCCGCCAACCCTCTTCTTCAAACGCGCCGTACTCCAGAGCTTGCGCCAATTCAAAGGCGGGATGATTGATCGCTTTTGCTTGCTCTGTATAAAAAATAGAGAAGTGTTTACCAAGAATTTCCTCGGCGGTATAGCCTTTGATCCGCTCGGCGCCGATGTTCCATGTCTTGATAAAACCCTCTGGACTGAGGGCAAAGATGGCGTAATCTTTAACGGCGCTGACCATCAGGGCAAACGTTTCTTCGGAGGTGGCCAGCTTTTGCGAAACGTGGACGGCATTTTCAGTGGCATGGCGCAGGGCAGTCAAATCTCTCGTTACTTTGGTAAAACCTATATGCTGACCATCAGCATCATATAGAGCGGTAATAACGACGTTTGCCCAGAAGTTTTGACCGTCTTTTCTGACACGCCACCCCTCTTCTTCATAAGAACCATTCTTCAAAGCTTCAGCCAGTACAAAATCGGGATGTTTCCGACTGCGGGCCTCTTCCGTGTAGAGCAAAGAGAAGTGCTTACCGATCACGTCATCAGCCGAGTAACCTTTGATATTTTCAGCGCCTTCATTCCACGTGAGGATTTTGCCCACAGGATCGAGCGCAAAAATAGCATGGTCTTTAACGCCCATGACCAGATATTTATAGACAAGCTCATCGATAAACGGTGCGGACATGACCCCCTCTGAATTAGAAGCGCGGAAGAAACGGAACTACAGGAAAAGTCTGGTAAGTCAATCATAGTACATCTAAATCAGACCACAATCAAGATAATTGGCAGACACCATCAGCGGTGCCATCCCCGATGCCAAAATCGCCAAGTCGACGCAAACCCATTCACAAAGGTTCCATTAAATAATCGGCACGAGAAAGAGTCATGCGTCGAAAGATAGACGGAGCAGCCGACTCGCGACCATATCGGCATAACCACAGTATTGCATAAGGGTTATCCGCCTCTGAGAGAGCGTACGATGAGGAGGGAAAGATTGAAACCTGGACGTGGGAAAATTGACGATGCATACAACTGGCCTTATGGACACTGCTCAATCAATGCTTGCAGCCGACAAGGGCCTGCTGGCGATGGACGAAAGCACTGGGACCTGTAACAAGCGGTTTGCCGCTCTCGGCATTCCCCAAAATGAGGATACAAGGCGCGCCTACCGCGAATTGATTTTAACCACTCCTGATTTAAGCACTTGCATCGGCGGGTTGATTCTCTACGATGAAACAATCCGCCAGAAAAAGGAAGATGGAACTCCTTTCCTGCAGATTATCAAAGATGCAGGCATTATTCCGGGCATCAAAGTAGATACCGGCGCCAAAGACATGCCCTTCTTTCCAGGCGAGAAAATCACAGAGGGTCTCGATGGACTGAGAGAGAGGCTCGCCGAATATAATCGTATGGGTGCTCGTTTTTGTAAGTGGCGGGCCGTGATCTCTATCGGCGACAATATACCTCATCGAGCCTGCATTGAAGCCAATGCTCAGGCTCTGGCGCGTTACGCCGCCTTGTGCCAGGAAGCAGATCTGGTACCGGTGGTTGAACCGGAAGTCGTGATGTCCGGCGAGCATACTCTGCAAAAATGCGCTGATGTCACCGAAGAAGTTCTGCACATTGTGTTCGAGCAACTCTATTTACAGCGTGTAGTTTTAGAAGGAATGATATTGAAGCCCAACATGGTGCTTGCCGGACTGAGCAGTTCGGAACAGAAATCGTTAGAAGATGTGGCCTCGGCCACGGTCCAGTGTCTTTTGCATTCTGTGCCAGCGGCTGTTGCCGGGATTGCATTTTTATCCGGCGGGCAGTCGGCGGAGCTTGCTTCAGCGCGGCTGAACACGATGAACTCCGTTTATAAGTCGAAATTGCCCTGGCCGCTGGCATTTTCCTTTGCCCGCGCAATCCAGCAGCCGGCCTTAGAGATCTGGCAGGGTAAGAAGAGCAATGTCGTTGCCGCCCAGGAAGCTCTTTACCACCGTGCTCTCTGCAATCAGACAGCGCGTCGCGGACATTATGACGCCAAGATGGAAGCACAATATGCAGGCAAGAACACTTAAGGCCGCTTAGAATCCAGGAACAATCGCCTTCCGACATGGCTCTACCGAAATACGAGCGATCGGCTCTTCGTGACAAATGTGAGGGCACATGAAAAAGATTAACACTACAGGCTCAGGCGGTGTCAAACCCCGGACTGAAAAAGCAATTCCAGATCCAATCTACACCGACCTCCTCGACAAAGCCATGCAATCCGCAGGTGATGAGGAGCTGGATGAGGATGAGGTGAAACAGCAGCCCGAATTGCTCGAGCTCGACCAGAGCTGCGACAAAGCATCCGCAGACAAAAAAGCCCTTTAACCGGCCAAAAGAGCTGGAACTTCAAGTTTCAGCTCGCGTCGTATCCCTAATCAACCGCAGATCAACTTAACGCCTTAGCGAAGCGAGGGAAGATGCTGGCACCATGCACTTCTTCTGATTAGGTGATCAGCTCATGTATGACTTAAACAATCAGCCCCCGCAAGGCAGCGAAGTTTCTAAGACTCTGCGGACAAAATCATTTGCCGCTTTGCTCTTCGGAGCAATTCTAATCGGCGGCGCGGCTCTATCGCGTTTCCTCTATCAAGGACCGGAGAGCGCTCCTGGCCTCTTATCATTCGGCATCGGCGTCCTCGCCCTGGCCTGTCTGGTCTATACATCGGTGCAAATCGCCGATCAATGGGACCGGGCCGTAGTATTGAGATTGGGCAATTTCCGCGGCCTGCGTGGCCCGGGTCTTTTTTTCATCATCCCTTTTATCGACAACATTGTCTACTGGATCGATACTCGCGTTCTAACTACGGCATTTAAAGCAGAAAAAACATTGACCAGTGATTTCGGTAGAGGTCAAAGATGTATTGATACCCCCCGCCCTGGAAAACGCCATGTCGATGCAAGCCCAGGCAGACAGAGAACGTCAGGCCAGGGTGATTTTGGGCGACTCAGAGCGACTGGTAGCAGAAAGTTTTGGAGAAGCGGCCCGGACGTATATCGGCAATCCGGTAGCATTGCATCTGCGGGCAATGAATATGCTTTACGAAGGCTTAAAAGCAAATTCATCGATCGTGATCGTGCCAAGCTCGGCGGTAGAGTCCATGGATCTGGGCGATCTCTCCGGCATGACAGCTCTGACCATGGGTATAGCCGAGCAACAGAGTAAGGCCGCAGCCGAGCTGGACAAACCAGCCGGTAGCAACGGCACCAAGCCGGCAGCGGCAGGAGCAGCTTAAGACGGCTCGAAAAAATCAGCGAGCCTTCTCCAAAATCAAAAGAGCACGCTTCTGGCCTGACACTTCGCCACCTCGTTTCAGGAATAGAGAAATTCGAGCAAATTTGGGGCCAATTTTTCAGGCGTGGAAAAATTGATATTGTGCGGCCCGTTGGGCACCACGTCCAATTTGCTGTTAGCCAGCGTCGAAGCGATTTCTTCCACCCATTTTTGTGAGACGAGCAAGTCGTGCTCTCCGCGTATGACCAGTGTGCGAGTTTTTATTATCGGAAGTACCGAGCGCAGTTTGTAAACCATCATCTCGTGGGCTGTTTCAAAAGCTCGAATGATCCCCATATCCCACAGGTCACGCAGAAGCACGAAGGGCATGAGCGGATTTTCCAAAAATCCATCGCCGGTCAGGCGCAGAAAATTTTCGAGAAGAGTTTTGACATTAGGGTCCGCCGCCGGCGAGACGAGCACGAGATTATGAATTAGATTTGGATATTTGGCCGTGCATTCGGCGACGATTTCGCAACCGTAGCTGTGCCCGAGCAGATTAACCTGACCAAAGCCCTTGCTCAGGATCCAGGCATGCAGGGCATCGGCCTGAGCGGGAACGCTCAGGGCATGAGGAGGCTTGGTACTGTTGCCGTGACCGGGCAAGTCGGGCACAAAAACAGAGACTTCTTTAGCCATCAGTTCTGCCACCGGCATTAGATAGCGCCTCGATACAAGGGCACCGTGCACCATGATCAAAGGTAGCTTATCTTCGCCGGCCAGGGTGCAGTGCAAGTCATACATCGTATATTGCTCAGCACTCGCTTCTGAGTATTGCCAGCCTTCAGGCGCCGTGGTATCCATTAGTTTCCTTTTTGCAACAATGCCTGAAAGTATAGCCCATCCAATCGCCTGGCGGCACTATGCCGGATCTTAGACAAATAGAGATGGACAAATAGAGATGGACAAATAGATTGGACTAAAAAAGCTGGATAAAATGGTCCAGGCTCTTTCTGTCAATGCGTAGGGGCGCTAACGCCGGTCGTTTTCTTGCGCGTCTGCACGGCTTTGATCAGAGCGCCAATGTTGTCCATGAGCTCGAGCGAAGTCTTGCCTGGGGCAAAATTCAATTCTTTATTGAGCGCCTGGAGGCGATCGCCGAGGTGCAAATTGGGGGAAGTATGCCCGAATATCTGCACTTCGCACCAGCCGACTTTAGTCAGTGTTTTCGCTTCGGCGGCGGGAGGATTGGCATCGTGCACGGAGGGATCTTCCGGGTGTAAGTCGACAGGAGCCTCGGCGGCCTGGCCCTGTTGTCCAGAACGAGGTCGCATGCGCACACCGCTGAAGCCGGGCAACACGCCTCCGCCCATCCCAGCATTCAGGCCTGGATTGCCGCCCATGACCGGACCGCCGATACGCCCTACTCCAGCCATGCTCAGTAGCGAGTTACCGACAAAATTGAGCAATTTATTTTGCGTCGCCACCGGCCCGCCGCCACCGCCGGCGCCACCACCTGAGCTCGCCGCTTCCTGCTTCTGCTCTTGCACAAAAGGTTTTTTATGCAATTTCTTGGTCGCGTAATTTTCCAGAGCATCGGTGCGATCGCTATAATCCTGGCTACTGGACTTGCTGCCGAAGGCTTTCAGCTCCATACGCGTCAGTCGATCGGGCAAGGCTTCACTCGTATAAGTCTGACCGAGTATTCCGGTTTCCAGGGCGGTTATGTGGGGATATTGAGCCTGACTGGTCTGGACCGAGCCCTGCATTTCAGCGCCGTCTCCAGCACTTGTACCGATGCCCGGACCGCCGCCCGGATCAGGATAAGCGGTGTTACCTGAGGCAGCGGCAGCCGCTTCCGCCTGTTCGACGTCGTATGCAGAACCGGCCCCCCACGGTTTTTGATGCAAAACCTTTTGCGCATAGTCTTCTAGATTGTCAGTGCGCAGACTCAAATCAGGATCGACCGAAGCTTTGCCGAAAGCCTTCGCCTCCATGCGCGCCAGGCGGGCAGAAAGAGCTTCTCCGACATAGTCTTTTTTGAGAATCGCTTTTTCCAGGGCACCGATGTGAGGATAGCTTTCGGTGGCACCGGCGGTACCACCAGCATCGCCAGTGCCAGGTGCCACAGTCGATTGCGCGGCGACATCGTCTTCCGGCGGTTGCGCCACATTATCGGCAGCGAGGGTGGCGCCGGCACAGATGACCTGGATGCCAATCGAAGCTAGCGATAAAAGACGAAAAGGCCGCACAAGATCTACCTGGACTATCAGCAAAAAATGCTACCATGACAAGCTGCAAGCCATTATTGGAGCCTTCTCATTGTGAGCGGACCAGAGGCGCGACGTTAATAATCTGGCGGTAAACCGCATCTTCTTCATGCAATGCTCACACAAGGGTGTGACCCTGTCAGCACGGATGTAAACAGGGCAAGAATATGCATCAGACCTTTCTCGGACCCGCCGCTGACCAGTGCGGCAAAGCAAGGCTGCTGGCCGGAATAAATGTTTTCCAGACCTGCCTGCTGACCTGGGCCGCCTTCTGGCACCTTCTCAACCACAGACTGGCGGCCAGTGCCCTCGGCATCGATGCCGCCGTGTGGTCGGCAGCCTTGCTGGCTGTGATCGTTCTTACCTTTTGTCGCATTGGCGTCCCTAAAACTCGGCGTCGAGCCATCGCTGCCGTACTAGGTGAATTTGCCCTGCTCACTATCGCCGCTACGGTCGGTCCCTTCGGGCCGACGATCGTGGCCTTTGTTGTTGTCGCAATTAAGGCAGGCATCGTACTGGAAAATCGCGACCTTTTCTGGGTTTTTCCCCTGACGATAATCCTGCGTGGCCTGGCCGGCGAAGGACATGATTATCTCGTCCATCACATGCCGACAAATATAAACGCGGCCGACTATTTCGCCCTCGTACCAATCTGGAGAAAAGCTCGCATCCCCTTCTTATCGGCTCTAATTTTGGGCACCATGCTCTTCCGCAGCTTACTTACCGAGCAAAAAGCAAAAAATGAACTGGCCGACCTTGATCGCGAATTGCGTCAATTAGAATTGAAGATAGACCGGGAAAGAATCGCCCGCGACATTCATGACAGCCTCGGCCACTCTCTGACAAGCCTGAGTATCCAGCTCGATGTAGCACTCCATTTGCTGGCACAGGGCAAGCCCGGCGCTGAAGCATCAATCAAAACAGCCAAAATATTAAACAAACAATGCCTCGTTGATGTGCGCAAAACACTGCGCACGATCAGCGACCCCGACCTTGATTACGCTGCAGCAGTGGCACAACTGATTGAAAATTGCAATAAACAAAATCTTTGCCAGATCAAGGTGAAAATCGACGTCGGCGACAGCCCCCTCAATCAAGCCGTCAGTCACCATCTTTTTTGCATACTACAGGAGGGACTGACCAATTGCCTCAGGCATGCCGGAGCCAACAACGTCATCATTGAGCAAAATATCGAGACCGAGGCACTGACATTGAAAATCAAAGATGACGGCCAGGGCTTTGAGGTGACGAAAGCAGTCGAGGGTAACGGCATCAGCAGTATGAAATTTAGAGCCGAAAGCCTGGGCGGCACGTTTTGCCTGAGCTCAGAACCAGGCCACGGCACCGAGATCTCGATTTTTATACCACTGGCGCCCGGGCAAACAAAGCCGGCCCAGTCGTTTAAACAGCTCGAGGAACAAAGAGCGTGAGTCCATCGCCGAGAATGAAAGTTTTGATCGTCGACGATCAATCGCTGGTCAGGCAGGGCCTGTCAATTTTATTGAATAGCGAGGCAGACATAGAAGTCGTGGGCGAAGCGGCCAACGGCTCGCAGGCCTGCGACATGGCCGCCGAATTGCGACCGGATGCGGTGCTCATGGATCTGCGTATGCCATTGATGGATGGCGTCCAGGCTACGGCAAAAATATTGCAAGCCAATCCGACGATAAAAATCATTGTCCTGACCACCTTCGATGACGACGAGTATTTGATTGGCTCGCTACGAGCCGGGGCAAAAGGCTATCTTTTGAAAGATACGCCCTTCGCCGAGGTCGCCGAAGCGCTCCGGGTTGTCTTGAGCGGCAAGTCATTGCTTTCCGGCGAAATGATGGCCAAGTTGTTAAATACAGTACATCATCCATTGAATCTGCAAGAGCCGGCCGCCAAAAGTCACTCCGCCACCGCAGCGAAAATATCCAAGGCGGTGCTCAGCAAGCTGAGTGAACGAGAACACGAGGTCCTGACCCTGATCGGCAAGGGCAAAACAAACGCAGAAATAGCCGTCACCCTCTGCTTGAGCGAAGGCACCGTCAAAAACCACGTCACCAAAATACTGGCCACAATTGGCGCTAAAAGTCGCCTGCAGGCAGCGCTATTCATGCAAGAACAGTCTCAGTCGTATTTGCACCATGACTAAAGTCACGACTTCAGAATCACGGCACTTTTCCTCATCTAAAGCTCACGTTAACTGAGCAAACTCATTGCATCACCCGAACGCAAAGGCGTTTCCTGAAAGGAGATTCATAATGAACGCTCACTCTAGTAATAAGAAGATATTTGTCGCCGCCACCGTTTTGTCTGCCCTTACTCTGAGCAGCCTGCAACCTAGCTTTGCCGGACAATTTCGCCAGAACCATCCGCGTCGCGCCGAAACACTCGGCCGGGACAGAAATATCAACAATCGCATCAACCAGGACCGCGGACAACTGGGCGGCCATTACAATCAATTAGAAAGACAAGATCAATCGATACGCCGCCAAGAACAGCGGGACGCGCGCATCAACGGCGGCTACATCACACCTGGCCAACAGAAACAATTGAATCGTGAAGAAAATCATGTCAATCGCGAGATCCGCACCGACTACACAGGCAACGCCGGTGGTGGCGGCGGCGGTGGCTGGGGTAATGGCGGCGGCGGTGGCGGTCGCGGCGGCTGGGGTAATGGCGGTGGTGGTGGCGGCTGGGGTAATGGCGGTGGCGGCAATGGCATGCCAGGCGGCCAAAACTTCGCCCAGAACCATCCTCGTCGCGCCCAGGTGCTCTCGCAAGATCAGGGCTTGAACAGTGCAATCAATCAAGACAAAGGCAATCTCGGCGGCAACTACGGCAATCTCGAGAGATCCGACCGATCGATTGCACGTCAGGAACAGCGCGATGCTCGTATGAACGGGGGCTACATCACTCAAGGTCAGCAACAACAGCTGGACAATCGTGAAGCCAATCTGCAAAACAGGCTGAACAAGGACTACAACCCGCAGGCAACACCCCAATAAGACTTGAGGCTAGAAGTCCGCAAAACAATTAGAAGACGGTCTCCAGGGACCGTCTTCTAATTTGGCTACAAAGTAATGATAGACTGGCCGATGTCCTAAAAATCTCGTCCAGCGGAGGTTGTATGCGCGCACTTCTATCCACCGGTCTGACCCTGGCGATGCTTTTGTCATGGGGAGGGATAGGAGGAGGGGTTCAGGCAGGTTTTGCCCGAACCGGCGACGGAGCCGCGACAAGGCCGCTAACAACGGCGACGCCGGCTGTTGGGACCCCCTTTACGTTCGGGCCCGAGCAAAAAAAATTACTGCTTAGATTGGAAGGCGAAGGCATTCAATATTTTCTTGACAATCAATTGGATAACGGCCTCATTCAAGATCGTCAGACAAATTTCGAAAAAAGTCATGGCCAGTATCAATGCAGTCTCTCGGCGACCGGCATGGGGCTTATTGCTATAGCGCTGGCAAGTGGGCCGCAGTTTAAAAAAATCAGCCGTGAAGATGCGATCGCCAGAGTGCACAAGGCATTGCTCGCAGCAAAAAAATTACCGGAAGTCCACGGTATGATGCCGCATTTTTTTGATCCGGTCACCCTTAAGTGGAAAGCACCGGACCAGGTCAGTACGATTGACTCTTCCTGGTTGATTGCAGGTGGCCTGTGGGCAGCTCAATATTTGCAGGATGCCGAGTTAAGCGAGCTCGCGAGCGAACTCTATGATAGAGTCGACTGGCAATACTGGGCCGACACTGATACCAAAAGCGGTGCTCCAGTACTCTCGATGGGTATGGGAGAAGACGGCAAACGTTTCAAATCAACATGGGATCGAATCAATAGCGAAGCCGCTTTTATGTACGTGCTGGCTATCGGCGCGCGCCAGCATGCTCTGCCCGCCGAGGCCTGGAAAGCACTCAAACCGTACAACGTCAAAGTTGCCGGCACGGATCTGGCCGGCGGCGATCTGGGTCTTTTTTCATTTCAGTACAGCAATGATTTGATGGATTTGCAACGCTATCCTGGTAATCAAATCAACCTCCACGATCAAAGCCTGCGAGCGGCAAAGGCCAACTACGATACCTGCAAAAGTAAAGCAGGACAGTACAGAACCTACAAACATTTCTGGGGACTCTCGGCCGGCGACGGTCCGCCTGCCGCAGCCAAGAGCGAAAGCACGGATAGTAAGAGCGAAGACACTTATAGAGCGTACGCACCGGGCACCGATGTGGACGGCACAGCGCATGTCATGGCCACTCTGGCCTCGATCGATGTAACACCGAAGCTGGTGCAAGAAAATATCGACGCCGCGGAGACACTGAAGGCGCCGAAAATGCATGGTCGATACGGATACTCCAATATAAATCTGGACAAAAACTGGGTAAGCAAAGACGTGGTCGGCATCGATGTCGGAGTGGCCGTGATCGCTCTCGACAATGAGCTGAGCGGCGACGAAGTGCGCAAACTGTGGCAAGCATTGCCTTGCTCAAAGCGCGCCGAAGAAAGACTGAAACTGCTAAAATAAGATGCTAATATCTCAATTCGAATCAAAGTGGTGCCCACCGGCATGAAAATCAAAATTGCAGTCCTGATTGCGTTAATGGCATGCTTCACTTTAATAGGCAATGCAGAGGCACGGTCGATCAATTCAGGCAAAGTAACGATGGACAGGTCAGCCAAAACCAGACAAGATCGAAATGACACAGCAGATCAGACGGCTAAAGTAAAGTTAGTGATCAGCGAACCCTGCGCGCTCATCTCTTTTGTCAGTACACTGGACGGCGATCAGCACACTACCACCTGGCTGAAAAAGTGGTATGAGAAAAAACGAGCGGCACTGAAAGACGGGCAGACACTGAAAGCCGCCGACGAAAAACATCTGGCTCTTTTCCGCGATTTGATGGGCAGCGAAAATAACTATCACTACAGCGATCCGTCCGGTCAAAACCTCGACTTTTTGAAACGAGTGAAATCACTGGCAGCCGAATCGCAAACCCTTCCACAACTTTATGAAAGACTTGGGAAGGACTTCAAGGCAGACGTCATTGAGAAATTGCGAACAATCCTTGATCACTTCGATACCAATTACCAAAAGCTGATCTGGCAACCGGAACAGAGCAGTCTTAACGCAGCCCTGCAGAGATTCGAAAAAGGGATAATCGAAAGCAAAATCAATGAGCGACTGGCCGATGTCAGATATTTTTTGCAAGCCCCCTGGGTAGAGGGCTTGCCCTTCACCATAGTGCTCATACCGCTTCCGAGCGCAAGCCCACACTCTCATGGCGAAACTCTTAGTGCCGTGCAGACTGTCGAGGTATTGCCTGGAGCTAGATTCACCGAAATCGCTGATGTGTTCTTCCACGAAGCCTGCCATGCTCTCTGGTTTTCGAAACCGGACGAAGAGAAAGTAGCAGCAAAGTTTTACCTGCCGAAGCTCGGCCGGCTGCCGCGTTCCGAGCTCTACGAGGGGATGGCGACCGCGCTTGGCCAGGGATGGTTTCCGCACATGGCATTTAAAGAAGCGCAAAGACCTAAAAACTGGGATGCGGACACAACAATAGAAGGATATGCCAGAGCACTCCTGCCGCTTGTGAGCGAATATCTTGCGGCTGGCCGGGTGATGGATGATCAGTTTGCCGAACGGGCAACGACAATTTTCTACGAAAAATTTCCAGATGAGACCAATCAGGTAGCTCAAACCGGTGAATTTTTAGTGATGGCGAGCGAAATTCCAGAATCTAGAGAATTTAGAGCTCTAATTTACAAATTGCTTCCGAGACTACGGGCATTGTCTATATCTGCGCCTTTTGACGACACCGAGGCCGTCAAGACATTTGCCGATTACAGCAAACAGGGCGGAGAACACGCAGCGATTTTACTCAGTGCTAAAGACCTGGGCAAACTCAGCCTTTTTGGAATAACCAGAGAAGACGAAGCCGCCGTGAGGGAGGGTGCTTTGCTTGGTAAAAGCACAATGATCACAATCAAGGATGATACCAAAACTCAACTATTGGTTTGCCTGGCCGATGATTTCGCCGCACAGCAAAAACTTCTTATCCTGGCGCTCAAAGAGAAACACTGGCGCTAACATTTATGCTTACGGATGTTCAGGGGCTTACCGTTTCGTAGACGTCGAGTTGCATGTCGAGGGCGGCTCTTTCTTTAGCGCGATTTTTATAATATTTGAGAGCGCGATCATAATCTTTTGGCGCACCGCGACCGGATTCATACATAAAGCCCAAATCCGATTGCGCACCAGGATCACCTTCGGCAAGGGCAATCTGATAGAGCTTGGCCGCCTTGTTAAAATCCTGGGGAACGCCGCGTCCCATCTGGTACATGTAGCCTAGATTGTAGCGTGCGGCGGGCAAGCCATTGGCGGCCGCTCGTGAAAACAACGCTATGGCTTTTGTGTAATCTCGAGCCTGATTCTTCGGATCTTGATAGAGCCAACCTAGATTGGAGATGGCGTCGAGATTGCCGTCCCGCGAAGCGGCGGTAAATAGGTCACGCGCCTTATTTTCGTCCACAGGGACGCCAAGCCCGCGCGCATAGAGAAAACCAAGATTGTTCTGAGCGATACAGCTTCCCAGGTCCGCCGCCTGTGCGTAATATTTGATCGCCTTGTTGTAGTCTTGTTCGACGCCAACGCCATGCTGATAGATAAAAGCGAGATTGGTGAGAGCGGAAGGATTGCTCTGTGCTGCCGATTTTTCAAACCAGCCGCGAGCAACGTGGTAGTCTTTTTTGACCTGCAATCCCTTGAGCGCAAGCCAACCTAGATCGTTTTGAGCGTCCGGATTGCCCTCGGCAGCGAGGCGTTGCAATTCATCCAGGGCGACATTACCGGTCATCAAATTGGCACCGCCCTGCAATTTTACCGATAGCTTCGCCCCGGCCTCGACTTTTTGCCCGGCGGCGCGCTTGTACCATTCGATCGCCTGTTGTGGATCGGCCTTGACGCCCTGACCGAGCTCATACATCAGGCCAAGCGAAGTCTGCGCCGAACGATTACCGGCCTCGGCCAGTGGTGTCAAAATCCGCAAGGCGGTCTGGCAGTCGCCTGCCTCTAGCGCCTCAAGCCCACGGGCCATATCGGACGGCGAGGCGGCAAAAGCACCGCCCGCGGTGCACAAAACTAGAACCAGACTGGAAAACGACAAAAAAGGGCGAGACAATTCAAACTCCTTGGCTAAATTTAGAGACTGTGCAAAATCGAAGATAGTTTCGCGGCTGGCCTTTGTTTGACATGCATAGAAGAAATCTTAGGACGCGGCAGCTTTTCATGCATAAAACCGAAATAAAGAGCGGGACGAATATTATTGTTGAGTTTGGCCTTGAGATATAAAAATTCGGATTTTTCCAGATCGCGCTCGACGCCGATACCTCGTTGGTAGAAATAGCCGAGATTGTATTCGGCGGCGGCGATGCCGTGAGCAGCAGCCTTAGTGGTAAGAGCCAGGGAAAGGGCTGGGTCTTTTGGCAATCCCAGACCCTTCTCATATAGCCATCCAAGATTGGCCATGGCATCAAGGTTACCCTGGGCCTCAGATTTCTTCAACATCTCGACTATTTCAGTCAAAGGATGGTCATCGCGGGATTTTGAAAAATAAATGACGGCCAGATTGTTAAGGGCTTCGGGGTCGTCACAGTCGGCAGCTTCTTTGTAGAGCTTTTCGGCAGCAGCTGAATCTTTTGCCACCCCCAGACCGTTTTGATAGAGGAAAGCCAGCTCATTCTTCGCCACCAGATCGCCGCCAGAGGCTCTTTCTATAAGGTTTTGCAGATCCTTGGGATGATGAGGCCAGGGTGGTACGGTAAGGTCGGCGCGATCGGCGCCTTTGGCAAAAATAGCGGCGTTATAGAGCTTGGCCGCAGCCTCGCCACTGACCGCCCCCCCTTTTTCCAGCGCATAAAGGTCTCCCAGTAGACACTGGGCACGTGAATCTCCAGCGCTGGCAAGGGGCTCAAGCACACCGGCCGCCCCGCTATAGTCCTGATTTTGAATGAGAGCATTGGCGCGAGCGATATCGGCAGCGGAGTTGTGAGAAGAAGCAGAAGCAGCACCTGTAAAGGTCGAAAGACCGACGAAGCTTAGTACAGCGAGAGGAACGAGCACGGACTTTAACATTGCCATGAGAGGTCTCCAGAATCTAATCAGTAATTCCATGTTGTACGACCGGCTGTTTTACAGGCGATCTTGGAGGAGCGCTGGCTTGAACACCAAGCGTCTCCTGCATTTCGTTGAGCGTATTTAACCGACCATTGAGAATGACGGCCGAAACACTCCTTCGCGATTGCAATTGATGTTGACGAAAAATCTCAATCACATCGGTATGCAGTGTATCGGCCATACGAATGGCCGACCCGGTGAAATTGCTGATACCGGCGCAGCCTGTCAAAAAAGTATTGTGCCTAGGATAGTAGGCGTAGCGATTACCTACATAGATAAGCCAGGCACCACGGGCATATTTTGACGTGCCATAAATCTGGTGGATAATCAAGCTATGCTTATCATGCTTACGCTGCTCCTCTGTGGCACGATTATTTACGAAGTCCATCGAGTTGTAGGCCGTGCCGAAGCTCTGAAAGAGTTCTGAACGCCGTTGTACGATCGAGGCCAGCACAGGTTCATTGGCATTATCGACAAGGTTTTCGAGGCTAACATAATTTTTCAGGCTTTCCTGAAAAGCGGGCATGGCATCCTTTTCGCTAATCCCCAGGCGCCGGCGCTCTCTTCTGTTACTGATGGCCCGAGCCGCGCCTCTGGCAGCTAACTCGACAACAGGGTCCCAGGCAGACATGGCACCGGAGATGGTGGTTGAAATACTGGCAATCGGACTCAACGCACCGTCATGATTACCAGCACTGATCAGTCTCACGACGTCTGCACCAAAATCACCGTCTGATTTTTTCAATAGCGTGAGAGGGGTATCGACGCGATTATAGGTAGAAGCTCCGATTGAATTGGCGTGCAGTTTTGCGTATTCTTGCAGGGACAAATTTCTGGCCTGACTGAGAGCGGCCGAATCCGCCAGCGCCACCTTCCGCTCATTGCCGGTAAGTGGGCTGATCATGATTAACTCGCCGCGATGAGCCAGCATGGCCTCAATCTCGCGACTCAAAGCAAGCACCCGCGCATCAGTTGCTTTTACGTCGAAGCCTTCCTTTTTCTCCTTATGCTTTTGCTTCATAGCAATTGCGGTCTCGACCAGAACGCCGTTGATCAAAATAAACTTGCCGACCAGCCGCGGCATGGTGGCCAAAAATTGCGTACCTACAGGAATTTGCTGCGAAGGTATGTGCTCCACGGCAGCAAGAACATTCTTTGGCACAAATTTGGCAGACGTATGAAATGGTAAGCGTCGATACCACTGAAAGTTGTATATGACATTTATCATCAATCCAGCAAAGGTACAACCGTAGTTGATATTTTGATAAACCAACATACGGACCCGTCGGCCGGGAGCGCTCTTATTATTTTCCAGACGAAAATTAGTGTTGATTCGATACAGCTCAATTTCTTTGAGGATGATGTCATCGGTCAATTTATCGATATCTCGAAACTTAGTCGATAGCGAAACAGAACCCGTAAGAGACGATGCAGACGGTTCCAAACTGGGGCTAAAGAGATTTGATTGGCCAGAAGAACCAGAAGAAGAAGAAGAAGAAGATCCGGCAGCAGAACTGACTGGCCCAGCCCCATCGCCGCCAGCACTATCTGAAGCCGCAAAGACGGCGGTTGGCATAAGGGCATAGAGAGCTAGAGTGCAAGCAAGTATTGAATTTCGGACCATTCGACAACCGTTGCTATCAAAGATAATCGTAATGTTCTCCCCAAAAATGGGCGCAAAAAAAAAGCCGCAAAGAAAGGCAAAACACCCGTCTAAGAGCAACTATTGAATGCTTACGCGCATTTATTTCTGCTGTTTATACTAAAGAACAATTGTGATGATCTTGTGTGCAGGCGCCAGGTCCTTAAACATATGCGAACATTTGATCATTTGATGGGATCAGGCCTTTGCCAAACAGCCCATCATTCACATCATTCAAGGCCTGTTTTTACAACGCTACGCACACTGTGAGAATAGCCATGAATGACGGAGCTGCTGTTAAAGGAAGGAATGGCATCCAATCCCGAATAATCGGTGCTGGATGAACGCGGATTAAAAGTAGAAACGGGATTACCAAGACCAGTACCTGTCTCCGGAACATCACCGCCAAAGCCACCACTGAGAGCTGGTGATGGCTGAGCTCGACTGTAGAAAGAATAGCTTCCAACCGAGTTCTGCGTAGCCGGTGAAGTGACGGCCGGAGCATAAAGTGGCTGAATGGAAGGCGCGCTTTCTGAGGTTACACTTTCAGTGCCGGAAAAACTGCCACCGATACCGGTCGCGCCATTTCGACGATTGTGACGGCTCGAAAAGTTACCATTACCACCGGCAGGATCGATCGTGAGCGGATTGCTATTGTAATTAGAATTGGGAAAAGCAGTGGCATTGCCGACCCGACCAGAAGTAACACCGGCGATATTTTGCGCCGAAACTATACGAGCCTGGCCCAGTAGAGTCAAAGTTGCAAAAACGAGACAGAAGCCATAGTGCTTTAGTTTTGCCATTTTACTCTCCTCCGGCGGAACTCTTCTTCATGGCCTTTTGCATGTCTTTATCAGTAGCCATTCTCGTCTCGACCTTATTACCTGTCTTCAACTCGTCAGTAGCCTTGAGGGCAACGAGATCTCCACTTTTAATATTACCAACGATCTCGACTTGATCTCCCATGCTCTGACCCCTGGTGACGTCCACGCGACGACAAACTCCATCGGCTACAGCAATTACAAAAGTTCCCTTGAGATCGCTTGTCACCGCCGGGGACGGTACAAACAACGTTTTATAGGGGCGACTGACAGTCCAGTCAACCGTGGCAAACATGCCAGGTTCGAGGGCACCATCTTTGTTGATGACGCTAAGCTCGACTGGCATAGTTCTGGTTTTGACATCGAGTGCGTAACCCAACCTGGCGACAGTACCGTGAAAAACTTTGCCCAGAAAGGCAGGCACCGAAAATGGTAATACCTGCCCGTCTTTGAGGCCCGCTACACAATCTTCCGGCACGGCCACGACAAGGCGCAAAATATCCTTTTGTTGAATTCTCACCAGGGGCTCGTCTCGCCTCTGGGCGTCAACAGCGACAATGCTTCCCAGGTGTACATTACGCTCGGTGATCACACCATCGAAGGGAGCGCGGATGTCGAGATAAGCTGTCATCGACTGAAGCGATTTCACGACATTCTTCGCAGCCCGAACATTATTCGCCTCCGATAAAACAAGAGCTTTGGCCGCTTTCACTTCGGAAGCAATCGATTGGAGTTTGGCCAGGTCAGCTTCGACGGTCTTTTTCTCGATGTCCACTTCATTTTCGGCAATGGCACCGGGCGTTTTAGCGGCTTCGATCAGGCGGGAAAGCGTCAGCTGATCAGATTCGAGCTTGGCATTGACTTCCACTTTTTTAGATTCTTCGCTGGCCTCGTTGCTGACAGTCTGCTCATAGGATGCCTGGGCGGCACTGACTTTGGCCTCAGCTTCTTTTACTTTTTGATCGAGTTCGGGACAGGAAATGACAATCATCCGGTCGCCTTTTTTCAGCACCGAGCCACGGTCGACACCAATATAGGAAATAAATCCTTCAACCTTTGCGTGGATTGGCACATTTTGATAAGCGAGAAGTTCGCCCGGCAGCTGGAAGACCCGGTCCAATCGCATCTCTTTGACAGGCACGACAGGCAAGACGGCCACGCTGGTATGCTCCGATTCTTTCGGTTTATCAGAGGAGTCAGCGTCCTTTGTCGAAGTTGCTTTTTTGTCGCCTGCATTTTGACCACAGCCTGTGAGCAAGGCGGCCGTTAGAAACACAAGTAAACCCTGGCGACTGATTGTAGAAATATTCATCCTTGGACCCGAGCGCATCATTTATCAACTCCCATAACAACTGGAGATTCGTAGTGGACCGAAGGCTCATCGGGTAAGACAGAGGCACCGCGTCGCGATGCTTTACGCTGCACCAGGGCGTAAATCTGCGGCAAAATCAAAAGCACGGCGGTCGTCGAAACCAGCAATCCACCAATGACGGCTCGCCCCAAGGGAGCGGTGCGGTCGCCCCCTTCACTCATCCCGAGGGCCATCGGTACCATGCCAGCAATCATGGCGATACTGGTCATCAGCACTGGTCTCAATCTAGCAGCCGCACCCGTGATTGCGGCGGACTTAGCCGAAATGCCCAACATGCGCCTTTCTTCGGCAAAAACAACGACCAGGATAGAGTTGGCGACACCAACACCGATGGCCATGATTGCACCCATAAATGACTGCACGTTGACCGTAGTATTAGTCAGAGCAAGAGCGGTAATTGCTCCAAACATGATCGCTGGGATGACAGAAATAATGATCAATGAGAGTTGCACCGATTGGAAAAATCCGACCAGAAGCAAGAATATGGCAATGATCGCAAAGCCTACACCCATAATCAGGGAGTTGAAGGTTTCCTTCATCGTCGGCACCTGTCCACGAACAGTGACCTTGACCCCACGCGGTGGACTGCCCAGATCTTTGATCGCCTTTTCCACCAGTCTTGAGGCCTGACCGAGGTCATCGCCCGAAAGATTGGCTGAAATACTGATCATGCGTCGCATGTTGTAGTGGTCGTACTCACCGGGCATGGAGCCATAGTTGATATTTGCCACATCCCTCACAAAAGGCCCGGAGAAGCTGCCGGTCTTAATCGGAATACTTCCAACCGTGCGCAGGGAGTTTATATCGCCCTGAGGCACTTCGACCTGCACCTGATAGGAAAGTCCGCTCTTCGGATCAGCCCAATAAATCGGCGTCACGAATCGGCTCGAATAAGTGGCAGCAATCAGAGCCTTACCCACATCTCGCATGGTGACATCCAACTGACCGGCTCGCACCCGGTCAACTTTCACATTCAAAGTCGGATAGTCGAGGGGCTGAATGACGGTGACGTCGCGCAAATAACTGATCTTCGACATTGCATCGGTCAATCGCGCCGCATATTCCTCATCCTTTTCGAAGTTAGGACCATCCACATCGACTTGTAGAGGGGTCGGAGAACCGAAGTTCATGACTTTATTGACGATGTCGCCGGCTTCGAAAGTGACATCGACGTTATCCAGTTGCTCTTTAAATTGCTTGCGCAATTTCTCTTCCAGGGCCTTGATTTGCACCTTGGCCTCGTCCTTAAAAGAGACCATAAGAATCGCTTCCTGGGGACCACTGGTCCACATATAAGCGCAACTGACGGCATAACTTGGCGGTTGCACACCGACATAACCGACTGACACTTCGACATTATCTGGACCGACGTCATCGGCGATAATTTTAAGGGCCTTTTTCGCCAGCACTTCAGTTATTTCAAAACGTGTACCAGTCGGCGCCTTAAGACGAAGTTGGAAACCTTTGGGGTTGCCGGCAGGGAAAATTTCACTGCCGAGCATCGGATAGATGGCAAAGGTGGTCAGGCCGGCGAGGGCAAAAATAATGATCGAGATGACGCGAAACGGCATCAGACGGATGAGCAATCTCTGATAGCCAGTGCGCACTCTGCCCATCAAACCTTTTTCTTCATTGTGCGAAGGCTTGTGCGCCGAGCCGTTATTTCCGTTGTTGCCGCCAGCTGTATTGTGCTCACCGCCATGACCGCCTTCGGCCGGTGGATGTGACTTGAGCATCCAGGCACTCATGACCGGTACAAAAGTACCGGAGAGAAGATAGGAGGCAAACATCGCCAGTCCAACAGCGAGCGAAAGGGGCACAAACAGCGATTGCGTGGCGCCCACCATGAAGAAGGATGGCGTAAAAACAGAAACAACGGAAAGCATGGCCAGTAGTCTCGGTACAACAACTTCGACAGAGGCGTCATAAATGGCCCGCTTGAGTTCCGTACCATTGGCCAGGTGGCTGTGAATATTTTCGATTGTCACAGTCGCTTCGTCGACCAGAATGCCGACCGCCAGCGACAGGCCGCTCAGAGTCATGATATTTATCGATTGCCCGGATAGCCACAGCCCGACTAAGGCTATGAGCAAAGCAAAAGGAATATTCATGATTACAATGATCGAGCTCTTAAAATCCTGCAAAAAGATCAATACGACCGCACCGGTCAAAATCGCTCCGATACCACCTTCCATCAACAATCCGGAAAGAGCCTCAGTGACATAGACCGACTGGTCAAAGTCGAAACTGACTTTGATATCCTCGGGCAGGAGCGATTGCATGTAAGGGATATTTTTCTTGACACCATCGACGACGCTCAAGGTCGACGCACTCGACTGTTTAGAAATGGCCATATAGATGGTGCGACGACCATTAACGAGCGCATAGCCAGTGAGGATATCGGTTGTATCTTCGACCTTGGCAATATCGCGTAGATAGACAGCAGCGCCCACAGTACCCTTGATCGGTATTTGACCGAGCTCCTGGATATCGGTGACGACCGAGTTAACCTTCGACATTCGCTGCAAATCACCGGTGCGAACTACACCAGAAGGCATAATCGTGTTGCCGTCGTTAATGGACTTGACGATATCGTCGATAGAGAGGTGATACTGGCTCAGTCTCGTTGCATCTACGGTTATAACAATAGAGCGCTGGTTTCCGCCAAATGGCGGTGGTGTAGATACGCCAGGAGTGGTCGAAACAATTGGCCGAATACGAGAATAAACAAGGTCCTGAATCTCGCCAAGATTACGAGTCGGGCTGGAGAAAACCAAATAACCAACCGGAACGTTTCCGACGTCGTAGCGAAGGATAAACGGCGTCACTGTGCCTGGAGGCATGTAAGCACGTGAGCGCTCTACCTGAGCAACGACCTGCGCCATGGCGTCAGACATATCTGCTTCCGGTCGGAAATAGACGTCCATGACTGATGCGCCCTGAATTGTCTTCGAAGAAACGTGGTCAACACCGCTGATGTAGAAAAAATGCTGCTCGTAGAAGGTGACCATATAGCCTTCCATCTGAGCCGGGTCCATCCCACCATAAGGCTGAATGACAGTTACTCTTGGCAAATTGATCTGGGGAAAAATGTCGATTTTCATCCTGGTCATAGCGACCATTGAAAAAAGTACGAAGGACGCGACAATGACGATGATTGTCACGGGTCTGCCCATAGCTAATCGAATCAGACCCATTACTTACAATCCTTTTTGAACCCGGTCAATTTCAAGCAAAAATGGCTTCAGGTCGCCATGAACGGAAGCCACAGCCAGAAGTGCACGCCAGACTCCTACACGGGCAATAGCCTCTTGCACCCGCGAATTTGCCAGAGTCTGATTGGCTTCCGCGACCTGCGCCACTGAACCCAAACCAGTTTTATATCGCGCCTCCGATTGACGAACGGCGACTCGCGCCGATTCGGTCTGAATGGGCATATTTTGGGCCAGGGACAGAGCCGCAGCGACCCGGCTTCTGGACTGTACGTCCTGGGTGCGCAGCCTTTGCAAAATCAGATTGTATTCCTGTTCCTGCTCTTTTATTCGCTGCATCTGAACTTTTTTCTGAGCACGAATCCGGTAAATATCGAGAAAATTCCAGTTGACGATGAGCGCTGCCTGATAGTTTGGCACGACCGGCAAAGTGCCGCTGCCCTGGGCACTGGTAGGGCGACCATTGAGATTGCTCAGGCCGGCCCCTCTAGTGTTGACGCCACCGAGGAAATGGAAAACCGGATAATACTCCTTGTCGAGTATTTTTTTCTGCGCTTTCTGGACATCCAGTGCAGCTGCGGCTGTCTGCAAAATCGGCACATCTTCGTACAGAGGCGGGGCCTGCTGAATGTCGGCGGGCTCGGAAGTCTCAACGATGCCGGCCAGGTTGATTGCCACGGTCTGGCCACCCAAACCGAGATCATCGGAAAGATTAGCCATGGCAATATCTCTGGCCAGCCTGGCTCGGATCAGATCGTTGGCGGCATTGGCATATTGAGCATCAGCGAGGGAAGCATCGGCACCGGGTTTGAGCTGCGAGCCGACTTGAGCATGAACGACTTCGCTGAAACTTTTGAAGGAGCGCATGTTTTGCTCGGCAGCCTTCATCTGCTCAACGGCAACAACAGCGTCCAGGAAGGCGCTGGCGGTGGCCAGACCGACATCCAGGTGAGTAGTCTTGTATTGAAGCTGAGACTGCTTGTAAAGACTCTTGCTCATGTTAATCCGAGCCTTGTGTAGCCCGAAGTCAATAGGCGCCCAATCCAAACTGACACCGGCACCGCTTGAAAACATCGGTTCAAAGTTTACGTTATTCATGGCAGGTCCGGTGATGCCAGGAAAGACAGGGCTGCCGAAGAAGATTTCGTTCAGCTTATTGTGACTGGCCATGATTTCCTGAAACTGGAAAAGCGTGTCAGGTAGATATTCGTTCAATTTTTGAACTTTCACAGCCGCCTTGGACGCGTTGACCTGAGCCTCGCCCTTCAAAATCGTCGGATAGTTGCGCTGGGAATATTCCACTGCTTCACGCAGGGTCAGTCCATGACCGTCAAGGGGACCTTTCTCGATTGACTGGTGTAAGCGAATGGGACCGCCCACGCTCACGGCGCCATCGCCGTCAGGATTTTCCTTGCCACCGGCCCGTGCACCAACTCTTCCACCGCCCTTGCCGCCGACCTTCGGAATTCTGGCGGCGGGTAAGGGTGCGGTCTTGATGGCAGGCGGATCACTCAAGCTGGCATCGCCGGGCGAAGCAGGAAAAAGCTTGTCCGGCCGCGCCAAACTGTCTGGAGAGGCTGGTTCTCCCAGACCCCCGAGCGCGGAAGATTCGGCGCGTGCCGCCACAACCGTACCAGTTGCAAACAGTAAGATAATCGGCAGCACCTTGCTGAGAGTTCTCATGAAGGAAAAGCTACTTCTAAGGCCGAAATGCATAAAATCCTTGACGCGCAGTAATTAATGACCCGGAAAAAAGACTCGTATCGCGTGAAAACGGACACGAGTCTGCGACCGCACACGGCAGAATGACTGAAATTTACACGACCTGTCATAATTATGTGTGCAATTTGCGTGCAAATTCGCTCCTGTTTTATTACAAGCTGTGGGTAAAACTATCAATTTCATAGAGTACCGATATTCAAGAGTAATAAGTCTATCGCTATTAACAAAGAATGGAGAAGCACTCTTGGCAGCCAGGTTGGGGACACTCGTCTATCTTTTCAGAAATCTGCCCGAGCAGAAGTAAACTCTTTCGAAGGTCTGACAGCTGGAAATTTTCGCCAATCAGGGCCCAAAGGTGACCTTGTCGCGAATAGCTCAGGCCGCCAAAGCGCTGTGCCAGAAGATCACACCGTCGGTAGTATCACAGTAAAAGTGGTACCGGAGCCAACCTCACTCACAACAGTAAGAGTGCCTCGATGGGCTGCAACAATCGTTTTGACAATCGAAAGCCCCAGTCCAACTCCGCCGGAAGCACGCGAGCGCGACTTATCGACGCGATAAAACCGCTCGAATAGACGAGTCAGACTTTCTGTCGGTATGCCGATGCCGGTATCGTTTATGGTGATAACTATTTGACCATGAAGAGCGGCAGCAACAATCTTAACAGTGCCGCTTTCGGTATAGCGCAGGGCATTTTCGGTCAGATTAGACAAGGCCCTGTACAGCGCATCGGGCTCGCCGCGCACTTGCAAGTGATCGCCTGAGCTGACCAAAAATTTCACATTTCGGGCATTGAAACGAGCTTGGAAGTCTTCATTAAGTTGTAAGAGCAAGGAAGAAACATCGATCGTTTCAAACTGATTACTGGAGAGCTCAGTATCGAGCTCAGTAAGATACATCAGATCGCTAACAATTTTTTCCATGCGAGTGACGGAGCGCAAAGTGGCTTCAGTCTCCGGCACTGCCACTTCCAATGCGCCAAGCCTGCGTTCAAGGGCTTCGCTTTTGGCTCGCACAATACTGAGCGGCGTATTCAGCTCATGGCCAGCGTCTTCGATAAAACGGCGCATAGAAGCCATATTGGCAAGAAGGGGCTCGGCCGCAATGCCGGAAACATAGTAACTTATCGAACCAAGCCCGATGACGACAAAAGGACCTAGAAGACAGAGAGTGCCGACCAGTATATCGACACTACTGTCGCGGCTTTGAGTCAGTGTATCGACCTGGACAAAACCGACGACATCGCTCTTTAGTTTAAGGGGTGTATAAAACACTCGATAGGGCAAGCCACCTTCCTCTGCTTCACCAGCTCGCTTGAAGAAAGTCTTAACAGGGTGTGGCCCGAACGATTCGAGCAAGGTCCCTTCGCGATCAAAGAGTTGAGCACTGGCCAGACCACGGACCGGGTCGGTAGTGACGCGCCTCTTCCAGTCTCGCAGACGTGGCCTAAATGACTTGGCATCAGCGGGTCCTACGCCCCGGTCAATATCTATGGCATGCCCAACCTCGGAAGCGAGCATAAAGAGGCGGTCGTCGAGAGCTTTCGTCAACACTCCGCGAAAAAATAAAACGGCACAAACCGTAATCAAAATATAAACAATTAAAGAAAGTACAACGAAGTAAATAGTCAGCTTCAGGCGAAAGCTTTTGATCATGGAACCAGCTCGAAACGATAGCCGATGCCGTGGACGTTTGTAATATTTGATTCGCTGCAAGGTGTATCGATCTTTTTGCGAATCGAGCGAATATTGGAGCGCACCGTCTCCGGTACCACCTCCGAATCCTGGCCCCAGGTATGAGTGATAATCTCCTCGACCGAGTAAACGCGACCGGGCTCCAGCATTAGCAGCTCTAGTATGCTAAATTCTTTGGGTAAAAGATGGAGCGGTTGACCACCCTTGAATGCCTGAAAGGTGCGACGGTCAAGCATCAGGTCACCAACTTGATGGCGCTCAATCGAATTGGGCCTGGTGCGACGTAGAAGCGCCTTCACCCGAGCCGAAAGCTCACGCAACTTGAAAGGTTTCGTCAGGTAATCATCGGCACCGGCGTCAAAAGCCAGTTCTTTGGCCGTTAAAGCCCGCTTAGCCGTCAGCATCAAAATAGCAGCCTGGCCACCTTGAGCGCGATAATTCTTGCAAATATCCAGCCCACTTTTGCCGGGCAGCATCCAGTCCAGGATCAATAGGTCGAATTCCCGCTGAATTAGCAGCGCTGCCGCTTCTTCTCCGGAAGGCGAAGTTTCGACCACATAGCTATCTTCCCGAAGCCAGTCGCGCACGGTTTCGAGCAAATCGATTTCATCTTCAACTAACAAAATTCTAGCCATAAATTAGAAACTCATTAAGGACTGGACTTAATCTAGCATCTAAAAGGAAATTGCACAGAAATTACACACAAGGAAGACGAAACAGTGTTATCACTAGTGTAGGTAGATCGGTGCAGAAACATGCCCGAGTGAACACAGAAAATACGATGAAAAGCCAAGCAGCACGAGCCGTCAGCCTGAAAGACTTCGCCGGTTTCTTTTTTGCATTGCTGGCCATGGCGAGTATCTGCCTGCTGCTCTTCAGATTCGCTGCCATTCAAGAAGATACAAACGCTCACATCGACCACATCCAGGAGGTCTACGGCTACTCGCAAGGAGTATTGCTCGGAGGGGCGGAGACTGACAAGAATACGCGTTCCTACGCGCTCACCGGCGACCCGAAGTACCTAGCGATGTACAAGATGTCCAAAGACAAATTGCAGGAGCAGGCAAAATATTTAGCAGAATCTTCTCGCTCACCATCTGTCAGACGAATCATTCGCGATAAACTCAATCCCAACCTGAAACTATTTATCGAAGCTAGCGACAATCTAGTGACACCGGGCGCCGACCGTTACAGCCTGCTCCAAAAGCAGGAGAGCAGTGCCGCCGCCAGCAAAGAAGCTGTGTCGCAGATCCAGAGCGAGCAGCTGCAAAGACTGCAACTGAGGAAAAATGATCACTTCGACCTCGCCAGCCGGATTACAGTTTTAGAACCGATAATTCTGGCAGTGGCGCTGGCCGCCATGCTCTCAGCACTGATCACAGGACGTCGCATCATCCAGGCGGACAGACTGAAGATCGTCACTTTGCAGCTGGCCGTCGAACAAACTCTGGAGGCCGAGAAAGCGGCATCGGAAGCGCTCCTGGTCGCCAATCAATCCAATCAACTAAAGAGCCAATTTATGGCCAACATCAGCCACGAAATCCGCACGCCTATGACCGGCATTCTGGGCACGGCGGAACTGATTGCCAATGAGAATCTATCGGCGCAAGCCCGCCAGTACTCAGAGGTGATGCTGAAGAGCACACACGACTTGCTTCATGTGCTCACAGATTTGCTTAATTTTTCGCAATTGGAAAGACACAATTGCAAATTAGAGAATCAGTCTTTCGCTCTGCGCAAAATAATCGCTGAAGCCACGGAAGCCGCTCAGAGCAATGCAGCCGAGCGAAATTTAAGCGTCGTCAGCGAAGTAGCCGAAGCCGTGCCCCGTATTATCTGTGCCGACGAAGACAAAATTCGCCAGGTATTGTCTACACTTTTATCTAACAGCCTTAAATTCACAAAAGAAGGAGGCGTGCAAATATCGGTGGACTGCCCCGAAAAAGACATGATCCGTGTCTCTGTTACTGATACCGGGATTGGTATCGCCAGAGAGGATCTGCCCAAAGTTTTTCAGCCCTTCGTACAGATAGACGGCGGCATACGTCGCACCAATGGCGGGGCAGGCCTCAGCCTGTCGATAGCCAAACACATGGTTGAGCTAATGTCCGGTCAAATGGGTGTTCTGAGCGCCCCCGGCGCCGGTTCAGTCTTCTGGTTCACTTTCAAAGGAGGCATGCAGCAATGATAAATTTAAAAATATTACTGGTCGATGATTCGGCGGTGGTGCGTCTGGTTATCGCCAAACAGCTCGAGATGATCGGCTTCACCATTGATACGGCCGAAGACGGTGAAATGGCGGTTAAGGCCGTCAGAGAAAAAGAATTCGATTTGATTTTTATGGATGTGATGATGCCCAATCTCGACGGACTGCAGGCAACCAGACAGATTCGCACGATGGAGCTGGAAATGGCCCGACAACCCGTTCCCATCGTAGGTGTCACCGGCTATACAAACAGGAGCGAATGTATCGACGCCGGCATGAATGACTTTTTGTTCAAGCCCGTCACCACCGAGCAATTGAAAGGAGCAATTAGAAACTGGTATCCGGATACTGTGCTACCAGCAGCGAAACCACTGTCGGCCCTGCTTGCCGAAAAAGAAGAAAACGTGCTCGCCCCGGCCGAACTGGCCGCCCAGCGCCTCGCTGATTTGAAACGACGCCTGGGCTTCAAAGCTGTCAGTTGAGTGAAGTGGCTTTTAGTGCCCGGCGCTCGCCCGGGCATTTTTACCACTGGAGAGGAAGAGCAGAAGCGGCATCGAAATGACGAAGGTAAAGCCGACTATCCAGAACATATCGGCGAAGGCGAGAACAGCGCTTTGGGTTTCGACGATGCCGTTGACCATGCCCATCGCCCCCATATAGCCGCCGGCCCGGTCGGCGCCGTGTTGCATAAGTATGGCACCAAACTTATGGGTCATGTCATTGAAAATCGGATTGTAATTGTTGATTTGTTCGACCAGCACTGAGCGGTGATAGGTCTCCCTCTGACTGAGTAGAGTCGTCAGAGCGGCGATACCAATGGAGCCACCCATTTGCCTGGTCAGGGAGAAAAAGCCCGAACCCGCTCCGATATATTCTTTGGGCAGGGAGCCAAGCGTTGCCGTACTGAGGGGCATAAACATGAAAATACTGGCGATGCCTCGCCAGACAAGGGGCCAGAACATCGAGTCAGCGCTGGTATTCGGATTCATCGTCGAGAGCTGCCACATCGAAAAAACACTGAGGAGCGCTCCGGAAGCAATCAAAATGCGCGCATCCACCTTGCCGGCTAACTTGGCAAAAAGAGGCATGCAGAGGGCCGAGGCAATCGCACCGGGCAGCATGAGCAGTCCGGTCTGGGTGGGGGTGTAATGCAAAATGTTCTGGGCAAAAATCGGTACGGCAAAAGTGGCCCCGTAAAGGCACATACCCAGACAGAGCGAATAGCAGGAGCCGGCCGCCAGCGACTTGTAACGCAATATTTTCAAATTGACGGCCGGATCGCGGCAAACAAGCTCGCGCCAGATGAAGAGAATACCGCCCAGCAGTGCCACCACAACCAGTGCCGTAATATATTGCGACGAGAACCAGTCGTCCTGCTGACCTTCTTCCAAAACGGTCTGCAGTGAGCCGATACAGGCGACCAAAAGGATGATACCCCACCAGTCGATGGTGGCGGTTTTCTTCACCGGTGTCTTGGGCAGATACATGCTGGCCAGAATAGTGGCGAGGATGCCGAAGGGCAAGTTGACGAAAAATATCCAGCGCCAGTTGAAATAATCTGTAAGATAACCGCCCAGAGTCGGACCGACGACGGGGCCGACCATAACGCAGATGCCGAACAATCCCTGGGCTGCCGCCTGTTCTTCTTTGGGGAAAGTTTCGAAGAGTATGGCCTGGGCTTTAGCGAGCAGACCACCGCCGCAAAGCCCCTGAATGATGCGCGAGACGACGAGGGTGGTCAAATTGGGAGCGAAGCCGCACATCATCGAAGAAATAGTAAAGCCAATCAGCGAAAAGACGAAATAGGCTTTTTTGCCGAAGCGGTCGCCGAGCCAGGCCGTGAGCGGGATCATGATTGCGTTCGCCACCGAATAGCCGGTCACCACCCAGCCCGCTTCAGCGAGGGTGGCGCCGAGATTGCCCTGGATTTGATTGAGGGCGACGTTGACGATACTGGTGTCGATCACCTCGAGTAGTGCCGCCGATGATACCGTAACAGCAATGATCCAGCGAATCAGACTGGACTCGACAACACCGCTGTCTTTTTCAGCCCCAGCGGCGGATGAGGCCGCTGAAGCGGGGGCGAGGGGATCTTTTTTGTAGATCTCCTCCAGCTTTTTTGCATTGTCATTGACAAAGGTCGAAGAATCATCCGACCTGTCGTTACCTTGAGCCCGAGATGCCATGATAGTCTCTGCGATTGTTCTGGATTTTCGATTTTGAATTTTTGACGAAATTACTTAAGGTCGACGGTGACGTCGGTCGACATACCCGGGGCGATGCGCGACATCAGATCACCGGCGCTGGCTCGGTCGAAGACAATCTTGACCGGGATGCGCTGGACCACTTTCGTAAAGTTGCCGGTGGCATTTTCTGGGGGCAGCAGGGCGTATTTAGCACCGGAGGCCGGGGCGATACTTTCGATCGTGCCGCGCAAGACCTTGCCGCCAAAAGAATCGATTTTGATTTCCACCTGCTGGCCGGGCTTCATCCGACCGACCTGCGTTTCCTTGAAGTTGGCCGTGATCCAGGGATTTTCTTCAAAAATGGATGCGACGGCAGTACCGACATCGACACGTTGTCCCGGCTCGAGATTTTTACGACCGATACGGCCCGAAATTGGCGCATAGATTTTGGTGTAGGCAAGATTTTGCATCGCTTCTTTCAAACTGGCCTGGGCCTGCTCGAGCTGAGCTTTCGAAACGTCAACGTCCTTCATCTTGACGATCGCTTCATCGGCCGAGGCCTGGGCGGTCTTGAGCGAGCTTTGCGATTTGGTCTGTTGACCGAGACTCTGGGCAAGATTGTCCCTGGCTTGATCTACCTTTGCCTGCATCTGCAAAAGCATCTGCTCGCCGCCCGATTCATCGGCCTGGGCGACGGTAAAAGTGGTGCGGGCCTGGTCGAGCTCTTCTTGCGAAACTGCACCTTTTGAATAAAGCTCGTTGTAACGTTTGAAATCGACCTGGGCTTGCCATAGTTTCGCTTTGAGCGAATTAAGCGATTGGCTCTGTTGAACGACTGCTGCTTCGGCCTGACGGACCGAAGATTTAGCCATATTGACCATAGCCGAAGCGGAGGCTACATCACCGGAGGCGGAGGTGGAAAGAGCAGAAGCGGTAGTGGTGAATTGTTTGACCGAGGCGTGGGAGAGGTCGATTTGCTTCTGGGCGAGGTCGACGGCGGCCTGGGCCTGATCGACTTTGATTTGATAGTCGGTAGGATCGAGAGTAGCGAGCAGGTCGCCCTTCTTGACGATCTGGTTATCATCGATGAAGACTTTGGCAACAGTACCTGAAACGCGCGAGCTTACGGCACTGGAGTGACCGTCGACATAGGCGTCGTCGGTTTGTTCGTGCACACTAGACCACTGGTAGAAGGCGACTCCGCCAGCCAGAGCACCGGCCAGACCGAGGGCGATGAGAGTGGTGGAAAGAATTTTTTTGAAACCGCCGCCGGCTTTGTAGACCGGTATGGCACCGCTCTGGCCCTGAAATCCGTTGCGAGCAGGCATCTCAGCGGCAGGACCGCCGGCGGCCGCAATCGCTCCGCTCTGTCCCTGCACGCCATGAGGGCTGACGGCATCGGTTTCGTTGAATTTTTCGGTGGAAGCGGACATGGGATTACCTCTCAGCTTTTTTGGGAGCGCCGTCGACGCTCAACAGGTCATTGATCAAGATTTCGATGATGTCGTCGGCACGCTGACTGAGCGTTTTTTCTTTGCCGGTCAAATGGTGGACGAATAAACAGCCGTAGAGGGCGTATCCGAAGATATCGGAGAGCTTTTCCACTGCTACTTTACGGACAGCGCCGGAGTCGACAAGTTCCTGGATAAACTGCCTGGTCTTGGCCAGGCGGCGTTTTTTGTGGACGAAAAAGGTCATCTCAGGCCGGTTGCTGAACTCGGCGCGCTCCTGAAAGAACAGCTCGACGAGGTCAGCATTCTGGTCGAAAAAAGTGAAATATTCGCGGATAGCCCGGCGCAGGCGATCGATTGGAGCTAGCTGAAGATGCTTGGAGGACTCACAATCGAGGTGTTCGTGCAAACGCTCCATGCCGCGGTCGACGGCGGCAAAGAAGAGTTCCTGCTTGGTGGGAAACTTGCGATAGATCGTGGCCTTACCGATGCCGAGCTCATCGGCGATCACCTGGACGTCGGTGTTGCGGTATCCGTGGCGGGCGAAAACGGCGGTGGCGACACGCAATATCTCGTCGACAGTATGCTTGTCACTGGCCAGGCCTGGTTTTTGAAGTTTTTTGATGACGGTCTCTGCCATGACGAGGCTCTCTTTACTCTCTCGAGGTGCGATTTTCGGACGTTTTGAACTTGATTGAAAGGCTTTTCGGACGGGCGGACGGACGCGTCCGTCCATAACCATAATATACCCCGGGACCAGGCTTGTCCAGTCGCTTGTTAAGATCCCTCCGGCACAGCGCGGGTAAGGGTTTCGACCGATGTCAGGCCGATATCGTGAACCAGTTGAGCCTGGGCAATATTGTAATTAATAATTGCCTGAGCCTTGAGAATGAGCGAATTGGTGAAATCTTGCTGGGCGCGCAGGACGTCTATATTTTTAGACAGTCCGTTTTCGAAGCGCAGGCGCGAGAGGCGCAATTCTTCGGTGGCCGAACGCACTTGCTTATTCGCCTCCTCCAGCTTGCGGGCGGCAGAAAGGCTGTTCAGATAAGCAACACGGGCTTGATCGATGACTGTGTTACGCTCTCTATCGAGACGCAGATAAGCCTCGCGCGTTTGCAATTTAGCAGTGTAGATATTGGCGGCATCGACCGTGCCCAGGGCGCCGAAATTCCAGGTGGCATTCAAGCCGAGCGAATATAAATTGGCGATCTGGCGCTGGCCGTGCTCAGTCAAGATCGAACCGTTGCCGTTTGGATTGTAGATGTAGGACGTGGTCGTATTGTGCGAGAGTGTTTCACCGATACCATAGGCGGTGCCGATAAAATCGAGCTTCGGCTGCAGCGGTGCGCTGGCGATGATCACTTGTTTTTTCTGAGCCAGGGCTTGCTCTTTGCGATCTTTGAGTTCAGGCCGATTTTCAACGGCCAGATTGACGATATTGGGCACGGTCATGCGGTCTGAAATCAGGCGCTTGGTAGCGATAAGCGTGTCGACCGGCACCAGATCGATGCCTTGATCGGCATTGAGAAAATCAGCCAGTCTAATGGCAGCAACACGCCTTGCCACCTGCTGATCGATTAGATTTTGAGTGTCCGAGGAAAGCTGCGTTTCCGACTGGAAGAGATCGAGATTGGTGCCGCGCCCGGAGTTGACCAGATTCTGCGAAATCTGCAACTGCGCCTTCGACACTTCGACGGCGCGGATGCGAATCTGCAACAGTGCTTCGTTGAGCACCAGATCGTAATAGAGACGGGTGGTGTTGAGCAGCGAATCGGAAATAGTGGTGCGCTGCGAGTATTTGGCCGCCTTATAGAGATTGGAGCGCTGCAGGGCACCATAAAGGACGGACCCGCCTCGATAGACGTGATAGTTGAAAGCGGCGCTGGCTATGATAAAAGGCGTATCGAGGTTGATTGGCCCGGGTGTCGCTCCAAAAGGAATACCGGCTTTACCCTTCAGATATTGATAGTTATAGCCGAGATTGATGTCCGGCAAAAATTTACCGACCGAGCCCCAGAAGTTGGACTTGCCTACACGCCGGTCGAGGTCGGCTATGCTGATGTCGAGATTGCGGGCCACAGTCGTTTTCAGCACATCGGTGAGGTTGATGCCTTCCGACTTTTCACTGTCGAGCGCGTAGGGATTGAGACTCTTGCTCACAGAAACCAGGGCTTCCAGCCGCGGCTTTTTGATCACGATCTGCTCGTCGCCGCCCAAAATTTTGGCGGCACTGGGATCATCGACAGTACCGTCGCCGTCCTCGGGACGGATGGCGCTGGCCGTATTTGGCTCGACACGTGGTCGACCATAGCTGCCGCCTGCTCCCTGGAACTGATTGGTAACGCCGGCAGGTTGAGCCGCACTGGTTGGGCCGGTGCTTATAGGCGGATGCAAATTTGGGCTGCCGCCCTGCAGCGAGGCCGGCCCCACATTTTGAAGGTGATTGGCCGGAGCAGTGCTCGAATTGATCGGTGTAGGCGGGATCAGGCCACGCAGGGGAGCCGTGGTGGCATTGGTCGAGCCGGGATCTTGTTTGTCATTTGGGATTTGGGCCAGGGCTGGCCAGACACCGCTAGCCAGAGCAAGACTCAATGCGACCGCGCCGAGACGACCGGATCTATATGTAGCGGCCAATATAACCGTCGGACCTTGGGCGTAAAATTTTAGAACTTTATACATGGGATTCCTGATGACGCATTACGGGCGGACGGACCCGTCCGTCCACATTCTACTCCGATCCACAGGCAGGGGTCAGCCCGGCCAAAATGAGACTTCTCTGATAATTAGCGACCGCTTTCAGACCCGAGTCTGCTCAGCACTGTCCCGCAATCAAATCGAGACTTTCAGGCTAGAAAATCAATGAGCGCTTGCGTAAAGACATCGTTGCTATCGCCTGCGACCATGTGCCCGGCCGCAGGCACGTCGACGAAACTTGCCCCCGGCACATGTTCGAGAAATTCTTCGAGAATGCTGGTCGTGACCACATCGCTCATCATACCGCGCACCAAAAGCAGTGGCACTCGCAAATTTTTGGCGGCGGCCAGCAGACGTTCCTCATCGTCCACCTGGGCGAGAAATTCTTTGCTGACCAGCACCGGGTCCCAGTGCCAGTAATAGCGTCCGTCGGCACGGCAGCGCAGATTTTTCTTCAAGCCCTCGATATCGTCCGGCCCCTTACGATTTTTAAGATAAGCACCGACCGCGGCCGCGGCGTCCTGCAGACTGGCGAAACCGTCGTGATGGCTGCGCATAAAGGTGACGATCCGCTCTACCCCTTTAGCCTCGACTTTTGGCGCGATATCGACCAGAACCACAGCTCTGGTAAAAACAAGGTCGCTTTCGCCCTGGAAGACGAGAGTGACGATGCCGCCAAGCGAGGCGCCTACCACCACCGGTGGTGCAGGCAGAGAGTCGATGGCGATCTTGAGGTCAGAGGTAAAACTGGCGGCGCTGTAATTTTCAGTCGGCGACCAGTCACTATCGCCGTGGCCACGCAAATCCATAGCCAGACTGTAGAAACCGGCTGCCGTCAGGGCGGCCTGGGTCTTTTTCCAGGCATGGCGGGTCTGCCCGCCGCCATGTAATAAAATCACCGGCGGCTTGTCGCGACAGGAGGCAGCATCACCGGCGATTTCGCCGACCAGAGTGAGACCATCAGCCGATTTAAAAGTAACAGTGGAAGTGACGGGCTTGGGATTCATCGGCAACCGGGTCTAATGGTCTACTGGTCTAAGCAAAGTCTAATTTGCCAACTTTCTAACCTTTATGTTCGACCGCTCTCCAATCAGTTGTGAAATGCGATTTCTTCCACTTGCCCTCTTCTTTGACAAAGACATAAGTCGAATGCGATTCCATCGTGTGCGGATTTTTGCCGCCAAAGATTTTTATACCGATACAATTGGCATAGGCCTTATTGCCATTTACTCTGGCCAGCGGATGATCTAGCGTATAGGAAAGCAGGGGGCTTTCCGAATCGGGCAGGGACTTGTCCAGACGTGCCTTCATATCGGCGAGCACGGCCTCTTTGCCGACGATCAGACGCTTGGAGCGCTGGTCGAAAGTGGTGATGCCATCGGTCATATATTCGGCACAGGTTTTATAATCCTGGCTGACATAGGCTTTGGAGTATGTGGCCATCGTTTTCACGACTTCTTCGGCTTCCGGGCAGTCGGTGAGCTGATGCAGGCAGGCAAACTTAATGGGCGCTTTTTGATCAGGGTCGGTGATTGAACAATATTCGTTGTGCTCGTCGCCCGATTCGACGACGACCGCCTTTTTGCTCTCGCTGACCGGCTCGGCCAGGGCCGCCGTCAAAAGCGCCAGGGGAGCAAGTAGAAAGACGGCGGTCAGAAGAAATAATTTTGTCAGTTTGCCCATCATCAAAGACCTCAAAATATTCAGACTCTTATCTGGCATTGCGCATCGCTTCTTCGATATCGCGAAGGGCGCGATCGTTATCGCTGAGATAACTGCCGACCAGATTTAATTGCTGCTGCAATTTAGCAATCTGATCCGAGTACTGTCCTTGCAAACGCTGCAGGTGATCGCGCTGCTCGAGCAATGAATCGTGTGTTTGTTGGAGATTGGCGTAAACGCCGGTAGCGCCCATTGCATAGCCTGCGCCCAGACAGGTGAGCATAGTCAAAACGAACGCCATCGATAGTAGAGGCGTCAACGCAAGCGTTTTAGTGCTGTGCATGTTCATATTGATCCCTTACAAAAACGTCTAAAGAAAACGGACGTAAAAATTCTTCCCAACATCTGGCCTGAGTATACTGATTTTAAATCTATATATAAAGGGTTGTGGAGAGTTGCAAAGCTTACGATTTTTTACTTTCGCTTGCTAAATTGTTTTGGCAATCTTTAAAACCAGGCACCAGCTTTTCGAGGAAGCGCGTGATCAAGGCAGTCCAACCGGTCTGGTGACTGGCACCGAGACCGGCCCCATTGTCACCATGGAAATATTCAAAAAACAAAGTCTGGTCGCGCCAGTGCTCGCTATTGAAAGTCTCACCGTAAGCGCCCTGCCAGGCAGGTGGCGCCCCGCTCTCATCGAAGAAAATAGCGGCAATGCGCCGCGAGAGAAAATTCGCCACCTCTCCCAGATTGAGCAGATCACCCGATCCGGTCGGACACTCTATTTTGAAGCTATCACCGTAATAGCGGTGATAGCGCTCAAGCGCCTCGACGATCAAATAATTGATCGGCAACCAGACCGGACCGCGCCAGTTGGAATTGCCCCCGAAAGATCCGCTTTCGCTTTCCCCGGGGCTGTAAGCGACGCTGAATTCTTCGCCATCGAGACTGAAAGTGTAGGGTGCGGCTTCGTGGACTTTAGAAACGGAGCGCAATCCGTGAGGGGACAAAAATTCCTTTTCGTCGAGCATGTATTTTAGCAAGCTGCGCAGCTGCCCCTCATCGACCAGCGAAAGAAGCCGGCAATCCTGACCGGCGACACAATTAGCCATGGCGATGTTCTCGCCCAGATCCTGGCGGTGTTGAATAAACCAATCCAACCTTTTGCGAAAACCGGGCAGGGAGGCCAGTACGCGGTCATCTAATATCTCTACGGCCAGGAGCGGAATCAAGCCGACTAGCGAGCGCACTTTCAACTTATAGGTCTGGCCGCGCACGACAAGCTGGTCATAATAAAATCCGTCCTCCTCATCGTAGAGTCCGCCGCCACCCATATTATTGACAGCATCTGCAATTTGCACGAAGTGCTCGACAAATTTGGAAGCGACATCTTCGTATGACTCTTCCTGCGAAGCTAGCTCGAGGGCGATACCTAGCATGGTGGTGCAATAGAAGCTCATCCAGGCCGTGCCGTCCGCCTGCAGCAATATACCGCCCCCGGGAACGGCCGCCGAACGGTCGAAAAGGCCGATATTATCGAGACCAAGGAAGCCGCCGCCAAAAAGATCGTTGCCGAGCACGTCCTTGCGATTGACCCACCAGGTGAAATTGATCAAGAGCTTGTGAAAGATGCGCTCGAGAAAGGCGCGGTCGCGTTTGCCTCGCGGTGCGGTCATTTTGTAGACACGGAAGGCGGCCCAGCCATGAACGGGCGGATTGACGTCGGAGAAGTTGAATTCGTAGGCCGGCAGCTGACCGTCGTGGCGCATGTACCATTCGCGCAATAGCAAAATCAACTGATCCTTGGCGAAGCGCCCGTCCAGCCTGGCCATGGGTAGCATATGAAAAGCCAGGTCCCAGGCGGCATACCACGGGTATTCCCATTTGTCAGGTACCGAGATGAGATCGCGGTTGAAAATATTTTGCCAGTGCTGATTGCGCAGATTTTGCCTCTGCGGCGGAGGCTGCTCTGGGTCGCCGCGCAGCCAGTCGCGTACCACATAATGATAATACTGCTTGCTCCAGAGCAAACCGGCATAGGCCTGGCGCATCACCTGCCTGGCTTTGGCCGGCAGACAGGTGGCGATCAGATGACCATAAAATTTATCCGCTTCGCGCTCACGTTCGAAGAAAATCCCGTCGAAACCCGCCTCCTCGAGCAGGGTCGGTCGCTTTTCATAATCGCCGCGACTGCATAGTCTGAGCTTGATCGTCTGGCTGGCCCCGGCCGCAATAACGGTTTTAGTATAGAAGGCCACTTTGGTGCCTTCTCTTTTTGGATTGACCGCTTCACTGCGTCCGGCGACTACATAATCATGAAAGGCGTCTTTGACATAGGGCTCGCCGGCGGCAAAATTATAGAGCCGACTGAAATTAGTGATATTTTCTGTGGCCAGTATTTCGCTTTGAGAATAAGGCGCAGATTTGCTTATAACTTCTGAAAAAACAAAATCGCCAAGGGTTTCGTGGCGGGCCAGGAGCGCCTGACCTGAGCTCGCCCCTTCAAAGGGCATGATTTGCGGCTTTTTGAAATAGCCATCATCATCTCGGCCCCAGCTCCAGGTATTGCGAAACCAGAGCGTCGGCAAAAGATGAAGGGGAGCGTCGCTGGCACCGCGATTAGTGGCAGTGATTTTAATCAGGATGTCATCGCAGTCGGCCTTGGCATACTCGACGAAAACATCGAAATATTTGTCCGCGTTAAAAACGCCGGTGTCGAGCAATTCATATTCAGGGGCGGAGCGACCACGCCGGGCGTTTTCTTCGAGCAGGGCATTGTAGGGATAGGCGGACTGCGGATATTTATAGAGCGCCTTCATATAAGAGTGCGTCGGTGTCGAGTCTAGATAGTAGTAATACTCTTTGACGTCTTCGCCGTGATTGCCTTCTTCATTGGTCAGCCCGTAAAAACGCTCTTTCAAAATAGCGTCCTGCTCATTCCAGAGGGCGAGCGAAAAACAGAGGCGGCATTCGCGATCGCTGATACCGAGCAGACCGTCTTCACCCCAGCGATAGGCGCGCATGCGTGCCGCATCATGACTGAAATAACGCCAGCAGTCGCCGTTTTGCGAATAATCCTCGCGCACCGTGCCCCATTGCCGCTCGCTCAGGTATGGCCCCCAGCGCTTCCAGTTGGCCTGCCGCTTTTCATCCTCAGCCAGACGGTCGGTCTCCAATGAATCGCGATGGCTATTTTTCACTTCGGACAAGGCAAGCACTCCCGGGAACCGACATTGACTAAAGTAGTCGAAAAATAAGTAAGCAGATCACGCCTCCAACACAATTTTTTCCATCAAATTTAATACTATCTGCATTATTGCTAGAGCTCCAAATCATCTTGACAGTCATTGCAGCAAAATCCTAAGTAAAATGGCTAATTTAGTAGTATCCGCCCGAATCAGGGCTTAAACTACCCTGGGAGCATGAGGCTAATTACAGGACCATAGGAGAGTAAGATGACTTTGGCAGTAATGACGGAGCAATCGATTGACGAGCTCTGCGTAAACACGATTCGCACTCTGGCCATAGACGCGGTGCAAAAAGCCAATAGCGGTCACCCCGGCGCACCGATGGGCATGGCACCGGTGGCCTATACTCTCTGGCTGAACATCCTTAATTATGATCCAACCGATCCGATGTTTCCCAATCGCGATCGTTTCGTCCTCTCCAACGGCCACGCTTCGATGCTGCTCTATTCACTTTTGCACCTGGCCGGCGTGCGCCAGCTCGATGCTAACGAAAAGCCGACCGACAAAGAGGCTGTCAGCCTCGATGAAATCAAAAACTTCAGACAATTGGACAGCAAATGCCCGGGTCACCCCGAGCACAAATGGACCTCCGGTGTCGAGACGACAACCGGGCCGCTCGGTCAGGGCTTCGCCAACAGCGTCGGCATGGCCATCGCCAGTCAGTGGCTGGGCAAGCATTTCAACCGCGACGGATTTCCGCTCTTCGACTACAACGTCTACGCCTATGGCGGCGACGGCTGCATGATGGAAGGCATCTCGAGCGAAGCGGCCTCGATGGCTGGTTTTATGCGTCTGCCCAATCTCTGTTGGATCTATGACAGCAACCGCATCACGATCGAAGGCCATACAGATCTTACTTTCAACGAAGATGTCGGCACGCGTTTCCTCGCCTACGGTTGGGACGTAATCAGATTGCCCGACGCCAACGATCGCACCCGCGTCGAAGCGGCCCTCAAATCCTTCAAAGCAAACCATGAAAGACCGACACTGATCATTGTCGAAAGTCACATCGCCTACGGCTCGCCCAATAAACATGACACCGCTGGAGCGCACGGCGAGCCCCTCGGAGAAGAAGAAGTCAAGCTAACGAAGCGTGCCCTCGGCTTCCCTGAAGACAAGTCCTTTTATATCCCCGCAGGCGTTACCGAGCATTTCAGACAGGCAATGGCCGAGCGTGGCGGCAAGTCGCGCCAGGCCTGGGAAAAAATGTTCGCCGATTACAAAGTCAAATATCCCGAATTGCACGCCGAGCTCACCTGCCTTCTGACCGGTGGCCTGCCCCAGGGCTGGGACAAAGGTTTGCCGACCTTTCCCGCTGACGCCAAAGGTCTGGCCACCCGCGAATCTTCGGCCAAAGTCCTGAACGGCCTGGCGGTCAACTATCCCTGGTTGATCGGCGGCGCGGCGGATCTCGCTCCGTCGACAAAGACGCGCCTGACCTTCGACGGCGCCGGTGATTTCAATGCCACCAACTATGGTGCACGCAATTTCCACTTCGGCATTCGCGAACATGCCATGGCCGCCGTCCTCAATGGCCTGGCAGTTTCTAAGATCCGCCCTTACGGTTCCGGATTCTTGATCTTCGTCGACTACCTCAAGCCATCGCTGCGCTTGAGCGCCATCATGGAACAGCCGGTAATCTACATCTTCACTCACGACTCGATTGGCGTAGGCGAAGACGGCCCGACCCACCAGCCCATAGAACAACTGGCCAGCCTGCGTAGCTTGCCGGGCATCGTCGTCTTCAGACCGGCCGATGCCAACGAAGTGACCGAAGCCTGGCGCGTCATCGCCCAGCTCAAGCACGAACCGGCAGTGCTCGCCCTCAGTCGTCAGGCTTTGCCGACACTGGATCGCAGCAAATACGGCAGTGCCGCAGGCGTCGCGAAAGGTGCCTACGTCCTCCACGACGCCCAGGGCGACAAAGAAAAGCCCGCCTATATCTTGATCGCCACAGGCTCGGAAGTACCCCTCGCTCTTGCGGCCTGCGAAGCACTAGCCGCTGAGGGCATCAAAGGTCGCGTCGTCAGCATGCCTTCCTGGGATCTTTTCGAGAAACAGGATCAAGCTTACAAAGATACCGTACTGCCACCGGATGTGGTGCAGCGCGTATCGGTCGAAGCAGGCTCGACACTGGGCTGGGAGCGCTATATTGGCGACAAGGGCAAAGCAATCGGCATGACCACCTTCGGTGCCTCGGCTCCCCTGAAAGACCTGCTCAAGAAATTTGGCTTTACGCAAGAACATGTCGTAGACACAATCAAAACTATGCTCCGCAAATAAATCACCGGCGAGGAGAAAAGATATGACTTCAGTAACCAACGCTACCAAGACAGAACCGCTCAAAGCACTGACCGCCCTGGGTCAATCGATCTGGCTCGACAATCTGAGCCGCCATCTGCTCGACTCGGGCGAGCTTGCCACCTGGATCAAAAACGGTCTGCGCGGTCTCACCTCCAATCCGGCCATCCTGGAAAAAGCCCTGGCCGGCAGCAAGGATTACGATAGCCAGCTCAAGAGCGTGCAGGCGGAAAAAGACCTTGACGCAAAGAGTCTTTATGAACAGCTGACAATCAAAGATATCCAGAAGGCAGCCGATCTTTTTGCCGATGTCTACAAATCAACCAGTGGTGAAGATGGCTTCGTCAGTATGGAAGTGGCACCCTATCTGGCCAATGACACAGAAGGCACACTCGCCGAAGCGCGTCGCCTCTGGGCAGCCGTCAATCGCCCCAACCTGATGATCAAAGTACCAGGCACCGATGCCGGTTTGCCCGCCATCAAACAATTGATTTCGGAAGGAATAAACGTCAACGTCACCCTGCTCTTTTCCGAGCCGCAGTATGAGAGTGTCCTCGAAGCTTACGTCAGCGGCCTGGAAGCGCGTCATAAAGCCGGACAGGCGATCGACAAAGTGGCATCGGTGGCGAGCTTTTTCGTCAGTCGCATTGATTCGTCGGTGGACGCTCTGCTCGACAAGAAACTGGCCGACGCCAAAAGCAGCGAAACGGACAGAGCCGAGTTGACCAAGTTGCAGGGCACGATAGCCGTCGCCAACGCCAAAATGGCTTATCAACATTATAAAGGCGTGGTCGCCTCGGAACGCTGGGCCGCCCTTGCTAAGAACGGCGCGCGCGTGCAGCGTGTGCTCTGGGCATCGACCGGCGTCAAAAATCCCAAATATAAGGATGTGCGCTACGTCGACGAATTGATCGGCAAAGACACTGTCAACACAGTGCCGCCGGCCACCCTCGACGCCTTCGTCGATCACGGCACGGCCGCTCTCACCCTGGAAGCAGACCTCGAACAAGCCAAGGCCTATCTGGCCAAACTGGCAAAATTTGGCATTTCTCTCGATGACGTCACCGCCGCCCTGCTCGTCGACGGTATCAAACTCTTTGAAGATGCCTTCGACAAACTGCTGGCCAACGTAGAAAAGAAACGCGTCGAGCTGATCGCGGCCAAACTGGACAAACAGACGCTGCAATTGCCCGAAGCCCTGCAAAAAGAAGTAGACGCTGCTCTCGCCGATTGGCAGACAAATGGCAAAGTGCGCAGACTCTATGCCAAAGATGCCAGTTTGTGGACCAACAAAGACGAGAGCAAGTGGCTTGGCTGGCTCGATATCACCGCCGAACAGCGTGCGAATCTTCAGCAATTGCTCGATCTGCAAAAAGAAATCAAAGACAAGAAATACAAGCATGCCGTTTTGCTCGGTATGGGCGGCTCCAGCCTCGGACCGGAAGTCTTGCGTTTGACCTTCGGATCAGCCGAAGGCTTCCCGCAGCTGCTCGTGCTCGATAGCACCGATCCCGAACAAATCTCGACCCTGGAAGCAAAAATCGATGTGAAAGATACAGTTTTCATCGTCTCATCAAAATCGGGCAGCACCCTCGAGCCGAATATCTTCAAACAGTATTTCTTCCAAAAAGCAAGCGACGCTCTCGGAGCAAAGGAAGCCGGCGCCCATTTCATCGCCGTCACCGATCCCGGATCGCATATGGAAGCAGTGGCAAAGCAGGACGGCTTCGCTCATATCTTCTACGGCAGACCATCCATCGGCGGACGTTATTCGGTACTTTCCAACTTTGGCATGGTACCGGCAGCGGTGCTGGGTATAGACCTCGTGAAATTTCTGGGCCATGTCGACTTGATGGTCAATAGCTGCGCCGATTCGGTACCGGCCACGCTCAATCCCGGTGTGATCTTGGGCGCGGTGCTCGGCACCCTGGCCAACAAAGGCATGAACAAGGTCACCTTCATCACATCATCGTCGCTGCGATCGGTCGGCTCATGGCTCGAGCAACTGCTGGCCGAGTCCACCGGCAAACAGGGCAAAGGCATCGTGCCTGTAGATCTCGAGCCGCTCCTCGGCGCTAACGATATGAGTATCTACAGCAAGGACCGCCTCTTCGTCCACCTCAAACTGGCAGGCGACGTCGATCGTTACAACGAAGAATACGCAGCCAAACTGGTAGAAGCCGGTCAGCCAGTAGTCACTCAGATCGTGCCTGATGTCTACTCCCTCGGACAGGAATTTTTCCGTTGGGAAATCGCCACGGCTGTCGCTGGTGCGGTAATCGGCATCAATGCCTTCGACCAGCCCGATGTAGAAGCAAGCAAAATCGTCACCAAAGAACTTACCTCCGAATACGAGAAGAATGGCTCTCTGCCCAAAGAAACTCCCTTTCTGGAAGAAGGTGGCCTGGCCATTTATCCCTCTAAACGCACCTTGAAAAAGCTAGAAGGCGAAAAACCGCAGAGCTTGAAAGAGGCGATGCGCAGCTTCTTGCTTGACACCGCCGCCGGTGACTACCTGGCCTTCCTCGCTTACATCGAGATGAACGAAAGCCACGAAAAAGCACTGACGGCCCTGCGCGGTCTCGCCCTCGAAAAACGCAAAGTCGCAACCTGCCTGGGCTTCGGTCCGCGCTTCTTGCACTCCACCGGTCAGGCCTATAAGGGCGGTCCGAACAGCGGCGTATTTTTGCAAATCACCGCCGGCGTACCCGCAGGCAAAGATCTGGCCGTGCCCGACCAGAAGTACACCTTCAATACGGTCAAGCTCGCTCAGGCGCGCGGTGACTTCGAGGTGCTTTCGCAAAGAGACAGGCGCGCTATGCGCATCCATCTCGGCGACAATGCCGATGCCGGTCTGCAAAAACTGGCCAAACTGATCAAGGAAGCTCTGGCTTAGGCTTAGGCTTAGGCTTAGGCCTAGGCTTAGGCTTAGGCTTAGGCTTAGGCTTAGGCTGAGGCTGAGGCTGAGGATTCGGCTTTAAAGCAATCATTTATTGGAGGTCATCATGAGCCAGCTCACCGACGTTGCGCAAAAATCAAATCAGGCAAAGCCGGATTCGACACCGGATTTAACAAAAGATAGCGTTAAAAATACGGCTACCAATCCGATTACGCAAAAGAACAAATCTGAGCCGGCACCGCCCTGCGTGCTGGTGATTTTTGGTGGAGCGGGCGACCTGACCAAGAGATTGCTCATTCCGTCCATCTACAACCTGGCCGCGGCCGGGCTGCTCCCCGAAAACTTCGCCATCCTGGGAGTGGCCCGGGCGGACAAGGACGATGATTCTTTCCGCACGGATCTGACCGAAGAAATCCACCAGTTTGCCACGGGCAAAGTAGACGATAAAATCTGGGGCGAGTTGGTCAAAAAGGTCTACTATCTGCGCGGCAATTTTGATGAAAGACCGACTTTCGATGCGGTCAAAAGTCGGCTGGAAGAAATCTCAGCCAGGCATAATACCGGTAAAAGCCGCCTCTATTATCTCGCCACGGGTGCCGAATATTTCCCTAAAATCGCCGCCCTTCTCTCCGAAGCCGACATGGTCAAACAGGAAGAAAATGTCTGGCGCCGCGTCATTGTCGAAAAACCTTTCGGCACAGATCTGGCCTCGGCCGAAGCACTGAATAAAGAGTTGCTTGCGGTACTCGAAGAAAATCAAATCTTCCGCATCGATCATTATCTAGGCAAAGAGACTGTCCAGAATATTCTCGTCTTCCGCTTTGCCAATGGGCTCTTCGAGCCGCTCTGGAACAATAAATACATTGACAGTGTACAGATTACCGTCGCCGAATCGGTCGGCGTTGAAAATCGCGGCAACTACTATGATAAATCCGGCGCTCTGCGCGACATGGTGCCCAATCACCTCTTTCAATTGCTTTGCATGACGGCGATGGACTGCCCGACAAGCTTCCAGGCCGACGCCGTGCGCGGTGAAAAAGCGAAAGTAATGGAAGCGATTCATCCGCTCACCGACGAGGAAATTCGCAGTCAGACCGTGCGCGGTCAGTACGGCGCAGGTACGGTCAAGGGCAAAGAAATCCTGGCTTATCGGCAGTCGCCAAAAGTAAATCCGGAGAGCACAACCGAAACTTTCCTGGCCATGAAAGTGCTGGTCGACAACTGGCGCTGGGCCGGCGTGCCCTTTTATCTGCGCACCGGCAAATGCCTGCCCAAGAAGCGCTCCGAAATCGTCATCACTTTTAAAAAGGCACCATTTTCGCTCTTCCGTGGTGAAGAAGTGGGCCAGCTCGAATCTAACACTCTCGTCCTGCATATCCAGCCTGAAGAGGGCATTTCGCTCGAATTCGGCGCCAAGATCCCCGGTCCGAAAGTAATGATCAGCGGCGTCGAAATGCAATTTAACTATCAAGATTATTTCGGCCAATCTTCTTCGACCGGCTATGAGACGCTCATTTACGATTGCATGATCGGCGACGCCACACTCTTCCAGCGCGCCGACAATAGCGAGCTCGGCTGGCGCGTCGTTGATCCGATGCTCAAACTCTGGCAAAAAGAAAAGCCGGACTTTCCGAATTACGCGGCCGGCAGCAACGGCCCCGCCGCCGCCGACGAACTGCTTGCCCGCGACGGACGCGCCTGGAGGGCAATCGGCTAGTGATACTGGTTGGCGATGTTGGTGGCACCAAAACTTATCTGGCGCTTTTCGAGCAAAACAATCTCGAAACACCACAGGTGCAGGCGACCCTTTTCAGTACTCGTTATTCTTCGCTGGAGAGCCTCGTCAGCGAGTTTCTCTCCTATCACAAGGTGACGGTGGAAGCCTGTGCCTTTGGCATAGCAGGCTATGTACGCGACGGCAATGTCACCACGCCCAATCTACCCTGGACTGTGCGCACCAAAAATCTCACCGCCGCCATCGATTGTGAAAATGTCGTTTTGATCAACGATGTCGAAGCAAATGCCTATGGTCTCGAGCTTGTCTCCGAAGAAGATCTGATTGAACTCAATCCGGAAGGTCTCGCCGCCGACGGTAATCGCGCTGTTATTTCGCCAGGCACCGGGCTTGGTCAAGCGGGTATCTTCGCCATGGGCAGGCAGCATCTGCCCTTTGCCTGCGAGGGCGGACACACTGATTTCGCCCCCCGCACCGAACTCGAATCGCAATTGATGCTTTACCTGCACGATAAATTTGGGCGGGTGAGCACCGAACGCGTGGTATCGGGGATGGGGCTGACCAATATCTATGATTTCTTGCGTGACGCCGGTCGCGGCACGCCGCCGGCCGAAATCGAATTTGGCGAACCGGCCGACAAATCGCGACTCATTTCCGAAATGGCCCAGAGCGGTGAAAACGAGCTCTGTGTGCTCGCCCTCAATATGTTTGTCTCGCTGCTCGGAGCCGAGGCCGGCAATCTCGCCTTAAAGATGATGGCCGTGGGCGGCATTTATCTCGGGGGCGGTATCCCCCCCAAAATAATCAATAAGCTCAAGGAAGGGACCTTTCTAGAATCATTCTTAAATAAGGGGCGAATGCGGCCACTTCTTGAGAAGATACCGGTAAAGGTGATCATGACCGACCGCACCGCCATGCTCGGGGCGCTCGTCGTGGCCAAAGGCCTTTTGATTGAAAGTGGACAGAACGCAAAGAAAGAACCGGTCTCGGGACAAAGTCAGCTAACTAGCGGGTAGATCATGGCCAACAATGTGACGGTTACACGGGTGGTAAACGCCGAAGAGATGGCCGAAACGGCGGCCAGGCGCTTCGCTTTGATTTGCGAGACGACAATCAAGACCAAGGGTCTTTTTAATGTGGCGCTCTCGGGGGGCAATACGCCGCGCAGATTATATGAAATCCTCGGCCAGGCGCCCTATGTCACCCGCATCAACTGGGACAAAATCACATTTTTGCTCGGCGACGAGCGGCTTGTGCCAATAGACGACAAAGAGAGCAATTTTTTGATGATCAAAAATACGCTCATGCAAAATGCTCCTATTGATGAGCGCAACGTCCTGCGCGTCTACACTGATCTGGCGACGCCCGGATCTTGTGCGACCGACTACGAACTGACGATTCGTAAACACCTCAAAGTCAAAGACGGCGAATTGCCGGTGCTTGATTTTGTCCTGCTCGGCATGGGACCGGATGGTCACACCGCGTCGCTTTTCCCGGGCACTGATGCCCTCAAGGAGACATCGCACATCTCGCGAGCCAATTATGTCGCCAAATTTGACAGCTGGCGCATCACGCTGACGGCGCCCGTTTTGCGCAATGCCAAGAATATTCTCTTTCAAGTAAGCGGCGAAGACAAGGCAGCGGCCTTGAAGGAAGTACTGGAAGGTAACCTCAATGAAAGCCTTTATCCGGCTCAGCTTCTTCGAGGCATGAAGGGTAAAGTAGAATGGTTGGTCGATAAGGAGATATCGGCGAATCTGCGTCAGTCCATTAGTAACTCTTCTGCCGGAGTAAGGTAACGATGACTAAAACTACTGATAATGTCGAACTGGGCAAAGAAATGTCCGCTAAGCTCGCCGTCGAACTAATTGAAGACGGTATGATTGTCGGCCTGGGTACGGGCAGCACGGCAAAAATCGCCATTGACCTGCTCGGTCAGCGGGTCGCGCAAGGTTTGAGAATCAAGGCCGTAGCGACGAGCAAGGCGAGCTTCGATCAAGGTTTGAAACTCGGTATCGATGTCCTCGACATCAATGATGTCGCCGAAGTCGACGTGACGATAGACGGCGCCGACCGCGTCGACCGCAGTACAAGAACTCTGATTAAAGGACTGGGCGGTGCGCTTCTGCGCGAAAAAATCGTGGCCAGCATCAGTCACTCACTGATCATCATTGTTGACGAACGCAAAATAACCGACAAACTCGGCGTCGATTGCCCGATTCCCGTCGAAGTGACCCAATTTGGCTATGTCACGACCAAGGCAAAATTGAGAGATCTCGGCGGCGAACCAGTGCTGCGTCGCACAGCCAACGAAGCACCCTTCGTCACAGATGGCGGCAATTACATCCTTGATTGTCAATTTGGCTTGATCAAAGATCCAGCCGGCATGGAAGCTTCAATCAACCAGGTTATAGGAGTTATCGAAAGCGGACTGTTCGTTGGCATGGACCCGAGGGTAATCGTTGGCACCGCCACCACCGCTTTTGAACTCTAACTGTAGTTAAATTCAAGATTCCAGGCAAATAAACGAGGCTCTGCTCAAATGAGACCTGATTCGGTTTAAGCGGCAGACCGAAGCTGGTTGAGCCGTAGATTTCGCCTGGAATTGCGAGAGCTTCAAGCTGATTAGCTTATGACCCTCCAGACTCGCACTGATCAAACGAAAAAAAGCATTTGGCTTTAAAGTGCGCTGCGCCCGCGCCGCAACATAGGGATTCTCGTCCTCAGCCAATTTCCGCAACAAACGGGGCGGCAATTGATAATTTTCGGCCAGGGCATAGCGCACATCGACGCAACTATCAGCGGCCAGATAGGCCAGCAGCGATTGCGGCGCGTTGGGGTTATTGGCAACAGCGATTCTCACATCCGCTTCCAGATCCCCGGAAAGCGCGAGGAGTAGTGCCCTAGACGCGGCAGGATTTTCGGCAACTCGACAACGAATGCGGACATAACGGCTGTGAGACAATCTTGAAAGTTTTACAGGTGAAGTTTCTGTGTTGCCGGCTAATAAATAGTCCTTGATACTGTCTTTTCTATTCACGACAAAGATCCCCGCTTCTCAGCTACCAAATCCATTGTCATCAAGGCGCGTAAAGAAATTATGTCGCTCAGGGTACTAGTACTCTTTCACAGGGAGTTTGACTGGTTCAAACCATCGTAAGCGCGGTTGAGTTTTTTGCGCGCTTTGTCAATATTAAACATCCACTTGATGCTAGCTTTGTCTTTGTTTCGGGATTTTTCCCAGGCAGCCAGTTCCCTTGTTA
>JAGXAB010000121.1 GCA_018971775.1 Cyanobacteria bacterium REEB67 | reverse complement strand
GCTTTAAATCAAAAGCTGGAAGAATTGCAGAAGCCGCAACTACCATGGTGGAAAAAAATGTTTTCAGCTTAACTTCAAAAATACAAAGAAATTGTTGTCTGAATACTTGGCCTGTCTCTTCTCAAGCCAATGACTTTCCCGAAAATGACCGTTTTAGGGAGAGTATGATCTAAAAAAGTAGCAGAAAGCAGGATTTTTATTTATGCCGGCCAAACCCTCCCGCCAACTGTTTTCGGGAAAGTTCTTGAAAAAGAAAAAAAAGAAGGTTGGTCCGCCTATTAAGCGAACCAACCTCGAGAGTCGTTCAAGAGAATATTTGACTGTAGACGAGGTCAACTTGATGATCGAAGCGGCCAAGAATATCGGCAGGCATGGCCCCCGTGACGCTCTCCTTATCCTCATGACCTATCGCCACGCCCTTAGAGTGAGCGAAGCCATTGACCTCAAATGGGATCAAGCCGACCTGGCCCAGGGCAAACTTCACGTCAACCGCCTTAAAAACGGAGAGCCCTCGGTCCATTACCTGGAGGGCGATGAAATTCGAGCTCTCCGTAAGTTGCGGCGCTCCTACCCAGAATCTGTCTTTATCTTTCCTTCAGAGCGCCAGGGGCCGCTTTCTGCCAGTGCCGTCTACAAGATTGTAGCCCGTGCCGGCGCCGAGGCCGAATTGAGCCTCTCGGTCCACCCCCACATGCTTAGGCATGGTAAAGGGTATCAGCTGGCTTCGGAAGGCGTCGATACGAGGGCTATACAGGCCTACATGGGTCACAAAAACATACAGCACACAGTTCTCTACACTCAACTAAATTCAAAGCGTTTCAAGGGCTTTGGAAAAGACGTGAGGTTGTAATTGTGACTTTTCATAAGACAATTTGATGCTATGTGCCACGTTTAGCGCACTTTATCAAATCGTAATTCCTTGAAAACAGAGACCAATAATTACGATACCTCTGCCTACCGAACAAAGCTTCCGATTTTTAAATGATCGATTGAATATCTTGAAGACTTTTCAATTAGGTCACTAATTTTCGTGTAGTCTCCTATTTTAAGACACTCTTGAATTGTATGGACACGATCTTGCATGGCTTTGTAATACGGATTTGAGTATGACAGCAATTCTATCGGGTTGGAACAGTCTTCAATAGTCTGCCAGAATTTGTCGACATTTTGCGAGCATCGCTGCAAATTTCCGTTCATGAACTCAAGACATATGAGCCGTTCAAGAATATTTAGCCGTAGATGGTTACGATAGGACGTTGTCGATTCGAGAAAATCAATTAGACCACCAAACGTCGAAAGTTCATTCCAGACTGGAAAGATTTTCTCTTCAATAAGCTGAATTAGCAATTCGATATTCTGCTGACAGTGAAGGTTCCAGACTGCACCATCTGGCGATGTTAGCCTGGAAGCAATCCCTAAATTCAGATTGCCGAAATCGCAAAAGTACACCATTTCAGTTGGTGAACAAAGAGGAATAACGACCCATGAAATATAGGTTTTATCTGGATTTAGTTTCGACGAATCTAAGTAGAGGCCTAAAAGTGCATTACCGACTGGTTTCTTTAGTATCAGTGACCCGACGGTATCTAAATTGGGATGACTGCTCGCGATTAGTTGAGCAACTTTTCTAACTGCAATCATCAACAGCCACCCCAATCTCAAATGTTTTAAGTCAGATAGCTTACCACTATCCTTTCATTGTTATAAGGCACGCACATAAGCGGGATTGACTCTGAAGGCTGCTGAGTATTTCAGAATATCCAAGAGACTCAAGCCAGCTTGACCCGTTTTCCAATCAAATACTGCTATTGCATTTCCATACCCATCGTAAATGACAACGTCTCCCCGGACTGAACCAGGCGTCCCGCTTGGTACTTCCTCTCCAGTAATCGGATTTACTGAAACTTCGGCTCTTATATAAGGACTATTTAACGAGTTGATTTGTTCTGCAACCTGGCTATGGAAAGTCGAACCAGCGGCAGCTGCTGCGGCTCCAGGAGGCAGAGATCCACCAGGAAAGTTGTCAATAACATTGTAGCCGATAGGCAGAATTGAGCCTCTCAGAGCTTCGATCGCCGCAAGAGCAGCAGCTACAGCCGATCCGGCGGCGGCAAGGGCCTGAGCCTCTTGCTCGATTTGGGCGATGAAGAACGCGGCGGCCAGAACCAGATCAGTGCCGGAATTGTTTCCACCGCCACCGCCACCACCGCCACCACCACCACCGCCGCCGCCACCGCCACCGCCACCGCCACCAGAGCCAGCACCACCGCTGTCACCTTCATAGTATTCAAACACAACGGGAGGTGCATCAACTGCGACGCTACCAGACTGACCCAGAATGCCTACTCCGACTCCTTTTGAATCACGATATCCAATGCTCGCCGCACCTAACGAGTCCGTTATTCCAAGCGCCGCTCCAAGTCCTGCGGCCATTCCGGCTCCCTCGGCTAAACCTAGAGGATCCGTAGACTTGAGTGGGGAATTTCCAACATAGGCATACAGATTCCAACCGCCCAAATACCCGATAGGATCTGGTTGCAGAAATCTTCCAATGGTGGGGGAATAATATCTATACTTGTAATAGTATAGGCCTAGTTCAGCATCGTAACGCTGACCAGTAAATCCGAAATTGGTGCCTGACAACGCGGCCGTTTCACCAAAGGGGCCAAAGGCGTTTTTGTTTGAAATACCACCAGCACTATTGCTTACGGCAATTATGCTGCCTACCCTGTCATGATGACAATAGCTTTGGGCACCAGAACTGGTGACCTGGATCAATGGTTCATCAAGGCCAGTTCCATAGATGTACCGACTTTGGAGAAGCCCGGTGGCACCATCATAATCTGCGATTCTTTGCCAGCCCGCATAGAGATACTGACTCTTAACGGCACCGACAGTCTTCAACACCTGCCGTTGATGGGGGTCGTAGTTAAACGAAGCACTCGTACCGATCTTTGTAGCGGAAACAAGGTGCGCTTCCGTGTCAAATCCGTAGGTCCAGACACCGTCACTTGTGAGATTCAGGTTGAAATCGTAGGTATATGACGTCCCTCCAACAGTAAGGTATTTGTTAACTGAATCGCCTCCGGGTCCTGAACCGTTCGTGTACGCAGTTGTGCCAGCTGTCGATGGATGCCACACGAAACTCAAATCACTTACGAGCATGTTTACTGGTTCATTAACGTTGTTCTGTTCGTAAGTATAAGAGACACTAGAACCTACAAAATTGTGACTGATGGCAGCCAGCGAATTGAAAGGTGCATAGGTGTAGCTGACTTTCGTGCCATTACCAAAAGTGATACCAGTTCGCTGTGACAGAGCGTTATAAGTAAAGTGTGCAGCGGAGGTCGCAGCTCCATTCAATTTAATATCAGTCAACCGATTCAGCTGATCGAATACGCGATCAACGTAATAGCCATCTGGCCAAGTTGTTCTAACATAATTTCCATTGGAATCAAGTGTATGAGTAATGGTCTTTCCGTCAGGATATTTTTCTTGATAAAACCTTCCAGCCGAATCAAAGAAATTTTGGAAATCACCAGACGAAAGATCTCCGGACACTACCGGCTTGCTAGCGTGCAGCAACCTACCAGCCAAGTCATAAGTGTAGGTAACCTGAGGTTGTCCACTGGGAGTTTTAATCGAAGGTCTATTCAAAGCGTCATATGAAGTGACAATCTGACTGGAACTTCCTGCTCTCTTCTGGAAAATAAGCACGTTTCCATTTGCATCATAGCTACTGTTGAAAGTATAGGTACCATCAGCAAAAGTTGTTTTTGACGGACGATCCAGGCCATCGTACGTAAATGTTGTTGTATTCGCTTTCGAATCTGTAAACGACGTAATCAAACCATTATCAGTAAATTGTTTAATTGCGTTGCTGCTACCAGTTGGATCTATAATCGAACTAACTCGATTCATAGAGTCATAGACAAGTTGGTATTGCCGCATAGCAGGATCTGTAACAGAGACCAAACGATCTTTAGAGTCGTATCCATACAGGGTGATTTGTCCCGATGAGTCGATCAGAGATGTAATCTGATCAGTATTGGAATACACAAAATAGAAGGTTTGCCAGATCAAATTTCCATCAATTTGCCGCTGAAGTTGAATTAGGTTGCTATTGTCGTCATAGAACTTCTTGGTAACGAAATTAAATGGACTTGGCGCAGTTGCTTGTATCAGCCGTCTCAACGCATCGTACTGGAAAACAGACTGATTGAGGTTAGGGTCTGTGATAGCCGTGAGATTGCCAACAGCATCGTAAGCAAGAGTTTTCGTCAAAGCGAGATGAGGACTAGACCCGGGGTCAGCAGTAATAGACAAGAGGTTTTCAGTTGCAACATCGTAAGCGAACCCTGTCACAACACCTGATGGATCCTGAATTGTAAGAATTTGACCTCGTCCGTTATAGGTCATCGTTGTTGTCGGTGAAACTCCTTCAACGGCTGGCTGAACCATCGTCAACAAATTCCCATTAAGGGGGTCGTAGTTGAAGGTAGTGGTCTGGCCCAGCGGATCAACTTTTGTGTGAACTTTGTTCCACAGAGAATCGAAGGTATAGCTATTGGTGATGCTGGACAAGCCAGAACCACTTTTAGGAACCGATGTCAGTGAAACGGCATTATTGTTTTTATCGTATGCATACTGCCACGAATTGCCTTCAGGCAAAGTTACCTGAACAATTCGATTTAAACCATCATACATATTGCTGGTCACCTTACCAGCAGCATTTGTGCAGCGCGTCACGTATCCGGCAGAGTTGAAATACCAGATTGATTTATTTCCAACAGGGTCAACACTTTCGGAACGCGAACCAGAAATATAATATGTATACGTCTGACCAAACGCATTTTGTTGCGTGGCGACACGACTAAGTGAATCATAAGTGTTTGTTACGACGGCGACGATGGTGCTTTTCGGCTTAAAGACCTTCGTTAGGCGACCGGGCTGATCATATGCGAAACCATAAAATTTTGAATTTGCATCTTGCACCTGCACCAAATTTGCGTTGGAATCGACCGTGAAACTGACATTTCGCCCACTGCCATCGGACACGTTCGACAAACGAGAACCAGTATATGAAAGGCTCAGAGCACGTCCCATATTGTTAGATATCGTCGCTAGGAGACCGCCACTGTAGGTATAACTGGTGGTTACGCCGGTAGGATAAACAACGCTTGAAATTTGGCCAGATGCGTTGAACTGTTGTTTGATGCCTTTCGAACTCGTTAATACAAACGTTCCACTTGTCAGCGTCAAAGTAGCGGGCAACAAACCTGGATGTGTATATGATCCATCAGGCTGTTTGATGAACACGCTGTTCGAGGTTGCATCTGCAATTATCACAATGTTATTGACGAGTTGAGAAATCCACCAGCTATCCGCCAAAACTACCGTTACGCGATTCCTAACGGGACTAGATGCGTCGTTCAACAAATCCATTGTGACAAACAACTCAGCAATCGTAGCCGCTCCAGGTACAGCGAAGCTGCTACCCATAGCTTCCAAACCATTGCTAGAAATTGAAGCGGAAATGATATGGTTGTGGGTCCAGCCACGACCCAGTGGGCCATCAATATACTGTTGTTGAGAGCTGTAAGCTCGGCCAAACACCAGCCGGTAAGGCTCTGGTTGAGAACCAACTGAAAGATCGGTTTTTTTGTAGAGGAAACAACCGTTGTTAATGCTAACAGGGTCATTTTCTGGCGGCGTTGTTGGGCTTTCACGCGGCGGAGTATTGCCCGGACCTTCATTTGGGGTCTCTCCGGGCTGCAAAATCACTCCCTTCATGGTGGTATTGACAATACCAATTGCTCCACCATTATGTGCGTAATCGAACAAAGCCCAGTACCCTTCGCCGGTCAGTGCTCCCAGCGTCAGACCAGGTCGTTCACTCACCATGACCGGTGCAGACCGGTTAGTGATGTAGTCGTCCATGTTATTTATGTCATCGGTCGAATAACCGTTGGCAGTCAAAATGGCCTTGATGTTCGTGCCAGTAGTCCAATTAGACGTTGTAGCTAAGTAGATCTTCTCCCAAGCAATCGTAATCGTCTCCGTAGCACCACCGCTCGTTGACGACGTATATGTCGTCTGATTAGCCGATGTAGACGAAATCAGAATCAGCGGGCTGGCAGTGGCAGCAACGACGCCAATTGGCGCAAGCGTAGCGTCAGCGTTAATCGCCGCAGCAATGCCGGCAGCAATGCTCGTCAACGTAGCTCCAGCCGGAACTGTGTAGTTAACCGAATGTGCACCACCGCTCAGTGCAGCATCGTTGACCGTGATAGTAAGCACATCGCCAGTAGTAACGGTGCCACCAATTGTGATATTTGCCGTCCGGTTCGCTTTGTCAGTTACCGTAGTAGCTGACATAGCAGGCGTCTTGCCGTTAAACTGTTCACCGGCAGCAGCCTCCAAGGCCACCCCGTGCATTGCAATCGCGGTATTCGCCGGCTGGAAAGCACTGAAATCATACGTCAGGGTTGAACTAAAACCATGAGCTAGCCCGATGTTAATACCGGCAGTCGGAATGCCCGTGCTCGGATCAATGTAATAAGAAACAACGCCGCAGTAATGCCAGAAGTTCATTTGAGTCTGCTGGATGCGGTTCACCAGATCCGCAACTCGGCAATTCTGAGCCGAAAGATTGTAGAAAATACAGGCCAGCTTCTCGCCGATCTTCGCTTCGTTGGTAGCAGTCGTCGACGCCTGAGCAGCCTGATTTTGTGTCGAGTGGAAATCCAGAGCGCCGCGACCAGTGTATCCCCAGGCAGTACCGATGAGATAGTAGCTACCGGGATAAATTGCTCCCATATAACCGACCTGCGGATTGAAAGGATCGCTGGGATAAGCATTGTGTGTAACGGTCAGCACGATCTGCCCGGGTTGTCCTGCTATCCCTGCAGTCGCACCGGTCACAATCGTCGTACCATTCAGAGTCAGCACCGGATGTAATGTGCCATCGTACGTCAGTGTCAGTCGACCACCAGCCAACTGATCCGACGTAAAGGGCTGATCGATGTCCGGAGTATCCGCGTCCGGATTCTGACCATAATGAAAATATTTCACTTCCAGAGTGGTCTTGTAGGCCAACGGCACATCGCCAGACCAAATGGTTGGGGTTTCCATTGCCACTTCATATGGAAGATTGGCAATCCAGGTAAACGGCAATGTCACCGGAATAATCTGGCAACCACCAAGAATATCGTCAACAGTCGCAGTCCCCGGCGCAGCAGCGCCGATCGTATTGCTGTTGATATAATTCGTCAGATTCGTCGTCATCGTCGTCAGATCGCTAGCGATTTTCGACGAATTCATGTTCTGCACAAAGTCGCCGCTCGGATCGATCGTTGCGCCAGACTGCGCGTCCGAAAGGAATGTGGACTGGTTGTAACCGAGGATGGTGCCAAGTGAGCTAACCGCGGCGGTACGGTTGTACTGCTTGTAGCTTGGATCCAGGGAATAGGTATTGAGACCAATCTGAACTTGAACCCAGACGTGGCTCATCTGCATAATATTCTCGGTACCGTTCCAGTCAGGGAACGTGGCCGGGATATTCGCGTAGTTGAGGTAGTAATATGCTGCGAAAATGTGGACAGTATTGAACCAGGCGTCGTACTCAGCTTCATGCAGCTGAATATTGCCCAAGACGTAGTTTGCCGTGTAACCCGCCTGACGCAGCAAGGCGACAAGCAGCATGCTTTGATCAAAAGCGTTACCACTGCCATCCAAAAGGCAGCCTAGTGCCCCCTTCTGCACACCCCAGTTTGGCTCCCAGTCAATATTGTTGTAGACGTACTCGAAGATGAGCTGCGGGTCATTCTTGAGCGCCCTGGCAAGCTCGACAATCGATGCCGGGCCTTCAACGATATTACTCGCCACGTTCGGACGAGCAATAAGCGAATTGGTGTGAACAGGACCTTTGTAGATCTTGCTGTCATCGACAACGTGACCGGCAATATACTTTTTCGACTGGTCCGGCGTCATCGCCTGCGGCTGCGAAAAAACCCAGCCAGGAGGCGGAGTAAGCGGCTGGCCGCTCACCGGGTCAAATTTCGGCTTGGAAGGTGACGGATTCTTCAACACCGGCGGCAGCGGCGGAACGGGCGGCTGAGGCCGCACAACGTTAGTCGAATTCTGATTGTTTTGATTACTCATTTGATTCTCTTTTCTGAAATTGTTGAAAGACGAAGGTACGTGCGCATTGCAAGTACCTCCTCTTAAATCGATCCGTTCTAAAAATGCTGACTGTTAAAGACCGTGAGGCCCAGCCGTTGTGACCACGCTGGTCCTGTTGCCCATGGCGTCGTAGTTGTAGACCACCGTTGTCTGGTTGGTGAACGTAATCTGCGTCAACCTACCAAGCACGTCATACGTGTACTTCGCACCAGGGGCCTGGTTCGCCACCATGAACGGTGCCGCTCCAGAAACATACTGCATGGCGTTTGCGTCCTGGAGCGAACCCCAGATGAATGGAGCTGCCTGATATGGCAGTCCTACGTCGAATCCTGCGTCCATGATTGTTGTCCTTCTCTTTTAGTCTGTGTTGGAGCAATTACTGGCTGATCACGACTGGACCACTGACGGTCATCGTCGCGCTCGCGCTACCCCAGACTTCGAAGAAGACATCAACGACGCAGTTTTCCGTCGGCGTGAACGACAGCGTGTACTGCGTCCAGGCCGTGCCGCTCACCGCAGCAACAACATCCGTGCCGGCGGAGCCGACACCCGGATACCGGCCGCCAGCAACCTTCAGCTGACCGCTGATGCCGGAAGCAGCACTCGCCTTGGCCCAGTACGTGATGTAAGTCGTCGTGTTCGCCGGGCAGGCAACCTTGCCGACGTTCAGGCGCAGCGGCGAACCCGCAAACGCATTCGCGTTCGGAGCGAGGTTCCAGCCGATACCGGCACCCGTCTCGCCGACCACACCAGTAGTCGTGATCTTGCCGAAGTCAGAATAGATGCTGTTGTTGGCAGCAACGGCGCCTTCACGCTGCGAAGCGACGAAGTTGCCGGCGGTTTCGCCAGTTGCCGGATCGCCAAGGCTCGTCAGCACAGCCGCCGGGCTCGCACCCGTGTACTGCGTCCAGTTGTAGACCGTGGCCTGACCCATTGCACCAGAAACAACGCTGATCTGCGGCAGGGCCGACCCACCAGGAGTGTTCGTGTCCAGGCCAAAGATTTCCACCGTCGCATTGTTCAACTGCACCTGGGCCGTGCCGTTGCCACGAGCGGTCAGGTTGTAGCCGACGATGTCGAGGGCGTTAGCGAAGTTGAAACCGGGGCTGGCGTTGTTGTTGGCCGTATTGTTGAAAAACTTGGCCAGCGGCGACTGGATATTGAAGCCGGAGCCGCCATTACCGGACGCGTTGCAGCCCGTGATCGTGACCCCAGGCGAGGCGATATCCTTAGGCACATCGATGCCGTCGACCGTGCAACCGAAGAAGTTCGAATTGACCACACTCCACGCCACACCGTCAGCCTGGTAGTTCGCCGTCAGCGGGATGTTAACCATTGCGGTCGTTCCTGAGGCGTTCAGGAAGTTTTCTCCCGTAATCGACATACCATGCTGCGGCATGGCAGAAAACGACCCTGAGCCCGCCAGAGACCCGTTAGAAACGGCATATCCTTTTGCCGTCGCGACCAGACCCAGCGGAGCCGCGCACCGGGTGAAGTTGAAGTGGTCGACCGTGACATACCCGGTCGTACCGGTCAGGTTCACGCCAGAAGACACCCAGTCGGACGCATCGATCGTCGTCCAGCCGCTCTGCGTCGTCATCGCAGTCGTATCCCAACCACCCGAGATGGTCACAGGAAGCGCCGCCGTGCCGTTCAGGGCAAACGTCTGAGCGTAGACAGTGCTCGCATTACCCGTCGTCACCTGCGTCGGCTGCAGCATCCGGAAGGTCAGACCAGAAGCAGTCGCTCCCTGATACTTTCCGGCAGCAGCAGGCCCCGTCGACTGCTGGCCGTCGATATAAACCGACGTACCGTTGATGCTCTGCACGTGATACCAGGACACGTTGTCCGGGGAGATCAGCGTGCCCAGCGTCAGGCAGCCAGCAGCAGATTTCGCCACGCAAGCGTTGACGTTGTCGACCAGGACGCTCGTCGAAGCCAGCGTCGAGTTGGCATACAGAGCTACGCTCTGAATCGACGAACCGAGCGCCGCCGCATTGTTCAGCGTGATGTTCGTCCACTGATTGGCGTTGATCGCCTGGTTGATCGCCAGCGTATTCACCGCCGTCGCACCGGCAGTATCGCTACAGAGCTTCATCGACAGCGCACCGGAGGCCAGCGCCACCGTGCTGTAGATCCAGAATGACAGCTGCTGATACGTACTCAAGTTGAAGACCGAACCAGTCGGGAAGTAACCGACCAGGCCAGTCGTGAAGCTCGGATTAGTTGCAAGCTTCGCCGCGTTCGTGCCCTGTTTCGGCGTCGGCGACGTCGTATTCGCCGTTGCCGTGACGTTGGCAGAGCCAGCCGTCCAGGCGCCGTCAGCGTAGATGAGCTTCGTCAATGCCGCAGAAAGCGTCACCAGCGAAGACCCATTCGTCCACGTTGCAGTACCAGAAGTCGTCGGCGCATTGCCCATGACCTTGACTGTGTCACCTGCCGCAGCCAGCGTTGCCGCCTTGCTCAATGTCTTGACGCGCTGCGCAAAGCTCGCGCCCGTATTCGTGTCGACCCCGTTCACCAGGTCGACGAACCATGTATTACTCATTTTCTATTCCTTAATCTATTCGATTGATTCTAAATTTGTTCAAAGAGGAGGTGAGCGTTGAACCGCTCACCTCCTCACTTTCATTCATTATTCAGTTTTGCAAAAAACTAAAGCCGCATCTTAATTGGAAGCGGCTTTCGCCTCGATATCTTTCGTTGCAGCTTCGAAGCTCTCAAGCAAAAACTGCTTCAGCGCTACCGAAATCCTGGGATTGACGCTCAGTGTAGCCAGCGCTTTTTCGTCTTCAACAGTCGTGTCAGCCAGTGCACCAGCCATCTCCGGCATGTTCACTTCGGGAGCAAATGGCATGGCATATACGACCGGAGGCTGGAGCTGTGCCGCTTCCACCTCAAACATCTTCTGTTTGTTCTCAGAAAGCTCCGACCAACCAGGAAGAGCGCGCAGTGCCGGGAAAGACAGCTCAGCCTTCTTCTTTTTCTTTGCAGAATCCTTGGTTTCAATCCCCATCGCCTGACGGACGGAAGCCGGCAACAGGTCTTTCATCGGATCCGGAATATGCGGCATGCCTGGAATATTCGGCATACCGCATATTCCATTCCAAAGCCGGACGGCTCCATCCCGAACATCCCGGCGCCGCCGACTCCAGAGCGCCCAGGAAGCCTCCCAAAGCCCATGTCCATACTTGAACCGAAAGGATCGCCCAGACCAGGCATGACTGAGCCGCCAATATTGACCCCCATACCAAAATCATGATCCGATCCGGCATCCGGATTGAGAAAATCTGCGCCAATTCCGAAATCATCTTCAGCAGGAGCATTCAGTTCCTTGAACCGCCCTTTCTCGCCGGCAGGTTCGACGTAGACATCAGTATGGAGTTCGCGTTTGAACTTCTCAGCCAGTTCGTGCGCCTTATTCCAGTTCTCATCTGCGTTTTCGCCGACGCTCGGAATAAGTTTTGCTTCCAGCCAGGAATGTTTATCACCTTTACCGACGCACATCAGCGTGCGGGTCTTACCGCTGCGCAGCATCTGACCACGCTTCATGATCAAGTGACGGATGGTATGCGGCATCTCCAGCAGGAATACCGGCTCTTTGCGTTCTTCTTTCATCTCGGATCCTTGTCTATTTCAATTCAAGCTATTCATTCAAACGATGTTGGGTTGGTCTCAGGTCATCTCTTCAAGCGTCCAGAGCGACTCGCTCACAGGGCTCCCAGAACTATCTTTGAGCGCAATGTAGTAACACGGGCCGCTGTTCCAGGGTTGAGCCTGGACATACTCGTCAAAAATCTCGCCGCTTGGAAGTTCATATCGTTTGAGATCGGCAACGATAGGGTCAAAGGCACCCTCGATCTGACCGATCCTTGTTACCGTCGCAACAGGAATCACGACTTCATTGCGAATGAACGCCTCGATGGTGTCATCGGCGAACTTACGCACGCCAATCTCGCTTACAACTTGAGTTGCAAGCACGAGCTTCTTGGCCCAAGCATTGAGCCCGTAGTACTGATCTGTTCTCATTGATAGTCTTTCTTTCAGTTAGCCGTGAATCGCTGACTTTGGACGCAAAAAAAGTAGCCGATGGTTGCTTCCGGCTACTCTTAAATTACGAAGCGGATCCCGGAGCGGGAGCAGGCGCCGGAGCCGGCGTCCCAAACTTGCTCAGCAGAAGCTGAAGGATAGCCAGAACGAGACCGGCGATATCGGTCGCGCTCAGCGCGCTCTCACGCACGGCAGCCGGAGCAGGCGAGACGCTCTTCGGCAGCTTGCTAAGGATGAGCTCGAGGATCTGCATGATCGTCTCGGCGATCGTCAGGATGGAAGTGGCGTCGATGGCAGGTGCCGGAGCCGGAGCCGGAGCAGGCGACGCACCACCGGGGAAGTGGCTGAGGATGAGCTGCAGGATCTGCAGCACCAACGCGGCGATATCGACCGCCGACAGATTCGCATCCACGGACGGATCTTCCGGCTGTTTCAGCACCGAGTTGACGACGTCGAGAGCTGAATTGACCTGGGCTTCCGTCAGCGCCGCTTCGGCGGGCTGGCCGGCATTGGCCGGTTTGTTCGAGGGGTTGGCGACGATGGCGTTCTGCAGCGAAGCGAGCACCATCTTGAGGACGCGGCATTTCTGATCGTGTTTCATATGTGTTTCTTTCAATTGATTGATAATTTCTCGCCCGAGCTAGAGAAATGATTTGGGTTGGGAACTGGTTGCTGCCGACTATTCAGATCCAAATTAATGAATAATCGACCCGTTGTCGCCCAGGCTAAGGCAACGGGATAAAGCTTCAGAATAGCCATCAAAGCCAATTAAAGCCTTATCTCGTTGCCCCTTAGAGAAGGAAGAAGCAAGCCACGGCACATCTAACTGCGCCATGGCTTACCATTAAATTGAGGTTTATCGCAGAACCTTCACCACCAGCAGCGCACAGTCGTTCATCGCACCGACCAGCTCGGCATGCGCAGCCATTTCATCATCGCTGTGCAACGACTCTTCGATAATATTGCCGTCCTTATCTTTCAAGGCCCGGAAATAATCGACAGGCTGACTGTGCCCATCGACAAGATAGGCCTGGAGGAATTCATGCAGATCATTGCCGTCGCCAAAGGCGTGCGAGCCGTTCTCCATGCCCCGATCGATGTATTCATAGGAGACTTTGTCCAGGACTTCCACAACTCGGTCGAACGATTCGACCGTGCCATCCTCGAAAAGGATGTGACCGATCTCACGTGCATTTTCGGTACGCAGGCGCCGGATGATTTCTTGACCGCAGACGCTCAATTGGCTCTGGTTGATGTTGCTCATCTGTTTTCTTTCTGCTGTTTTGTTGATGGTGATGATATGGACGATGCTCTTACAAGGATCTGTCGACCAGGCTAAATTCAACTCTGGACCAGCCCGGCCGACCAGTTGAGAGGCTG
>JAGXAB010000120.1 GCA_018971775.1 Cyanobacteria bacterium REEB67 | reverse complement strand
GTTGCCGCCACCACCAGCGAAGACAGCGTCATAAGCTTTTTCCAGGTCCGATGTCGGCTCGGCGTCAGGGTTGCGCTCGCCATTTACAGGCGCCGATTTGGCAGCGGCACGGTCGATATAGCTGACGGCGTCGATCTGGTTGCGACTGACGATCAAGCCCACTTGCTCCACACCCGGGGTCTGATCAAATTCCAGAGATCCGCTGGCAGGCACGACGCATTCGGCACCGCCTTTGACGAAATTATCGTGATTTTCGGGAGCAGGGGGAAAGAGCACGCTTTTTGCGCCTGTGCTGCCCTGATGCATGACGATATAGGTATAAGCGTCGACATTAGGCAACATATGAAAGCGTATTTGATCGCCGGATTGAAACTTAGCCCGGTCGGAGGTGCGGTAGAAATGGCCCTGGCGATTGAGCTCGATCCAGTAGGCCAGAGCAAGCTGCGGTGCGGCTCCCTGTGCATCGACAGGGCCGTCTTTGCCCTTTTTGATCTGCTGCAAAAATGTCGCCTTCAAACCGGCCTGAGAGGCGTCCTCGGTCCGGATCTTGGCCGTGACGGCCAGACCGTCTCCGCCCCAACCGAGCCCTATCATCAAGGCTCCCAGCAGCAATTTTTTAAAATTTCCCAGGCGTTCGGGCAAAACTCACCACCCTATCCAGACTCGGCAATGAGAGAGGATAGCAGGAAAGGTGCAGCCCTAGTTGGCTGTCGGCAAAATCTTTTTGATACCGGCGTTGACCTGACCGTCACCGCTGTAACCGACCGAATAGGTGACAACCTCGCCTTCGGGGTTGAGGAAGACCATCGTCGGAATCGGGCTGACATCATATTGATCCATAATCGTCTGCGAATTTGGGTCATCGACATTGACGGTGATGAAAGTGACTTTGTCGCCATATGTCGACTTGGCTTTGCTGATTGCACAGTCAAGTTGCTTACAGGGCTGTGCCCAGGCCGCATAAAAATCGATCACTGTCGGTTTGGCTTCACCACCGCGGGTGCGGCCAAGACCGAGCATCGATGCGATCATTCTGGTCTTCGCTCCAGTTCTGGGAGCCTGCATCCATTTAGGAAGAGCCATCAGGGCGAGGTTGGCTTTCTGAGCCACCGCGGCACCTTTGCCCAGACGCAGGGCCAGCCTCAGGTGCTGCCTGGCTTTATCGTAGGACTTGGCCTGACTGAGAGCCAGACCAAAGGCCAGCTGCGCGTCAGCGCTCTCGGGCTTGGCCTGGACGGTAGCTTCGAGCTCGGCCATAGCCTTGAGCGAAGACGCTTTGGCGGCGGCGACCGCTACTTTTTTGGCGGCTGGAGCTGCGGCTGACGCGTCCAGAGCGCTAAGAGCGGCCAGCTCTGAGCCGGTTATGAGGGCGGTGGCGAGGAGCGCCAGGGCGCTGTTGAATCTTAGGGGACGGGCTTTCATCAGGACCTCTTGGGTGTTATTTGCCTGGGTCGGTAATTTGTTTATCAGAGCTGGCCATCCCGGAAGCCACCGAGTGCGAAGCGATCCAGGCGTTTAATCGGCTTATCACTTCTGGACTAAACTGGTTTTCTTCAAAAATTAGGTGTTCGGCCCTCGAAACCGGATAAATTTCTTTGTCGGTCGTCGAAAGCTCGTTAAAAATCTCCTGCGAGCCCTCCGGTTTTACCAGTTTGTCCAGACAACCGTAAACAATGAGGACTGGTTTGTCCTTAATAGCCCGGGCAAATTCGTGATTTTGATTCATAAATTTTTGAAACTGCACAAGCTCTTTGGCCGATAGTTGCATTCGCGCCAGCGGGTCGTTTATCCAGGCCTGACGCAGGGTCGGATCTTTTGTAGCCTGATTGACTACGGCCTCGCCGACATTCATCTGTTTATGACGATCTTTGAGAAACTGCAGCGCTACTTTTAGACTGGTATGCCCCTGCTTGAACCGGTCGCCGGCCGGCACCGATGAGATCAGACCATCGATTAAATCCGGACGGAGCGCGGCTGCATGCAATGCGATCGCTCCGCCCATCGATTCGCCAAGGAGGAAGACCGGCTTGGTGGGCTGAGCGCGCCGGATTGATTTTAGCGTGCGATAGACGTCATCGAGACAGCCGTCAAAATCTACCTCTTCATGCCCTTTTGCCTGGCGATAAGAGCCAAAGCCACGCATGTCGACAGCATAGGTAGCAACGCCGAGGTGAGCCATGGCCTTGCCAAAAGGCTCATAGGTTTCGTTGTGCAGACCAAGACCGTGGATGCAAAGCAAGACGGCCGACACAGCAGGATCACCGTCCTGGGGCATCCAGGAGGAGCTGGGAGGATTACCGCGCGCCACTCGTCTTTTCCCAGAGGCACTGACAGCCGCTGCCTGGGGTGGCCCGGGCAGCGCAACCGCAGCAGACGGCATCGAAACGGTCAGCTTTGAAGGCGGCACACTGGACTCGCCAGGAGACTCGCCAGGAGTAACGGCAGGAGATTGGCCAGGTGAATCAGCGAAGCACGCCGGCAGAAAGGAAAAATACAAAAACGAAAAACACAGGGCTGAGAAAAACAATCGCCATAAAACACCGGCAGACAAAATTCTGGCGCTGGAGCAAGTGACTGGGAGCTGTCGATCGCGTGTCTTCATCCAGGGCGCATTGTCGCATGTTCACTGTATATGCGGCACTCGGTCAATCGCATCGGTTAAGTGATGTGAGACTCTCTTAACTATGTTTATAGTAAAAAAAACGAGAAAATATTCAGAAAGGGCGGCTGGCACGCCAAAACATATATCACACATAGCTTTTAGTCATGACCTCCCGGTCGGACTATCTTCTGGAGATTGCCATAGAACGGGAGACTTCCCTCACCAATAGACGTCCGCCAGGGGCAAACGACGCCGATTTGCCCGTGGCACAGGACGTGCTGACCAGGTCGAAAGAGGCACACTTCTTCGGCTCGATTGGCCCGGCCCGCGCCTGGACCATTGCCAACAGCACATTGCACCAGAGTAATTTGAGTTGTCTATTTTTACTCGCTCTCGCCGCCTTCCTCAGCGCCGCCGCCGATCGCCTTTTGCAAATCAAGCTTGGCGCCATCTCAGTTTTCATCGGTCCGGCCACCGATAATATCGGCAGCGGTCTGACCTATATGATTTTGCCCATGGCGCTATTACTGGTGCCGATCGCTCTATTTTTCAATGATGCCGCTAAGCGCCTCAACTATCTGCAAGGGGCCATGCTGCTCAAGGCATTGCTTGCCATAGTGCTCTCCCTCGATCTGACCAGACAGTTTCTCTCGGAAGCAAGCTATCTGGTCGGCTATGCTCTGTCGATGATTTTCCTGGCCGGCGAATGGACAGTCATCTGCATGGTTCTTTATCTCAGCGAGCGGGCCCCTCGCCCGCTGATCTACGTGTCTGCCCTGGGAGCTTCCTATTTCCTGGGCCAGACCGCCGCCCTGGTATTGTCACCATATGTAGTATCAAGACCTTTTTCCAATACATTTGCCGCAGCAATCAGCATCATTTACCTGATTGCTTTTTACGCCGCAAAATGCTGCCAGCATCAACGGTTTGCCGGCCGACAGGCCTTCGAGCGGCGAGCAATAGAGGCGAAGCTCGGAGCAAATCGAGAAACAAATTTAGAAGCAAAAATAGAGCCTGAAGATGCGGAAATTTCATCCGGCCATTATCGTACGGCTTCCGGTCTCGGGCGCTTACTTGCCGCCACGACCATTTTGTATACGCCCCTCTATCTCGGACTGCTCTTACCGCTCTTTTACGCCCTCCAGGGCTATCAAGTCGGCACGCTTACCTTTGCCCACCTGGCTGCTAAAGGTGCGATGGCCTTTGCCCTCGGGGCCTGTGCTTCAATCTTTTTGCATCATCTGGCCAGCCGCCGTCGCGTCCTGCAAATAGTCGCGGCAGGCACGGTTTGTCTGGCCACCGCCGGCGCCCTGAGCTACTCTTATGACATTTCCCTTTTCACACTTCTAGCCGTGCAGACCCTGGCCGGCTTCATCACACCGGACTGGGAAAATCATTTACTTTCGATTCTGCCGCTGCGCACCCAGGGACCTTTTTTCGCCGCCAGAAATACCCTGGTCATGGTTTTCATTGCCTTGCTGAGCCCACCGGTGGAACGCACTCTGGCAGCGGTTTCCGCCCTGTATGTATTGAAAGAGCTGAACATTCTTGTCCTCGCTGCCGCCTTATTTGCCATGCTGCTTGCACCGCTATTGCTCGGTCGCCCTCAGCAAGTGAGAGCGCTGCTGATACCCAGGGACCTGCAAGACAATCAGAAAGAGCGGGCCGGACAGTGCTGACCCAGGAAAATTTTGTCTTTGTGCTGGTCCGACCGAATTTTTTAGGAAATATCGGCAGCACCGCCCGGGTCATGAAAAATTTTGGCTTCACCCAGCTGCGCATGGTCAGCCCACCGAAAAACTATCTCGATTCAGAAGCCAGACGTATGGCCGTCGATGCCTTCGACATCCTCAAAAAAGCGCGCGTTTTCGACTCGGTCTCGGCCGCCCTGGAAGACATAAACATTGCGGTGGGTAGCTCATCGGGCCAGTACCGCACCCATATTTCGCAAAATCTTGCCCCCCTCGCCGAATCCCTTTTTCAGGAGCTCAGTGACGGGAACAAGATAGCCATGGTCTTCGGCGACGAGCGCAATGGTATGACCAATGAAGAACTGGACCGCTGCCATAAGTTAATGCGTATCGAAAGCAATCCGCTCTTTCCCAGTTTGAATCTGGCTCAAGCACTGGGAGTAGTGGCATATCAGCTCTCATTGCAAATCAAGACACATGACAACGAGGCAAGCAGCGATACCAGCCAGTATGCTCGCCCGGAAGGTTTACCCGAGGGCCTTCGTATGACCGGTGCCCTTGAAGATCAGCTTATGGAGAGAATTGTCACTTTGATGGACGATGTCGAATTTTCGCGTTCCTTCAACCGCACCAAAGTAACCGGCGAACTGAGAAACACTCTGCAGAAGTTCAACCTCACCCAGCGTGAAGGCCTTCTCTGGCAGGGCTTGTTAAGCAAAGTTTTGGCCCGGCTGGCCAGGCAGTCCGATTGACAACCGCCAAATGGATCTAATCGCTCTTACTTAGGTTATTATTTTTGGGTGTACTAGAAGCCCTCGTTTGAGTTTAGACACATTTACCAATTTCTGCGAAAACAAAGGAAGATACAGATGCGTCTTTTAACCAGCGCAAGCGGACTAAAAGCAAGGTCGGGCGCCGCCTGGCTACTGACACTCGCCTCTCTATCGTTGCCTATCGGTCTATTGACTGGTTGCACCGAGCCGGCTCCGAAAACTTCTGAAAAGGCAAGCGGCGAACTGAGTGGTCGCACCGGCGAGCTCGCCTATGTTACCGACGATGAACTGGCTAAATTCGTCAACGGCACACCGGACAATGCTGTCAAATTTCCTGAGGACAACTTCGTCAAAGGTCGCGAAAACCTTCTCGCCCTCAAGTTTTCCGATTCGGAAAAGGTATTGAAGGACGGCCTCGATGCGGCCGTCAAATCCTCGGCAGGACAAACTAAGCTTGGACAGTATTGCATCCGTTTGAACAATGTTCTCTACGAAGAAAAGAAATACAAAGAAGCGCTCAAATACGGGATTCTAGCTTCAAAAATATTCTACAAACAGCCGCCTGAACAGAGACCGGTTCCCTTGTGGTTTTTCAATGCCCACATGCATATGGGATTTTGCTACCAGTATCTGGGCATATATCCGGAAGCAGAGACGCAACTTCGCAAAGCTATTAACGTAGCCGCCAGCGCACCAGCCGGTCAAATTGATTGGAAGTTTCATCGTTTGTGCTATTTTGAATTATGTGACACGCTGAAGCGAGACCACAAGCCAAAAGAAGCTAAGCTCGCTCAGGAAGAAATGAAAGCACTCGAAGACAAGCACAAGTAACAAGTTGAACTATTGAGTACGATTACCGCAAAGCAGAGTAAGAAGCACTCCCGGATCAAAAGTGGCCTTCGCGCTCTTATCAATGAAAATGACTGGCAGCTATTGCGCAAGCCAGTCATTTCGGCTTTCATCCTCTTCCATGGCATGTTAAATTTCGTCTATATGTTTAACGTGCACCCTTATCAGGCGCGCATTCTCAAATTTTTCTGGGGCTACTACCATTATCTCGGTCTTGACCAGGACTATGGCGTTTTTGCTCCCATGCCGCGCAATGTCAATCCGCACCTGGTTGCTGTCGTCACCTTCGCCGACGGCAGCAGTAAGTTGTGGATGAATCCGCGCATGGAAAGAATGGACTATGCCACCCGCGTCCAACAAGAGCGTTATCGCAAGTTTTTTAACGACAACCTTGCCTGGCCCCTGTACAAAATGCTCTGGTCGGACGTAAATGTCCATATTGCGCGCATGAACAACACCGATCCGAACAATCCGCCACGCACGGTCACCTTGATCAGATTTATGTCCATGATGCCACTTCCCGAAAAAGGTATCGGCCGGAAAAATCCGCCGCACTATCAGCGAGAAACACTCAAGCCCTATTATGTCCGACCCGAAGATCTGAAATGAGGTCATAGAAGATGTCCATAACAGAGATCTGGAAGGCCTGGGATAAATTCTGGTTTTCGGAAACATCACCACTTACGGTGGCTGTTTATCGCGTCCTCTTCGGCCTTATCGTCTTCCTCGATCTGGCTATGCTCACTCCCGACCTCTACAATTTTTATGGCGCGCACGGATGGCTGTCGACTCAGTCAGTACTCAACTGGACAGGAGTAGATGGACTGAGTCTCTTCCACCTCTGCCCCGAGAACGACACCTTTTTAACTATCGTCCATGTCGCTCTTTTGCTCACAGCCGCCTCACTGATGATCGGCTTCAAAAGCCGTCTGTGCGCTTTTTTGCTCTACCTAGGGATCAACTCCTACTATCATCGCGACCCGTTTTTGCTCAATTCGGGCGATACTTACATGCGCGTCTCGATGTTCTTTTTGATCTTCGCCGCCAGCGGCAGAGCGCTATCGATCGACAAATGGCTGGCCGACAAGAAGCAAAAGACCGACGACCCTGCTCGCCCCGACTTCGACAATTACAGATCCGTAAGTATCTGGCCTCTACGACTATTACAGCTCGTACTCTGGAGTGTCTATTGCCATACCTTCGTCAGGAAATTCTGGGGCGAGACCTGGTACGACGGCACGGCCGTCTACTACAGTTCGCGCGTTGAGGACCTGCAGCGCTTCCCCCTGCCCTTTGTCTTCGATCAACTCTGGACGATAAACTTTCTCACCTACGCTACCCTGGCGCTCGAACTTGCACTATTTACCCTGATCTGGGTGAAGGAGTTGCGCTACTGGGTAATTGGCGCGGCGATCATTTTCCATCTGACGATCGATTACCACATGAATATTCCATTTTTTGAATATTTGATGATCATCTCCTACGTGCTCTTCGCCTACCCTCAGGATGTAGCCTGGGTCTTGAGAAAGGCGAGAGATTACCTCCATAGACCAAAAAAAGTAAAAACAAAAAAAGTAAAAGTAGAATCTAAGTCTGCTGAAACATAGATTCGTATTTTTGATCTTCCTTGACCTGATTCAAGTTGGCCATGGCATGATTTTTTATGTCGCTGAGAGTGGCCTGACAAGCCGCTGTCCATTTTGAGCCGTCGTGCTGCATGCTATCTATCCGAGCAATAAGCTCCTCGAAAATTCCCCTGCTGCGAGCAAAGGATTCTTTGCGTACTTTCATATCGGGCGCTGTATTAGCTTCAAGGTAAGCAATGATGCCCGTTTCGTTGACCATGCTCAAATGAAGCAATTGTCCATTTTGCGATTGATAGCGATCGACTAGCTCATCGGCAAGTCCGATCGAGCGCGCGACGCGTTCCCGAGCGTCGACGAAAAGCCCTTCATCCATGTCTATATGCGCAATCATCTCTTCGACTTTGATTAGCCTGGTCATTGTCTCTTCGCTCTCAGGCAGCTTGAGAAGGTCTTCCTTTTCTTTGAGCAAAATTTTGCGACCAAGCTTGTAGTCTTTATGCTCCTGATAGAGCAGTGCTACATTGAGGCGCTTTTCATAGAGCGTATCGGCGGAGGCACCTTTTTTTTCCAGAGACTTCAGCTGCTCAGCACTGGCTACTCTCAGGCCTTCTCGCAAAGCGTCGGCCTTATCGACGCCTCCGAAAATCTCTTCTGCCGAACGGATATAGAGATACGAATAGAGCCATCCACAGGCCGAGACGACCGCAAGAAAATAAACTACAAATCGCAGTTTTGAGCGGCGGAGGGGGTTAGTTACGGCCACGCAATCATATCCATGAGTTATCTACTTGCGCCTTTATCGGCAATAAAAAGCGAAAGGCAGCATTGTCATTTTAGTGTAAGTGCCTGGCGAGCGGGGGCCTTGCTCCGACTGTAAGATGATAAAATTCGAAATTAATCGCTACGACCGCGCTGGAGCACATGATGGTATTTCCCGGATCCTTGATCGAAACGAAATTTAGACCACCGTCCATCACAGCGGTTATCGCCACGTCTTTGCCAATGGCGATCGTGGCAGTGTTGCTTCCTCTGTGGCCTTGTCCCGCCGTACTGGCAGACAAGAGCAGTGAAACGACTGCCACAGACACGACAAGCAATACGACAAGCACTACAACTACTGGCGCTCCTCCAGTCAGCACCGGCGCGCCTACCCCAGGACCGACAAAACCAGCGCCGGCGACCGAGACGACAAGTAGCACCAGTAAAACGGCTCCGGCAAAACCGGCTGCCATGGCTGAGACAAAAGCGCCCGAAGTCACGGCCAATGCAAATTTGACCAAACCCGTCAACGCGAAGGTCCTGCCACTAATAAAGGAAGGTTATGCAGATCTTTCAAAGGGAGCTAACGAGAAAGCGATCAAAGTCTTGCGGCGCGCCTGTACTATCGATCCGGAGTGCATATCGGGACGCAGGTATCTGGCCTATGCTCTGGTCAAACAACATCAGTACAAACCTGCCCTGCTCGAATTGCAAAAGGTAAGCAAACTCGTCCCGCCCAATGCTTTTGATTTTTATCTGTTTGGTGAGGCCTATTACGGAGCAAACGGTATGAAGCAGGCTCACGACTGCTATAACGAGGCTCTCAACCAAAATAAGGCCTACGCCGCCGCTCGCGTCGGACTGGTCAAGACCTTCGCCAGACAAAACAAGTTCGAAGAAGCTTTCAACGCCTTGCAAGAAGGCATGCAGTCGACCAACGATGAAGCGGTGAAAAAGTACTATGCTTCGCTCACCAAGGCGGTTACCGAAGCCCAGGCCGAGTCCAAGACGCCGGCAACGCTTGTCCCGGCCACGACAAATACACAAATTGGCAGTGATGCGGTTAAATCCGCTCCGGTCATTTTGAAATAGCAATTTTTCAAACAGGCAGAAAGCCAGGCATTTAAAATAGCCATATATGGAAGGGCTCGATTGTCGACGACCGGCAACGCCAAGATAAAGTCAATGTAAAAATTAATAGTCTTCGAAATTAAATCTTGACAAGTTTCGGAACAATGGCCGCTTTGGCGCCAATCACGGTTGACAGCGACTTTTTTGACGTGCTACGTTAGAAAAAGGTTAATGTTTTTGTTAGGCACGGGCCAGAAGTGTCCCGTGCCGATTATCCGAGATGATTACTAGACGATTATTACTAGATGCTTTTTGGGCAAACTATTTGCAGTTGGTATCTTTGAGACTAGATGAAACTACATAAGTCGATTTGGGGTGGTGATAGCTGATGTTTAAGTACAGAAGGGGACATAGAAAAACAAGAGGAGCTATGGCGGCAGAATACGTCGCCACCATGTATGTACTCTTCCTGTTTATTTTCTTTCCCGTGCTCAACCTGGGGACCTGCGGCCTGCGCGCCTTTTTCCTCTGGTTTGCCTGCAACCAGGCCTGTATGCTGGCTGCAAAGGCTAAGACATTTAACACTCTAGTCTTCGTGCCTGATCCGGGCGGCACTCCATATCCGGGAGCATATGCTACGGCCCAGGCGCGGGCAGCCCAGATCCGCGGCATGTTCCCCGGGGTCAACTGGACCACCAATGCCCAGAATCCCGAAGTCGACATCCTCCTTTCGCCCATTCAAGGCTCCGGAGCCGGTGCCGCTCAGAAAATCGTCGGACCGACTCCGCTTGGCCTCGGCAACATCCCCGACGTCAATCAGTATGTTACTTCTATCCGCGTTACCATCCAGGGTCAATGCGATCCTCTTATTCCGGTACCCTGGTTTAACATCCAGGGTTTGACCAGCCCTATGTTTGTCACGGTATCCTCTCAGGCTGAGTTTGAAAACCCACCTGGCTTGCAGTTCTAACCGCCCGAGCAAAGCTTACTTCCGAGGCTCTGATTCGGAGTTCACTACTAAAAAAGATACAGGGGTTGCTTCAACCATGAACGAACACAAGATCCGAAATCAGAAGGGGGCCGCCGTCACCGGGCTGGTGCTGGCGCTTTTCTTCTTCATAATGCTCGTAGGATTTTTCTCCTTCGACTCAAGTCGCATCCAGATGGCTCAAAGGGAACTGACAGCTACATGCGACTCGGCGGCTCTCGCCGGTACAGCCATGCTTACCAGTTATCCGACAGACAATGATGACACCAGTCACACGAAACTGCAGTATGCCCAATCGATGGCAGCGCAGTATGCTCGCAACATGTTTCAAGCAGGCAATTTGCTCGGACAGGGCCTGGCCAACGCCAACGTGGTCACCAGTTACGCCGCTGCCCACACTACAGGCTCACCTGGCTCGACAAACGTGATGATCTCTCTGGCTGACCCGCAGAACAACTATACAGGGGTCGCTCCCGGTTCCGCGACCTGCGTCAACGGCCGAGCGATCATGTGCGACGCCTGTTACACCTACACTCCGGTCTTCCTCAGTATCGTCGGTGTCCAGCAAGTCGGTCTCAATGCTCGCTCCGGCGGCGGCCTGCCTCAAGTAGACGCCGTTCTGGTATTCGACTTCTCCGGTTCGATGGACGACGCCACCAAAGTCAGCTTCATCCGCCGCACCTGGGACTCTAATCTCACTCCAAAAGCCGGTTCAGCGACTGCCGGACAGTTTGACCAACAAATGGTCATCGATGTGAACCATCCCTACCCTGGTGTCCCGACTCAGGTGCCCGGCAGAGGAGCGATTCATTACATCGAAATCACCCCTCCGACAACCAGTCACCGCCTGTCCGATTGCGTCCAGCACAATTATGCAAACAATGCCAACGGTCTCAACCTGAACGTATTGCCCCCGGTCAACCTTGACCTCTCCGCCAACAATGATTCGCAGATTCCATCAGCCAACAAGTTCTATTTCGACCCCTTCCTCCGCGTCAACATGCACCCTTTCAGAGCCATTGTGCCCAAGTCTGGCACTCTGCCGACCCAGGCCAACGGCGGTAACTGGCAGTCGGATTACGGCACTCCCCCCGGCAATTGCACACTGATACCTCCTTACGGTTATGGATATTTCTGGACACCGACACTGAACTCGGCCACGATGACCTTGAGTCCCCCCAACGCGGCCACTATGGCCTACCGACCAGAAGCCAGATCACCTCAAGCTGGCGGCTCTTGGAGTGCCCAGATGGGCGACCAGATCTATATGAAAAACGTCTATGGCGGGTCATCCGGCTATATGCCCCTCGATCTGACTAACGTAGCCGTCTACCGTGACTACACAGACCTTGTCGTCAACATAGCCCCTCCAGGCTCTTGGCCTTATGCTCAACCGGTGTCCACACCCGACCTCTTTGTCAACTTCAGCTTTCAATTCCCTGCTCAAGAACCAGACACCGACCTGGCCGGAAAGACGTTTAACTTCGAAGATCTAGGCGTAGTAGTCGAAGCCGCCCGCGGCAACCTCGACAATGCCACAAATGCCAACGGTGCTCTCCTCGATCGCGGCAGCTACATCACCACCAATGGTGCTACCACTACCGCCAGCTCGGCGGCCTCTCTGACCCACGTAGCCCCCCACTACCAGAAAGCCTATCAACGCCTGGCCATGCTCGCTTCGCAACCGATAGCCACAGCGATTGACGGCGCCGATGGTGGTTTCTTCCAGAAGATCAATTCACTCTGCGATTGCCGCTTCGGCTTCGTAGGCTTCTCCAACTCTGACCTGCTCACCGCCGGCGGATCGCCCAACAGTCAGACTGTCGGTACCGCCCACAGCAACAGCGCCTCGTCGTCCTACGCCAATAGCTTCTATATCTCGGCCAACTTCGTCGAAGCTCCGGGCGTCAAATTCTGGGTCACCTCTCCGAATGGAGGGAATGTTTCAGGAGCCAGCACTGGGGCGGAAAACAACGATAACATCGCCGGAGGCGTAGGTACAGGCTTCAGACAACCAAGACGTCCTCTGACCAAATCCGAAACTCAGTACAATTCGGTCGATGGCGTCAACGGCTGCCGCTTGAATGGTTCCTTTTCCGGTGGTGTCACTTCTAATGTGAGCGCCGCCTGGAGTGATACCGGTGATTACGCCAACGGCCTTGAGAACGGCCGCCCCATCGATCACACGGCGACCTATGAAGCTCTCAACACGGCACGCCACATGTTCCTCGATTCGGCTCACTACAACATCGCCAATATCAGCACCTCCAGGCCAGCCGCCAAGCATGCCATCGTCTTCTTCACAGACGGTGTACCCGACTCGGCTGACGCATCCCCGTCGCTGACAGTGGCACAGTCTTGTAAATCAGATGGTATCGCTATCTACTCGATCGGGATGGACGTGACCAACAATTCGGTGCTGCAGGCCAACCAGGTCTCCTTCCTGGGCAACCTCAATACCGGTCTGGCCGGCGCCTCCGGCAACGGCGGCAGATTCTTCCAGTGCACCGACTCGACGACGGTCAAGCAGGCGTTCAACGCCGTTGCCCGCCGCCTGGCCCAGTCGCAACGGTAAGAAGCGAGACCTACAGAAAATGTAGGAATCAGTCCACTTCACGTAAGAGCAAAGACCTCAGAAGCCGGCCCCTTGGGTCGGCTTCTCTTTTTCGTTTCACCCACACTTCACGATCGCCCTGCTAAGTTGGTAGATGTATATGTGTGCTTTCCTCCAAGGAGGAGTTCAGGTGGTTAACAAACCAAATCAGATACCTCAAAGTCGTAAGTTGCTCCGTGGGCGACTTCGAGGTATCACAGCTATCGAGTTAGGCGCAGTTGTCTCAATCCTGATTGTGATCTCGGCCCTCGCTCTTAACATCACCGTTTTGATTTTCGCAGCTGACATGTGCGACAGAGCCTGTAAAGATTGCGCCAGATCAGCCGGGCAAATGAGTACCGTAGGACAGGCCGTTGCTGCGATGAACGCCGCCCTCTTGACTCACCCGTATGACGGTACTGTTATTCAAAACATCAAGGCGGAGCTTATTACTTATGAAGACTATGGCGCTGGTGGTGTAACAAGCACGACTGGCAGCAATGGTCCAATTGGTACCACAACACAAGATTCTGTATCCAAGTCATTCAATCCTCCGCAGGTACCCCCACCGGGTGGCGGCGGAGCTGGTAGTTGCCCTGGACCGTATGCTTCGGTGCGCACGACTTTGATCGCCCGCATTCCTGCACCAATCGTGTTTTTCTCGGCCAATTTCGGCGGCAATTATGGTGCCGGCGGTAACGGCCTGGTGAAATT
>JAGXAB010000004.1 GCA_018971775.1 Cyanobacteria bacterium REEB67 | reverse complement strand
CTGAATAATCCGAAGACTTTAATGGTTGAGTACTCACACGCGCCCCCTTTCAACATCCCTATGATACCTATAAACGATCAATTTGCAAAGACTTTTTTGATATTGCCAGCGGTGCCCCGTTGATTTCACCCCTCTTGAAAGCACCACAAGTGGTGATACCATCTTGATTTGAATAGGCACTATTGGTGGTGACAAAGTTATTGCAGAACTTTGAGGTTTAATATATCCAGGTCCTATAAATAGGTCGCACCTTGCAAACGGCAGGCACAAATGAACTGGGCGGCTTTCTCTGCCATACAAGCGTATGTCCTGCTTCCGCTTTTTTGAAATAGCTTTTGAGCATCCGCTCCTTACCTTTTATAGGCGATTATTTTTTGCACCCTCCTTTATACGGCTCGGGCGGAGCTGTTTTACCTGGCTGAGCGGCCTGACCTGTCTGATCTGTCTGATCGGCCTGACCTGGTCGACCTGGCAGGGGGATTTTGCCGCCGATCCAGAAAATTTCAGAGACATTTTTTGAAAAATTGGCCATTTTGCCACTTTTCTCACGGAATAGTGGGAGAAACCGGGGGGTAGTACGTGAATCCACCCAAGACAACGGGTGGACCCGCCGCTATTGTTGATTCATAGCCCGCCAGACAACGAACCCGAAGGCAATCAGATGAACGGAACGGTCACCAGCAAAAGAATCGTCAAAGAAGCGACCAGAGCTTTCTTGGCTATCGTTATGCTCGGTTCACTCTCCACTCCCGCTTTCGCCCAGTTCACAACGTTGCGCCAACCTCTTATAGATGGTCAGCCCAACGCTGCCCCCTTCGAGGTACCGGCAATTGGTGACCCGCCGCCGATCGGCAGCGGTGATGTACCACCGATGGTGACACCGGGAATGTTCGGCCCACCCGACTTACCACCGAGTGATCTGTATGTCCCCCCGGTAATGGGCGGTGACAAAGATTCGGTGAATGCCGCAGTCTCCGGTTACCTGACTCCTCCGCCCAGTACACCTGGCGCCGACCCCGGTAACATCAACGGCTCCTCCGGTGGTTACGGACTACAAGCTCCGGTCGGGACAGGCAACATAGACGCTGGTGGTGGCATTTCATTCTCCGCACCGACAACCAGATGGGCCGCACAAAGATCGACAGACTACGGACGCAATCAAAATAGAGTCAATCAAAATGCTTCCGGCCTGGCCGACTTCGGTGAAAGACTTCCCGACAAACCCGATTTAAAAATGATGCCGCAATTTTCGCAGGACGGACCGAGACCCTTATATCAAGCAGCCCTCGGCCAACCAATCAGAGGCAGCAGCGCTCTCACAAATGCCCAGGCAACAACCGACCTCTACGGCAATCGCACCAATTTTAATGCCCAATATCATTCTCAAATGACCATCGCCCCGTATTAACCAACCTATTAAACCCGTGATTTTTTCAAGCTCTTTCAAAATTCAAAAGGCTTCAGGAGTACAGACAATGCTTAACCGTAAACTCTTACCGGCAATGATCGTCGCCATCACCCTGGGCGCGACTCAAGCTATGGCTGCATTTGCTCAGCCCTGGCCTGGTAGCCCAGTCCAAGGTGGCCCCGCTCCTGGTGGCGGAGTTGGCACACTGCGCCAACCTCTTATTGAAGGTCAACCGACCAGCGCTCCTTTCATTCCGCCGGCTGATGGTCAGCCTCCGCCGATCGGCTGTGGTCCTACCCCCTGGGGCGTAACTCCAGGTATGGGCGGCGCACCGACTCTGCTTCCCTGGGTACCGGCCATCCCGTCGAACTCCGTCGACAACAGCTTCTCCGGTATTCCGCTGCCGGTAACACCGGGTGTCGTTTCACCCCCCGGCGTTCTTGGACCTGCTCTGACCGGTATCGTGCCCGGACCGGACTCGACCCTGGGATCTGATCCCGGTTCGCTCTCCGCACCTCCCGGCTACATCAATGCTTCGCAGCAAGTAAACATCATCCCGACCGGTGGTATCGCTGGTACCGGTGGCTATTACACCGACATGCCGACAATCCGTCGTGGTGGTCAGGAAACTCACCAGTGGGAACTCCGTGGCCGTAACTCCCAGATCGGTGGTATGGGTGGCGACGGTTCGCAAGACAACATCGCCAGACTCGGTCCCTGGGCCGGTTGGGGCACTGTGACCGGTGTACCGACGGGTGATGGTCTGAGAAATAGCTCGATCGACCTCGGTGGCGGACAGCGCTTTAAAGCCGGTGGTGTAGTTATTCCGACCGGTTCGACAATCCAGGACTACGGTCTGTCGACCACGAGAAACAACCCGATTGCCGCTCTTGATGCTCAGCAGAGTTATGAATTCGGTCAGGGTATGCGTCGTGAACCTCAGTACAGCAGCAAGACCACTGACTTCGGTTGCCGCTTCGCTCAGTTCAATCCCGCTAACGAAAATCCGCAAAAATGGGGTCAGAAACTCCTTCCGACCGCCATCCGCACAAACTTCTGAAGACGACCCCAGGTCATCTTGAGAAAACCCGAGGGCTTGATCCTGAAGCTCAGGCCTGAAGGACGTAAGAAAAAATCAGCAACAGCCTCGGCTGGATGTCGAATGGATATCGATTGATGTCCGCTGGATATTCATCCGGGGCTTTTGTTTTGGATCTGGTTGCGGAGGGGGAGGATTCCCATAGTAGTGGGAATACCCCCGATTTCATTCCAGTTGCGCTTTGCGTAGTATGTCTGCATCAAGAGACGGCACCCCAATGAAAACGGCTGAGAAAACAATGAAAACGAACATCACCAACACTCAATCAACCAGCGGTCGCCTGAATATGACCCGATTGGCAGTTGCTGCTATCGCCACCGTCGCTCTCTCCGCCCAGCTTGTTGCCCCAGCCTTTGCCCAGGCTACCGCCGATTCTTACCTGCCACCGGAAGTGGTGCCGATGGATCCTCAAGCCGCTTCGGCTCTTGCTCAACAGCAAGCGAAGTACCGGGAGATGAATCCCGTCAACAGAGGACTCAACGTCAGCGCTGACCCGATGAGCGATCCAAGCGCCGCTGCCATGAGCAGTCGCGGTATGCGCCAGGACATGATGCAATCCCTCATGTCACCCAGCACCAATGGTGCACAGTTCGCCAACAACAACATGGGTGCCGCTCCTCAAGCCGTGGCCCAGGGCGCACCCGCCACCACCGGTACATCCGACTGGATCATGCCGGAACAAAAAGGTGGACAGGCCGGCGTCGCCACTAACTTCGGCAATGTCGAACAGACCCAGACCCTCACCGGTCAAACCCAGCAGCAAGCTGTCAGACACAGCACGATGCGCGGCGGCGGCAGCAACGCTGTCAGTGCCCTGGCTGGATTTGGCACCGGTGCCATCCTCGGTAGTGTGCTCCGCCGTCCGAACTCACTGATGGGTCTCGGTATGACCGGCCTTATGCTCGGTGGATTCGGCAGCCGCAACGCCTTCCGCTATTAAAGTTTTTCGTCTTCCATATATTTCAAATCCCGATATTTTCACCCCGATCACCTGCAAGTCCTGGAGACTAGCCATGAACCTCAAATTTTTTCTTCTCTCAATGACAGTCATTTCTCTCGGTGCAGCCGCGTTGCCGGCTAATGCCGAAGGACCGAGATGGGATTATGCGCCGAACGTTTATGGTCCGGAAAGTCATCAGCATTTGACTAAGCGTCCTTATATCGCTCCGCATGCCGTCACTGCCGGCGCCATGCCCAAGAGCAATGTATTTCTCGGCGTCAATCCGGCTCTCTTGAAGCCGAGACCAGTGGTCGCTCCTCCTATGCCGACCCAGGTCATACAAGCTGCCATCTCGATTCCGCAGGTCCAGGCCGCTCCTTTCAGAAATGATTTTGGCGCTCCGATCTCCGAGCAACACGCTGCTCCGACTCAGATGGCCATGGCTCATCCTGGTTCGGCTCCGCATTTCTCAAGTTCGCACGAAGGTCACGCTACTTTGAGAACTCCTCGTCACACTACATCTCAAGTCGCTCGTCCTGCTGCTCTTCCAACAATTGCCGGTTATGGCCCTGGAATGGGCTACCAAGCCGGACCAACTGTTCCCAGCAGCTATGGCAGCGGCCAGAACACATCAACTGCTGTTAGCGGTGTAATCCGCGGACGTCACTAAAGATTTTACTGTCCAACCAATGCAAACAACCAACCAATCTTTCACCCAATCTATAAATACACCCTGTATTAGGAGGTCAGAAATGACTAAAGTTACACCCCTCGCCAAGAAAATCGCTGCTTCCAGAAATTTCAAAGTTGCAACCCGCGTGGGATTTCTCCTCGCTCCGCAGCTGGTACTGCTAGCTTTCGGCGTCTATGACCAGGCCGCTCATGCACAAGGTCTCGTCGGCGCTCCTACCGATCCCCGTTATGGTCAGTCCAACGAAGTAGGTCAATTGGCCGACTATGGCTATGACTGCGCCAGAGACATTTCCCGCGTTGTCACCGCTCTGTCCACAATCCCCTCCTCGCTCGCCGGCATGAAGATCGCTTTTGGCCAGAGAGACGGCGGTGAAGCTGCGATGAACGTAGCCAAAGGTCTGGGAGTTGGATTCGGCGGACCGACCGCTGTTCACTTGATCGGCACATTCGCCATCAACAACTTCGGTGGCCTTGGTGGTGGTCTCTAAAAATTTGCGCCCAAACGCAATATCTATATAGACCGTCACAAGTCAATCAATCATTTGAAGAGCTGGGCCTTGTGCCCAGCTCTTTGAGTTTTGAGAGGAAAAGCCAAATTGTTTTTCGTAAGACCCGCAGCTGTGGCCTGGTTCCGCTCACTGGCGAAAGCCTTGAAGCCCTGTGCCCGTAACAAAATCAAGGTTGCCAAGCGGTTGTATTAAAAGCGGCAAATATAGGCCCCGCATGGGAATTCCACCACTGACAAGTTACCCCGCTGGTCGTAATCTTGTGCTCACGAGACGAACGAAGTCTTGCCAGCACTAGGAGGTCCCGAGATGACTAAAGTAACATCCCTCGCCAAAAAGATCGCCGCATCGAGAAATTTTAAAGTCGCTACTCGCGTGGGATTCCTCCTGGCACCGCAGCTGGTGCTGTTCGCTTTTGGTGTTTATGATCAGGCCGCACACGCTCAAGGTTTGGTAGGCGCTCCCACCGACCCCCGTTATGGCCAATCAAACGAAGTAGGACAATTGGCAGACTATGGTTATGACTGCGCCAGAGATATCTCCCGCGTTGTAACAGCACTGTCCACTATTCCTTCGTCTCTTGCAGGTATGAAAATCGCCTTCGGCCAGAGAGATGGCGGTGAAGCTGCGATGAACGTTGCGAAAGGTCTGGGAGTTGGATTTGGTGGACCGACCGCCGTCCACTTGATCGGCACATTCGCCATCAACAACTTCGGTGGCCTGGGTGGTGGTCTCTAAAGAGATCTCCGTCAGAGCAATCGATAAGTGACGTCTTCGATAAGTCAATTGAAAAGCCGGGCCCAGAGCCCGGCTTTTTGGTGTTCGGAGTATTAAAACTGCGGCGTATCTCCCATCAATTTTTTCAACCATGATCGAGAAGTTGTCTGCTGCATTGCCTTAAAGTCCGAAATAGCCTTTTGGCGGATTTTATCTTGGTGCTCTGCGATATTTCCTCCGATAGGGGCCACCATCAGTTCTCCATCCCATACAAACGATTTTTGCAAAAGAAAGGCGGCTTCTTTTTGCAAATGCTCTACTACGCCCGAAATAAGAGTAAAGCGTAAGCGAATCTGATCAAGCAAGAAATTTAGCCAAGAAATTTAGCAGAGGATAAATCAATGCCATTCTCAGCTCATTTGGATTTCGGCTCACGGCTCACGGCCATTGTTCGATAATTTCGCCTTTTTTCAGACCGATTTTGGCCTTTGTTCGATATTTTCGACCCGTTTTGGCCCCTGCAGATGGCCTCGTTCGATACTTTTCAGCCGCTCAAACACCATATCAGGCACATTTGCATATTTATCGAATAAGAAATTACCCGCCCGAGCCCTCAGGCCAAAAAGCGTGAAGACGAACGGCGCGACACCACAAATGGTGCGGATTTATAAACTATGCAAATAGTCGCGGCGAACAAATGCCTCAAGCGCACGCTCTAGCGACCGCCGTGACTCAATGCCGTTAATGCGGACTTTTTCTGTGCCTTACAGATTGTCATAAAAGCTAATGAGCAGTATGCAGCCCAAGCCTTAAAACCAAATGAGAATACAACTTTCTTTCGCCACGCTGTCGGAAATTCAGCCTGTACGTATATAGATGTTCACGACGGCCTCCTTACCAGTCAAATATTAAACATCGCAAACTTAGGCTCAGCATGGGAATTCCACCACTGACAAGTTTCCCTGCGAGTCGTAATCTGTTCTCACGAGACGAACGAAGTCTTGCTAGCACTAGGAGGTCCGCAATGACTAAAGTTACATCCCTCGCCAAGAAGATCGCTGCATCGAGAAATTTCAAGGTCGCCACCCGCGTAGGCTTCCTGCTAGCTCCTCAGCTCGTACTCTTAGCTTTTGGAGTGTATGACCAGGCCGCACACGCTCAAGGTTTGGTAGGCGCTCCTACTGACCCCCGTTATGGACAATCAAACGAAGTCGGTCAATTGGCAGACTATGGTTATGACTGCGCCAGAGACATTTCCCGCGTTGTAACAGCCCTGTCTACAATTCCTTCGTCTCTCGCCGGTATGAAAATTGCCTTCGGTCAAAGAGATGGTGGTGAAGCGGCGATGAACGTCGCAAAAGGACTGGGAGTCGGATTCGGCGGACCTACCGCTGTCCACCTCATCGGTACATTCGCCATCAACAACTTCGGCGGCCTCGGTGGTGGTCTCTAATCAGACTTCTTTTGCGAAAAAGAAAACCAGGCTAGTCGTAAGATAAGTCAAACGAAGAGCTGGGCCACAAGCCCAGCTCTTTTAGTAGAAGCCCGATTTGCATGTATTTTGAAAAGTATTCAAGCATGCATTTCAACAGAATTAGCGACGAACATTCGAGGGATTTTTTATGACCGCAGCCGCGCCAGTGAGAAAACTTGCCGTCAACAGTGTCCTTCCGCTTCTGGCTTGTATTGCGCTTTTACCTTCGGTCTGGATTTTTTGCGGTGTACACGGCCCGAGCGCGCCGAAAACTGAAAAGGCTCCAACTGTTTCGACAATCATGCTATTCGCAGATCAACCTAATCAAATTGGTTTTCGCAGTCAGCGGGACCTTTGCCTGTTTGAAAACCAGAGCACGTCTCTGGTGCGTCAGCAGGCCGAGAACAACACTTGCGCGGTTGCGCAGACTGTTTCGCAGCATCTGTCGCCAGTCAACACAGCCGAACTTAAAGAGCTCGACCCATCTCAAGCCTATTGGGCAGCCGGCTTTTTCGATATTCAGTATAAAAATTATGTACAGCCCTGGGTAACGGCTTTTCTAAGCGTGCCATGGCCGATTGCTGTTTTGCTTGGCAGTCTCATCACCTTGAATTTCGGCTTCGTCATCCTGAGCATCTCACGCTGGTTTTAAGCGATTCTTGTGCCTGGAGCCATCGCGCCGTCCAAGAAATGTATACACAATGTAGCCACATCATTTTGATGGTCCAGAAGAGACCTCAGGGCGGGAGCATAAAATCAAATCTTTGACCCACGCCCATGATTCAACTCAATTTCTCCTCGGCTCTTGCCCCCACTTGGATATACGGATTTATATAGGCCGTAAAAAAAGAGCCCTGATTTGATTAAAAAACGCTGTTTTTGGCCTGACGATGGGAATAACCACACTGACAAGTTTTATCTGGGACCGTAAGCTTGTTATCACAAGACGCATAAGGTCTTGCTAGCGTTGACCCATTTGCATTCTTTTGAAGTAAACACCCCAGTGGATAACGGCAACACATTTAAACTATTCGAAATGACCCAGAGGCAGCGTGGAGCGCTCGTGGCACTATTTGTGCTGCTTGGCTCTTTTTTCGTAGGTGTGGCCGGGCAAATTGCCCCCGCCTTCGGTCAAACATCGCCCGCCCCTCCCGGCCAGGTGACGACCGGCGATACCAATGCCGGCCAGACCAGTCCTGGTGCTTCCGCCACTCAGGCTACTTCGCCCGACCCCTATTACAACGCAAATCAGTACACCAACCTCGTCCAACAGCAGGCTGAGCAAAACACCACTGCTGTCGCACAAAACGTCGAACAGCAACTGTGGCCCGATTTTGGTGCTTATAACGATACTTACGATGGTTTGTCCGCCTTCTGGGGCGATGACATCATCTCCAACTTGTTTTCCAACATCGGTCAGTTGATCGGTAAATGGTTGTCCGAGTTCATCAACGGTTGGGTGGCAGACTCGGTGCAGTTCCTCACCGGCTTCCTGCGCGTCTTTGTTTTGAACCCGAACATCGCCGTCAACGGTCTCGGCAACGGCAACGGACCGGCTGATGATATTTCTCCTTATATCCGCCAGGGCGCCGACATCATGTACGGCATCGCCGTAGACCTGCTGCTCTTGCTCTTTGTACTTTGTATCTGGAAGTACTGGGCGGAAGCTGCCTGGAGAGGCGGCGGCAACATGATGGGTGCCGTCGGTCGTTTGATTTTCACCGCTGGTTTGCTGCTTGCCTGGCCGACCATCTATGCTTTTGAAATTCAAATCACCAATGAAATGATCAAGGCAATCTACTTCAACTCTGCCGACCAGGTGGCCATGCTCGATGCGGCCATGGCGGCTGCGGTCAAAGGTGGACTTGTAGCCGGTGCCGGCCTTCTGGCCAACGCCACTGCTCCAGTCGCCGGTCAGGTCTTTGGTGGTGCTTTAGGTACTGTCGGCGGCGCCGGTGGACCGCTCGGTTTGGCTTTAGGTACGGTCGGTTCGCTTGTCGCTTTCGTCGGCTTGATTGTTTACCTCGTACTGGGCGGCATCTTAATCGCCGAGCTCATCTATATATTGGTTTTGAAATCAATCCAGACGGCGCTTCTTTGCGCGCAATATATGTTCGCACCGCTGTTCCTCGTCTTTTTCGCCACGCCCGATACCGAAAACGTCTGTTCCGGTTTTGTGCGCTCTTTCGTCGAAGTCAGTCTCTGGACCTTTGTCTGGGTCGGCATGCTCAAGATCATGGTGATCATTGTCCTGTCCAATTTCAACCCGTGGGGCAAAATCGTCATGACTGTGGGCGTTCTGCAGTTGATGATCCAGGTGCCTTCCTTTTTGTCGCGCGCTCAGATTTCACCTATGTCAGACTTCGTTTCGGCAGGTCTGGTCACGGGCGGCTTGCTCAAGGGCGGTTCTGCCCTGGCTAATATGATGGGCAATAGAGCTCAGCAATTCGCCAATGTCGTCGGTAACTTCAACGACTCCGGTGCAAAAGGTGCGCCAAAATCGCAAGCTACTGAATTGAATGGTCTGGGTAATGATGTTGCCAGACCAGATCTCCTTAAAGATATTCGCGCCGCTTCGGCAACAGGCCAGGTGCCTGGTGGAGTTAAAGGTGCCGGTAAAGGTGACAAGGACAAGCCGGAAGGTGGGCCGGAAAATCCTGGCGGTCAACCGCTCAATCCAGCGGGCGGACCCAATGGCGGTAAAACTGATCCAACTAAAAAAGACGAAGATCCGACCAAAGCGGGCGTTACTCCTCCAGCTAAAAATATCGACCCGGCTGCTGGTGGTGTGCCCGCCGGGCCTACTGCCGATAAGGTCGCTCCCGGCACTGCCGGTGGGCCTACTGCCGATAAATCGCTTGGTGAGTCACTGGCCAATGGCGCTAAGAATGGCGCGCTTGGCGCGGTTGTCGCTGCTGGCGTCGGTGCTGGTTTAGCTGCCGGCGAAGCCGGTGCTGCCGCTGGTCCGAAAGCGAAAGATGGTACGACTGATGGTGCTAATGCCGGTCAGGCCTTAAATGCCCAACAAGATGTCGCGGCCAGGCTGGCTGCCATGAATGGGGGCGCCGGCGCTGGTGTTGGCTCCGATGGCAAGCCGAATACTCCTCCCAAACTCGACGAAAATGGTAAACCTATTAAGGTCGCCGGCGGTGAGCTGCCCGGTGGTGTCGGTCCGAACGGTGAGAAAAAAGACGGCGTCAATGCCGTGCCCACTCCCGATGCGACCGTTACCGGTACGGTCAAAGGCGCTGTTGGTGCTAAGGGTGCCAATCCTGGCGCACCCGATGCCGAAGGCAAAGGCAAGGAACTCGATACTAATCTCGGCGCGATGAATCCTGCTGCGGCTGGCCTGAACAAGCCCGACGGTACCGATGCTAATAAAGCCGGCGGTGTCGGTCAGCAGATCGAAATGGAATTTGAACGTGGTGCTGAAGGTGTGGCCGCTGCTAATGTAGCCGGTCTCGGTGGCGGCATCGGTAAGATGGGCGACGTCAAAGATGACGGCAAGGGCGGCGCAGATGGTGGCAAAACAGGCGCTGCCGGTGGCAAAACTACTGTCAGTGGCGGTACGCTCAATCCCGCTGGTTCGGCCGTCAATGGTGCGGTCGGTACGACCGACGTCAGTGCCAAACTGCTCGATAAAAAGCCTGGCCAAGTGGTCAGCGGCAACCCCGCTGCGCTTGCTCCTTCGGCAGCCACAGGCAATCTCAATAGCGCTGTCACCTCCACGGCTACCGGTCGCAATATCGACCCTGCCACCGCTGGTGGTACCAGTGATGTCACTCACGACGCCAGCGATCCCGGCGCTCCGATCACCACCCCTGGTGCTAAGACTGAAGTACATAGCACCGCCAGTGCTCAACAGCTGGCTACCGCCGGCACTGCTGCGGGCGGTGTCATCAAGGACGTTTCCGGCAAAGTAATCAGCGGTGGCCCTGGTGGTGCCAATGCCAATCTCAAACCCGGCGATCAGATGAGCTTACCGCTTGATGGCGGCAAGATGAATCCGGGTGCTGCTGCTCCAGGCTCAGGTCAGACCAATCTTAATGCTGCCGGACAGGTCGTCCAGGGCACCACTACGGCGACAACAGCCGCCGGTGGTCGTGGCCTCGATCAACAACAAACACCCGGTATAGTCAATACTGAGCTCGCCCTCGAGGAAGGTGCTGTGGCCGGCATGGCTGCAGCCTCCATTCTCAACCGGGTCGAAGGTCGCACTAGTCCTGCCGGTGGCCAAAATCAACAAACCGTCCAGACGACGGCAACCGGTCGTGTTTTCACCGGCGGTCCTCCCGGTACTCCCGTGCCGCCTGTTAATCAGGCTGCTTCAATGACTTCGGCCCCGCCCTCACAATTTACACAGGCCAGTAGTGGTACTGGTGGTGCACCTGTTGCTGCGGTTGCTGGTGGTGCTGGTGGCGGTAATGGAACGCCCCCTCCGCCGGTATTTGACACTACTGACAATCCTGAGGGTCTGCCCGGTACTACACTTCCATCCGGTGAAGCTGGTATGGGTAGTCAGCCGGCTTCCAACCGGACCCAGGGCTCAACCTTTGATGGCTACATGCAGGCTGGTTACCGCCACGTCCCGTACAGGGTCGCCGCGGCTGCGATTCGACTCGCTCAGGGCGCCACCCTCGCTCCGTCACGCAGCGGCAAACCCGAAATCATTCAAGACAATCAGGGTCACATGATGCACGTCCGCTTCGGTGAAGGTTCTACCGATGAACAACGCGCCATGCAGATCATGTCCGGCGCTTATGGCGAGTTGATGAGTACTGACGCGGAAGCTTATGACGCGGCCAGGCAGTCATCTATAGATGCCGGCGAGCACAAGCCGAAAGGTCTGGCTCAAAACATCGCCGCCGGTATCATGTCCTACAATGGCGGCTCCTGGACTCAAACTGCCGCCGCCAAACAGAGCTTCGGTCGAAGCATGGCCAAGCACGCTACTCTTGGTGCTCAATCTTATGTTGCCGGTGAAGCCGGTAACGCTTATACAGAATACTTGACCAATAGATACGGTCCGATGAGCGACGAACAGCAGGCCTGGGGCGTGCACATGATGACCGACTCTAGCTCACCGGAATCCGGCTGGAGCTGGAGAATGGGTCCTGCGACCGATGCTCTCATTCAGAATGGTCTGCCGATCAGCCCCGTGCATAGAGCCGTGGCCGCTAATCCGAGTGTACTTAAATCACAGCCCTGGCTGCGTGGTGCCGCTATCCGCGGTGGCGTCCAGTACATGCAGTCAAGAGCGGAGCAAAGTCTGCCCGAAGGCACCAATGGTCTCGTCCAGGATGCCTGGTACGGCAACCAGTCTCAGGCGATGGCTCCGGAAGTGGTCAACACCCTCGGTGCAATCACACTCAATATGGGTGAAAAAGCCTGCGCTGATACAGCCACGATCGATAAAGTCGCGGCTATGGTCGGACCGCAAGGTCGTCCGGAAGATTACGTCAACAAATATAATCAACTCAAAGGTGGCGCTGTTGCCATGGCCCGTATACAACAGCGTTTCGCCCCCACAGGTGGTGGCGGCGGTGGCAACATGGGCAGCATGACAATGAATGGCGGCACAATGCCCTCTGGGCCTTCCGACATTGGCGGTGTTACGACTTCCGTATCCGGCGGCTTGTATACAGGCGGCGGTGGTGGTGGTCCGCGCAACAATGCCGAGGTCGACGTACTCTTCGGTGCGTCTAGTGGTGGTGGTACCATAAACCCCAATTCGATTACGCCTCCCAATATCAACTTGCCCAATCAGGGCGGCACTACCCAAGCCAATTTCCGTTTCCAGCCCGGTGCACAGCAGGGTGGCGCAGGCTCCAACCAGAGTTTCTCCATGCGTGTGCCTGGCCAGAATGTCGGCAGCACGAACGAGCAAGTCCAGGTCGGCAGCGTCTCCTACAGCGGCGGCTCGGGTGGTGGTAACACCGCTGACCGTGTCGTCCATGGCGAGGTCTATCAAGAGTCGAGCAGTGGAGGCGGCGGCAACTATGGTCCCAGCTCCTCCGCTATGCAACAAGCTTTCTCTGGTGCTCTGCAACAGCATGGCGGCTCGGACAATATGATTCAGCGTACAATTGCTGATTTGACTGCGACCGGCATGCCTGCTCAACAGATTTACGATCACAGCAGATCTGAAAGTGATCCCGGAAAATATCAATTGCTCGAAACAGCCTTTGAATGTCAGACCAGGGATATTCCGATGACGACTGTGGCCGTTGCCGCTCGAGCAATGGGCTCCAGTAACGTCACACCACAGCATGTGCAGATTGTTCAGAATATGCTCGATGCCGATCCGAGATGGTCGCCGCAAAACATCAGCTACAGCGATGTCTACACTGCTCAAGCCCTCACTGAAGCGCACGAGTCCAATCCTTCGATGTACGGTCAGGCTTATCTGTCCAAAGATTATGTCGATACCGTCCGCAGCGATCCGGGCTTCACTCCCAGACCAGTACCGATGCGCAATGCAATCGGTCAGATCGTCGATTATGCCAGGTCCAAAGTGCCCGATCATCTCCTCATGAAGAAAACTCAGCAGGGCTACGGCGGCGGCTCCCAGGGCGGCGGTAGAGGTCGTGGTGGATTTGGCGGCGGCAGCTTCGGCTAAGGCAAGCGCTAAAACAAGCGCTCAAAATAAATCGTAGAAAATTAGCGCGGGAAAGCCCGCTATGGGAAATACCGTGGCGCACTCCGGGTACATTGAGAGTTAGAATGAATTTAGAATCAAGGTTCTAGATCTCAGCTACGTCAGTCCGGGTCGCAATGTTCAAATTTTTCAAGCTACGTCAGATAACTGTTACTTGCCCATTGTGCGAGACAGTTTTTGCTACGCATGAAGTGGTGCGCCTGCCTGCCATGTCGCGCGAGACGCCTGTCGAAGCCGATTTGCATCGCATATTACCCGACGCCGAATTGCGCTCCAATTTGCTTGCCATGTGTCCAAATTGCGTCTACACCTACTGGCTCACGTCTTTTACCCAGCATTATTTCCTGCCGCAGGTCGTGCCGGACTCACCGCCGGTCTCGCCCGCCAAAAAGTTTGCCCATGCCGTGCAAAGTGCGCGTCAGGTCAACAATCATGCTCTCGATCGCTCAGTACTGGCCTTAAATGGTTACTGGTGCTCGCGCGAGGAAGGCGTTGAAGGCGGCGGAGAAAAATTCTTGCGCCTGGCCAAAGTCGAGCTCACCGCTGCACTGTCCGATAATGACTGGGTCGGTAACCGCAGTCGCTACAACTATGTCATGGGTGAGATTTTGCGCTTGCTGGGCGAATTTCCCCAGGCAATCGAGTTTTATCAGATGGTCGACCGCAGATCGGGTCTGCCTTTCGAGCTGGTGGACCGGATGCAGAGATTTGCCGTAGATGGGAATAAAAACCCTGTGCGCCTGCCTCCGCATATTGTTGAAGCAATTTTTGTCCCGCCGATGATTTTAAGCGCCTGAGCGGCTGCCTATTTTAGACAGGTAAAATTTTAAGACAGGTACAATGGAAATATGGAAGACGTCACACCGCTAAACCTCGAAGATTCGCCCAAGCTTTTTGGCATGCGCTATGACCAGCTTACCTGGCTTGTCTGTAGTTTGATTGCCTCGACACAGCTATACACCTGGCTTTCTCCGATCAACGTCGGTGGTCAGGATCTGCGTCTTTATCTGTGTATATTAATTGGCGGCATTGGCCCCGTTTATTGCTTGCTTACCGTCAATGAGTCGGGCGGCAACTGGGAAAAAGTGCTCAATTTTTACGCTGGTTCGTCGATTTATGTACCCGGTCCAGATCCCAATCCCAGCCGTTTTCTGTATGACGAGCAGTTGCCCGAATTTATCGAGTGATTTTTCAAAAGATTTTTCAAAGCCGGATCAGGCGCCCCTTTTCCCCAATAGTAGCCAATCTCAGGAGACACTCTCAGTCTAATGGAAACATCCATCCCACGGTCAATAGCCAAGGAAAACAGTCTGGTCAACGCTGCCCGCGGTGCCAAGACTGTTGCACCTCTGGCCGGGGCTCTGTCTAAGTTGCCCGGCATGGCTGTGCCACGTCCACACGGGTCGGCGGCGGGTATCTTACCTCTCTGGGACTTGTTTCAAGATGATGCTTCCAATCTCGGCATCATGGTGCTCAAGGACGGCAGCTACAGATGCTGTTATGAAATAGATGGGGTGCACGTCAGCGGCTTCGACGAGGTGCGCCTTGTTTCCTTGATGAATCACTTCACCGGCTTTTTAAATGGCATCGATACATCGGTGCAGATGACGATCGCCTGCCACAACATCTCGAAGCGCGAATATTTTGAAAAGCATCCGGTCGAATGCGCCGACGACGACTTCCTGCGCTATGTCGGTCGTGTCGTCGAAAACGACCAGGCTTCGCTGTTGTCGCGCAACTTCATCCCTGAATTACACTTTTACATGACCTTTGTCTATCGTCCGCCCAAAGAAAAAGCACAGAAGCAATCGATGGTGCAGGCAGCGGTGCATACCGTCATGGACGCTTTCACCTCTTCGGCGGCCAGACAGTCGGTCGGTTCGCATCTGAAAAATGTCACTACCCTTGTCCAGCGCGCCAATGGCTATATCGGCCAACTCGGTGCTTGTGGCATGACCGGGCGTCCGATCTCGGCGATGGAATATTTCCGCATGCTTTACCGCGAGCTCAACCCTCGCCAGGCGCAGATGCCTGAAGAAACTCTGCCGCTGCCGGTGCGCCCCAATATGCAGTCGATGCCGCCGGCGATTAGACGCATCTTCCCGGATATGGAGCCGTCCACTATACGCCAGCAACTATGCGAATCTCGCTATGATTTTACGGCGCCTGATTTTATCAAAATCACCGACATGACCGACTTCCTGCCGGCCACGGATAATGTGCACTCGCACCAGGAAGAGATAGAAGTAGCCGGTCGCTATGCCCGCACGCTTTATCTCAGTCGCTTGCCGGAGCGCACCGGACCTCTCTGGTTGCAGCCGCTGCTGCGGCTCAACTGCGAATGGCGCATGAATATTTACGCCCATAAGTTGGATAAGGAATTGTTTCGCAAAAATTTGCAGAAGAAACAAGCGCAAGCTACGGCCAACACCTATCAAGGCGTGATGGGACAGCGCTCTACCGCTAACCAGGAAGAAGCGGAAAAGGCGCAGGAAGCAGCCACCATTGGTTCTGAGTTGTACACCAGTAACATGGAGGTGTTCAACTACGCGATTTATTACACGCTTTTTGCCGACAGTCTCGAAGAGCTCAACCGCTCCACCGAATTTGTCCGCTCCGCCGCTCCCCAGTGTCGCGGTGCGCGTTTTGTCGTTGGCTTCCACGAGCAAAAACAACTCTATGTAGGCTCTCTAGTCGGCATGGGTATCGATGCCGCCAGGCGCGGCAAGGCCGTGCGTACGCCTACTGTGCGCAATTCCTTCCCCTTTGTCCACGCTAAGCTCGGTTCGGAAAAAGGAGACTGGCTGGGCTTCTCCAAAGAGACACTCGAGCCGGTATTTTTAAATCCCTATGATGAAAAACTACCAAACGCCGTCTGCATCGTCTTCGGTCAGCCCGGTGAAGGTAAATCCATGGTCGCCCAGCAGATCATTCAGATGAAGACGATTTCGGGCGCCAAGACGATCATCATCGACCGATCCGGCTCCTACAAGATGCTCACCGATGTCTACGACGATAGTGCCTATATCAAGCTCGGTCCCGATGGTCAGGTCTGCATCAATCTCTACGACCTGCCCTTAGCCGGTCCGGACGGCAAGCCGGTCAATCCGGCCAGTCCCCCCGAATCGCACATCATCAAAATCCTCAACTTCCACTCGGTCATGCTCGGCGAGCAAGGCGAGCAATCGCTCAACAAAGATGAGAAGCCTGTTTTGATGCAGGGCATCCAGGCTATTTACAAGATTTGCGCCGAACAGGGCCGCATCCCTATCGAGTCGGATCTGGTCCAGTGGCTCAATGAAGAAAAAGAACGCAACGGCAAATCCAAACGCGCCGATACCTGCGAAGATCTGGCTAATCGTCTCAGTCTATACTGCCGTGGCGCTATCTTCGGCAAGCTTTTCGACGGGCCGACTTCGATCCCGCTTGATACGCAGGTGATGGTATTCGACACTTCGGATCTTGCCCACGATAAAACTTTGGAGGCGGTCGTCACACTCTTTGTCTCTGACTACGTTTTGCGCCGCGCCGCTCAGCATAAGGCTGAACAAGTGGCCAAAGGTAAGCCGTCGCGCTTTGTATTTTGTATAGACGAGTTGTGGCGCTTGCTCAGATACGAGGGCGGCAAGACCCTTGTTGAGGACGCCTCCCGCACAAGCCGGCACTTAGGTTTGCTTTTCATCGGCATTTCACAGGAATTGGGCGACCTTCTGCGCGATGACCGGGCCCGCAACCTGGCGACAAACAGCTCGATCAAGATCATCCTCGGTAATGACCCTTCCAACTTTGACTTGATCAAAGACGCCTGCGGTCTGACACCACAGGAAATGTCCTCGATTGCGCATTTGACCAGAAAAAACCGCGAATATTCCGATGCATTCTTGATCTATCACAAGATGTCCAGAGGCGTAGTCAAACTTGTCGTGCCGCGCTTCATGTACTGGGTGGCTACGACCGAACCCAACACCGACCAGCCAATGCGATCGCGCATGATCGAGCTCTGTGGCGGCGATTCGAGATGGGCCTGCCATCTGCTCGGTCAGGGCTACACACCGGAGACTTTCACCCCTGATCTGCTTGCTTCCGGTTGAGGATTTATATAGAGATGCAAAATTATGTTTGATTATCAGGCTGGTGAAAAATACAAATTGACCTTGATTATGGTCGGCGTGGCCGGTGTCATGGCCGGTGCTTTCTTCACTCTTTTGCTCTCGCCTCCGCCCGAGCCACCGCGCAAGGACCGACGTGCCGCCAAGATTGCCAGTGATCCAGACATGAACGGCACACCGCGTCAGCCGCGCGGGCGTGGCATGCGTGATAATGGCGTGCCCCGCTATCCGGATGGCACGCCGATGAGCTCGGTGCCGCCCCAGGCGACAGCCGATAAGACAGAGTCGAAAAATCTAGTCATGACCATGCTGCCGCTCGCATTTGACTTCAACAGCACCAGTGCCAATCGTTCCCAGGAATTGGCCATGGCTTATATGACGCCGGAATGCGCCAATAATTACCGCACCAGTGTCTGGACACCCGAAATCGCCCAGAGCGTGGCCGGTGCGGCCATGACCAGCAGCTTCAATACGACTGTATGCGAGCCCTACACCAGCACCGAAGATGGTAGTGTGGTAATAAAGGTAGAAGGTGAACAAGTTCTGGTATTGCAAGGGCAGCAGCGACCCAAGCATGTCTCCATGGAAATACTGGTGAAGAAGACCAATCAAGGTCTAAAGGTCGCCGGTATAAGCGATACGGCCACATAATTATCGGTAATTTCGTAGTTCCCCCACAGCTGGAGCGGGTTTTGTTGTCCAGCTACTTGATTTGAAAGGTTTAATTTTGCGACGATGATGTCACTCTCCAAGGAGACATAGATGAGCTGGGTTGCGCAAATAGATGATCAGGGCCGAGTGTCCAGTTATCGCAATAGTGAAACAAGAGAACGTATCTCTGCCGCTGAGTATGAAAGACGTATGTCTATGCAGGGCTCGATGTCCAGCACGCCCGGCGGTGGCTCTCTGCAGATGGCTCCCAGCTATCCGGGGGCAAATTATGCACCAGCTCCCTATGCCACTCAACCGATGGGTACACCGATCCTGCCCGGTGCTCCAAATCTAGCGCCTACGCCGTCTGCCGCACCTGTTTCATCGCTTATTCAGCCAAACGCGCAAATATTAAATGGTCAGTCCGGTCAGCAGACGCCCGCACCTATGGCCCCTCAATCGCAAAACGGGGCCAGTCCGATCAATCAACAACTGAGTAATATGATGGGTCAGCAGCCCGCCGGCATGGTGGTCGCACCCGAAGCAGGCAGCGGCGTGCCGACCTCGGGCATGCCGGTCCAGGGCAAAAACCTCCGCCTCGAGGGTCAGCCCGGTCACAACGCTCTTACCTCGCATGGTCGCCATGGCAAGGGCTTCCTCGACGCCACATCGATTGCCATTCTCCTGCCCACCCTTGTGCTACTCGCTTTGATCATCGCCGCCGCCCATAAGAAAAGACTATTCCCCTGGCAGACCATCCGCACTTTCAATCCTCCTTCCGGTCTGATGACGCCTCGCGATTACGAGCGCTCTTTCGTCTGTCCGCCCAATGGTCGCAGGCATGGACGAGTCGGTAAGAAAAATCCCGAAGCCACCTGGACCGAACAGGACGGCGTCGTCATACCGTTTGGATTTCTGGCTCGTACTCACCTGCCGGTGACCATTCCCCTGGGCAGACTGCCCAACAAAAACATGTTCCTTGTAGCTCCGTCCGGTTCAGGTAAAACTACCTTGATGCGGGCCGTGATCAAAGCTCTCCTGGCCAAACCCTGCGTCATCATCGCCCTGGAAGCAAAAGCAAACGACCCCAATCTGGACGAACGCAAAGAAGGCTTCAAGCATTCAGTCTTGCCCGAAGCGCAGCATGCCGGTTTTAACACGCTTTATTTCAACCCTCTCGACGTTGATTCTGTGCACTGGAATCCGCTCGATCTCGACGCCAATACCTTCGCGTCATCAATCGTCCAGGACGTAAACTCCCTGGACGCTGAAGAACAGCACTGGGCGGAGCGTGACCTCGGTTATATCGAAGGTCTCGTTCAATTGCTCAAATGGGGTGCTGTCCAGATCATCGGTGAAGACGAGAACGGTCAGCCGGCCGAGCTCGAGCCTTTGCCCTGCAACCCTCGTGGTTTGATGCGTCTGGTCAACAACCGCCGCAACATCGTCGAGTCGATGCGTCGCCTCAAATCAGATCCTAATGTCCCCGCCAATGAACTTGGCGAGCTGACCCAGAGACTTTCATCGATTATCCGCACCGACAGCGACTGGGATAAAAACATCCAGGGTGTGCGCGGCCGTCTGCGTATGTTCAAAAATAAGAGCGTGCTCGCCGTCACCGAGCAGTCCAACGTCGATATGAAAGCTTGTATGCACACACCGACGGTGCTTATCTTCGGTGCTCCCGCATCCCTCGGTCCCGACGCAGAATCTCTGGCCAGCTGTTTCGTCTATCAACTGCAACAAGCCTTGCACACCAGATACGGTACCAAATCGGTTTTGCCGTTGTTCGCGTTTTTCGACGAATATCAGACTTTGAACATCGACCTGGCCGGCCGATTGTCCGCCATCGTCCGTGGTGCCAACGGCGGTCTTACCGTCATCTTGCAGAACATTTCGCAAATAGAAGGTGCCGGTGCCGGTGGGGTCTCCGCCGAACTGCGTACGATCTTCTCCAACAGTGCCATTCGTGTCTGCTTGCACAACGCTGACGAAACAACGGCTAAGTTTTTCTCGGAAGAAGTCGGCAAGCATGCCGTCATCGTCCCTGGTATCGCCGACCACTTCCAGGCCAATGGTTTTGGTATCTTCCCGACCAGTTGGAACAGGATCCACAGCCAACAGGTTGTGGCCCGTGTAGACACAGACAGCATCAAGCGTATGGAAAAACACCACGCCCTGGTCTACTTGTCACCGGCCGGCGATCCGGAATTTGGCGAGACCAAACCCTTTATGTGCGACCTGCGCGGTATCGAAGAAATCGCCAGACTGCACTTGCTGCATAACGTCAACGCCCGCAATCAGAGCGGTCAGGCCGAAGCTGCTCCGTCCTTCGCCGCTCCTTCGGGCGGACCCGGTGCTGGTTATCCCGGCGGCGGACTGAGCCCCGGCCAGATTGCCGGTGCTGCCGCTCAAGCCGCCGGATTTGAAGGCATGCCGGGTTTTGCCGCCTCGCCCGCTCATACTGGTGCGCATGCTCCTGTGCAGGCGTCAGGTTATGCACCCGGTCAGACCGGAGCCTCCCCGCAAGGAGCGACTGGTGGCTATCCAGCCGCTGCTGCCGCATCTTCTGCCAGTGGCGCTTACGCCCAGCAGACTCAATCTGGTTATATGCCGGTGGCGCCTCAAGCTGCCGGGGGCGATGCCATCCGCATCTGTCCTACTTGCGGTAAGGCCGCCGGTAGAGGCAAGTTTTGCATCGAGTGCGGCCAATTTATCGGGCTTCAGGCGGCGCCGACTGTGGACTTATCCACATCCGCGCAGGTGCTCGGTCAATCGAGTTTCGGCACGCCGATGCCGGCCGGCGGAGCCGGTGCTGCAGTGCCGCAGGCACCGATGGGAAGCGGTGTCATCCCCAGCTACGCCGAAGTAGCCGGTGAGGCTATTTCCGGTGCTCCCGGTGCGGTCGATTCCTTTGGCAATCCGATCGTCGGTGCTACTCAACCCATGCTGTCGGCGACGAGCGCCGCCAATCCCGCAGCTACGCCGCGCTATGGCGGTCTGCAACCCCAGAGCCGTGACGCCATGCCATCTAAGCGCGGTATGTTCGAAAATCCCTCGCAAATCGCCGATGCCGCTCAGCAAGCACTAGGCGCCGACGCCAACAGTTATCAGAGACGTCCGGTCCGTTCGCTCAATCCCGATGTATCGCAAATCGGCCTTGATGCCAGCGGCAATCCCAAACGCAAAGGCGTTGAGTTTTAGGCGACGCGCCCTTTCTGATCAATGCTGGTGTTTTCTGCAATATCAGACGGAGTCTGAAATTTTTGCATGCCTGGGTACATAGGTAGGGTCACCAGGACCTTATTATGCAAACACTTTCACCGACTGATAAAGATTACTGGAAGCAAATCGTCGCCTCGTCCAATCGACTTGGCCTGAGGCTTCTGCCGCACTTGCAAGGGCCAAATAGCAATGGCAATGTGGTGATTTCGCCGACCAGTATTTTCGTCATTTTGAGCATGCTCTATAACGGCGCCTGCGGCAATACATATGTAGAGCTCAATCAGGCCCTTAATCTGCCTACGGATAAAGAGCTCAATCCCTGGATGCGGCAGTTGATCAATTTTATCAACGGCCACAATCAGCCGGACCTCGATATCCAGCTTGTTAGTGCGCTCTGGTTCGGCGCCGGTGAGGCCCTGCATTTTGATTTTGCCAACGCCATGACTGAAATCTATTCCGCCTCGCTATACAGCATCGATTTTACGCAGCCTGATGCTATTGCGCGTATCAATGCCTGGGCCGGCAATGCCACCAGGGGTAATATCACCGAATTACTCGATAGTCTTGATAGCGGAACGCGTTTTATTTTGACCAATGCAATTTATTTCCTCGGTAAATGGGTCGCGCCCTTTCAGGCATCGGCCAGTAGAGCGACCGATTTTTTCATTGCCGGCGGTGGTTCTAAAAAAGTAGTATCGATGAGTCAGACCGGGCCCTTCTCCTATTACGATGATTCTGAATGCCAGTCGATTATCTTGCCTTATGCCCACGGCAATTACGTGATGCATATTGCCATTCCTCGTAAAGTGCAATCGCCAAATGTCTTGCTGCCGCGTCTGGAGGAGTTGCTGGCCAAAACCAATTCCCCTTCACCGTCTTGGGTAGAACTAACGATGCCGAAGTTTGAAATGACCTTTGCCACGCAGTTGCAGCAAATACTTGGATTGATTGGCATACGCGATCTGTGCGATCGTCAGAGGTGCGATCTCGGTCGCATCGGTAGTGACCTCGTTGTCAGTAAAGTCATTCACAAAGCAATTATCAAAGTTGACGAACTGGGCACAGAAGCTGCTGGTGCCAGTGCCGCCATGATGATGCCGGCCGGGGGGCTTGGTGCTCCGCAAACCATGACCATGACTATCGATCATCCTTTTGTCTATTCTATTTGCGACAAGATGACCGGGCAGATTCTTTTCGCCGGTATCTATAACGGGCCTCTTTGACGTATATGCGAGTACGCACCACATCGGCGAGAGTCGCTCCTAAAGCCTCGAGGGCACGTTCGATATTGGCGATGATTTGTTTTGTCTGGGCGTAGGCATCGCCGACACCGACGAGAGCGCCACTGGCATCGGTGGCAGTCGTGCCGGAAACGTAAACATTGTTACCGACCTTGACGGCCCTTGAATAGCCGACGATTGGCTCCCAGGGTGTGCCTGTGGCGTAGTTTTCTCTCTTCATAAGTCCTCTCTATTAGTCTGGCCTTAACCAGGGGGATGTTACAAATTGCTTGCGAGGTCGGTTCTGCGGGCTACCCTGGCTCTTACCGCGTCTGCGATGCTTTAGATTTTGTCATGCAGTTAAAAAGAGTATCGGTCGGATCAAAAGTGTCGCCACTGTCCGACAGCGGCATTATACTCAAACTATTGAAAGCCTTTAGATGCTTTTGTTCAAGGTGTCCCATGTCAAACGCAATAGATGCAAATTCTGATTTACATATCGACAAGCTAGAGTCAGGCAGTCATTCCTACGACGCAGTTTCTACGCCTCGTTATACGGCGCGCTACACGGCAAAAGATCAGCTCAAAGACGGCACTGTCGTAATCGTTCGAGCGATAAGATCGACAGACAAAGATTTGCTACAGCAAATCATGCGCGATGTAAGCGCCGAGTCGCGCTATTTCCGCTTCTTCAGCGCTAAAAACAGATTGACCGACAAAGAGCTCCAGTATTTTACCGAAATCGACTTCGACAGCCATATCGCTTTGATTGTCAGCCTTTGCGACGAAGCCAACACGCCGATTGCCGTTGGTCGCTTTATCAAAGGATGCACTCCCGACCTTGGCGCTTCCGGCGCTGAGCTCGCCTTGCTCGTCAATGAAAATTATCAACGCCAGGGTCTCGGCAGCATCTTGCTCAATCATCTGGCCAATATCGCAGTCACCAAGGGCGTCTCTGAGTTTGTCTGCTACATCATGACTGACAATAGCAAGATGCTCAACTTCTTGCGTCATTCTAAATACGCAATCAGCCAGCGGCATGAGATCAGTTCTGTTTACAGACTAAGTGTCGATTTGATGGACAAAAGCGGCGCCGCCTGATTCCAGTTTTGCTTTGACTGTGGGCCATTCGCTGTCCAGTATGCTGAAGTAGACGCTGTCTCGAGCACTGCCGTCGGACATGATCATGTGTCTGCGCAGGGTGCCTTCTTCGCTTGCACCGAGCTTGAGCAGAGCCGTGCGTGACTGGACATTGAGTGAATGCGTTTTGAATTCGACGCGGCGCAAATGCCAGGTCTCGAAGGCGTGACACATCAGCAGATATTTTGTTTCGCGATTCAATCCTGTCCGTTGCCAGGGAACGCCTAGCCAGGTATAGCCGATTTCGGCGCGCAGGTGTGCCTGGTCGATATTGAAAAGTCTGGATGAACCGATCGCTTTGCCGCTGGCGATTTCGATGGTGGCAAACGGCAAAGATGTCCCGCTCGCCTGTTCGAGCAAGGCGGCATCGATCCAGGCTTTGCAGGCAGCCTGACTGTCGATGTGTTTTGGATGCCAGCGAAAGACTACCTCTGCTTGTGGCCGTGTTGCCTCATAGAGGGCCACTGCGTGCCCTTGGGTGAGTGGCTCAAGGCGGACTCTTGTACCGCTGAGGACAATCGGTTTGACTGCGAAAGGTGCCGGCGTGAAGGCGCTCATTTTGTACTCTCTTTTTCTTTTGCTCTGACCGAAAAACTGACTTGTTTCGATTGCCAGAGTATTTTTCTATCGTCTTTGTCGAGCACTTCTTTATAGGGAAAGACCTCCAGCGAAATCGTCTGGCACTCGGCGAAGGCTTCAGTGAACATCTCTCTTACCTGAGATTCGGATAGCGGTGTTTCGACGTAGGTGGGCACGGCTTGCTTCGTCTTCAAATCAATAACGTTTCGATCTGTCGTCATTTCGATGCGGGCGAAGCCCCCAGGTTTCAAACCCTTTGCGATCGCTTTGAGTAATTTCAATACTTTTACTTTCCCTGCACAGTGCTCGACCACCGAGATGGCGGCAATCAAATCGTAGCTGGCCGCCTCGATGATAAATTCATCGTTGTCAGCGACTACCGGCTCGATTATTTCAGCAACATCGTATTTAGTACAATTTTTAGTCAGGATGTCTATCGATTCGGCGAGTACGTCGACGGCGATAAGTTTTGCCGGAAGTTCCTCTTTTTGTAGTGTCATTGCCATCGGTACGGCATTTCGTCCAACACCGCTGCCCAGATCCAGAAGGCAAAGAGTGTCATTGCGTCCGGCTCTTCGATAGTCGGCTATCAATGATTTTTCGAGGAGCTGAATCAGGCCGCTGTCGGGTTTGGCCAGCCAGCTGTCTTTTTCGAAGAGCTGGTGCCGTGAGTAATAAAGCTTGTGATAGCTGATCGTTTCATTGCGTGCTTTTTCAAAAGTCTGTTTATCGCTCATAAACTTTTATCGGGTGGCCAGTGCTGGAGCGTTCTCCGTTTCTTTTTTAGCGGTAGGGGAAGGGTTTAGGTTTAGTTTGACAAAAGCATCAGCGTAGGTAAACGTGGTGTCTATGCCGCTGTAGAGATCCTGCTTATAGTAGTCGGCATACCAGCGCTCGCAATCCCACTTGTAAGTTTTGTGCAGACGGTCTCGATAGTCGCTCCAATCTCTTTTATGCGATTGCCAGACTTCCTGCACTTTGGCGAAGACGGCCTCTTGCTCTCTGGCGAATTCTTCGAGAGCGTTTTCTTCGCCCTGTTCGAAGCGCTTCAGGTTGCGTGAAAATGGGATAGAGCCGAGATATTTTTCTTTGCCAACGCGGCCCATGATGTATTCGGCATCTTCCTCGCCGTCCACTTTATTGCCGATGACATAGGTGCGGTCACCTAGGTTGCCGGCAATCTGCAGGAAGTCGAGGACGACCTGGGTGGATTTTTCGGTGGGCTCGAGGACAAATACATTCATGTCATAAGCAAATGAGAGCGAGGTGGCGACGTTGTCGGTACCGGCGGTAGTGTCGGCGACAATCAGGTCCTCTTCGGTATCGAGCAGGTGATGGAAGATACCGGCCAGGCTTTTCAACTTTTCGTGGTAGCAAGAGCCGCCCACGTCTTCTTGCTGGTAGGTGCCGACGGTGAGGAGGGCGATATTATTTTCGAAGAGGGCATACTTCCGGACAAAAGCATCATCGCGACGGGCGGTGATGAAATTGGAGCCAGCGGCCGGAGGAGTTGTGCCAATCATCGGACGCGCACCGAGATCGATGCGCTCGCCGCGCAGATAGCTGGTCACTTCATCAAAGTGCAGTCCGAGCTGTTCGACGTCGCCTTTTAGACTGAGGGCGCTTTTCAAATGAGCGTTCAGGTCGGCGTCGATGGCCATGACAAAGGGATTGCGTTTTGCCAGGTACTGGATAAATCCGGCCGAAGTCGTCGTCTTGCCGGCTCCGCCTTTGCCTAGAAATGCGATTCTCATCCTAAGTATCTCCTGTTGATTCGTGGATCTCACGATTGATGGTTCTGAGTATCTGGCCGGAAAGGTTTTCCGGGTAGCCGTAGAGTTTGATCACCGAGTCGGTTTCTCCAGGCATTGGATTGTTTTTCACCACCGCTGGTTTTATCCACTGCAGTGAAAGTACGTCGTAAAATTCGGGGACGCTCGTCTGCAAGCCTTCGCCGTCTGATTCTTGAAGACCAGCCCCTGCCGGCGCCGTTGCGGCACCACTGCCGTAGAGAGGCAAGTAGCTGTGGAAGACAAAGCCTTTTTTATTTAGATAGTCCGCCGCTTTCAAAGTTTCCGGATTGTTTGCCGGCAAGCAGACTTTGATAAATCGCTTCTCTCGATCGGCGGCGGAGTGCACCACTGCCAGTGCATTGTCGATCGCATCGGCAGCGAAGCGAAAATCAGGAGCAAAGGTGAGGTAGCTTTGAGCGAAGCCTTCTTTGAGGTCGATGGTGATTGCGTCGGCTCCTGATTCCAAACCTGTTTCAAGACCTGGTTCAGAGTTCGGCTCCGGCCGAGTGTACGATTTAACCGTGCGATCGAGGATGTCTTCGAATTGAAAAAGTATCGCTTGCACCAGGTCGTTATACCGCTGCGGCACATAGGCGGTGCGCTCTTTCAGTACTTCGGAGACGATACTGAGGGATTGATCGTCGAGGCGTCCGGCGACCAGGTTAACTTGACCGGATGCCTGGCCGGCAATCAACTTGTGTTTGACGTCGAGGGCGTGTTTTCCCAGTTTGCGACCGAGACTGCTGCGGAATTTTTTCAGGCTCGGGATTAGCTTACCCTGCAAACGAGTCACCCAGAGTACCGATTCGGGATGATCTTTGAAAAAAACATGGGGATAGTGGCAATAGCCAAAACCGCAGATGGCCCGGAAGCCATTGTGGAAATGCGCCGCTTGCGAAGCAAGACTGTGGGTGACAAGCTCGGTGCAGTTTACCGTGAAAAGGCTTTGATCAATGATGTCGGCCAGGCCGGCTACGATAGCCGAGCCGATGCGATTGCCGCGCCTGGCGATGGGCACCGCCATAGAATTAAATTCAACGTGCCAGGGGCTCATCTTATCCGCCACCATGGCCCCGACAATTACGTCTCCGCCTTCCTGCATCTTTGCCAGGGCGATTAAACGCTCACCGCTTTCAAGAGTGCTTCTTATACCCGCTTCGCTAAAGAGATCGGGGTCGGGATAAGCTTCATGACCTTCGGCTTTGAGGCCGCCTTTCCCCAATGCCTCTTCGTACATGGCGGCGATTTCAGCGCTCAAAGGAAGATGTTCTTTTGTCGCGACAAAAACTTTTACCGCTGCTGCGTCTTCAAATTCACCGTTGAATTCTTGTCTTTCGACGTTTTCCTGGTTTTCGATTTTATGGTCGGTCGCTCGTCCGCTCATAGTTGCACCCCTGAATTTGCCAGTACTGGAGCATCTTTACTCTCTGTCTCAGTTGGGTTTCCTTGATATTTTGCGATGATTTTCTTAGCCAGATTATGACCGGGAGCGGCCGTCACATTGCCACCAGGATAGGTGCCTGCCGAGCAGAGGTAGAGTGATTCAAAGGGTGTTTCGTAGTGATCGCAACCGGGCAGGCTGCGCTTTTCGAAAATATATTCAGGGGTCATGGGCAGATGCCAACAACTCATCGATTCGACGTTGTAGCGCTCTTTTAGAGCACGCGGCGAAACGACATAGCTCTCTAAAATATAGTCGCGTATCTGCGGGCACTGGCTCTCGATTGCGGCAATCGTCGCCTCCAGGAGTTCTTGATCGTCGCTTTCCTGCCAGGCGAGGCCATTTATCCGGGCCGGCAAATAGTGCACGTCGACGGTGAGCACCTGGCGTTTGTCCTCTTCGGAGCCTTTCATGCTCGGATCTTCCAGGGTGGGGAAGGCCATCGTCAACATCAAATCGTTCGGCATGCCGCCCGCCGGTACCTGGAGCGCTGCTTTCTCTACAGCCGCCTTGGGCGGAGCGATGACAATCACACCTTTGTGATTATGCTTGATAGCCGTCAGCGTCTCTATGGACGGTAGGTCTTTCAATAAGAAGTGAAGTTTCGCCGCCGAGACTTGCGGCCGATGTTTGCTCAAGTGAGTAGTGATCGCAGCGCACTTCGCCAGACTTTCAGCAGGCAGTAATTTTTCAAAGAGGACATAGGGATCGAGGGCACTAATGATGATGTCAAAATCTGCTACTTCGCCGTCCTCGAATACCAGACCGACAGCTTTGTCCTTTTCAATCCTGATTGCTTGTACCGGGCGATCGCAATAGAGACGGGCGTCATTTTGCAAAGCGACATCGGCAAGAGCAGCGGTGATTTCGCCCATGCCGCCAAATACCTGTCCCCAGGCACCGAATTCACCGCGGGTCGAAGCCGTGCCGTGATGGATGCAGCCGAAGACCGAACCGGCTGTCGAGGCAAAACCAGGCGTGCAGGTGGCAGCAACTGCTTTGAGATTGTCGTTTTTCAAATACTGGTCGAGCAGGTCGAAGAGCGAAGCGCTAAAAACTCTTTCCGCCAGGACATTCAATCCGGCTTCTTTGAGCAGGTCGACCAGCCTGGCCTGGGTGAGGCCGGGCTTCAAATAATAGGGATAGACAATTGCGGCAGCCTTTTGAATGTCAGTCCAGAAGTTTTGCCAGCCGATTTGATCGGCTTCGCTCAAGTCGTCGACTTTTGTCTGGGCTTCGCCACCATCTTGATCGCGCGGTGTAAAAACAAACTGGCCCTTTTCGAGCAGGACGATTTCGATTGGATTGGATAGATAAGGGCGCAGGCCGTTTTTTTCGAGGCCGAGCTCTTTGACCACTTCGGCGCGCAGCATGCCGTAGTACGAGGCCACCGACGAAATCTTCAGGCCCGGCGCCTTAGAAAAGGGCGCTTCGGTGACGCAGAGACCGCCCAGGATGTCGCGTTTTTCAAATACACTGACTTCAAATCCGGCTTTGGCCAGGTAGGCGGCACAGGTCAGACCATTGTGGCCGCCGCCGATGATCGCCACTGTCGGCACCTTTTTAGCATTGTCCATGTCTTCGCCGGCTTCGTAATCCGGACTATTGATCAGATTCATAGGCCGGCGGCCTCCTCGAGCACGGCTATAAACTGATCGACTTCCTCTGCGCTATTGTAGAGGTGCATACTGACACGCAGGTATTCTTCGCTTTGATCTCTGGCATAGGTGCAATGATCGCCGGAACGGACAAAAATGTTCTCGGCATCGAGGACGAAGCTCAAGTCGAGATTGGAGATTTGTTCGAAGCGAAAGGAAATAATGCCGAAGCCTGCTTCGCAACGGCAGATACCCATGCCGGGAGCGAAGATGATGCCGGGAAGCTCGCGCAGTTTACTGTAGAGATAGACGGTCAGGTTGCTGATGTGGCTCTGGATGGTAGCCAGTCCGACCGATTCGACAAATTGCACGGCCTGACCAAGCGAGAGAATGGCGGGAATATTTTGAGTACCAGCTTCCAGCAATTCAGCAGTACTCTTGTGCTCGAAAATGAGCTCGCCGCGCTCTTTGATCGAAGCCTCGCTCTTGCCGCCCAGTTTGACAGCATGCAATTTTTCTTTGACGCGCGGATTGACCCAGAGGACGCCGCTGCCGGTGGTGGCAAAGACTTTGTGACCGGAAAATGATAAAAAGTCGACATCGAGCTTGCTGACATCGACCGGGATGTGGCCGATGCTCTGGCTGGCATCAAGTGAAATGAGAACTCGATCGCCCACTATCTGGCGGATTTCGGGCACCTCCATATCCAGACCAAAAACATGGTGGATGTGAGCCATGGCCAGGAGACGGGTGCGAGGCGAAAGTTTGGCCTTGATACTCTTCAAGTCATAATCACCGACTTCATGAATGTCGAAGGTCTGGATGGTGATCGTTTTGCCCTGTCTGGCGAGTAAATCTTTCAAGTTGTACCAGGGCAGTACTGCTGATTTGTGATCGCGCGGACAGAGCATGATTTCGTCGCCGTCTTCCAGATTGGTCAGACCCCAGGCCAGGGCGACAGTGTTCAAGCTATCAGTGGCACCGCTGGTGAAGGCTGTGTCTTCGGCCCGGGCGCCAATGAAGGCCGCTACTTTTTCACGACTTTCAGAAATTGCCTTATCCAGTTGAGTCGACCAGGAATAGGCGCCCCGACCGGCATTGGCACACTGCTTGGTGTGATATCTATCGATCACCTCGATAACGCTAGCCGGCTTCTGGCTGGTCGAAGCGTTGTCGAAATAAATCAGATCAGGATTATTGTTGAAAATCGGAAACTGAGCGCGTACCAGAGCCGGATCGAGTTTGGAACCCGATTCGGTATTTTCGATTTTATTTCCGACTTTGAAGGGTGAGCAATACATGGTTTATCTTTGGTTTCTTTGAATCGGTTTTATTTTTGATTTTTGACTTTGTTTTTGCTGCCTGTCTGCCTGTCTGTCTAACAGGCTTCAAAACTATGTAGACACAATGTGTATACATCCTTTTTTTGGGGCCCGGTTCAAGACCTGTCAGTCAGGACCCGAATTTCTTCTAAATTGCCTCTCTCGTTGGCTCCATTAACTCCATTAACTGCCGGTGCCGACGAGCAGGCGACGACCGCCCGCTGCTTTCGATTTTTCGGTCGGCTTATCAGCGTCGCGCCAGGCGACGAAGCCGCCGCTGAGGCTGACGCAATCGACCGCTTTTGCTTTGAAATGAGCGGCGAAGCGCTTGGAGACTTCTCCGGTCGGGCAGACGAGCACCACTTTTTGATTGGAGCCAAATGGCGTGCCCATGTCGGCGATTTCTTCCAGATTGTCGGCAGGTATATTGAGCGAGCCGGGGATGCGTGAGGCTTTAAAAGCCATGCTGCCGCGCATGTCGACAATTAATGGCTTGTCGGCAGAGGTAAGCAGGGCTTCGAGATCGTCGAGGTCGATTTCGGGGGCTTTGTCGATTTCTTCCTGGCTGACCGCTTTGATTGTGTCTTTTTTGACAGCCAATCCGAATAATTCCGGACGATTCTTTTGCAAGTAGGAGAGATACCATTCGATTCTGTCGCAGACGATGAAGACGGCATTGTGCGGGCGATCCAGCTTGGCGTCGATTGGCTCGAGATATTTGATCGCGGCGGCGAGTGAGCCACCGCCGGTGGGGCCGGCCAGGATGCCGCATTTGCGCACCATGGTGAGCATGGCGTCGATTGACTCATCCATGCTTACTTCGATGATGTCGTCGTAGAAGTCTTTGCGGAACAAGCCGACTTCGTACATTTCGTCGACGTTTCTGATACCGGGCAGAAGATGACCTTTAGAAGCAATCACACCGATATTTTTCATATCTTTGTTTTGTTCTTTCAAATAGGTGCCCGAGCCGCGCGTCGATCCGGTTGTGCCCAGACCGCCGATGAAGAAATCGACCGGACCGCGCTTGGCCGCTTGCAGGTCGGCGTGGATTTCAGTACCGGTCGAGTGGTAGTGGGCGTCGATGTTCTTTTCGTTGGTGTATTGCGAGGTGTGGAAATATTTGCCCGGGTTGGCGCTCATGATCTGTTCGATGAAAGTAATTGGATCGTTGGGGTCTGTCGGATCTGGGCATTCGCTCAGGCCCGGTAGTTCATCGACATCGGCTCCGAGCAATTGGAGGATTTGTTTGACTTCGCGCACTTTGATGCGGTTTGTGACGATTTTGAATGGCACTCCGTAAACCGAACAAACCAGTTGCATCGCTTTAGCCATGTTGCCAGACGATGATTCGATCACAGTCTTGCCTTCGGCGGCGATTGCTTCGATGTCGTCTTTGAGGACGTTCCAGGCGCTTTTGTCCTTGACCGAACCGAAGGGATTGAGCAACTCGAGCTTGGCGAAAAGATTGATATTTTTAAGACCATGCACTGACTGCGGGATTTCAAAAAGCGGAGTATTGCCGATGAGCTCGCTGACATGTTTGACTAACATTTTCAGATTTCCTTGAATTTCTGGCTGACTAAGCTGACTAAAAAGATGAGAGTGTGATTTCTTAAAAAGGTAGATATTGGCTGTCCATCGACCAGACAAATTTGCCGTCTCTTTCACTGACGGCTACTTTTTGAGCGATCGGATGCATGATTGATGTGGTGGCGGAAAAATCCATGAAGTATCCGGCCGTATTGACAAAGACGACGAGGTCGCCTTCCTGTGGCAAACGATCGAGATAAGTGAGGTGGCGGTAGATCAGATCCGATTCCAGGCAGAGATTGCCGGCGAAATAGACGCCGACCGGTTGTACTGCCTTGTCTGCCGATTCGTCGGGAGCGCTGTCTCGGCTGACTATAATAGGATCAACGAAAACTTCCTGGTCAAGGAAGGAGATGTCCTGACGCTTCATGTTCAAGCAGACGATCGGTTCTCCCCGGCTCGAGCTGCGGATGCTGTTGACGCGACCGATGGTGATGCCGGTCTGTTCGACCAGTGACCGACCAGGCTCGATCCAGAGCTCGATCATGTTGTCGCGCAAAATAGAAGCTGCCGTGGCATCACCCAGATTGCCAAATTTTTGACTGAGCAATTCATCGAGGAAGTCGCCGCCGGTCTGGGTGTCGAAGTAGCTGTAGCTGTTGAAATTGCCTTTGAGTTTGCCCTTGTCAGATGACAGGCCGAAGGCATTGTTGTGCCAGGTCATCGAAGGACGGGTGCCGAGCACCGCTTCTTTGAGGGCGCTGACATAGGCGTTCCAATCGTCTTCGTTTTGCAAATAATTGACTTTGTAGCCGCCGCCGATATCGAGGACGCGAGGCTCGAAGTCGCGACCGAGCGCCTCTTCGAAGAGCTCGAGGCAATTTTCGATGGCGATGGCGCGCTCGAGCACGCTTACCGTATCGAGGTGGAAGGAAAATCCGAGTAAGAAGAGTTCTTTGCGGTTGGCTTCGAGGATGTCGAAGGCTTCTTTTACTGTCTTGATCGGTATGCCGAAGCGGCTGCCTTTATTGAGAAATTTGCTGTGATTGGCTTCGAAGCCGGAAAGGCGAAGCAGGATCTTATTCGCCTTCTTCACTTTCAATTTGGCGCGCAGTTCGACGACGGCTTTCAGTTCACTCAACGAATCGACGGCGATCGTCACGCCCTGCTGGACGGCAAGGGCAATAAATTCGCGGTTCTTCGGTCCGGTCGCTTCTATTCTCGTCGCGTCGAAACCTGCTCCCAGCGCGTGACGCAGTTCCCCGGCCGAGCTGACGTCAAGATTGGCATCGGTGAGAGCGAGACGACGGACGATCGAATCGGACTGATTGCATTTGTGGGCAAAAAACACCTTGCCGATCATTCCGAGCTTTTTAAATGTAGCGTTGAAGCGCTGAACGTTTTCTTCGACTGTGTCGGGGAAGAGGATATTAAGCGGACTGCCAAGAGCCGACGCCAGAGTAAAGAGCAGCTCTTTTTCGCCGAGGAAGCGCCGCACCGTATCGTGCACAATTGGAGTCAAAGGCAGGGCCTTGATATTGGCTATTTTAGTGGCCGGACTCGACTGGCCGGACTGGGCCGCTTTGGTCAGAGTCTCGACATCGACTTCGATTGTTTTTGTTTCGGTAAACGACATGTTTTTTGCCTGTTGCAAGAGTTGGACAAAGAGCGGAAAATCCGCGCACAGATATTCGAGATTAGACTGCGATCAGTTGCCTGGCTTTACCGGCGGCGATGGCTTTTTCATAGGTGAAATCGCTGTCGAGGCCATCGTCCAATTTCTGGTTGTAATACTCATCGAGCCAGTCGCGACAGACCTTTGTATGGGTGGCGCGCAAGCTTGCCAGATAGTTTTCCCAGTTGCGTGGTTTGGCTTTGAGGGTCTCAAGCACTCTGGCAAAGACGCCTTCTTGCTCTTTCATAAAATCTTCGAGAGCTTCTTTTTTGCCCTGTTCGAAGCGCTTCAGATGACGCGATTGGGGCACGAGACCGAGCAATTTTTCGCGGCTGACGTGCTTGAGGATGAAGAGCTCATCTTCAAGGCTGTCCACTTTATTGGCCACGACATAAGTCTTTTCGGCTAGATGAGGAGCCACTTCCAGGAAGTCCAGATAGACTTGCAGGGATTTTCTGGTGGGCTCGACAACGAAGACATTGATGTCATATGCAATCGATAGCGATGTGGCGACGTTATCGGTACCGGCTGTCGTATCGGCGACGACTATGTCGGCGGCTCCGTCGAGCAGGTGGTGGAAAAAGGCTTGCAAACCCGAGAGTTTGACGTGGTAGCAGGCTCCGCCGACATCGCTTTCCTTATAGGTGCCGACTGTGAGGAGGGCCAGTTTGCCATCACCACTGGTGCGGGCGTATTTGGCAATGGTCGGGTCGGTGGGCGAGACATTGATAAAGTTTGATTTGAGCGAGGGCGGAGTTGTGCCGACCATATCGCGACCGTTCAAGTCGGTCCGTTCGCCTTTGAGATATTCGATGATCTCGCCACGCACTTCACCCAGTTCGTATGCGGCATCTTCCAGGCCGTCTACGTGCAGGGCACCTTTTAGATGTGCGTTGACGTCGGCATCTACGGCCAGGACATAAGGGTAGCGTTTGGCAACGTAGCGGATAAAACCTGCGGCGGTGGTTGTTTTGCCGGCACCACCCTTACCTAAAAATGCAATTCTCATTTGTTTCCTCCTGCTTATATCTTCTTGTTGGGAATAATTCTGGCCCGGCGTCCGAATCGGCCGGTGCGATGGTTGACTGCGCCGCTACTGCTCTTCAGGACCGTAAACCAGGGCAAGAGGGCAGCGTCGGTGAAATGATAGGAGGCGCGTGGCGGCAAAACCAGATGCTCGTTCAGTGACATGGCCTGATAAATCGACGGGCAGGCTCGTTCGACTTTCTTGCCTTCGTCGTATAGCGATTTGACCACCGCACCGGAGAGATATTCCGGGAGCAGCACCACCGGTAGTTCATGGATAAAATCATGACGCTTGAGCAGTGGTCTGGTGTAAGTCGTCAGACGCGCGCGCCAGTCCGGGCGGCAGAGGAAGGAGGCCAGGTGGCCGAGGGCCTGATGAATAGAGACCGGACTTACTGTCGTGCCGTTGTTCAGCAGTCCGGCTTCGACAGCGGCCGGGAAGGCGGCGATTCGTTTTTGAAATTCGATGCTGTCCAAAGACCATTCCAGATCCTGGGCGTATTTGAGTATGTTCCAGACGTAGGCTGCGGTGAGGCGATGATTGCCGTCGGCGACCAGGCCATACTCATTGATCACGACCGGGGCGAAGCCGCGACTGGAGAGATTGATCACCTCATCAAAAAGTCTTTCGCGTACGCAAAACTCGGTCGCTTTGATACTCGTCAGAGGTGCAAGCGAGACATCGATGAAATTGCCGGCAAAGACGCCGCTGGCGAAGCTTTCTCTCCTTTCCCCGAGGCTGACATGGCTGACTATCGCCTCGAGCTCGAAGAGGAAGGGCAAAAGATTTTCTGCATTTACGGCTTTTTCTTGATCGATCTGACGTTCGAGCATCAGGCGCGCTTCGGCCAGGGCCGAGCTATCCCAGGAGACCGGGGCGATACCGGAGCTCGGACTGAACCAGGCATTGGAAATCAAGGCAAAAAGAGCGGTCAGTGTTGCGTCGCTGTACTTTGCCTCGACGCTTCGGGTTAGTAGATTTTCGCAGGCGCTGTGAAGCGCACCGAGGGCGGTGGCACACTTTTCGGCGGCCAATCGGTCCTGGAGCTCAGGGCCGGCCTCGGCGGGTGCTTGATGGACAAAGTAGAGCTTGGGTGCTTCGATATATTGCCAGAGCCAGGGCTCTGCCCAGTTTGCTTCCTGGCAGAAGAGGCGTGAGAGAGGCGGATCAGCCAGTACTGTCTGGCCTGCCATTAGACGGGATGGATAAGCGCTTATTCGGGTCAGCATTTCGCTATCGAAGCTGAGCAGATGTTGAAATTGGTCGAAGAGCAAATTGCCGCGTTCAAATTCTTTGCAGTGAGCGCCACCGGCCGAGGGTATGACCGCTCCTGGAAAATATGTCGGACAATCAGCCCTTTGCTCAGCCTTTCCGGAATTAGCGCTATAAGCGAGGGCCGTTTGCAGGCGCAGGGCGAAAAACTGGCGGTGAGCCGCCGCTCCATCCGCATTCAGACAATCGCCTTGATTGATGCAGTCTCGGCCAAAAAAGAGCGGATCTTTATTGGCTGAGACTACCTGGATGTTTTTCTGGCTCTGATACTGGTCCAGTTCCGGCACCGAATACGATGGCGCCAGTGACTGATTGTGCACGGAGAAGTTGAGCATGTGTTTAATCATCGTGCTATCAAGAGACCTTTTTCTTTGCTTTCTTTCTGCGATTGCGCGGGCGGATACACTTCGCTGAGCCGCTCTTGCCAGTAGATTTTGCGCGCCGCCAGACTGGCGTCCGCGTAGAGTTCGAAAAGCAGATCGTATGTAGTCAAATCGGCGCTGTAGGCTCTCAGGTCGTACTGGCAAAAAGTGCGCAGTAAGACTTCTTCGGCAGCAGTGACAAGCTCAGGGGCGCCATTCATGCCTTTCGCCAGAAGACCGCGAGCTTCCGTCATCAACTGATCTTTTTTCGCTTTTGTAAATGGCGGCAATTTGTGTTTGAGTCGATCGTCCAGGGATTGTCCCGCCAAAAGTTGCGCCAGAGGCTCATTGACGTAGCAGTCGAGCATCAAGTGAATGCGCGGTGCGCTGCCGAAATTGCAGGCACTGTGGACTGTTTCTTTGGGATCTAATTTCCAGAGATAGCCGCGTTCGAAATGCACATTTAGGCCGGGACTGGTGATGAAGGCACGGTCGTTGGTGATCAGAGGTATGTGCAGGCGAAAGCGGGGTACTTCTTCCAGATAGACGAAGTCGCGGTGCTCATGCAGGAAGGTACCTTGATCGAGTCGCAATAAGCGTGAACCCATAATCTGAAAACCGCTTGCTTTGAAAAAATCATGGATAGTCGGCACTTGCAAAAGCAGGGGGGTGACGGCCGGACTGCGACAATCGCGGTAGTCGAAATTTTCTTGCTCACCGGTAGGATTGAGAAGCGTGGCTACTTTTAGCCCAGCCGATCCATACTCTGGATACGGTTCGCGCCAGAGCGCTTCCAGATCTTGTCCTTCGGCTGTGCTTGGCAAATTTTCTGATGCTCCCCGGGCGGCCAGGGACAGAGAGACTTGCGTAAGTTCGTGGACGACTTGATCGAGCCACTGACTGTCGATTTTTTTTAGCTGCGAGATATTGTCTAACACTAAATTGTCTCTCTGTTGCCGTCGTATATACTAACTGAAAATGGTTTCCATTTTTGGATTATGAGAGGGGTCCAATGAGAATAGTCGCAATATTCTTTTAGAGCTGCTTAACATCTCAGTCAGCGGAAGAGTCTATTGCTGGGGTTGCTTCTTCCTCGATGAAGCGGGACCAACGTTGGGGTTCCGAAATCACCGTTGATCTATTCGTTATTGAGAATGGATCGCATTTGACTCCGCAAGTGTAGATCTAAAGAACCAGTCTGGTTAATTGCATGGCCAAACATTAAGGGCAATGAGCACAAATTCACCTCAAGCAACAAAAATTGCTCCGCCGAAAAATCGCTCGGCGACCAGCCGGCTCTTCATTAGCGCTTATATCGTCCAGGGTATTTCGCAGCACTTCTGTCTGATTGCCCAGCCCCTGAACAATTTTTTGAAAGGGGCTCTCAGGCTTGACGCGGCCAGCGTATCCCTTGCCGTCTCATTGCTGATGTTGCCCTGGGTGATCAAACCTATATATGGATTGGTCAGCGACTGCGGGCGTTTTTCCAGGAATGGGCCGGCCAGGCGGATATTTCTCACCTGGGTCCATCTCCTGGCCGCCAGCGCCTATCTGGCCCTTGCCTTAATTCTCATGGCCGTCGCCTCTCGCGGGCCATCTGCACTTCTGCTGCCGCTCTTGGTCGGTCTTGTCTCTCTTGCCGGCCTCTGCATCGCCTTTGCCACGGTCGTTTTTGTCGCCATGACCGTGGACCGCTCGCATATGAACGAGAGCGCCAGGCTTTATTTTGGTCAGCAGGCCGTGGCCTACAGCTGCGCCAATATCGTCAGCGTTTATCTCGGTGGTCAGCTCTGCTCGAGATTGCCTGCTGTAGCCGCTCTCACTGTGGCTCTCACGCTGTCCGCCTTGCCTCTTCTCTGTCTGCCCTTTGTGCTGCGCCATTTTCTTGCCATCATCGATCGCAGCTCTGCTTCTGATTTTGAAGAATCGCCGCCGCTCCCCGCTCATTCCCAGCCCTCTTTTTTTGCCAGTCTCAAGCGCCTGGCCAGCTCGAAACCATATCTAGTCACCTTAGCCTTCCTCATTTTCTGGAATCTCAGTCCCAATCTCGGCGTCAGTCTCTATTTCTACGAATGCGACAAACTCAAATTTACGCAATCGTGGATAGGCGCTCTGGCCGCCTGCACCAGCGCCGGCAGTTTGCTTGGCTCCTTTGCCTTTCGCTATCGCCTCGCCGATTATTTCCAGCGGCGCAATTCCACTTATGTGCTGGTTGTTATGGGAGGCTCCAGCGCGCTCTCTTATCTGCTTCTCTCTACACCCCTTTCGGGGATAGCGATCGAGCTTTGTCGCGGCTTCGTCTTCATGGTCTCCACTCTTGCCATTTACGGCCTGGCAGCCGATGTCAGTCCGAAAGAACTTTCCGCCAGCGCCATGGCCATTCAAATCGCTGTTTTAAATCTCGCCATGGAAGGCTCGATCGCTCTTGGGGGTTTTCTCTACGAGCGCATTTTTCACAAGGAGCTAATGCCACTGATTGCGGTATCGAGTCTTACTACTCTTTTAACTGCATTTTTGGTCCCATATCTCGGGGCGAGCCCTAAAAACGAGCCCCTGGCGACGGTTGTAAAATAGTGAAATGCCCCGCTAGATGGCTCATCCAGGCTATTTGCCGCGCCGAATGTCATTTTTTGCCACCAATTTAGGCGACGTTTTTAAGATGTGACTATCGGGGGCAAGTGCTCTAGAATCTATTATTTAAGGGGTACTAAATCGGTAGGCCCCGGGGCCGCTCTGCGCAAGTCGCTTGGCAAGGTCCGGTTTCTGTCCGTGAAGGGCCTGAAGAAAAAGGCAAAGGCAATGGGAGTTTTCTTGGAAAGTCAGTCGCAATCAGGCAATCAGGTCGGCAGTAAACTCGATCGTCTGAACAAGGCCAAGGGCAAGAAGAAAAGCGTGGTGCTTATGCCCCGCGACGTAGAAGCTCTGCTCGAGCTTTATTTGCATCGCACCGTATCTTCCAGTCAACTGGCCAAGCTCTGCTTTTCCGATATCAGTTATGAGACGGCGCGCAAGCGCATGCGGCGTCTACAGCAATCCGGCTTTATGGGAGCATCGTCTTCCGGGCGCATGGAAGGCCGTGGCAGGCCGGAACTTATCTACTTTTTGACAGCGGCCGGCGCGCGATCTCTGGAACAGCACCGCGGCATCTCCTGGGAAACTATTCCGACCGGGCCGCCGCACACTTATCACAAGGAACATTTTTTGCGTCTCGTTGACGTGCGTCTCGCCCTGCGCGACGCCGAAAGCCGAGGTGAAATCAACACTCTGGAATTTACCACTGGTCGCGAATTTTGGAAGGAGCTCGCCTCCGATGTCACCGCTGCCGAAGAACAGGCCGATGCCACCATTTCTTTTGTGTATGGTGTGGAAGATCCGACGCCGGTGCGCATCCTGCTCGAAATCGATACCGGTAACTTTCGCCAGACTCGTCACTGGGAGCCGAAAATTCGTGCTTTTCTCAAGACCGGCTATCCGGTCTGGGTGGTGACAGGGTCCGAGCCGCGTATTTTGACTTTGCGAAAATGGACCCAGCCTCTCCTCGAAGAAGCGGAGTTCGGTGTCGGCAAATGCGTCTTTGCCGTTTACGGCGAAATAGTCGAGAAGGGCATCTTCGGCGCTCAGTGGCAACGCGCCGACGGCAGCATCACCGATCTCAAGCCGCGCTGATTAGCTTTTCAAAAGTTGGCGCTCAATCAAGCGTTTAAAAGTTCTTCGGCAAAATGACAGGCGGCCTGGTGTCCGGGCGTAATTTCGCGCAGGGGCGGCACATCGACTTTGCAGCGCTCGCGGGCGATCGGGCAACGCGTGTGGAAGGGGCAGCCGGGTGGAGGCTTGGCCGGACTGGGCAGGTCGCCCTGCAATAAAACGCGATGGCTGCGATCGAAATCCGGATCGGGTACCGGCGCCGCTGAAATCAAAGCTTTGGCATAGGGATGGAGAGGCTTGCCATAGACTTCCAGGCATGGTCCGATCTCGACGATGCGACCGAGATACATGACGGCGATGCGATCAGAGATGTAGCGCACGACATCGAGGTTGTGCGCGATAAAAAGATAAGTGAGGCTGAATTCCTTTTTCAGGTCCATGAGCAAATTGAGAATCTGCGCCTGTACCGAGACGTCGAGAGCCGACACCGGCTCGTCGGCTACGATCAATCGTGGCTTGAGAGCAAGAGCGCGAGCTATACCGATGCGTTGCCTCTGCCCGCCTGAAAATTCGTGCGGATAGCGCTCGAGCATTTCTTTAGAGAGGCCGACCAACTCGATCAATCGTGCTACTTCTGCTTTGAGCGCGCTATTGTCGCCTTTGAAAGTGTTATGCACTTCCAGAGGCTCGGCCAGTATTTGAGCGATCGACATACGCGGGTCGAGAGAAGCATAAGGATTTTGGAAAACGATCTGCATTTGTTTGCGCAAGGGCTTCATCTGCGCATTGTCGAGTTGCATGATTTCGTTGCCGTCGAAGCTCACCTGTCCGTTGGTGGCGCTCATTAAGCGCAGCATGACTCGCCCGAGGGTGGATTTGCCGCATCCCGATTCGCCAACGAGGCCAAGCGTCTCGCCTTCGATGATGTCGAGATTGATGCCGTCGAGGGCGCGCACGGCGCCGACCTGCTTATTGAAAAATCCCTTGCGAATCGGGAAGTGCTTAGCCAGGTTGCGGATTTCGACTAAATTTTTTGTCGTCATTCAGGGCCGGAGAGATTTAGGGAAGCTTGACATTGATGCGATTCAATTTGTCCCCTAATTCTGCCAGAAAACCGGGCAAAGTTTTGCTTTTCGGCCTGGCTCGATACTGCTCGGTCGGATTGCCCGGAGCATAGCCGGCTGGCCTGTGGTTATAGGTATGGGCTGCTTGCTGGCCATGGGATGCGCTGAAAGAATTTTGAAGGCGTTGCAGATTATCCTGGCAGTCGCGATTGACTCGCTCGACGCCTCTTGTCTGGCTACGAATCAATTCGCCGGCCGTGAGGGGTACATTCCACTCTTCGTAAATAGCGCTAGCCGTGCGGTTCTTCGCATCTCTAGATGCCTGGTTGTCTCCATATGACCGGTCGGCCTGGCAATTGCAGTTGTCATTGTGGGCCTGGTTGGGCCAGTCATTGTTTAACAGGGCAAACTTTTTTATGCTCGCATCAGTTTCTTGAGTCGGGCCATCATACGCACCCCAGGCATTGCCTTTGATGCGATAAGGTTTTGGTTCGCGCAAAAAGACGTACCAGAACACGGTATATAAAATGGCTAGTTCAACTGAGATCACTAAATAAGCGAGCAAAGTCGCCTCCCGGCTTGATTAAGCCTTGAGCGTTGTTTCCTGTGACTGGATGAATTTGGTCGAGCTCGGTTAACAAGCTTTATTGTGCAAATATTCTAACGAATGTTTGAAAGAAAGCTATGCCCTTTTAACATTAGGTTTGGATGTCAAGCGATTAATTCTGGATTTGCCGTAAATCCAGCATTGATAACCGTTGAGACTTTTCTATCGGCGTGGCAATTTTGGCGACCCGGAGAATCCAAGGGGCTATCTTTATATAGGGCTGGGAGAAAGGTGGCTCGAGAAGACAAAAGCTTGATGACAAGCACTTCTTTATGAGAAAAATCAGAGGTTGAGGATCAAAGAATATGCAGATTTCGCAAGTAGCAGTGGTCGGCGCCGGCACAATGGGCGCATCAATTACGGTGGCACTCGTCGGTGCTGGATTGAAAGTGCTGCTCAAAGAAACCGAGCAATCTTTCCTCGACCGCGGTCTGGCTAATGTCGATCGTTTCCTGGCCGGTAAGGTCAAAAAGGGCTTGCTGAGCGAGTCTGAAGCCGCTGCTCAAAGGACCCTGATCGAGCCCGTTCTTGATTTCAGTCGTTTTGCCGAAGCTGATTTTGTGATCGAAGCAGCACCCGAAGCACTGAACATAAAAAGGGAAATTTTCGAACAGCTCGATCAATGGTGCAATGTCGACGCTATTCTCGCTACCAATACCTCGAGTCTTTCGATCAGTCAGATCGCCAATTTCACCAGACGTGCCGATAAGGTCGTCGGCATGCATTTCTTCAATCCCGCCCATATCATGAAGCTCGTCGAAGTGATCCCCGGTCTCGAGACATCGCATGACACAGTCAAGACCACTCTTGAGCTTGGCGCTTCCCTGGGTAAGCTCAGCGTGCGCGTCGAAGAGTGCGCTTCTTTTCTGGTCAATCGTTTGCTCGGCCGTTATATGAACGAGTCTCTCTACACCTTGCAGGACGGTAGGGCCAGCGTCGATGAGATCGACAAGGCTGCTCAGGATTTTGCCATGCCTATTGGCCCGCTTGCCCTGCGCGATATGAACGGTGCCGATATCGGCCTGGCTGTCGCAAATTTCAATTATTTAGAATACGGCGAGCGTTTCGCCGTGCCGGCTGTGCTACCGCTGATGGTGGCACAAAATCTACTCGGTGCTAAGACTCAGGCCGGCTTCTATACCTATGATACCGAGACTCGCAAAAGACAAGGAGTCAATCCGGCCCTGACTCCATTGCTCGCCAGTATTAAAGCCGATAGCGATGCCACCGGCAAAAAAAGCGCTAAGGATATTGCTGTCCTCCCCGCATTTGACGGGGCACAACTTTTTTTGCCGATGATCAATGAAGCATTTTTAGTCATGCAAGAGCGCATCTGTCAGCCTGAAGATCTCGATCCGGCATTGATGGCAGGTCTTGGCATGAGGCGCGGTCCGCTGGCCATGGCCGCCGAGATCGGTCTCAAAGATTGCCTGACTTTGCTCGAGAATCGCTTTGCCGCCGGCGAAGAGCGCTTCCGCCCTGCTCCTCTATTAAAACGTTTTGTATTTGCTGGCCGCACAAGTGTCATATAAAAGTGGATCTGCTTATGCCTAGAGAGTAAAATTGCCATATGGAGTCTGTAGCCAAAATCCCAAGATCAGTCATTGTCGGCATTGTCTTAGCGATTGTTCTCGACACGGTCATTCAAATTTTATGGAAGCTGGCTGTAGCTGGAGTGCCTGAAAACGCATCCTTGCAAGCGACTGCCCTGGCGGCTCTCGTCAATCCTTACTTTTACATGGCCATGACTGCTTTTGCCGCTCAGCTCTTCAACTGGTTGCGCGTCCTGGCTGAAGCCGACTTGAGTTTTGCCCAACCATTTACCGCTTTGAGCTATATCACCGTGCTCGCCATATCGAGCTTTGGTTTGCACGAGCAGTTGACGCCCTCCCGTGTGGCCGGCGTTTTGTTCATTTTTCTAGGGGTCTATTTGATCAGTCGTACGTCGCACAGCACAAAAGCGCAGAGCGAAGGCGGCTGATGAAAATTACCGGTATCCTGCTCGTCTTGATCGCCATGGCTGTCGAAAGTCTGGCCCAGGTCTGCCTCAAGATTGGCGCCAGTGGTGGTCCGGCCTTGCTGGTCGAGCCCTACCGCGCTTTTGCCGAGCGGACGGCCATGCTGAAGCAGTCGGTCGTCTGGAAAGGGCTCGGCGTTGTCTTTTATGGTCTGGAGATTTTTCTCTGGACATCCGTTTTGCATCTGCTCGATGTCAGCGTCGCTTTTCCGATGGGCAGTCTCTGCTTTGTTGGTGTCGCGCTGCTCTCCAGTATTTTTCTCGGAGAAGCGGTTGGACGAGTGCGCTGGCTGGGAGTCCTTTCTATATTGGCCGGTACGGCACTGCTTGCTGTTTGAGGCTGTCAGTCGCTCCTAATCATGGGTTCGCAAATGATCGAGATTGAATTTGTCGAAAGCTACGAAGATATCGATGCCGAACTCTGGGCGCGTTGTTTCCCGGCACCCCTGGAAGGACTCTTCTGGTATAAGACTCTGGAAACCTGCGGCCTCAGCGATCAATTTAAATTTAGCTATGCCCTGATTAAGCGGGACAAGGTGGCCGTAGGCATCGCCCCTTGCTTTTTGCATGACGTACCGATGTCTCTTGTGGCACCGCCGGCGCTGGCAAACTTGCTTGAGATCGGGGCGCGTCTTTTTCCCCAGATCGGTTTTCAGCGTACGTATTTTGTTGGCTCGCCCTGCGCCGATGAGGGCACGATTGGTCTTCTGTCCGACGTCGCCTTGATCGATGTCGTCGGTCCGCTGGCGCAGGCAGTGTGCGCGCGTGCCGCCAAGCTCAAGGCACCAATGGTGGTGTTCAAGGATTGTCCTGAGGGGGCCGAGGCCGCCCTCGATACTGTCACGGGCGCTCAGAAGTTTTTCCGCATCGTCAGTTATCCAGGCACGGTGATTAAGCTTTATGGCCAGAGTTTCGCCGATTATCTGGCTTCGATGACGCGCAGCCATCGCTACAATTTTAAGAAAAAATTGCGCAAGTCAAAAGAGATTCTCGATCTCGAAACTAGCTATGTGAAACGGCCGGATGACGCCGAGCTGGCTGAATTATTTGCCCTGTTTATGCAGACGTATGACAGAGGCAAAACAAAATTTGAGCGTCTCTCGATCGAGTTTTTCGAGAAGATCCGCGATACAGAGCCGGCCTGGTTTATCTTGCAAAGAGATCGTAGTAACGGTCGTATGCTCACTTTTATGCTGGTATTTAAGCTCGGCGATCGTCTGATTAACAAATTCATCGGTCTCGATTATGCTCGAGCCGGAAAAACATTCCTCTATTTCCGACAGTTCGAAGCGGCGCTCAATTTTGCCTACAGTCAGCATTGTCTCGAATTGCAGAGCGGTCAGACCGGCTATCGTGCCAAGCTCGACCTTGGTCACGTCATGGTGCCTCTCACTAATTATTGCCGCCACGCCAATCCACTGGTCAATTTGATATACGCCCGGGTGGCGCGTGGCATCAACTGGTCCACACTCGATGACGATTTGATCAATTACTACAATTTGCACATCTTGGGTAAGGCCGCTGCGGCGACCGATGCAAAAAACGATCTTAAGGACGAAGCCGATTAGGTGGGCGAGAAGATCGGCTTGGGATAAGCAGTCACTTTTTCGTCGGTTTTGCCTGGTTGATAATAACTGGCGTCGATAGCCAGTTGGAGCATATGATTGGCCACGTCTTCCTTGCGCAGGTCGAGGGTGAGAACGTGATCGCAGCCAGAAATCAAAACCATGCGCTTATCGCGACTGCCGATCATACGGTAAACCTCGATGGCATTAGCTTCAGACGTAAGGCTGTCTTCCAGGCTGTGCAAAACAAGGGTCGGGCATTTTACATGCGGGGCGGCGCTGCGGCAGTATTTGACCATGCGATCGAGCTGCCGCAAGCTGAAGGCATAAGTGCGGAAAAGGCCAAAGTCACTGCCTTCCCCTTTGCTTGCCTTTTCTAGCTGGCGCGTGATCATCTTTTGCAGACGCGGATCTTTCAGGCCGTAGGGCGGCTGCTCGGTCCAGTAGCACCAGCGGCCGAGGAAAGGGAAATAATCTACGAGAGGTAGTAAGACTGAGTATTTGCTGGCACCATTGCCGTCGTATTTCATCGTTGGCGAGAGCAGGCCGAGGCCGGCTGCCTTTTCGTTGCGGCTGGCGATGATCATGGCCAGAATCGCTCCCATCGAAAGTCCGGCGACAACGATCCGGTCGCACTCCTGGGCGAGCAGGTCAAATTCCTTCTGGGCGCCTTCCACCCAGTCTTGCCAGGTCGTTTCGAGCATTTCCTGGTAGCCTGCGCCGTGCCCGGGCAACATCGGTGCGCTTACTTTGACGCCGGCTGCTTCGAGCTTTTTGCCGATCGGCCGCATTTCTTTAGGGATGCCGGTGAGGCCATGCAAAAGCAGGGCTCCGACTCGCGCTTCCGGGTTTATGCTCGTCCGTCTAAATGCCGGTGTCTCCATTTACTCTCTCACTGTTAAAAAGTTCAATTCAGAAAGTATCTTAACCGCGGGAGCTTACACCGAGCTTACTGTGCTGCTGATTTTGAGGCTATACTAATCAACTATGCGCCTTTTGCTCGTCGAAGATGATGAAATATTGTCCGATGGTATATCCAAAGCCCTCAGGCAAGCCGGATACACCGTCGATCAGATCATGAGCGGTGCCGACGCCGATCTGGCGCTGGCGTCCAATATTTTCGATTTGTTAATCCTCGACCTCGGTCTGCCGAAACTGGACGGACTGGAAGTCTTGCGTCGCCTGCGGGCTCGCAAGCAGACTCTGCCGGTGCTGATATTGACCGCCCGAGACCGCCTCGAAGATCGGGTCATGGGTCTGGATTTTGGCGCTGACGATTATTTGACTAAGCCTTTCGACCTGCCCGAGCTCGAGGCGCGCATCCGGGCGATGATCCGTCGGCAGATGGCCGCCGGCGAAGTGGAGGTCTCCTATGGTGCCCTGAAGCTGGACACTGTCGGCCGCCGGGTCACCGGCAACGATGAATTGATCGATCTATCCGCCCGCGAGCTGGCCTTGCTTGAAGTCCTGATGCTGCGCGCCAACAATGTCGTCAATAAAGAACAATTGATCGAGCATATGTACGGATTTGGTGAAGAAGTTTCTCACAATGCCATCGAGGTCAATATTCACCGTCTGCGCAAAAAAATCGAGCCCTATGGTGTCTCGGTGAAGGCTATCCGCGGCCTTGGCTATTTGCTTTCGGAAAGTGTCGAACATGACTGAAAAACAAACAACACCATCTTTGCGTCGGCAACTTCTCTACTGGTTGATGATACCAGTACTGGTGCTCTGGCTGGTCGGCGCCCTGGTCACATACGGCCTGGCGATCGCCTTTGCCACCGAAGGCTACGACCAGGCCCTTGTCGATTCGGTGCATTCCATCGCCAGCCATATCGTCAGCCGGGATGGTCGAGTCGTAGTCGACTTGCCGCCGGTCGCTCTCGAGATTTTAAAAGACAACGTCAAGGACAGACTCTATTATCAGGTCAAAGATAGCCATGGCGATGTCATCGCCAGTGATACCAGAATTCCGGGGAGTGAATTTGGCGCCGTCAGCGATCTCAATGAGCGCGAGCCGGAATTTGCCTATGGCCGTATCCGCGGTGAGGAAGTGCGCATCGCCTCCCTGCTTTTTCGCGAACCGCAGTCTGGCGGCAAGGCGATCATCCAGGTCGCTGAAACGCTGCACGCCAGAGAAGAATTTGCCGATAAGATTTTGATTGGCGTCGTCGCCCCGCAGCTATTGATCGTCATTGGTATTGGCCTGGCCATTTTTCTCGGTATTCGGCGTGGATTGACGCCTTTGAACAATTTGCGTGACGCCGTGGCGGCACGCACTCCCCATGATCTCGGACCGATTCCGGAAGAAAATGTACCGCGTGAGGTGCGCACCCTGGTCAGTGCTATCAATGGTCTTCTCGAACGACTGCACCTCGATATCGAAGCGCAGAGAAGGTTCGTCGCCAACGCCGCCCATCAATTGCGCACGCCGGTGGCCGGGCTGAAGACTCAGACCGAGCTGGCTCTGCGCCAGACCGACCCGAGCGATATCAAGCATGCCCTCACTCAGATCCGCACCAGTGCCGACCGGGCCACACGTCTGACCAATCAATTGCTCACCCTGGCCAGGACCGGTCCGGAGGCGCAAGATCCGAGCCGCTGGTCGATGCTCGACCTCTCGGATGTGGCCAAAGCGGTCATGGGCGAGCTTGTGCCGCAAGCGGTCGAGCGCAATATCGACATCGGCTTCGAGGGCACGGAAGAGCCGACGACTATGCTCGGCGACCGTTGGGCCCTGCACGAGCTCTGTTCCAATCTTGTCGAAAATGCCATCCGCTACACCCAGAACGGCGGCCGGATCACCGTGCGCGTCTCCGCTCCAGATGAGCGTGTGCGCATCTTCGAAGTCGAGGACGATGGCCCCGGTATTCCCGAGCCCGAGCGTTCGCGGGTATTCGAGCGCTTTTACAGAGTGCCGGAGGAAAATGCCGGCGTCAAATCTTCGGGTAGTGGCCTTGGTCTAGCGATCGTGCGCGAGATTGCCAATTCGCATGATGCTCTAGTCAACATTCGCAGTGCTCGCGCTTCCGAGGGCACGATTGTTGAGGTACGCTTTGGTGCTCAGAATCTTGAAGCGGGCACGTTAAGCGGTGAAGCCGCCGAGCGCAAGGCGTCGATTGCAGCAATTAAGTAGACCGCTGTCGGCAGCAAGATTATTGCCGCCACCATATTTAGTGGCTGTGCATCTGTTTCTGCGCGTCTTCTGGCAATTCGCCGCCGAAGGCAAAAGTATCATTTATCCAGATCGCCAGAAATGTGCCGATCGCGGTCAGCGATAATCCAAGGGCATATTCCATAATCTTTAATCCTTAGTCCTTCTCTCCGGTTTGTTCTAGAAGGTCAGACCATTGAAACTGTCTGAAGTTCCCTTTCTCAAACAAGTCTAGTTTCGCCCTGCTTAAGGAGCGGTTAAAGGATCCTGTGGGAAATAATTAAGACTGCCGCCGCTGAAGCTCAATTTGTCTGTTTGAGCGCTTCCGAGCGTAATTCGAAACTGCCGTTTATGACGACTGGTTCACCATTGTGTACGCCGGCGACGACTTCGTCTAGATTGCCAGATTCGCCGCCTAGTTTGACTTTCTGCTCACGGAAACGGCCGTTGCCCATCGGGATATAGACGACCTTATCGTCATCGGCATCCTGGACGGCGCTCTTTTCGATGGTGAGAACCTGGCTGTTGCCTGTGAAGATGCGCATCCGGGCAAACATTTTTGGCTTTAATTTGCTGCCCGGATTGGGCACTTCGGCGCGGACCATCAATGTCCGTGTGTCGGGATTGACAGAATCGGATACATAATTGAGTTTGCCCGAGAATTTTTCGCCGGGGAAGCTGTCCACTTGCAGTTGAATCGGCTCACCGACGCGTATCTTGGATATGTCTTTTTCGTATACGTCAGCTTTCAGCCAGACCGACGTGAAATCGGCGATGGTGAAGAGTGGTTTGGTCGGATCGGCAAGTTCGCCGACGTTGATCAGTCGCTCGGTGACGATGCCGGTTTCCGGGGAAACGATTGGCACGACCGGATTGATTTCGCCGGTGCGGATCACATCTTCTATTTGTTTGTCCGATGTGCCAAGCAGTCTCAATTTTTGTTTAATCGGCTCGGTAAGCAACGTCATGCGCTCTTTGGACAGCGAAACCGTGGCCTGTCTTTTTGTCTGCAGTGCATCGAGGCTGATCTTGTCTTTATCGTACTGAGTTTTGGCTGCTTCATAATCGGCACGCGATGCGATTTTTTCATCGAGCAAACCTTTGACGCGCATAAAAGTGCTCTGGGAAAGGCCAAGCTGTGCTTGCCCCTGCGTGATGTCGGAGTCGATCTGGAGTAGATCGCGTTTGAGGTCGGCGCGCACTTGCGAAGCGTTCTGGAGAAGATCCGCTTCTGCCTGTTCGATATCCTGGCTGTGCATCTGCATCAGCGTCTGACCCTGTTTGACGATGTCGCCGATGCTGACGAAAATCTCGGTGACGCGGCCTGTTACCGGCGTATTGACGTGGGTGGTGAGATTGGCGTTGGCCTGCACTTCACCGGTGGTTTTGACGGCAAAATCAACCGAACGGATCTGCACCTTGCTGGTCTTCAAATTGAGTGCTTTTTCTGTCTCGGGAGCGACGGCGATTATGCACTGGCCATCGACTCGCGCCACTCGGGTCGAGTCGTCCGGAGCCGATGTTTTGCCGTCCTCGTTGGTATTACCGGCGGTCGATTGATGTTCGCAGCCGCTCAGGGTCAATGCCGACAGGCTAAGCAAGCAGGCTAATCCAAGACTCAAACTCAGACGGAGCGATTTAATCTCGTTCTTCACACAATCCCCACGCGTTTCACTTCAAGATCAAAACAGTATGCTTAGAAACCCGCTACATAAGCTGTTCTCATTACGCACTACCCTAACACATTCACTCTATTTTGCGCTCAAAAAAGGACCAAAATGACTGCCGGAACCCTGCCCTTTTTATTACGTCAGTCTTAGTTACGCAAAATCAATCGGCGAGCTTCAGTCAATCGACCAATTCATAGTAAGGTAGCATTATAAGAGAGCCTGTTAACCAGTTTTATACCCACTTGAATTCGTCGAGCTTTTCTTCTATTTATTGCCTTCGCCAGTCTCCTTATCGTCTAAGCAACTATTCAGAAACCACAGGCATGGTTCGTCATGATTATCAAAAGAAAACTGCAAATATTGACGGCCGCCACTCAGGCGCTGGCTATTATCACTATGTCCCCTCTTGCCAGCCTGGCCGATTCGTCGCCCATTGGTTTCGACAATAACAAACTTGATAACTTCGAGCAGGTTATCTACGGCGCGCCGCGCAAAAACATGTCCGAAGATGCCAGGCTAAAAGCGCTGGAGATAAAGCTCTTCGGCGAAAGCAAGAGTGGCAGCACCGACAGTCGCATCGCCGCTATTCAAAAGGCGCTCGCTTACGGCAAGGGTGGGGCCTCTTCTCCGGACTTTTTACCGCCGCTCGCTCCGACTCTGGACACTTCCGCCAATTCGGGCAAAACCGCTTCGGCACCGGCTTATAAGGCTAAAGGCGCCGACAGCTATGCCGCCGCCGATGGCGCTCCTCAAGACAATAGCCAGGCTGTGGCCGATGCCATGCAGCTCTATACAGATGGTAAAGTTGATAAGGCCGAGCAGGCCTTTCGCAAAATCATCAGCAATGATCCAAATAACGCCGACGCTTACTATAATCTCGGCGTCATTGCCGAGGGCCGCGGTGATTTGAAGGCGGCCCTGGCCGATTATCGTCAGGCGCAGAGAATCAATCCCCAGGATCAAGACTTGCGCGATACCGTCACTTCTGTCGCCAATAAGCTTTCGTCCGGTCAGCGTGGCGCTGCCGGCGGTAAAGGCGGCGCTCCGGCCATAGCCAGCGCGCCCAAAAACAGTGGTGGGTCTCCATCTTCATCATCTTCATCATCATCTTCTGGTGGCGGTGACCGCGCTCGCTTGAAGGGCATGGTTGACGATGCTTCAGTTAAATATAAGAGCGGCGATTATGACGGTGCTATCTCAGAACTCGGTCAGGTGGCCAATGAAGCCCCCGGCGACGCCGATGTCCAATTTGCCCTCGGTCAGGCCTATAAAGCCAAAGGCGACACTGGCCGCGCTCGCACGGCCATGGCCCGCGCTTCCGCCCTCGACCCGAACAATACTACCTATCAAAACGCCCTGGCCAGCTTGACCGCCGCCGCCGGTGGCAATATCGCCAGTGCTGCGGCCGGCTCGGGCGTGACGCCTTTTGCCAACAGCCACGCACCGAGCGCTTCCGGATCGGGAGTCAGCGGCTTCTCCTCGCACACCGGCTCTTCGATGAACCGCAGGCTTACCCGCGCTGTTGAATTTGGTTTGGCCGGAGCCGCTGCTGGTGCGATTACCGGCGCCATCTTCGGTGGCAATCGCTATGGCGGCGGATATGGCGGATATGGAGGATATGGATATGGCGGCTACGGTCGTTCCACCGGATACTCGAGTATGCGCAGCGGCGCTCTGCGCGGTGCTGTGGCCGGCAGTGTGCTGGGATTGATATTTGGCCGCTAAGCGCTCTAAAATAGGGCCTCTTGCCTGGAACAGTCCCGGCCTTCAAACGTCCTAAGATACTGTCAGTGATTCTTGATATTCGTAGAGGAAACTCTCATGTCGGCCCGTCTTAATCGTCAGATTATGCAAACTTGGCTATTCGCCGCGACCATTGTCGCCGTTTCGCTCACCGCTCCTGCATCCGCCCAGGTTTTGCAAGGAGGTGTGCGCCTCGACGGTGCGATGAGTCGGCTCAGTCGTCCCGGTCTGAACGGATCGGCTTCGGATATGCCACCACCGGCGCCACCAGTAGCGCCCTCTCGTAACCTGGCCGGTTTTGCCAATCAAGGTGGGGGCGGTCTTGTTGGCAATGCCCAGTTTGATAATTCCGCCAGTCAGCCTCTGGTCAGCAATGCCGATAAAAATGCTTTTGATATCGGCACCGAGCGTGGTTCCAAAGAACTGACTGTGGCCTGGGACGCCTGGCACCAGCAGCTTTCGCGCGAGATATACGCGAGATGGCAGGAGCTTGCCTTCGACCGTGGTCGTGCCACCATGCGTGTCACGGTCACGCGCGATCATCATATCTTCGGTCAGATCATCACCTCCTCCGGCAATCCGCGTTTCGACGGCACCCTGAACGAAGTGGTGCGCAGTCTCGACGGCAATCCCGGGCTCAATTTTCCGAGCGGTTCGCAGCGTCAATCAGTTTCATTCGTCGCCGACTATATAGCGGACACCAATGTCCAGGGTGGCTACAGTTGGGAAAAGAACGACACAGAAAAGATCAAGCAGTATTACTAAAATCAGTCTTTAGAGAGCAGGTCGCGGTAGAGGACGATTGGTTTTTCAGGCGTGGCTAGAGCCGCGGCTTTGCCTGCTTCCGCCGCGGAGAGCAAGAGGCCGAGTTCGAGGAAATCTTCGGGGACGCAGGCCGCACCAAAGGACAGTGACAGGGAGCGGGCGTCTACACCGGTGGAAAGTGGTGTTTTCAGCAGTGCCTGCATGATGCGATTGGCAAAGACCCGAGCGCCCTCACCCTTGGTGTCGGGGCAGAGCAGAGCGTAGTCGAAGGCTTCATAGTGGGCGAGCAAATCGTTGTGACGCTTGGTCTGCGATATGCGCAGTACCGCTTCTCTTAGAGCACCAATCGGCAAAGGCTCGCGTATGGCACCGTTTGGTCCGGATTTGACGCGCATCTCGAAAACAATTACCGAAATGGGGCTGCCGGAGCGGTGGCCGCGGAAATATTCTTGTTCGAGGAAGTAGAGAAAGGCGGGGAAATTGAACATGCCGGTGTCGCCGCGACGCAATGACATGATTACCGACTGAATGGCCGCCGAGTCGACCGCTTTTGGTTCGAGCGGAGGCAGATTGCCGCGCTTCGGAGGCTTGGTGAAAGCGGCCAGTCCGCAACTGAGCATGTTGCAGATGATCGGCACCCAGGCGCTCTTCTTCAGCTCCATTTTTTTGATCAATTCATCGGCGGTGGAGCGATCGTCGATCATGTCGAAAAATTTGCGCTGCGGGGCGAAAGCAACCGGTATTGCCGGTGCCAGGATTTTTTTCAGAGCGGCGTCATCGAGATTGTGCTGGGTCTTGAGCAGAACGCAATCGGTTTTGAAACCGGAATTTTTCAGGAAGCTATGTTTGTCGAAAAGCTGCGCACCTTGAATCATCAGTGAATCGAGATTGTCGGTGATAGTTTTGTTTTTGGTCTGTACTTTCGGTTGGAAAAAGAAACGGCCCTCTTTCCAGGTGACCAGCTCATAAACGCACTCGGCTCCTTCGAGACCGGGACTGCTGGCGTGGAGCGGCTGTCCGTTTTCGAAGAAAACTTCGGCGGCCCCTTCTTCGCTATCGATTTCGAGGCGGCCGGTCATTTTAGCCAGAGCGATGGATTGCAGCAGGGCGCTGATCTGGACGAAGGCCAGATCTCCATTGAGCACGGTGCTCGAGCGGTTGAGCGAGCTTTCCTGTCCAACCATTGGAATGGGGATGGTCGAACGTTGCTTGGTGACGGCCTCCGGCACATAGAAAAAGGCCTTCTCTTCGGCTTGATCCTCCTTTGTAACCGCGACTTGATTGCTGACGCGAGTCGTGCCTTCGCGTTCGTTCAGAGAAGCTTCGATGCGATTGAAAACAAGCAAAGAGTCGCAGCTGGTGAATTCCCAGATCAATTTGGTTTCACCAGCGGAGGCGACATTGAGCACCCATTTTGGATCACCACCCATGGGGTCAGCATGGGCGGTGAGTTTGTATTCAGATCCTTTGGTCGCCGAGGGCCAGATTACTTCGACTTGTTTGTCGAGGTTTTCCAGCGCCCAGGTGAGGATTTGATGGATGGCTGTGGCAGTCGGATTCCCGGGCAAGATTTGGATAGATTTTGCCGAGTACTGCTTCTCTTTTTGCATGTATTTGGGAAGCTCCCGACCTCTATACCTTGGCTTTAGCCATATCGTAAGTGATGGAATGCTTGGCCATGCGATCGAAGGCCTCTTCCAATCTGGATTTTTCCACGCAGAGCGACATACGAATGAAGCCTTCGCCACCGGGACCGTAGGCGGTACCAGGCGGTACTACTATACCGGCGGTCTCGAGCATGAGATTGCTGAAATCGGCGGAGCTGACACCGGGAGGTGTGGGCAACCACATGTAGAAGGTCGCTTTAATAGGCTCAACAGGCCAGCCCAACTTACGCAGGCGTTCGACGGCATAGTCGCGGCGCTCGACGTAGAGGTTGTTGCAAAATGCGATATGGTCGGTCGGTCCTGTCATACCGGCGATGGCGGCAAACTGGACGGCGCGGAAAATATCGGTGTCGATATTGGATTTTATCTTGGCGAGAGCGGCGATTGCTTCGGCATTGCCGACGGCAAAACCGATTCTCCAACCGGTCATGTTGTAGCTCTTGGAGAGGGAGTGCAATTCGATGGCGATGTCCTTGGCGCCTTTTACTTCAAGAATGGAAGGAGCCTTGTAACCGTCGAAGGTCATCTCTGAATAAGCGAGGTCATGGCAGAGAAGGATGTTGTGCTTTTTGCAGAAAGCGACTGCTTTCTCGAAAAACTTCAAATCGGCAATGCCGGCGGTTGGATTGTTCGGATAGCTGATCATCAGCATCTTGGCTTTATTCAGCACCGCCTGTGGTATCGCCTCGAAATCCGGCAAGAAATTGTTTTCCGGTGTGAGTGGCATGAAGTACGCTTCACCACCGGCCAGGAGTGTCGATGTGCGATAAACCGGATAACCGGGATCGGGAATGATGTTGATGTCGCCGTCGTCGATGAAGGCCATGATCAAGTTGTGCAGACCTTCCTTTGAGCCGATCAAGGACGTGACTTCGGTATTGGGATCGACGTCGAAGCCGAAACGTTTTTTGCACCATTCGGCGCAGGCCGTTTTGTATTCCTTGGTGCCGCCGAAGGGCGGATAATGATGGTTGATCGGTTTTTCGAGAGCTTCGTGCATGGCGTCGACAATGTGTCTCGGGGTGGGCTGGTCAGGATCGCCTATGCCCAGATTGATGACGTCTACGCCGCGCGCGGCTACGGCCTGGCTTTTCTTTGCGATTTCAGCGAAGACATAGGGAGGAATAGACTTGAGTCTTTTTGAAACTTCCATTTTAACGTGACCTTTGATAACGGTGTTTGCCCCTGTCTGACCAGTGCAAAGGCAGAGTATGCCCAGCTCATCAGACATTACCATAGCTTCACATAAAGATCGCCTTCACGCCTAAATAGTAAGCATAGTTAACGATCTTCTTAATATGCCATAGCCCAAGCCCTGTAGCGGTCCAAGGCTATTGCAACGAGGCTGGTTGCCAAGCGCGCCCCCGAAGACGTTTGCCTCGGCCGCCGACCCCAAAAATGTCCCCCGGCCAATTATCATGTTCAAAACCCTGGGACGCTAGATATTTAGTACCCAGTGAAGAGCGATAATCAGCAAAGCCGGTGGCCGTGTCCAAAGAAAATTTGAAACTCAGGCTCAGCGGCCTCATCCTCGTTTTGCTCGCCAGCTTCATAGTTCTGGGCGGCGGTCTCGGTCACTACCCGCTCTTCAATCCGGACGAGGCCCTTTACGCCGAGCCGGCCCGCGAGATGCTCGTCACCGGCGAATATGTGACGACTTTGCTCAATTATGTGGTGCGGTACACCAAGCCACCTCTGTGTATCTGGGCCATGGCTCTCTGTTTCAAACTGTTTGGCGTCAACGAGATGGCGGCCAGGCTTTTTGGCGTCGGCTGCGGCACCATTCTCGTCGCCGTTGTTTACCTTTTTATCGCTCGCTACATCTCGGTGCGGGCGGCTGTGATCGGCGCACTCTCACTGGTTTTTGCGCCGCTTTTCGTGCTCACCGCCCGCGAGGCGATTACGGATATGCCGCTCGCTCTTTTCATGGCCGGCAGCCAGCTTGCTTTCTTTCATGCTTTTAAGAGGCGTTCCTTTCCCTTTGCCATGATTGCCTATCTCTTGCTCGGTCTGGCCGTAATGACAAAAGGACCTGTCGGTCTGGTTCTCCCCCTGGGTATTCTCTTTGTCTATCATTTTTTGCGCGGCGAGCTCAAGGTCGCCCTGCAATTTTATAAACCTTTGATCGGCGCTCTGTTTGTCGGTCTTATCAGCTTGCCCTGGTTTATCCTGGAGATAAGCGTAACAAAGGGTGCATACTTCCAGGAATTTATCGTCCGCGAAAATTTCCAGCGCTTCACCGCCGTCGTCGACAATCACAAACAACCCTTCTGGTATCACGGCGCGGCCATGTTCGCCGGCTATTTTCCCTTTAGTTTTTATCTGCCCCAGATACTATTCGTCCAGGCAAAAAGGCTGGTCACTCTGCTACGCGCTAATTTCAGCCGGACAGAGGCAAGGAGCAATCCGGGAGAAAATGCCGGTGCAAGTGTTTTTTCTATTCTGGCCAAAATCAGGAGTCTTTTGCTCGTGCAATCGCCGGCCGAGGACCTCTATTTTTACTGTTTGCTCTGGGCGCTTTCTGTGCTTATTTTCTACAGCATGTCTGTATCAAAGCTCCTGCCCTACACATTGCCTGCTTTTCCGGCCATGGCCATCCTCGTCGCCGGGGAGTTGGAGGCTGCTTTCGTCACCTCTTCCTTTACGCGCCTGGGCTATCCGCTCCTGGCCATGGTCATCGTCTACGCCGGCGCTGGGGCGCTCGGACCGCAATTGATGCGCCGGGCCAAATCCTTACCGGCCGGTATACCGGCTCTGTTACGTAGCTTTGCCGCTATGCAGACGGGGGCCGCTTTTCTGGCCCTGGTCTTATTGCGTCTGCGTCGCAACGTTATAGCCCTCACCGCTTTTGCTCTGATCAGTGCCGGTGTTTTTGCCGTTTATTTAAATCTGGCGCTGCCTCTAATAGCGGCCAAACTCGAAGGTCCCCTGCCGCAATACGCGCGTGTGGCCGGTCAAGCCGAGGGCGAAATCATCGTCTTCGATATGCGTAAGCCAGGAGTGCCTTTTTATGCCCTGCGCCGGGTTGAAAACATCAACGGCGGCGATGAGTTAAAAGCACATCTGGCGGCCGTTCCGGTCGCCTCCATTTTGAGCAAGATCGATAAGCTAGAATTTTTGAAGACTTTGCCAAGCGTGACGCTCACCAGCCAGGAAGGCGATTATTGTCTGCTGCAGCACCGGGCCAGATAGTCTGTTGCTGTATCAGGTCGCGTTGGCGGGCAAAAATGATGTGCGGACAATGTCTACACATCAGGCCAGCGCGGCGGCGACACTGACAGCCGAAGCCCAGGCCCACTGGAAGTTGTAACCGCCGAGCTGACCGGTCACATCGACCACTTCGCCGATAAAATAAAGTCCTGGTACCGTTTTACATTCCATAGTCTGACTGGATAGATGACTGGTATCGACACCACCCCTGGTGACTTCCGCCTTGCGGTAGCCAACCGTCGCCTGGGGCTGGACCTGCCAGCTCTTAAGGCTCTGACCGACATTTAGCAGGGTTTTTTCAGCCAGACCGTTCAATGGACCGGCCAGACTTTTACCTTCGACAAAGGCGTCGGCGAAGCGTCGGGGCAAAACCTCGGCCAGGACATTTTTCAGTTCCTGGCGCACGCCTTCGCGGCGGCGGCTGAGGAGATAGTCGCCGACATCGAGTTCGGGGCTGAGGTCGATGGTGAGTTTTTGACCGCGCTGCCAGTAGAGCGATGCCTGCAAGCTGGCCGGCCCGCTCAGACCGGTATGCGTGAAGAGGACATTTTCACGAAAAGATGCTTTACCGGCACTGACGACGGTATCGAGCGAAACTCCCGCCAGTGGCCCGAAGCGGTCGAGGTCGTCGTGGGACCAGGTGAAGCCGTCGAGGGCAGGCTCTGTCTGAACGATCTTGAGATTGAAATAGCGAGCGATCTCGTAACCAAATCCGGTGGCACCGACTTGCGGCACCGATAAGCCGCCGGTGGCTACGACAAGACGCTCTGCTTTGAAAAGACCACGACTGGTCTCGACTTCGAAAAAATCCTCGCTCTTCTTGACCGAGTCTATTTTAGTGTTCAGGGATAGTTTCACACCGCCCTTATCCATTTCGTCGAGCAGCAGATCGACAATCTGCCTGGCGCTGTCGTCGCAAAAAAGCTGTCCCAGTTTTTTCTCGTGATAGCGGATGCGGTAGCTTTCAACCAGCTTGATAAAGTCGGCGGGGCGATAGCGGGCGAGCGCCGATTTGCAAAAATGCGGATTTTTACTGACGAAATTTTCTGGACGGGCTTCGACATTGGTAAAGTTGCAGCGACCGCCGCCGGAGATGAGAATTTTGCGTCCCACCTGGGCATTGTGATCGAGGACGACAACAGAGCGGCCCTGCTGACCTACCTGGGCCGCGCACATCATGCCGGCTCCGCCGGCGCCGATTACAATTACGTCAAATATATGCAAGATTTTCTTCTGAAGGCTAAAATAGCGGCAAAACATAAGAATAGCAGGATGGCCGATGACACAGAACAATTCGCATTTACAAAGTGCCACAGCCGAAGCCGTTTTTGATCCCACCGCCCTGGAAGGCGCCCGGATCAAGGCGGCTCAGAGTTCACTCGATAGTTTCGTCGTCTTTTTTGAGGACGGTCGCGGCCTGATGCTCAAGGCCACAGCCGATGAGGAAGAATGCGGCATCAGTGCCGCCGTGCTTGACGCCAATCAGATCGAGGCGGCGGCGGATGCCGTCTGCGCCGTCGATTGGAGCTGGATTTACGGACAAAATGTCCTGCCCGGAGGTGTGAGAGCTAGCCGGGGCATGCATCCGACCGTACGTTTGACCCTGAGCGGCGTCGGTACGATCACCATTGCCGTGGCGCTCTGGCAGGGCAAACCATTTCTTTCATTTATGCCCTACAAAAAACCTTAGTCGACGACCAGATCTCCCAGGCCTTTAGCGATCAGAAACTGGCGGAAAAGGCCCTTCAAATCTTTTCCGTCTTTGCGATCAATCGGCTGGAATCGTCTCGCTCTTTTGATTATCGCTTCGTTTTCTTGAAGCGTCTGCGGCTGCCCTTGCGCGTCGAAGACCTTGGTTGAAGCCGTCATCGAAAGGCGGTCTTCGGCGATTGGCTGATAGCTGGTTAGACTTTCTTGCTGGTAGGTGCGTTTGATGCGCGAGGTGAAATCATCGACAAGGATGACGGTAGCCACCGCCCGGAAAGTAACCTCATCGCTGCCGCCCTGCACCAGTTGTTTTTCTTTCACCTCATGGATCTCAATTGCCTGGGAACGGGTCGATTTGGAAGTGTAAGGCACGCCCAGATAATGCCAGACCTGACCGCTTTTATCGGCCTGCTGGCCATAAGTAAAATCCTGTTTGGCTTTGAAGTCGCGGCGTTCGCTGCTCTCTTTGCCGCTGCGAAAATCGCGTCGGAACACCATCGTCTCTTGCCGTGCCGACCAGACGCCGGCCAGCCAGGAGGGTACTTTAATCCAGATATTGTCGGGGGAGAGCTCGAGGGACTGGTCAAATTCCACGCCCGGACTGAATTTGCGCTCGACTGCGGGCAGACTCTCGACGTGCTCGACTTTGCCTTCGATCGTATAAGCCAGAGCGGGCCCAGAAACCAGGATCGCAAACGCCGTCCAAATCACCATTAGGGCCGCCAGGCCGGTCGTAAGGGCGATCGCCTTCGCTGCCAATCGAGGCCATAAAAGGACAAAAACCTCACGAAATCTTCCAAATGTGTCTTTTAAAATGAAGTTATGAGGGCGCTGCCGGACCTTTGACAATAGATTAAAAAGCAAGGTGTTCGTATTTCCCCCAATGGATCAGGTCAGATTAGTTGTCTATTATCTTTCCATCAAACATCCCATACGGCAATCCCGGTTACAACGGTGACTACAACGGTGACTACAACGGTGACTACAATGAATGATTTTTCTAACGCCGATTTAGCTTCCCCCGCCAGCCTGTCAAATCCGGGCCTCGCGTCGGGTGATGAAAATAGAGAAAGTCAGCAGGCCGAATTTGGCCGCCTGGAAGTAGTCGAAGGCGGGGCTGATGCCTGTGCCGACGCCTGCAAGAACGGAGTGTGTGCCTTGAACTGGAAGCCGATGCGTCCAGCCGCTTGATTCACCCTCTGGGCCTGCGCTTTTGATCTGCGCTCTCGAGACGGTCAAAGGTTATGCCAAAACTACAGGAGCAGGTTGTCTGAACAGCCTGCTTTTTTTTGCTTTTCCAGAAGCTTCGTTGCTCCGGGGCTATTGCCCGGCTTCAGCCTGCGCTGCCGCAGCGGCCCGGGCTTTGAGCCGACGCTTGAGCTGAGCCACCGAAAAAGGATAGGGACACCATCCGGCTCCGCCCACCGGGCAGATCGACAGCTCATCGAAGGAGCTCTTTTTGGTCGTCTTGCCACCGGCTTGCGCTGTGCTGGTTTTAGCGGCCGCTGTCTTTTTGGCCGCCGGCGCCTTGGCTAATGAGGCTTTCGGCGTTGAGGTTTTTGCCGTTGAGGTTTTTGCTGCCGGGGCTTTTGCTGTCGCTCGCATTGCTTCTCTCCTCTCTGCACCTGCATAATTTCGCCCACACTTCCAATTTACCACTTTTGAAATTTTCTAAGTCTACCTTGGGGTAGTATTAATGCGGTCCGCGCCAGGAGAAGCAGAGATGGCAGTCGAAGATTCAAATCGTGAAGAGGAGCTCGGGGCAAGTGGTACGGCCTGCACGGTCCATGCGGACGGGCGGGTCGAGCTGACCTCGACGTACGCTATCGAAGCAAGTCCGATCTACAACCACGATCTCGCTCCTGTGGCGGTGTCGGCGCGCAACTGGACGACTTACAATTATGTCGCCCTCTGGTTCGCCATGTCGGCCTGCATCCCTACTTATATGATGTCGTCCGGTTTGATTGCTTCGGGCATGAACGCCATGCAAGCCGTTTTTACGATCATGCTCGGCAATACGATAGTGCTCATACCGATTTTGCTCAATTCTCATCCGGGCACCAAATATGGTATCCCTTTCCCTGTTTTTGCCCGCGCCGCTTACGGGACGGTTGGCTCCAATTTGCCTGCTCTGATGCGGGCCGTCGTCGCCTGCGGCTGGTTCGGCATCCAGGCCTGGATCGGTGGTCAGGCACTGAATACAATGTTTCTGGCGCTTTGGCCTGCCTGGAAGCTGCTTTTCGGCGGCCCTTATGGTGGTTACATGGGCTGCGAATGGTTTTCCTTCGCGCTTTTCTGGGCCTTCAACATTTTTATCGTCTATCGCGGTATGGATCTGCTCAAAAAAGTGGAGGGCCTTGCCGCCCCCTTTGTCCTCTTCATGACTGTCGCACTCTTTCTCTGGGCGATCAATCAGGCGCACGGCGTGGGCGACTTGATGCATCAAAAGAGCAAGTTCAAAACTCTCTCCGAATTTTTCGTCGTCTTCGTGCCATCTCTTACCGGCATGATCGGTTTCTGGGCTACACTTTCGCTCAACATGCCGGATTTCACCCGCTTCGGCCGCTCGCAAAAAGAACAGACGGTCGGGCAGATTATCGCCCTGCCAACGGCCATGGCTCTCTTTGCCACGATGGGCGTGGTGATCACGAGCTGTGCAGTCGTCATTTATCCGGATGTGCCGCTCAGCTCGCTCTGGGATCCAATCAAATTGATCGGTCGCTTCAATGATCCCGCCGTTGTTGTCGTCGCCATGTTCACGGTCGCCCTGGCCACTCTTTCGGTCAATGTGGCGGCCAATGTCGTCTCGCCGGCGAACGATTTCGCCAATGCCTTGCCGCGCTTTATCTCCTTCAAAACGGGCGGCTTGATCACCGGTATCGTCGGTGTGATCATGCAGCCCTGGCGTCTGATTGCCGACCCTTCCGGGTATATATTCGTTTGGCTGCAAGGCTATTCCGGCGGTCTGGGAGCGATTGCCGGCGTCTTGATCGCCGATTACTGGTTGATCCGCAAGAAGGAGCTTGCCCTGGCTGATTTGTATCTTCTCGGCGGACGATACAAATATCAAAACGGATGGAATTACAAGGCGGTGGTGGCTACAATCGCCGGTTGCTTTTGGGCCTGGATCGGGGCTTTTGTACCTGCTCTCAAGGGCTTTTACGACTATGGTTGGTTCGTCGGCTTCGGTGTTTCGCTCATTACATATTGCGCTCTGATGCGTCAGCCTAAATAGGTCTGTTTCTCTATCAGTGCCTTCATCTCGTTTGAGGTGCCCTCATGAATTTTTTTTCCGAGGAAACTTTTTCGAGCCCGATTCGCCATTATTTTTTCAAGACGATTTGCTTCGCTCTTGCTCTTGCTTTTGCTTTTGCTGTCTTCTCGCCGGCCCAGGCCGCGCCTGTCGCGCCGGCCGGCAGCGGCGAGGCTGCTGAAATAGCCTCGCCGCGCTCGACTGTACCAGCCTATCGCCTCAGCCAGATCTGCAAAACAGTCGGTCGCCAGGAGGTGCTGCTCAGCGCCAGAGGGTTGCGCGTGCAGCATCGCAATAGCGGCCTGGTCGCACTGTTTTTGCCGCCATACAAAGAAGTATTTTTCTTCAATAGCAAAAGCAAAAAATGTATCAGTATGCCTCTGGCCAAATTCGTCAGCCCTTTTGCCTATTCCTGGAATATGCTCTTCAACGTCAATATCGCCGACATACCCGTTGTCAAAGCTGGCTCAAGGGACTTCCCATCGAGGGCACTCGGTCCGATCCGGGCGGTGCAGTATCAATCGACGCCGACCTTTGTGGCGGGTCAGCAGGCGCTGCGTGCCCGGAGGGAAATCCCCTCTCGTTCCGTTCAAAGTATCACCTACGTTGTCACCGATCATTTTGAGGCACCAGCAGCGCAGGGCCGGCTTCTGCAAAAAATGTACGGCTTGCCGGCCGTGCCTGGGGTGCCCCTCGACATGGTCTTCCATGATTTGCACGACACGAAAAAGAGCTATTTGACCACCTCCGAAATTTTGAAGGCAAAGGCCAGTGCCGCCGACTTCGCCCGTCCGTCAGGCCTCAGTCCGGCGCATACGGTCGAAGAAGTAACGTCGGTGGTCAATGACGGCATCGACGCCTTCTAAATACAAGAGGCGCGTGCAGATCGTCTAAAAACAGTCTTGAAAGTGATCGTCCAGGTTCGGTTCGGTCGCTTGCTTCGGCTAGATTTGTCTTGTGAAGGGAGCTTGCTCCGCCGCAAAGATCAAAATTAGCTTTCATAACAGCATCAGCATTACAGAATCAAAGGAAGGATGAACGGACCATGACACATGCAGCAATCAAGGACCTGAAAGACCCGATCTCTTATTTCTTTCTCTCGATGCTCGTCAAAACAGCGATCGCCGCCTACTTTAACCGGATTGAAGTGCGCGGCGCCGCCGGTCTGCCTAAAGACGGTGCCTTCATCTGCGTGGCCAATCACACCTCGCGCTGGGATGGCCTGGTACTTGGTCGTCTGATCGACAGACCTTCTACCTTTATGGTCCATCCAAACGAATTGAGAGGGCTGCAGGGTGCTCTGCTCCGCAAAGTCGGCGCCTTTCCGGCCAATCCCAAATCCGATTTTGCCGGCTTTGTCGCCGAGCGTTTCCGCTACAATGAGCCCTTTGTTATTTTCCCCGAAGGCAATGTTTTTTATGATGGTCAGACCCACCCCTTCAAAAAAGGTTTCGCCCGTGTTGCCCTCACCGCCGCTCAAAACGATCTCGATGTGCCGATTATCCCGCTCGCTGTCGGCTATCAGTGGAAACAACGCAAAATCGTCGTAAGCGTCGGCGCACCAATATCGGTGCTCGAATATCGCCAGGTATACGCGGCCAATCCCGCCGAAACTCTGCGCGCTTTGTGCACTTCCATTCACCGAGAAGTGCTTGCCCTGCGAGCGGACCTGGGCTTTGAAGCCGATCGCAAACAATTACTGGCGGTCAATTCCGGACTGCACTTCATGCGCAGTTAAGGCGGTCCGGACATCGATAGTGATCGCTTCGCTAAAATCGCCGATGATTTTGCCCTGGGCGTCCACGGCGCCGACCCGACATTGATAGACAGCTGATTTGGGAAAGTCGTTTGCTTTCAACACGAAGCAACCCTTCAGACCGCGCGTCTCAACAACTTTCAGGTCGCGGGAATTGAAATCGGGGGCGGTGAGTTGACGGTTGTAGTGGTCGAAATAGTGATACGGCGGCAGTATCTCCAGTTTCACTCCGCAGGCGCCGCTCAATTTTTCGGCGTCGAAGGCGAGCGTCAGGATTTGTCCGCCGGCGAGAAGCTTGCTCGAGAGTCTTGCATCGATGGCGCTTTCACCACTGACGGTGGCATGCAGCGTAGGTGCCACCTGCTCGCCCGAGAGAAATTGCAGGTCGAGTCTGCAGCGCGAATCGACCAGATAAGGAAGGAATACCTGCATATAAGAAACCTGGGGCGTGGCAAGCCAGAGCTTGTCTTCGCCGAGGTGCACCAGATAAGATTTACTCTTGCCGGAGGCCGGTACATCGATCATCTGCACTTTGAAGGCATCGCTTTCGCCGTCATCATTGGGCGGACAGTTGTCCCATAAATAACAAATGCGCCCACCTTTTTCCTTGCTCTGGCTGGCTTTGTCATAGACGGCCCCGGGGCTGAGGGTGAGCGTAAATCTGGCGTATTCGTAGTCAATCGGCTTCAGGGGCGGAGCGATTTTGAAGCGGAAGTTTTCGCCACCGGCGTCGAAATCATGCAAATCGACTCGGGCCGACTGACTGCTCGGTTGCGGCGAAGACATTTGTCGGCCCGCTGTCTGGGCGGGCGCCGTCTCTGTCGAAGCGACCAGTAGACCCTTGTTCTGGTCGTAGTAATAAAGCTCGATTGCAGGGTCCGTGCTATTCGCACTGACCTTGCCTTGAGTCGCCGCTCTGAAATCGGAAAAATTGACCAGCGGATAAGAGCATGGCTGTTGGTCGAGGACGGTGATCGAGGCGCTGCTGTCGTCAGTGGCCAGGGGCGGTTTGAGCAGGGCTTCGACCATGCCCGGTGCCGTAAAGGCAAAAGCTCCTTTGACGTGGGCCGGTAGATTTACCAGGGCGATTCGCTTTTTGCTCGGCAGATCGTCTGTCATTGCGCCCAGCTGGCCGGCGATGCGTCGCACCATATCTGATACCTGGAGCCAGGCCCGGTTATCGATGATCGTGGTCAGGGCAAAAACGACGGTTAGAGCGCTGAGTGTAGCCATACCGGCCAGTTTCAGATAGAGGGGCTTATTGCCGCTCAGGGCTGAGACACCGATCGGATAGACCGAAAGAACGATCAAGAGGACGATAGCTATGGTCGGTAGATAGGCGATGCGACCGCCCGCCATCGTCGAGGAAAAATTCCAGACCTGGAGATTGGGCGCCAGGGTAAAAAAGAGCCAGGCAAAGGCGAAGAGAATCAGGCGATATTTCGAGGCGATGGCGCCGCCGACCCGTGCGCAGACCAGAGTCATTACACCGCAGGCTCCCCAGATCAGGCGCAGGGAAAGGCGCAGGGGATTATTTTTGTCGATCAGTTGATCATTGAAGGGATGGAATATTTTGAACAGAGATTGTGTGTAAAGCCAGCGGCTGGCCAGGGATGTATTGAGTGTCTCGCCAATGGAACCCGCGTAGCCGCCGATCAGATCGCCTATTGCCAGGGCGCGCAGGCAGACGTAAGCTGCGGTAATGGCAAAGGCCGGCCAGCTTGATTTTATTGTCTCGCTCAATGTGGGGGTCAGTTTCTGGCGTCGTAACTGGGCCTTGAAAAAAGCGAGGGCAAGGAGAGTGAAAGGCAAGGAGATGGTCAATTCCTTGCAAAAAAAGCCCAGCACCATCGGCAGTGCCCAGAGTTTTGTCCAGAAGGGCGGACTGCCTTTATGCACATCGAGGCGACGCAAGAATAAAATCATCGTCGTCAGATAGAAGGCCGTGGCCAGTAGATCCGAACGGGCCGCTATCCAGCCGATTGCTTCGCTATGGGTTGGATAGACCGACCAGATGGCGGCCGTAAAAAAGGCGATATTGGTGCGTTCGCGGCTGCCCGAGATATAAAAAATGGAAGAGTCTGTCAATGTTTTGATCAGGGCAAAAAGCAGCCAGACATTGACTACATGCCAGGTGAGGGAGGTGAGGTGATAACCGACCGCCCTCACACCGTAGAGCATATAGTCGAGAGCAAAGGAAAGCTCGGTCAGGGGGCGATAGAAATTATAGAAGGATGTGTCTTTTAGCCAGGGGCTATAGAACGGTGCCAGGAGTAGGCCAGCCTCGCCGTTAAAGGCTCGCCAGAGATAGCCCAAGTGCAATAAATCATCGCAGACGAAATAGCCGCCCAGAGTATTGGCAAATGATGCCGTTGCCAGAGCGGCCAGGAGCAGATAGGGGATGAGCCCGAGCCAGTAACAGCGAAGCGCCACTTACCTTATTTCTCGGACCGGTATCCCTGGCTCTCGCCCTGGGCTCCGCCGTTGCGATAGTTGAGAACAGCGGCCATTTTTGAGAGGTCGGTCATGATCCGACGTTCTTTGATGCCGGTTGTATTTTGTTGCAGGCTGACCAGCATACCGACGCTATGTTGCGCGCTTTCCAGCGAAAATTCGTTGATCGCCATGTGGCCGTTTTCCAGTACTTTGCCGAAGCGTCTGGCTATGCCGTCATGGGGACGCATCTCGGCGCGGGTGATTTTTTGATCGCTGGCGACAAGCTCGTAGCCCGGAGCGACAGTAACGGTCGGGTCGGCGGGGCCGGCGAAAGGACCTTTATCGAGGTTGAGTTTGAGGACGCGGCCTTCGCCGTCAAAATTGAGCACACGCAAGACGCCGTTGTTGTAGCAGATCATCACGTCCGAATTGGCACCAATGGCGATATCACCAAATGCTGTCTTGACGAAAGCCAGTTTGGAGGGTTCTTTGACAGAAACAATGATATCGCCGCTCTTCAATTCGGCGGTGTAATTGTTTGGCTTGATGTAGACCGCGCCTTCTTTGGCCATGACCGTAATCCAGTCGAAATTTTTGCCGACCTTGTCGATGCCGGGAAATTGATGGATATTGATTGTGTTGATGCCGGCCAGGGCAAATTTTGTCTGTGTGGCCTGGTTGAGTGTATTGGCCTGGGCTTTGGTCAGACGCGGTCCGATCTTGGTCACAGTCGGATTGATTATCTGCGGATTGGTGACATCGGTCGGCACCACTATCGGTGGTCTGACTATGACCGGTATGTGTACCGGGATGTTGACCACGGGCATGGCCGTGGGCATCGGTGTCGATGGCGCCTGGCCATAGTTTTGACCATGAGCGGCAAATTTGGGAAAGCTCACCGCGGCGATCAGGAAGCCAAGTGAGAGCGCCACCGTTAGAGCGTTAGCCCGGCCATTTTGCGAAAGGCGCTTGATTTGCTCGTTTATCTTTTGACCTTGGCCCATGACTCTCCCAGATTGACCTGTTTGCTGCGCCGGATTTACTTCCGCTTTCGTTTGAAAATTGCCCGAATTGCCCCAATAGTATAACCTGGTCCATTTCCCTGTCAGCTTTATCAAGCTTGCTTAACCTGGACGGCTCCGCTCTTTGATTGTGCGGGCTTCTCGCGCTCTTTTCTCTTGACTTGTGGCGGCTAATTGTATGACTCTGCTTGCTTGGTAATTAGTAAGGCTCTTCCGTTAATATAATCTGGCGTTGACTACGACCTCGCATCAGGTACCTTGAGAATGGCTGATTTCGAAAAATTGGGTGTTTTTTATCTCGGTAAAAAGTATGACATGCAGGCGCGCCAGGTTCTGGATGACCTGGTCTTATACGATTCGAGTGACCTGACAACGCACGCCGTCTGCATCGGCATGACCGGCAGCGGTAAAACCGGTCTCTGTCTCGGTCTGCTCGAAGAAGCGGCGATCGACGGCATTCCGGTCATCGCCATCGATCCCAAGGGCGACCTTGGTAATTTGCTGCTTACTTTTCCCGATCTGGCCGCCGCCGATTTCGCTCCCTGGGTGGATAGTACCGAGGCGCGCCGCCGGGGCGTCAGCGTGGATGAGCTGGCGGCAAGCGAAGCCGACCACTGGCGCGAAGGTCTCAAAACATGGCAGCAAGATGGAGGCCGTATCAAGCGCTTGCGAGATGCTGCTGATCTGAGTATTTACACACCTGGCTCCTCGGCTGGCATCGCAGTCTCGATCTTGCATTCTCTTTCCCGTCCTGATCAGGCTCTGCTTGAAGACGGTGATTTGCTGCGTGAGAAAATCGCCAGTGCCGCCGGTTGCATTCTCGCTTTGCTTGGTATAGCCTTCGATCCGCTCAAGAGTCGCGATCATATTTTGCTGGCCAGTATCATCGGCGATGCCTGGAAAAACGGTCGCGATATCGCCCTGCCCGATCTGATCGGGCTGATTCAAAAGCCGCCTCTGACAAGGGTCTGTGCCCTTGATCTCGAATCTTTTTACCCGGCCAAAGAACGCCTCGAACTCTCTCTGGCGATAAATAATCTGCTGGCCGCCCCTGGTTTTGAGTCCTGGTTGACCGGCGTTCCCCTCGATATCGACAGCATCCTTTACTGCTCGGCAGGTAAACCGCGCATCTCGATTTTTTCGATCAGCCATCTGAGCGATCAAGAGCGCATGTTTTTCGTCACCCTTCTGCTCAATGAGATTATCAGCTGGATGCGCGCCCAATCAGGCACTCCCAGTCTGCGGGCGATCCTCTACATGGACGAAATATTTGGCTACTTTCCCCCCGTCGCCAATCCGCCTGCTAAACAGCCACTGCTCACTCTGCTCAAGCAAGCCCGCGCCTTTGGCCTCGGCGTTGTCCTGGCCAGTCAAAACCCGGTCGATATCGACTACAAAGGCCTCTCCAATGCCGGTACCTGGTTTATCGGCAGACTGCAGACCGATCGCGATAAGCAGCGCTTGCTCGACGGCCTCGAGAGTGCCTCGCAGGAAAATTCTTCGCATTCCGCCGGCCATGGCCAGTCTTTCGACCGTCAGGGGATGTCTGAAATTTTGTCTTCGCTCGATCAACGTGTCTTTTTGATGAACAATGTCCATGAGGACAAACCTGTCCTTTTTGAGACACGCTGGACTCTCTCTTATTTGCGCGGTCCTCTGGCCAGGCAAGAGATCAAACGTTTAATGGAGCCGGCCAAGAAGAAAGCGGCGGAGAAGCCGGCCGACATCGAGACCAATCTCTGCTCCGACTCCGGAGAACCGGTCGGGCCGAGCGCTAATACAGACAAGCGCTCCAATTTGCTTGTCGATCCGGCCATCGAGCAGCTTTTTGTGCCGGTCAGCGTTGCCGCTTTTTCCGGCAGTGCAAAAAACAATTATGAAGCGACGCTTTTAGCCAGTGCCACTGTGCGCTTCAGCGAACCAAAATACGGCGTCGAGCTTGTCCAGGAGCGCAACTATCTGGTGCCTGTGTCCAGGCGGGGCGTTCTGCCGATTGATTTTAAAAACGCTAAAGCGATCAAAGTCGCTCTCGCCGACCTGCCCACTAAAGCCCCGACCGAGGTCGATCTTTTATTGAGCGAACCCGACCAGGCTCTGTTGAACGCTTCGAAATACAAAGACTATGGCCGTGATTTTCTCGCTTATCTGAGTGCGTCTTGCAAGCTTATACTCTGGCGCAGCCCATCCACCGGGCTTGTCTCGCGGCCGGGCGAGAGCGAGCGCGATTTTCGCATCCGCCTCAGCCAGGCGGCCAGCGAGAAGCGCGACGAACTGGTGGCCGGCCTCCGAGGAAAGTATCAAGCCCGCATCCAGGCATTGCAAGAGAAGATCCGCCTGGCCGAATTTAAAATCAACGAGGAAGAAGCCCAGGCCAAGCAAGCCGAGGTTGATTCGGCGATTGCCATTGGTGCCACCGTCCTTGGTGCCTTCATGGGGCGCAAGCCGCTCGGCTCGACTTCAGTAGGTCGCGCCAGTACCGCTGCCAGGGGTGTCAACCGTGCTGCCAAGCAGAGGCAGGACGTCGAATTGGCCAGATCCAATCGCGTCGAGCTCGAGCAAAAATTGGGCGAGCTCGAAACTCAATTTCGCAATGAAGCGGCGGCGATTGGCACTCGCCTCGACAGTCAGCGTGAAGCCTTTGAAGAAGTTGCCCTGCTGCCCAAAAAGACGGCAATCAAAGTCAACCTGATCGGGCTCGCCTGGGTCAAAGGCTAAATCAGGTGAAAGGCTAACTAATCGCCAGTCTAAGCGCGGAAGGCCATCGCTTTGAGAGTGGGTAATTCGCCGCCGTCCCAGCGTAAATTCTGGAGGACGCGGGTCAGGCCCTCGCCGCTCCAGGACCAGTGATGCAAAACAATCACCGCCTGTTCGGCACTGATGAAACCTTCTTTCATCAACAGGTGACAGCGCTTGGTGGCCTCGTAGGCAGAGCGGCTGAGAATGCCGGTTTTTACCAGTCTGTCTTCGACCAGTTCGCTTGTTTCGATATGACGGGGCAAATGGCCCAACCTTCTTATATCGAAGGCCGTCACCAGTCCGGAGAGCCGCAGCAAATTGTAGAAGCTGAGCGAACCGTCGAAAAGGTCCGGTATGGCACTGGCTTCCTGTATTGCTTTGCTTAAAGATAATGTCTGGCTGAAAACCAGGCCCAGGGAGCGGGCCGCGCAAGCCGGATTGAGTTCATGACGGGCGAGCATATGCTGCAGGCGCACGGCGGCGCTTATCAGCGAGGCCGAATACATACCGCTCTCGACGATGAATTCGCCAAGCGGTACGGGTCGTCCGCTCTTTTCGTCGAATTTTTCGAAGTTTTCAAACAGGCTCTGTTCTCTTTCAGTGAGCAGTCCGGCCAGAAGCAATAGTTCGTCCAGTCTGAGGAATGGCGTGGGATCTTCCTGCACAGCCAGCGCTTTTTCGCAGTCGATTAGATGCGCCGCCGAGGAGAGCGCCGCCAGGACTTCCTTCTTGTCGCAGCGTCCCTGTCTGAGCAGGGTCTGAGCGCTGAGGGTTGCTTCCAGGACTCTCTGGTCGATCAAGCCCTGGAGGATGAGCACGCGTGACAGCGGCAGACCGACGTGTTTACACAGACCGCGCGTATCTTCTATCGTCTTGGCGCTGAGCAGCTTCGCTTCCACCAGGATGTCGCCGAGATTGGCCGTGTTGCGGGCCGGATCGCCTTCCCAACCCAGATCTTTCAGGGCTTCGGCGACGCTTTTTTGATTGAGTACACAAATTTCCAGCGCTTTTGGTGCGAGCTTTTCGGCGAGGATATTCTGGCGGACGAGATTTTGCAGGTCGAGGGCCTGCTCCAGCCAGCGGTGGCGGATCATGCCGAGCATGACCATAACCCGGCCCAGGGGCAATTTGTTGCGGTGAGCGACGAAAAGAGCATCGGCCAGGTGTTCCATGCGGATCAAAGAGGCCCGGTAGAACAACTCTCCGAGCATGGCGCGATTATCGACATGATTTTTGGTTTCGATTTTGGTATCCATAGGTCCTGATCAGGGCTTCAGGGGACAATTTAATCCGCCCTTTCCTGTTCTTTGCCCATGGTCTGTGGAGTGGTACTCGCCCCACCCTATATTTCTATCAGGGCTAACCTATCAGGCTGAGTTTCTTCAATTCGGCTTTCATGCGGGCGCATATTTGCGGCATGGCGGCGCCGCTCACTGCCGGGGTAAGGGGATAAGCCATGATACCCCTGCCGATCCAGGCTCTGGGCATATCTTCGCCCCGGGGGATGAGATGGACGTGCAGATGCGGCATCGACTCCGCCAGGCTAAAAGTATAGATGCGATAGGGCTGGACGACATTTTTTATGGCCTTCATGGCCAGTCCGATCGTCGGTCCGTAGCTGGCCAGTTCGGCTTCGCTGGCTTCGGCGAAGTCGAGGCAGTGGCGACGCGACTCGAGGATCAAATAGCCTTCCAGATTTGTTTCGGTGGAGTGGCGCAAAAGCCAGTGCTCGTTTTCGTAGACAAAAGTGGAGCGGTCGTTTTCGTAGAGCTTACAAATTGTGCAATGCATCGGAAATATTTTTGCCTCTAAAATCAGGAGCGAAATTTGTTTTTTTTTTGACGATACCGCTAGTAGTGGCGTCGCTTTTGCCGCTGGCAGCGATCGAGTAGTTTCAGAATAAATCAGTGTTTATCCTATTATCTTTTGGCCCCTTTTATCTGACTTTTTTCCAAATTCCTCGCTTCTATGTATTCTCAGCCACCGCGAAATTGACAGCCCGAGCACTGTTACAAAAAAGACAATTAGGCCAACCTTTTGTTTCTTGGCTTTGCTATCTGGGCAAGCTTTGTAAACTCACACCCGGGGGCGTACATAGACATGTCTAAGAAAACATTGCACGTATGGCAAGTGGCATCCCTCGCTGGTTCATTTTTTGTCAGTGGCCTCCTTTCGTTATTTTGCAGCGTGCCCGTTTCTGCCCTCGATCCAGCTGATGACATCGGTGTTTTCGGCTCCGTCACAGTGGCACGCAGTGCCCGTGAAGCACTCAAGGCAATGAAAAATCAAGACTGGAGCACAGCGACATCGCTCTACCGCAGCGTCATCCAGAGCAAAGACGACTACCCTGGATTTTATTATGGCCTGCTCTTCTGCGCTGAGAAGAGCGGTGATTGGCCCAGTGCTGCTGCCGCTCTCGAGGGCATCGCCGAAAAAGATCCCTCCGCAAAAGATCATCTAGATTTTCATTATGGCCACTGCTACACCATGACCAATCGTCCTGATCAGGCCATTCCCTACTTAAAGGTGGCTCTGGAGAAACCAAAAGACGCCGACTTTCTCAGTGGCAAAATCAAAGATTTGCAACACACTTCAGTGCAAAAAGCGCCGCCATTAATTGCCGGTGTCAATGGTGTGCCGGTGCCGCCTGTCGATCTCCAGCCCAGCGCTCCGATCAAGCGACCGGTGATTCCCGGAGATAGTTTGAACCCATATACAAATGATGTCGGCCTCGATTTTGAAAACGCTTTTCGTTATTCCGAATGGATCGGCATTTGCCAATATCGCGGCTATGAGAAGAAAGTGGACACCAGCTATTTCAATCCACCGACGGCAAATTTTTACTGGACCAAGTGCCTCAAAGGCCCGCCTCTCAATCATGCACTGCCGGTAAAGTTTCGTTTTTGTAGTAAAGATGGTGAAAAAATGCCTGAGGGCTGGAAATTTGGACCGGAGAAAATGCCGACTCGAGGAAGTCAATGGTTGATATTTATTCCAAATGCGGTTCCGGTAGCCGGCGGCTTCGATACCTACAAAGGTAGCTATGGCAGACAGGCAGCCACAGAAGCTAATGTTGGAGAAGTCTATAGAATTATCGAAGCTCACCACGGACAGTAGATGGCACAGCTTCTTATGGCATTGCTTGCTCGCTACCGGTGGGAGCAGATTTTGATCTCACCGGTGCGCGCAGCGAAATTAGTTTAAAATATGTGGAATAAAAAGGAAGTATGGTGAATGCTCCCGACGGGGAACACTTCTTACAGCTAGATTCCTGATGGCCGGAGTGACTGATAAACTTAGACTGTCCGGAACCTGAATTGGTTTGGTACTTTCAACTTCGATAAAGATATAAAAGATAGAGATGATTAGAGGAATAGATTTGAAAAAGCTTCTGGCTATGAGTCTTTCGGCGCTGGCGCTGGCAAATGTCGTGAGCGCTGTCGGACTCCTCACTCCCGGCGCGACACCATCTGCGATGGCCCTCGACCAGGCTGACGACGTTGGTGTCTTCGGTTCCGTAACCCTGGCTAGATTGGCTCGCGAAGCGGCTAAGTCGATGAAAAATAAAGACTATCCGACCGCGGTCACACAGTACAGGCAGTGTCTATCGCAAAAGTCCGACTTCAATCTTTTCAATTACGGACTTTTGTATTGCGCACTCAATAACAGTGATTGGTCGAGCGCTTCCACCGCCCTGGACGGCATCACCGAAAAGGATCCCGAAGCAAAGGGCCACCTCAATTATGAATATGGCCACGTCTATTCGATGAATGGTCGTTGGGACGAAGCGATTCCCCTTTTGAAAACAGCACTGACCAAGGCCAATACCGACTGCTCTTATCTCTATAGTAAGGTAAAAGAGCTGCAAACCAAGACCGATGAGAAAGCGCCAGAACTGGTCGCCGGCACTATCGATCCGTCCACCGGTAAATTGATTCCGGTCTATAAAGAGCCGGAAAAACTGGTTATACCCAAGCGTGAAATCATCGGTGCCGATAAGCTCAACCCGGACGTCATCAAGGGAATCGGAGCCGATTATGAAAATGCCTTCCGCGCCTCCGAGTGGATTGGCATATGCGAATACAAAGGCTATGAGAAAAAGCCCGGGCTTGGATTTTACAATCCTCCTACGGCTAATTTCAGCCGGCTCGAGTGCTTGAAAGGTCCGCCCCTGGCCACCGCTTTGCCTGTTCACTTCAAATTTTATGACGTGGCCGGGGCTAAGCCGCCGGAAGGCTGGAAGTTTGGCGATGATAAGATGCCCGCTAAAGGCAGTCAATGGATCATCTTCATCCCCAACGCCGTGCCGGTCAACGGTGCCTTCGACACTTACAAAGGCGACTACGGCAGGCAGCCGGCGACCGAGGAAAACCTCGGTGAAATCCGTCGCATCATCGAAGCTCACCATGGCCAGATCTAGTTTTGACTTTGTCTTACAGGAAAAAATAAATGTCTTTCACTGTTGAAAAAATCCCACTGGCCTTGCTCCTCGCATCGATCGCTTGCAGTCAGACCGTGGTGGTGGCAGAAGCCCAGGTGCCTATGTCGCCTGCCATGCAGGCAGTTCAGATCCACGATGATTTGCTCAACGATTATAAAAATCTGGGCAAAAATGCGGAAATGGAAGCCGAGTATAAGTGGCTGCTCAATGCCAAACCAGGCAATGCCGTCTATCACTACAACTATGCCTGCTTTTTGAAAGCGGCCGGTCGCAATGGTCCGGCTTTGCTCGAGTTTAAAAAAGCAGCACAGTACGATGGCTCCAATGTCGACTTTGTCGGCGCCTGTGGCCAGATGATGCTCTTTGCCAAAGACTACAATGGCGCTTATCAATTTCTCTACCGGGCCTGTGGTATGCCCGGCGGTGACAAATTTAAAGCGTCGCTGGAAAATGCGATCAAGTACAAACAATACAACGATCAGCAATTGCAACTCAGGCAACAGCAACGCGTCGCTCCCGCTGCCGCTGGAGCTGCTGCCGGCAAGAAGCCCAAGGATGATGACGACGATTGATTTTTCGGTCCGTCATTTGATAAGAGAACCCCGTCATTTACCCGGCGGGGTTTTTGTTTGAAAGAAGAAAAATGCCGCAAACAAGCGGTGAGAAGTGGCACTGCCTGCGGTGCTTGAAGCGCACGGCCGCGCTGAAAATGATTTGAAGGTCAGTGCGAGGCCTTGGCCTCGCTGGGTTTTTCCGCTTCGACCCGGCCCTGGCTCTCGACATCGGCCACTTCCTCTTCTACGAAGGGCACATCGTCGACGACGATCATTTTGCGACCGCGTTTTTTGGCCAGATAAAGTCTGGCGTCTGCGACCTTGACCAGCTCAAAGACTGACTCTCCGTCGATTGGATATTCGGCGATACCGCCGCTGAAGCTGTTGTGGAAGACTTCGCCTTTGTCGCCGCTAAATTCTATGGCCCGAAATTCATCGAGGACACGATTGACGGCCAGCAGCATTGTGGCCTTTGTTTCGCGTTTGAAAGTGAGCATAAATTCTTCACCGCCCCAGCGGCCACGCAGGTCGTCGACCCGGAAGCGTCTGGAGAGAAGCTGGCCGAGGCCGGCCAGGACTTTGTCTCCGGCCAGGTGTCCATAAGTGTCATTCACTTTTTTGAAGTGATCGACGTCGAGCAGGCAGATGGTAAATGTCGTTTTGAGACGATGAGCTTCGGCGAGAATTGCCGAGAGCTGTTCGGAAAAAGCCCGGCGCAAAAGCAGTCCGGTTGTCGTGTCTTTGTCGGACCGGTCTTTGAGCATGCGGGCTCGGTCCAGGCGTACGCTGACTCTGGTCAGCAATTCTTCGTTGACGACCGGTTTGGGCAAATAGTCGTCTCCACCTGAGCGAAATGCTTCCAGGCGAGCTTCCACGCCGGTTTGACCGGTAAGGAAAATGATCGGCAGATCCTGCCAGCGCGGTATTTGCCTCAACATGCGACAGACTTCGAAACCGGTGACGCCGGGCATCATCACGTCGAGGAGCATGAGCTCGGGGGGATATTCCTGCATCGTTTCGAGAATTTTGGAGGGATCATTGAGGGTACGCACGATCATGCCTTCATTGCGCAATACCAGTGCTACTGTATTGGCGAAAAATTCATCATCGTCGCAAACGAGAATGCGCGGCCGACCACCCTGTCTGATATTGACCAGATGCTGCACCGCTTTTTCGAGAGCGTCCGATTCGAGGGGCTTATCGAGATAAAGCGAAGCGCCGGCGTGCGCCGCTTCGACCCGGTCTTTGACCAGGGCCTGGCCGGAAATGAAAGCCAGTGGCAAGTTTTCATAGCCTGGCAATTCGCGTATAGATCGGGCCAGGCGGAAGGATGATTCGGGATCGGCTGGTACTACGTTAATCAAGGCGGCGTCGAGGGGATAGACGACGGCCTGTTCGATTGCTTCTTTGTGATTGCTGGCCCGGACGATGTCCACCAATCGCTGTTTGCCCAGAGCGCAAATGATGTCGAGAAACTGTTTGTCATCATCGACGACAAGAATGCGTGTCATGGCCGGATTGTGAGGCGCCGTCGGCACTTTGACGTCGGCATTGGAGACGGCCTGGGCGATTTCCTGGCATTCGAGTTCACCGGCCAGTTGCGCTTCCACCAATTTGCGGTCGAGCTCGGCCCAGGCGATCAGCTGTTCTTCATGGGTCATATCGGGCAATGCGGCAGCGGCATCTTCGATGAAGCCCATGCATTCCGAAACCAGTCGGAAACCGAGCGAGCCGCCCGTACCCTTGATTTTGTGCGCCAGCCCGCGTACTTCACCGGTCATGTCCGGATCGCCGGGATTGGCTTTGGCTTTTTCGATTGCCTGAGAAAGCTCACCGATACGGTTAGGTAAAACGCGGGCGTACTTCGTGACGAGGGCGAGAAACATCGTCTCGAAATCCTTCATCTTTTGATTGGCCGCTTCCGACTGATCAGGGTCCAGCTGCCGGTCTACCTGCGCTCCGAAAATATAGGGAATGAGCGGCTTGTGCACCATCAGCGATACCGAAAGATCTTTCGAGACCTTGGGCTTGAGATGATGGAGATGATCCTGATTATTGGCCACGAGGATCACCTTGGCCAGACAACCTTCCTGTCTCAGCTGGGTCAACCACTCGAGGTCATCCGAATTTGGCAGGGGCGACGAGAGGATGATCAGGTCCAGTTCGCCGACGCTGAGATCGCCAGGATGGCTGGCTACAGTCGAGACGGTGACATTGTGTCCTCTTCCTTCCAAGACAGACGAGACCAGTTTAGAAAACTGCAGGTCTCCATCCAGTAAAAGGATCTTTTTGCCCATTGGTGAGAGGGTACTCTAAAGAGGTAAATCAGTGCGTATTTTGCGTGGATTTTGCCAGCCCATCTCGTCGAGGGCTTCGTCGAAGGTGACGCGCATGCGCTCACAGTAGTTGAGGGCCATAATCACCTGTTCGATTTTCATCAGGCCTTCGCGGATCAAAGGCAAACTGGTGCAGGCCGCATCTACTGTTTTGCCGTTGCATTTGCCGGCTGCTTCGAGGATCTTGATCAAATCACCGCCGTGTTTTTTGCGCACGTTATCAGCGGTGACGAGGTCATTTTCGGTCAGAAGCTGCGCTTTTTGCAGGAGGTCGAAGGCGCCTTTCAGATCGCGACCGCCGGGTTTGGCGGCACCACCGCCGGCCGGGGCTGCTGCCGGTTGCGATTTGGCCGGCTGGGGATCACTTTTAGCTCTGGCGGCGGCACTGGTTTTGTCCAGGTCGCCTTTGGTCAAATATTGATCGATGGACGAACCCATTGCATGCAGGCGTTTTAATACTTCAGGCGCTTTGTCCGGAGTCATCTTTTCGTCGCGTACCATTTCCTGCAATTTGAGCGCCGCTTCGAGCGTGGGAGCACTGATCAGACCGGCTTCCTGCAACAGACTGCCGAGCAAAATATTGGCGCCCTTATCGATCAGATGATAATCGACACGGATTTTGGGCTCGTTCAGTTCGGCACCATAAGAAGGTGCTGGTGTCATCGGCGTCTGCATCGGCGGCATGGTGTTATAGCCGCCCTGTTGTCCGTATTGCATTGGTTGTTGCATCGGCGCTGGCGGCTGCTGATAAGGATTTTGACCGTATCCGGGCGGAGCCTGTTGGGGCGGATAGCCGGGATATGGCGTTTGTTGCGGCGGATAGCCCTGTTGTTGCTGCGGGTAACCTTGCTGCTGGGGCGGATAACCCTGGGGCTGCTGAGGATAGCCCTGAGGCTGTTGCTGGGGATAAGGCGGCTGTTGCGGTTGCAGCGGCGGATAAACCGGTTGCGGCGGCGTTGGTTGCAGCGACGGTAAGTTTGTAAAAGAAGCACCGGCCGAGCCGGGAAAGCCTCCAAAGCCAGGCGCGCCACCGGGGGCGGCAAAGGGCGGCGAGGCCGGGCTGGCAAAAGGTGAAAGACTGGGAGCGCCATAGGAGTCGAAGGTCGGTGCCGGTTCTTCTTCTTTTTTAGCCGCTTCTTCATAGCCGCTCGGCTGCATGCGCAATTCTTCAGGAATACCGGCACCGCCGGTGCTGCCCGCCGACATCGAGAGGATGTCGTACATAAATTCCAGGTCCTGGGCGGCAAAAGGCTGGGTCCAGACCACTTTCGAGCCGCCGTCAGTATCTTCGTAAAGTGTCCAGACCGGGTCTTTGAGGTTGGAGTCCCATTGCACGGTCAAAATGAAATTTTTGCCGTCGGTGCTCATCCAGGGCAATTCAATCAGGAAGCCGCGCTTGGCTTCAGCTTCTTCCAATAAAACCCGTACTTGCGAAAGCTTGGGGCAGGCCGGCTCGGCTGGCAGCCGATGTCTGCGAGCGCCGCTCGCTCCAGCAGAATCTTCCGGTTTCTTGGGAGTCGGTTTGTTCATTGTTTCCTCAAAACTCTCTTCTTCATTGTTATATGCCACGTCTGACTGGAAGTTATAAACACATATGACCGAACAATTTTTTATTCTGGCTCGATCTGGAAATTATTTTTGAGCCCTTGCCAACACTCCTGGTAATCGCTCTGCCTTTCTACGCAAGCGAGGGCTTGTTTAGTGGGAGTGTACACAAGTGAGCTCTCGAACATGAAGGCCAGGGTGTTGCCCTGGTAAGAGGGTTTGAGCTCGGCATTGGAAGCCTTTTCGAAAGTATCGGCGTCGGGGCCATGTGCCGACATGCTGTTGTGCAACGAGCCGCCGCCCGGGACGAAGCCGGTACTTTTTGCATCGTAAACGCCGAATATCAGACCCATGTATTCGCTCATCAGATTGCGATGGTAGTAAGGCGGTCGGAAAGTGCCTTCGGCTACCATCCAGCGGGGCGGGAAGATGACAAAATCGACGTTGGCCAGACCGGGCCATTCGGATGGCGATGTCAAGACCGTAAAGATGGACGGGTCGGGATGGTCGAAGCTGACAGTGTTAATGACGTTAAAGTTGGCGAGATCATATTTATAAGGGAAATAATTCCCCTGCCAGCCGACCACGTTGAGCGGGCTGTGGTCGATGGCCGCCTCGAAGAGATTGCCTTGAAATTTTGTCGTCAGGCGAAAATCACCGCTGCTGTTTTCGTAAGCTGCCTGGGGCGCTAAAAAGTGGCGGGCGGCGGCGAGACCGTTGGCGCCGATCGGACCGAGATCGGGCAGACGGAAAGGCTCACCGTAATTTTCCAGGATATAGCCGCGAGCGATACCGGCGGGCAGACGCACTTGAAATTTGACGCCGCGCGGTATGACGGCGATCTCGCCGGCGCTGACGATCATGACACCAAATTCGGTGCGGATTTCGATGCTTTCCAATTCGGGGACGATTAAAAGCTCGCCGTCTGCGTTATAAAAATAGCGATCGATCATCGACTGCGTCGCTCTGTATATATGCACTGCCGAACCACGCAGCGAGCCACTGTCGCCGTTGCCGGCTATAGTGAAAAGTCCGTCGATGAAATCCGCTTTGCCTGTCGCCGCTGCTTCTTTGTCAATTTTGAGGGCATCCCAGCGCAATTGATCCGGTGTGGCCGGCGCGTCGAGAAAAGGCCGGCTGAGCAGATTTTTATTGTCGATGCGCTTGAAGGCACCGTGTTTTACCGAAGGTAAAATGCGGTAGAGCCAGCTCCGCAAATTTTGCCCTCGACTCATCGTAAATGAGCTACCGCTGAGCTGTTCGGCATAAAGGCCGTGCTTTACTTTTTGCGGAGAATTTTGATTTTCCGGTATGGTTCGGCTTTCCGCTTCACTGCTTAGATGATTGCCGAGGCCGCATATGTAGCTGTTTTTCATTAGTTTTTAGCGAAGATCGCCTGGGCGTGTAGTTCCATTTTTTTTGCTTCCGCTTCCCGACCGGTGGCCCGCAGTAGTTTTGCGTAATTGTCGTAGATGCCGATCAGATCTTTGTGCAGAGGCCCGAGCGCCTTTTGTCTCACTTCTATCGCTCTTTTGTAGTTTTCTTCGGCTTCCGGAAATTTGCCCTGATGACGCAGGCAATTAGCCAGATTGTTGAGCGAATTGGCCAGTTTCGGATCTTTGGCGTCCATCGTCTCCGCTTCTTTGATGGCGAGGCGGAACTGCACTTCGGCGTCGGCTTGTTTGCCCTGCGCCATGGCATTTTGACCCATGTTGTTATAGCGTTCCCACATAAAATTTTCCTCGCACAACCAGAGGGGATGTTAAGAAGCAGCGACGCATTGACTCCAGTTCAGATAGTTTAGATCACCCGTGCGATATAAATGGGTTATCACCCGACCTCAAAATGTGGAGTTTGAAATCAAGTGCTTAGCGACAGACAAAAATTTGGTCTAATGCTCGGCCTGGCGGCCATTTGCGCAATTGCTGTTTTCCCGCCCTGGCGTCAGTTCGGGGTGCAGGAAATACCCCTTGGCTATGCTCCTATTTTTGCACCACCGATTGCCACTATGGCCGGCGCCGGTCGTATAGATCTGGATACTTCGCGCTTGACCCTTGAGATCATCGTTGCTTCGATCGTCACTTTCGGCCTGCTTGTCGTAGGTGGAGGCGGTGGCGGTGGTTCTGCCAGGGGCGTACAGGGCGCAGCTCCCGGTGGATTTATGGCGCGTTTGGCCGAGGCTCGCGAGGCGATGCTCGCCGCCCAGCAGTTGCAGATGCAACAGGCTCAGGCTCGACAAACTGCTCAAAAAGCGACAGCTCCGGCGGCGGCCGCCGCCGCTGCCGCAGGTGCTATGGGTAAGGTTGAAAGTGCGCCGGTGGATAGCCGGTTTACCAGAGTAGAGCTGCCGGCCAATTACTACATCGGCGAATTTTTAGTCGAGTCCGATGATGACGCTGACTACTGGGAGGCGCTTGCGCCGGCCAAAGGCACAATCGACCTGCCCAAAGGCAAAAAAATCCAGCTTGAACTGGCCAAAGATATTCGAGTCGATCTCACCGTTTTGAGCGCTATCCCGGCTGGTGTGCTCTATTCCATAGACGCAAGCGAATGCAAGCTCACCGATGATGATGTCACCAAGTTGACGGCGATCAGTGGTCTGAAAGAGCTGGATCTGGCCGGTACGCCAATCACCAGCAGTAGTGTCTCCAATTTGCGTGGTCTTTCTCGACTGGAGCGCCTCTGGCTCGACCGCACCTTGATCAATGACGAATGCGTGCCGGCTCTCGGCTCGCTCAGCAAACTCAAAAAGCTCTCCTTGACCGAGACCAAATTGAATGATCTCGCCCTCGAGTCATTGCGCAAAGACCTGGCCGACTGCGAAGTAGTCAGCTGACCATTTCGCAGTCTGCCGACAAATCCAGATTTCGCTTTTCGCGGCACTTCTATTTGCTTGTTTTGTTCTGAGTGTTGACCAGCTCTCTGGCGCGCTCGGCCGCTTTTACCACCGCTTTGATCAGTGTCACGCGCAATTTGCCTTCTTCGAGCTCCATCAGGCCATCGATGGTGCAACCGGCCGGAGTGGTCACCGTATCTTTGAGCAGGGCCGGATGGGCTTTAGTCTCGAGCACCATGCGCGATGCGCCGTGCATGGTCTGAGCGGCGAGCAAGGTCGAGATTTCACGCGGGATGCCGAGTTTGACGCCGGCTTCGGCGAGAGACTCGACGACGACATAGAGATAAGCCGGACCGCTGGCTGATAGTGCCGTCACCGCGTCCATAAGCGATTCGTCGACGAAGACTGTTTCGCCGACGCACTTGAAGATAGCCTCGGCCATGTTGCGCTGTTCTGCGCTGACATGCAAACCGTGGCAGAGGCCGGTCATGCCGACATTGATCACGGCTGGCGTGTTGGGCATAGCCCTTACTACCGCCGCTTTCTCCTCAAGTCTTTCTTCGCAAAAACTGGTGGTCACCGAAGCGGCAACAGAGACGATCAGTTGTTCCTTCGTCAGCACGTCTTTCAGTTCAGCGAGCACCCGGTCCATGTTTTGTGGCTTGACGGCAAGCAAAACTATGTCTTTTCCCTTGACCGCCGCTTTATTGTCGACACCGACGGCGATGCCCAATTTCTTCGAAACACGCTCGATTGACGTTTCGCGGCCAACCGTCGCCGTGATGTCATTTTTTTGCAATTCACTGTTTTTACAAAGGCCCGCCACGAGCGCTTCGCCCAGTTTTCCACAACCGATGACGGCTAACTTTTTACCCTTGAGCATTGCTTTGGAACTCCAATTGATTCTTCTAGACCGCTTAGACCGTTAAAATAATTTTGCCGGTGGACCGGCGCGACTCGAGGAGCCGGTGCGCTTCGGCCGCTTGTTCCAGAGGCAGGACGGCGCCGATATGGAGCTTGAGCCAGCCGGCCTCGATGCCGTCGAGGACGGCGTTGGCCCTTTGCAAAAGCTCGGCGCGACTGTCGAGATAGTTGAAAAGGCTGCCACCGCATACGGTGATTGATTTTTTCTGCAGATCATTGGGAGCGATCGGTTCGGCCACGCCGCTTGCCGCCCCGAATATTATTACCGTGCCTCTTTTGGCCGCCGCTTGCAGCGAGCCGTTAAAGGTGGTCTTGCCGACCCCGTCGATGACGAGGGGGCAACCCTTGCCATTGGTCAACTTGTCCACTTCCTGGACGAAGTCTTTTTTGTTGTAGTCGATTGTGTAGTGGCATCCGGCTTCTCTGGCCATCTCTTCTTTGGTGGCACTCGATGTGGTACCGATTACGATGGCACCAAGGTGTTTCAGCCATTGTGCGAGGATCAGGCCCATGCCGCCGGCGGCTGCGTGCACGAGGACGAAATCGCCGGCCTGCACGTCTCTGAATTCGTGAAGCAGATAGTGGGCGGTCATGCCCTGAAGAGGGAAGGCCGCGCCCTGTTCGAAAGAGAGGTCGGCTGGCAAGGCGATCAGATCGTTCGCCTTGACCAGGGAGTATTCGGCGTAGGCGCCCAGATTGCCGGAGTAGGCGACGCGATCGCCTACCTTCAGGTCGGAGGGTATCTCCGCTCCCGGCTGCGACTCGCCGAGGGCTTCGATGATGCCCGACGCTTCCAGTCCGGGAGTGCAGGGCAATGGCAGCGGATAGCGTCCGACCCGGTGGTAGATGTCGATATAATTCAGGCCGGCTGCTTTGATTTTGATCAATGCCTGGCCCGGTCCCGGATTACCCGGCGTGATCTGGCTGAGTTCGAGGACATCGGCATCACCATTAGCGGCGATCACTATGCCCTTGACTTTTCTTTCTGCGGTTCCCACTATAAAAAGCCCCTATAATCTTGACTGTATAAGTTAGCACAATAACCAGCGGCCCTCGGAGAGTGATCAGGCTTTGGTGCAAAAGTTAGAACCAGCCCCTGTCGCTCCAGAGCCTGTCGGCCCAGGCTCGCTCCTCTTGCCGCTTCTGGTGCTTACCCTTAGCGCCTTTGCCGCTTTTGGCGTGGTTCTCGGTGGGTATTTCATCGCCGACGATACCTGGCAGATGCAATTTGTCTACCGCGTTTTTCACGGCGAGTGGCGGCTTGTCTTCGATAACTTTACTCACAGTTATCTCGGTCTGCCCTCGATGGACTTTTACCGTCCCCTGCTTGGCCTCACTTATCTGGCCGATTATGCCCTTTATCACACGGCCGCCTGGGGTTTCTATTTAACCAATATCCTCCTGGCCATCCTCGCCGCTTTTGCGCTCTTTTTCTATTTGCGCCTGCTCGCTCGCGCTTCGATGAAGAGCGAGCGCGCCGATCTTTTCGCCTTCATTTCCGCCCTGCTCTTCGTCGTCAGTCCCTTGCACGCCGAAGATATCTGTTGGATTTCCGGTCGCGCCGATCTACTCACCGCTCCCTTTTATCTCTTTGGTCTCTTGGCCGCCGTCCGCGCTCGCGATTGGCAGAGCGGAAAGCTTCACTGGCCGGCATATTCGCTATCGCTGGCCGCCTTTGTCCTGGCCCTGCTCAGCAAAGAATCGGCTGTGACACTGCCACTGGTGGTGGTGGCTATGTTTATTTATTTCCGCAGCGTTGCCACCGAAAAAATTGCCTTCATGTCTGCTCTGGCCAAGTTTTCCACGTTCTTTTCCCCTTATGCGCTCTTGACCGTCGCCTATCTCTTTGTGCGCAAGCAGGCTCTGGGAAGCTTTATCGGCGGCTATACGGGTGATATGGGCGAGGCGCTCGGCAAGTGGCTTCTCTTTCGCTGGGGTGATCCTCTCAATCTCTGTCGTCTCGCTTTTCCTGTAGCCAAACATAGTTTTCACTTCATCCATAGGCAAGTCGAGCAGACTCCCGCCATTCTCATCCTCGGCACCATATACGCCATCATCTTGAGTATTTTGTTGATTCGTTTGATCACGCAGCGCCTCGATCTGCGTCTTGCATTTTTTCTTTTCCTCTGGCTACTGGCCTCGATTGTTCCCCTTTTTCAACTCTGGGGCCTGGACGCCGCACTGCACAATCAGCGCGTCCTCTATCTCTACACCGCGCCTATGGTGGCCTTGCTGCCCGCTTTGATCTTCGCTACGAGCAAGGGCGATCGGCCGTCGATGAAAAAGCAGTTGATGGTGCTGAGTGAAGGTCTGGAGCAATTTCTGTTAGGCGCCTCCAGTATCGCTTTTTATGCTCTTGCCGCTTCCCTGGCCGTCGCTTCCGCCCTGGCCAGCTACAACTGGGTCCTGGCCGGCCAGCAGGTCAGAGCTATCCAGGAGAAAACAGCGACCCTGATCGAAGCCAATTTGCAAGATCCAAAAGCGGATAAAAAGATCATCGTCGTCAGTGTACCCAAGGATTATCTCGGTGCCCATGTCTTGATGGGCGGCGTCAACATGCTCGAATTGCTCGAGCCGCCATTTAACAAAGAGAAGATCAGCAAATATATGATTGGTTTCCAACGTGCTCTGGTCGGTCCCGGCGAGCCGGTCAACAGCAGCCGCTTCAAGCTGGAGTTGAGCGAACTCAAAGTAAAACGTGCTTATTTCTGGGACGTGGATCGGCGCGACTACAAGATCGTCGAATACGATCAGCCGCTTCTCGATACACCGCCGTCGATTGAACTGCCGATAATGGATACAGCACCCGTCAAAGGGGGCGCCCGGCCTCAGCGCGTCTGGTATCCGGACCCGGCCGAACGTGCCCGCTTCGAAGTGGTCGATGGAGTCAAAACCGTATTTCTGTCCAGGCTCAATATCCAGGGCGGGGATGGTTTGATGATTACCGGGCTCGACATCAATCCGCTCGCTTATGACTATTTGAATATGTCGATTGAGCTGCCGCGAGCCCAGGCGGCTACAGGTGTCTATGTCGGCTTTGACGACAAGGAAGATGCTTCTGCTCCTTTCGATGACGAGCCCCAGGTGAGTAAGTTGTTGCAGGTGACGAAAGTGCCTGCTGGAGCAAAAATGGCTGTGACAAGGATGAATATCAAAGTCTCGCATTTTGGCCAGTGGTATTCCTACAGAAAAATACGGCGTCTCAAGCTGAGCTTCAGTAATATCGATGCGGTCAGTATTTCGCAGATTTCACTCAGTGACGACCGGGCCCTGATGCCTCAGCTCTTTGTCATGGAGGCAGAGCCACAGGCCAGTGGCGAATATTTTTATCAAGGGGGCGAAGCGGTCAAATTTGCAGCCAGCTCCGGCATGGTGGCGGGGGCCAGGAGCGTCCTTGTGCAAATATCCAAAGTCAACCAGTCCTGGGACACATTCTTGACGGAGACCGGTCGAGATTCGGTCGTCAATCTCTCCTGCATCGTTCCCCTCAAGGACGGTAAGGCCTATTTTAAACTCGACCCGACCGCTTATTCCAAAAATGGTTTTTACGACGTCAGGGCCGCTTTGCTCAATGATCGGAATCAGATAATATCGGACTGGTCGGACCTGATAACCCTTTACCGGCCTGACCCGGGCGGCAAAGTCGCCACTTTTTGCCCTGATTATTGAGAGCTTAAAGGCCGGGCTCGCGGGGTAATTGAAAAACAAGGGGTGTTTTCTATTGAATCCGGCCTGCAATTCACAGATAATCGTCTTTTATCCGGGGATATAAATGTACCGTCCGAAGAGATATGTCCGCCTCAACCAATTACCCCGCATGCCACGGCTTGCGGATGTCAAAAACCTCTTCGAAGAGGGTAAAAAGGCGCGCTCCTGTACGGTCGAAATGCCCTGGCGTACAGAGAAGCTGGGCATGACCTTCTCGTTGACAGTGCGCGTCGATCTCGGCGCCAGCGAGCCTATCTGGACACTTTATGAAGGCGAGGGCAATCGTTCGAGAGTAATGTGGAGCACCGGTTTTGCCGATGTCGATCTGCTCTATGACGTACTGACGCTCTCCCTGCCGTCGGACGGTCCGAATATTTTTGCCCCGCCGGTCGAGGAAGCTCCCCCGGTCAAACCCACTGTCCCGGTTGAAAACCAATCGACTTACTATGACAGCGAGGCCTACAGGCGGCAGGCCAAAGAATTCGGTGGCGGCAGTTCTTTTGCGTCCGCCGCTACGGGTTCGGCGGGGCCTGCAGGCAGCGAAACCAATTTGCCGAAGTCGCCCTTTTTGAGCGACGACGATCCGTTTATGAAACCGGAGCAGTCGACTTTCCAGTCTTTTGCCCGTGGTGGCAACAAAGGGGAATTTGCACCGTCGGCGGTGCCATCTCAATTTTCCGATTCTTCCGCTTCCACACCGGCACTTTCTGATCAAGCAGCCGATGTCAGTCGTCAGGCACCGGCTCCGACGGCCGATATGATCAATCCTTTGGCCGAGCCGCAGATTGCCCTCGGTGCTCAGCACCAGCAAAACAGCCTCAATACAGGCAGTTACGATAGTACCGGTGCGGCCGGGCAACCTCAATATCAGACCGGCCAGTTCCCCGCTCCCGCCTATGCCGATCCCGGTTTGCAGCAGGCGTCCACGCAATCTGGGGCTTATCCTGTACCCGCTTCGGCTCCTTATCCCGGCGGTCCAAATCCGCCCTATCCGCCCCAGGGCTATAATCAGTACCCGGGCGGACCTGGTCAGCCAGCCTCGCCTCCGGCCTATCCTCCCAACTATCCCGGCTATCCGCCCGGTTATGCCCCGCCCCCCGGTTATCCGGGTGCTAGCGGCCAGTATCCGCAGCTGCAGCAGCCTAACTTTCCCGGTCAATATCCCCCGGCCTATCCGCCATATGGCTATCCGCCCCAGGGGATGCCCGGCCAGGGCGGCGATCCGCTCATGTCTGCCGGCACTCTGCCGGTCGGCGCCGGAATGCCCGGCTCCCTACCGGTGGTGCCTGGTATGCCACTCCCCGGTCAAGATCCTTATGCCATGCCGATGATGGCCCCCAATATGGCCCACAAAAAGCCGGCTGTCATGCTCGGCAGCCTCCTTGTCGAAGCCGGGCTTGTGCCCAAGTTGACTATTGATTCTGCTTTGCAGGTGCAGGTGCTTGTCAGCCAGGGCACGCTTTCCCCGGTGAAGGCCGCCGAGGCTGTGCGTCGGGCTCATTTGCGCGGCGGTGCCGTCGAGCCCGAGATTACTCCGCCCAAGCCCAACGAAGTGGTGGTGAAAATCAAACCACAGATCGGTCAGGTCCTGGTTATGGCCGGCATCATCACCGCTGTGCAGTTGAAAGCGGCTCTCTATTTACAAGATGTGATGCGCGGCGGCACCATGACTATGGAAGAAGCGGTCGAATTGCTGCGCCGCGAAGCGACTAGCGCTCAGGTAAAAAGTCAGAGTGCCGAGCAGATCAAAGCGCCGGTCGCCGAAGATTTGACGGCGGCGATCGCTCTGACCAAACAGGCCGGCCTGGTCACCGACAGCGATCTGGAAGCGGCCAATAAAGTAAAGGAAAAGCACGGCGGTGAAATTTCCAAGATTTTGATGGTGGCAGGTAAGCTCGACGATCTCACCCTGGATGCGGCCAAAAACTGTCAGCGCTTCGTCGATGCCGGTAAATTGCGCGTCGATCAGGCGATCATGGCTCTGCACTATTGCCAGCGCATGCGCGTGCCCTTCGAAGAGGCGGCCAGTGAGCTAGGCTTTGACATCGACTGAATCTCCGCCTGAAACGTCGCCCGATCCGCCGACTAAGATCGCGGCTGACAAAATTCTCCTTCTCGGTGTGGGTAATACGGCCCTTGCCCTGGCCGATTTGATCCACAAAATTAATAGTTCATCGACAGACTCCGTGCTATTGAGCGGCACCACCCGCAGTGCGGCTAAAAAAGAGGTCTTAGCGGCGAGCGGCATCGTGCCCTTGCTCGACGATGGACAGAGATTTTCGCTTGACCTGATCGAGGCGGCGGCGGACGAGGCCTGTGTGCTTATCTCCTATCCTCCGGATGCAAGCGGCGCCAGCGACAGGCGCTACGCTCCTTTGCTCACCTCGGCGGCGAAAATCGTTTACATTTCCTCGACCGGGGTTTATGACGGTATCGAAGGGGCCATCGATGAAGCGACCGCTCTTCCGGACCAGCCTTCGGAGGGCGCTCGGCTACGCCTGGCCAGCGAGGATTTTTGGCGTGAGCGCGGTGCCTGCGTCCTGCGCGCTCCCGGTCTTTATGGCCCGGAAAGCGGCTTGCATCTGCGTTTGCTTGCCGGCAGCTACAGCATACCGGGCGACGGCAGCAATTATGTATCGCGCATACATTTAGACGACCTTGCTGCCATTATCGCCGCCGCTTTTGTCCGAGCCGAGGACGGTGCGCTCTACCTGGTCGGCGACTTGAAGCCGGCTCAGCATCTTGAGGTCGTCGGTTGGCTGTGTGAAAAACTGAGCTTGCCCCTGCCCCCTTTCCTGCCACTGAATGCGGTACCACCGACTTTGCGTGGTAATCGCCGCATAGATGCATCGCTTTTGCGCAAAGATTTTGGCTTGGATTTGCGCTATCCCACATATGTAGAGGGTTTCAGTGATTGTCTGCGGCGCTGCTCCGCCTTGCGCCAGAGCTAATCAGCGGATGCGACGCTTGCGATTTTGGAAGGGAAATTCGCAGGTGACATTGCCGATATTGACTTTTACGTTGACTGTGTCTTCACCGCGTGGATAGATGTAAAAGAGTTCGCCGGTGCGCGATTCGAAAGGTTCAAGCACAATCGGAACGAGGCCGGCTTGTTTCATGCCGGCGCCTTCGCCTCGAATCAAGCCTGATTCGTGATTGAGGTCGTCCGTTTCGTAGCGGTCAAAGACATTTTCGCGCGATGGCAGAACCGACACTTTGGTTGGCACCACATGCGATGTGCCGCCCCATTCGCGCCAGACGCCGAACATATTAGGTCCGCGAAAAAGATCATGACCTTCATTGGGTACCAGACCTCGCACATTGCGATTTTTTTGCATGTTGGCCAGCCAGGGTCTGTCTTGAGTGAGGCTCCAGATATTGAGCTCGCGTCTGATCCGGTCGATGGTGTGATGATTTACTTCCGGGATAGGCAGCGTTTGTTTCACCTGTCCAGTTTTGGGATCGCTTTCTACTTTGAATAATTTTACATCGCCAAAACCGACCATACGTCTGTGATCATCGAGATTGGTGACACAGACCAGTACCGCCATCAATTCCCAGAGATCGACAGTGGTGACGGCGACGCGTATTTTATTGGTGTTGATGTAGCGCAGTGGGAAATCGTTGTCGATGATTTCGTGGCAGCGCGGCGATCCCGGCTCCCAGCGCATATCGACGTTGCCGATCAGATGGGCCGGTTGTTCCGGATTGGCGGCTTGATCCTGAAGGCGATTAGATGTTTCGAAGAGTTCATTGCTGCTTTTTTTTGCGCCCAGATTGCGCATGAAAATTGCTTCCTGACGCAATTCATCGGCAAGATCTTGATCCTTAAATCCGGGGGCTTCAGTGAAATATTCATGCGCGTGGGTGTAAAAGGGTTTTGCTTCTTCGCTGAAGCCCTGTCTGGCAAGGGCCTGCCCCAGTCTCGAGGCGGCCAGGCCACGCTCGCTTGCGTATTCGGCATGACCACCGGCTTCGCTGCGCTCCGAAAGCAGGGTGAGAATTTTTAGTGCGGTGCGGGCGTGCTCTTCGGCCAGCTTGAATTTGAAAAGTTCGATTTCGGCTTCCGCCAGTTCGCTGAGTGTCGTCGCCGATTGCAGCGAATCTTCGCCGAAGCCGCGCACCATTTCTTTATCGAGATCCCTTAATAAGCTATAGGCTTTATGCGAGCGACCAGTGCGATTTTCGATCTCGGCCAGGAGCAGAATTGCTTCCAGACTGCGTTTACTCCGGTCGCCTACACCTTGCGCTTCTTTCAAGGCGGACTGGATAAATCCGTCGGCCGCTTCATAGCGTCTTTCGGCCAGGGCTTTTTTCGCTTCATCGAAAAGTCGCTGGAATTGATCGGCGTGCACATGCGTGCTTCCGTGCACATTGGCATGCAGACCGGCATGCAGATGGGTGGATTCGTCAGCGCCACTCTGAGCGGCTGCCGCCCCTGTCAGGCTCGAGCCGACAAAGAGGGCAGTGGAAATGCATGCGGTGCTGGTGAGCCTTTTCATTAACATCGAGAGCTGATTGAATTTCCTCTTGAAAGCTGTCAAGGCCCTTCGCGCGTCTATAATAGCCTTAAAGCCGCCTTTCTGTATTGGAGAAGATTTTGACCGAGAAGCGTTCTTCCGAAAAGCTTGGTGGGCAATCCCGGTCGGCGAGAGCGCAGTCCCGCTCTAGCGCCTCAAAGAGTTTGAAAGCCAATCAAGGACAGAAGAGTCCTCCCTCCAAATTAAGTGGTGTTCACCTCGCCCACGTCAGAGAACTGCGCCAGGAGCTTACTCTCAGTGCCCACGGTCGGCTCAGCGTCGTCGAATATATCAGCGTCGATTTCGGCTACAACGGGCAATCTCGTTTTTCTCGCTATGTGCCGACACTCTACAAGCGCTCGGGCAAGCTCTGCAACTTCGAAGTCTATGTCAAGGGCGTCAACGATGAGCAGGGGCGCCTTTTGCCTTACACCAGCAAGCCGGTGCAGACCTTCGAAAGCATAACGATTGGCGATCCCCGCTCAACTCTGGTCGGCGTCCACAATTTTAAACTCACTTATGAGCTGGTCGGCAGCGTCAATAATGTCTCGGGCCAACCGGAGCTTTTTTACAGTGCCCTCGGTCCGCAGTGGACGATGCCTATCGACTCCGTCAGGCTCACTCTATCTCTTGCAGCCAATCAGGCCGGTGAGGCCAGGCGCGCCGTTGCCTATTTGGGTAGTGTCGCTTCGAAAAAACACGCGCATTTGAGCGAGACCGGCGGCACTTTGCACATCGTCGCCGACAGACTTACTCCCGGTGAGGATCTGATTCTCATCCTGCCTCTGCCGGCCGGCTCGATCGCCGGGCAGGGCTTGTCGGATACTCTTGGCGAAATTTATCAAACTTCGCAGATGGTTATTTACCTGCCTGTTTTTACGGCGGTTTTTTTAATTTTGATCTGGCTTTTGCTCGGCAGCGATCAGCGCTTCGGCAAGGCTCCTTCTTTCTCTCTAAAGGCTCTCTGGCAGCCGCCTCTGGAGCTGACGCCCGCCGAAGCTGGCACGATTATCGATGAGAGTTGCGATGACAGGGACATCATTGCCACTGTGCTCGACCTGGCCAATCGCGGCTATCTGGCCATTCGCGAAACGCCCTGTCATGGCCTTGTCGACTACGGCAGCAAAGACTACGAATTTTCACAGCCACCACAGCCGGTGATTGGTACTTTAAAAGCGCATGAAGAATTGCTCCTGAACGTCATCTTTACCGGCCGCAACAAGGCCTATCTGAGCGATATGCGCGGCTATTTGATCGATTACATGCCTTTATTTCGCCAGGAGATCCAGAAGCGAGTGACAACCGATCGCTACTTTGCCCGCAATCCCCAGTCCGATCGCGATTATTTCGTCAACAGCGGTATTTCTATTGGCGCTGTCGGTGCCCTCTTCTACGCTTATAGTGCGATTGCGACCGATACTTACAAAATGGCCAGCGTCGGTCTGATCATCGCCGGTGCTCTGGTTTTCGCCGCCAGTCCGATCATGCCCAAACGCACCCGCAAAGGTGTGGCGGCCGTTGAGCAGTTGCATAAATTCGAGCATTTCATCCTCAGCGCCAGTGATCAAGAAATCGCTGCCGCCCATGAGCAGGAGCCGGGAATTTTTTATCGTCTCTTGCCTTACGCCGTCGTACACGGCATGGGCGCACAGTGGGCAGCCCGCTTTAAAAATCGTCTCAGTGCCGCTCCCCACTGGTACACCTCGATTGAACAGCTCGAGCAGAGTGTCGGTGAGGGAGTATTAAAAGCGCAACGTTTCGATAGCGAAGATTTCTATCAGGACATAGCCCTCTGTATGAAAGCAATTAATCTTGTCGCCGTGACGAAAGCCGAGCACAAAAGTGAGAGACGGCGGCCGACTATATCCGCTAAAGACCTTTAAGGCGGGGCTCGATTTGCTATGCTGGTGATCTAAACTGTAGGCGCTTCAGCTCGGGTAGCTCTTCTTGAAAGACCGACGCAAAATCCAACTTCCCGCCGCTCTGGCCCTTGTGTCATCTCTGATGCTCGCCTGTCAGGTCCAGGCTCGACCGGTCGCAAAGCAGGCTATGTCTTGCAGCAACAGGCACTCGACCTCTAAAACTTCACGGCCCGGTCCGGTCAAAAAACTGGACGCTAATGTGGCGCTTCTGGCCAGCGGGGCCAAATTGCACAGGGAAGGCAAAATCGAAGCAGCCGAGGTGATTTTTAAACAAGTCCTGGCCCGCGATCCACGCTCCGTTGATGCTTTTTACGATCTGGGCGCCGTCGCCGAAAGTCGCGGCGATCTGATCGGCGCTCTGAGCAATTATCACGCCGCCCTGGCCCTGCGCCCTAATGATCGTGAACTAAAAGAGGCTGTGCATTCCACCGAGGTCGCTCTGCGCAAGGCAGGACCGGCCGCTCTTTCCGGCAGCCCCAACTTTAGCCTTAAACCATTTACTTCAGCGCCTCTGTGGCCCGTCACTTCAGAGGGGACCACTGTGGCGCCGGTCAAAGCCGCAAGCGCACCGCTGACTGTACCGCAAGCTGTTGACGGTGAGCCGCTTTTTGCCGTCTCTCAGCCGGACATGCCACCCCTGGCGGTCGATTATCACAAATTTCAACTGAGCTCGCGCAAAGGCGAGTTTGTGCCTCCGACTCTGGGTGTCAGCCCCGATCAGTTTCCGGACATCCCGGTCGGATTCGTCGGTCTGGGCGGCCAGCCGGGAGGGGCGCTTTCGACGGGAACGAGCGCGTGCCCGCCCCCGACGACGCCAACTCTGACCGTCGGCCAAACTCCGGCCAATCACCGCACCCGTCAGGCGGCGAATATGATCCTCAATGTCGGTGTTGGGGCCGCTCTCGGCGCCAGTGGTCTGCATTGTCCGATTTGTCACATGTTGCGTTTCCATTTTTGATTGTCAGCAAATACATAGCCAGCCTTGCTCTCCTTGCTGTCGTCGGCAGCTATGGGCCGCCGGTCAATGCCGGTCCGGGTGGGCCACCCGGGCCGCTGAGAGTGCTTCGCCAGGCTGCGCCTGGAGCTAGTTTGAGAGCCATGCCCAGAGCCATATCTATAGATATGAGCAGGCCGCTCGTGCCGGCCGGCAATCAGCGCGAACCAATTGCCGAAGCCGCGCCTGTGCCTGGTATTTACCGCTCTTTCCTCGTCTGGCGACAGCGCTACGCGCACCTGGCCCTCTGCAACATGACTCTCTGCAACGGCTCCTGTCTCGAGTTCGGTGATGGTTGTCTGGTTTGTGCTCAGGAGCCCGTCTTGCCGCTATTGCTTGGTACTGATAGAGACGGTTGTACCGATCCATTTGTATTTGTCACCAACGCCCCGGCCGAGTCACCCGACGGTAGCCTGCCGGGGGCGGTCCCGTCGCCATCCCATAATGCTTCTCAGAAGCGCGAACAATGCTGTCCCTGATTTCACCAGTCACTCTTCAGGGAAATTCCTGTGTAATTTAATCTTGACAACCTTGATAATAAGCTCCGTAGAGAACTCCCAGAAAAGCCGCGCCTCGCCAGCGCGGCTTTTTTGTCGCCGCACTATGATGAGAATTTGCAAAGTCCTGCCACAGTACGGTCACAGATCGGTCGCCTCTTGGTCATCTCTCGTCCCTAATATGCAAATTAAGGACGGATTCCCCCACTCAACCCCCAAGATTCGAGCTTTCGAGGAGATTTAGAGAATGAGCGCAGAAAATTTCAATGGTAATGACCGCTGGTTCGACAGTCCGGCCGCTAATCCGGATAACAGCAGCCACCTGGACAAAATCAGAGATGAAGTCGTGCAAAGGCCCTCGGAGCCGACGAAATTTTATGGCGTCAATCTCGGTATAGTCAAACTCGGTGTCACCGATGATGGTGCGATAAACGCCGGTGTCGATGTTTTTTTTGCTCATGCTCAGGCTAAAGTTGGAGCCGTCAACGGTGCCGATGTCGGTGTCGGCCTCGGTGATCTGGCCGGGGTGCAGGCCGGTGGATATGCTGGTTTCGACAGAAATGGATTTAAGACCAATGCCGGTCTAGGTGCCCATGTCGGCGATTTCGCCGGAGCCGACGGTCAGGTAAATACGAGAGTGGGAAATGTTATCGGCGGTGAAGCCGATGGCGATGCTTATCTTGGTGATCTAAACGTGCGCACCGGTGGTGGTGCGGTGCTTAGCAATGACGGATTGGAAGCAGCCGCCGGCGGTGGCGCTCGAGCTGGACGGTTGGCTTCAGTGCACGGTGGCGTCGACGCTACTCTCAACCGCGATTCCCACGCCGGTGCGGCAGTCGGCGGACATCTCGGAGACCTCGGCGGCAATGTCGGCGGTGGTCTCTATACCGACGGCAATAGTACTCTGCGCCCTGACCTCTATGGTCGCGGTCATGCTGGACGCAATGTCGGTACCTTTGATGCTAATCCTCCGGCCTACTACGGCAACGATAGTGGTGCTTATGGATCAGGTGGCGCCGCCCATAGAGGTGGACAAACCTACGGCCTGGGTCGACCGGCTCCGATCGAAAGCAGACCTCTACCTCCGATCTACGAAGCCTCGACGCCGGAAAATATCGCTCGTGTCGATCGCGAAGTGCGCACCAATCTCGCTCACCAGGCGACTTATACAGTGCACAAAGGCGACACCTATGAAAAAATTGCCGAGCGTTTGCATCCAAATGACCCGCAAGCACAGATCGATCAATTTGCCGCCAAGCTGGAAAAAATGCACCACGAAAATGGCTACCACAGTTTGAAAGCTGGTCAGAAAATAAGCACTGAAGATCCGTATACCATCGACAGACAGGTCAAACAGGCTCTCGCTCAGCATTTCGGTTGGAATAAACAAGCCTGATCGAAGCAGCTAAAAATAAAGAAAACGCCGCTCCAGGACTGGGACGGCGTTTTCTCTTTTTTGTCTCGAGAAGTTGAATCTTTCAGTTGATCTAGTGCTGACCGAGATATTTTTCTATTCCGCGCATAGAAGCACCGCGTTGCCAGGGCGGCAGTTTAAGGAGGTCGGCGCTGGCAGCAAGAGATCGAGTTTCGGCTGTAATTGGCAAGCCCCTGAATGGCACATGTTTATAGCCTGCCTGCTCAAATCCGGCAAAAGGAGACTTCAATGCTTCTCCAGCAGTTTCAGCGGCATGTTTTTCTACTCTGCCAATAGCAGCCTCGCGTTGCAAAGGCGACATCTTCAGGACGTCGGCGCTGGCAGCTGCAGCGCGACTTTCCGCTGTAATCGGTACGGCCCTATCGATCAGGCTTTCAGCTGTCGATGTCAAAGCCGGACCGGCTTTTCCCCCAGTACCAATTGCCATTTCCGCTAAAGCTCCACCTTTAGTCAAGTAAACAGCGGCGGCCGCACCGGCAACAAGGCCCGCGGCAGTGACGGCAGCTTCTTTCGGGCAGTCTTCTACCGCTTTGACTATGCCTTTGTCGTAGGCATCATGGAAAAATTTATTGATGGAAAAGTCTTGGGTGGGACTGCCGTTGACTGCGTGTTCTGGGCGCTCGGTCATGGAAACTTACCTCTGATCGGGGGTGGTCGATGCCCACAATAAGGTTGCGATCGAGTAACAAGCGTGAAATGACTTTCGTAATTTTACCCAGCCATAGCATTATTCAATGCAGCACTGAATAGCTGGTTGTCTTCTATTCACTGGTGCCCTGGAAAGGACCCGGCTTTTGCCAGAGGCGGAAGCCACCTGTGAAAGCATCGGCATTGCTGCCGAGGCGACAGTGCGCCGGCAAATTACTGAGTTTGGAGGCATTGCCGCCGCCTAAAATCACATCGTCCGGCTCGAGGCCCTGGGTCAAGATATCGACTATTTTGTGCACAGCTTTTTCCCAGTCTTTTTTGCCGAGGCGCTTCTTACCTGTCTTGCCGATGTAGTCCTCATAAGTTTTTTTCTTGTAAGGTAAATGACCGAGTTCCATAGGCTCGACGAAACCAGCGGCGATCATGGCCGAACCCAGTCCCGTCCCCAGGCCGAGGAAAAGCATCTTGCCGCCTTTGTAGCCGCCCATGGCTTGCATCGCCGCATCGTTGATCAAAGTGACCGGGCAATCGAAGGCGCCTGGAAAATCAAAACCGACCCAGCCGCCACCGAGGTGACGTGGTTCTGAAGCTGGTTTGCCGTGCATGACAGCACCGGGATAGCCAATTGATACTGCGTCGTATTGCCAGTCGGCGGTGAGTTCTTTTACCTGAGAGGACATTTCCGCAGCGGTCATTCCCGCTCCGGAGGCAAACTGTCTGTGATTTTCCTCGCCGCTGCAAAGCGCTTTCACATGGGTGCCACCAACATCGATGACCAGTATTTTCTTTGGGGCGGCGGTCGGCAGGCTGTGGCTCAAGGCGCTGTGAAATGCGATTTTGTGATTGTCAGTCATTGTTTTTTCCGTATAATCCCCTATAAAAAGAAGAGCTGATCTCAGCATTGGCCGATCAGCTCTTCTTCTATTACTTCAGTTTTCTAGTGGCAGACTTTCAAACCCTGCTTGGCCAGGTATTTCTGGTGATATTCTTCAGCGTCGTAGAAGGGCGCAGCTTCGACCACCTGGGTGACGATTGGCTGAGCTTTGAAGCGGTCCAGTTTGCTCAGGTCTTCAATCACTTGCTTGGCAATTTGCTGTTGCTCGGGGGAGTGATAAAAAATCGCCGAACGATACTGATCGCCACGGTCCGGTCCCTGTCTGTTAAGAGTCGTCGGGTCGTGAATCTCGAAAAAGAAATGGACCAACTTTTCATAAGATAGAACGGTCGGGTCGAAGCTTACTTCCACGACTTCGGCGTGGCCGGTGCGGCCGCCGCAGACGTCTTTGTATGTAGCGTTTGGCAAGATGCCGCCGCTATAACCGACCTTGGTGGCGGTAACACCTTCTAAGTTGGCGAAGTTTTCTTCGACTCCCCAGAAACAACCGGCGGCGAAAGTCGCTTTTTCCATTTTGCTTGCGCTCCTGTTTTAAACTACTTCAGCATCGATAACGTCATCGCTGCTGTGACCGGCGCCGGCTGCAGCACCAGCTCTGGGCTTTTCGGTGTAAGCACCGTCGCCTGCGCCATTACCGTTACCGGCTGAGGCGCTGGCTGCTTGTTGAGCTTGTTGCTGAGCTTCCGTCTGCACGGCCATCAAATGGTTTTTCAAATCTTCGACAGCTTTCTTGAGCACTTCCACCGAAGCATCGGCTTTCACTTTTTGCTTCAATTCGCTGACCAGGAGCTCGGCCTTGGATTTGTTGGCGTCGCTGATGTGGGCGGCGTTTTCTTTGACCGCGGTTTCGACTTGATAGATCAAGCCATCGGCTTCGTTACGCAAATCGGCCTGGGCTTTTTTGGTTTCGTCATCTTTGCTGTGCGCTTCCGCTTCGCGCATCATCCGATCGATGTCGTCCTTGTTCAGGTTGGTGCTGGCGGTAATCGTGATTTTCTGTGCTTTGCCGCTGTTTTCGTCTTTGGCGGTAACGGAAAGGATACCGTTGGCATCGATGTCGAAAGAGACTTCGATCTTGGGCATGCCGCGTCTTGCTAGCGGAATACCATCAAGGATGAAATTGCCGAGCAGTTTATTGTCGCGGGCCATTTTGCGCTCGCCCTGGAAGACCTGGATATCGACGTTGGTCTGATTGTCTTCGGCGGTCGAGAAGGTCTGCGATTTGTGAGTGGGGATGGTCGTATTGCGGTCGACCAGCGGTGTGAAGACACCACCCATGGTTTCAATACCGAGTGAGAGCGGAGTGACGTCGAGGAGGACTATTTCCTTCACTTCACCGGTCAGGACGCCGGCCTGGACCGCCGCACCAATAGCTACGACTTCGTCGGGGTTGACGCTCTGGTTGGGCTCTTTGCCGCCGGTCAGGCTCTTGACCAGATCTTGCACAGCCGGTATACGGGTCGAGCCGCCAACGAGAACGATTTCATCGATATTGGAATAGGTCAGTTTGGCGTCGGCCAGGGCGCGCTCTACCGGTTGACGGCAGCGCTCGACCAGACTTCTGGTCAATTCGTTAAACTTGGATCGGGTCAATCTCATATCGAGGTGACGAGGACCGGTTTCATTGGCCGTGACGAAGGGTAGCGCGATGCTCGTTTCGTTCACGGACGAAAGCTCGATCTTCGCTTTTTCGGCGGCTTCTGTAAGTCTCTGCAATGCCTGCGGATCTTTGCGCAGATCGATACCATCCGATTTCAAAAATTCATCGGCCAGCCATTGCACAATCAAGTGGTCGAAATCATCGCCGCCGAGGTGGGTGTCACCTGAGGTGGATTTGACCTCGAAAAGACCGTCGCCGACTTCCAGAATGGAGACGTCGAAAGTACCACCGCCGAGGTCGAAGACCAGTACTGTTTCGTCTTTTTTCTTGTCGAGACCGTAAGCGAGAGCGGCTGCCGTCGGCTCGTTGATGATGCGTGAAACTTCGAGACCGGCGATGGCTCCGGCATTTTTCGTAGCCTGGCGCTGCGAGTCGTTGAAGTAAGCGGGCACGGTGATCACCGCCGTCGTTACCTTTTCGCCCAGATATTTTTCGGCATCTTCTTTGAGTTTGCGTAAAATCATCGCTGAAATTTCTTCAGGCGAGTAGTCTTTGCCGCCCAGCGGCACCTTGCAACCGCCTTCGGGCGATTCCTGGACCTTGTAGGATACGGTTTTGCGTTCGGCGTCTACTTCGCTGAAATGTCTGCCCATGAAGCGTTTGATCGAATAGACAGTGTTCTGGGGATTGACGACAGCCTGGCGGCGTGCCAGTTGTCCGACCAGTCTTTCGCCGGTCTTGGTGACAGCGACCACTGATGGCGTGGTTCTGGCGCCTTCGACGTTGGCGATAACGGTGGGGATGCCCCCTTCCATGACTGCCACTACTGAGTTTGTCGTACCTAGATCTATACCTACTGCCTTAGCCATATTTTCGTCTCCGCGTTGCCCCCGGTGAAGGGACTGACTTGTGGAACTATTACAAAAGTCGCAAATCAGAACCTGTTGCGACTCACCATACTTTCAGCCTAGTGAACGCAGACTCACATATGCCAAATCCATAGCTTTCTTTAATCATCTTCTGAGCATATAAAAATCATCAAATCAGGGCGATGCATTTAATTGGTTGCAATTCGGTTGCAATTCGCTGGTTCTGAGAATTTGTTTCTGGCCCTGTCTGGAGCTACCTGCAATAATTGCCCTATGCGCCTAATTATACTGCTGGTAATCCTCTTCAACCTCTTCGTCATGCCGCTTGCGCCGGTTGCCGCCTCCGGTGGGCGTCCGGCCATCGATCCCAGCACTGGCATGAGACTCAAGGCCGGTCAGGCTGTCGTCGGTGATAAAGTCACTTACACACCGCCTGTGATCACCGACCCGACTTCGCAGATAGTGCTCGGACCCGGTCTGGAAGTGACCCTGCACACTTATGAGGGTCTCGATAATCAGTGGCGTCACATCGGCGATTATGACTTCGTCGCCAAAGTAGAAGAGACCGGCCCGAACGGCTTTATTTTTGACTGGTCGATGGGCCATCCGGCTGACGCGGCCGGCATTCGTCGCACCGAAGGCGAGGACGTGCGCAATAGTCGCCGCGTTTCACTTTTTTATCCCAAAAGCGAAACATGCACACTGGTCGGCTATACAAATGCCATTCGCATCTCCGACGTGCTTTTCAAAGCATTGAAGGAAGGCAAGCGCTCGGAGTTCAGCATCGACGGACCGGAGACGGTCATGGTCTTGCATCATGAATCTGTGCCGCTGCCGCATTACATCCAGGCCGCCGGCGAAGACATCGTCAATATTCGCATCGAAGGCGTTGACACGCCGGTGCGCACGATCAAGGCCGTTTGCGACAACGGTTGGACGTACTGGGTGCTGGACAATGCCAGAGTGCCGATGATCGTGCAGGGCAACGCACCTTTCCGCTGGGTGGCATCGCTCACTCATGCCTACGGCGACGGGGATGCCGTCAAGGAAGCCAAACGCATCGTCAACGACCTGCGCAATGGCGGCGTGGCCACGTCCTATTTGATTCTCTTCGATTTCGATTCGGATCATCTGCGGCCTCATTCCAAAGAAATTCTCAACGGGCTGGCCGATTACCTGCGCGATGATCCTTCCGTAAAATTGCAGGTGGAAGGACATTGCTGCATCATCGGCGGTTACGAATACAACATGGGACTATCGAGGCGCAGAGCCGCTTCGGTCAAGCGCTATCTGGCCGAGATCGGTATCTCCGGGGCACGTTTGCGGCCGGTCGGTTATGGTTTCACCAAGCCGGAAGTGCCTAACGATACGCCCGCGCACCGGGCGCGAAACCGTCGCGTCGTCTTCCGTAAAATCTAAGCGCCAGGCCGACTGACCCTCAGAGCGTGGCCACCATCAGCCAGGCGCGCTCGAAGCGCCGAGCCTCGAGGTCATCGAGGCGCGTGAGCAGGCGCATCCCGCCAAGCTGAGCGAGCAGTATCCAGTTGGGTACTTCCGCCATCAGATGGCTGTAATGTCCGTCAGCGGCACGGGCGGCGCTGTGGCTGATGCCGCTGGCGGCAAAGGCAGCGATTTCTTTTTGCTGCTCCAGGCCGCCCGTGTCCTGGCAGAGTAGAAAATTGGCTTCCGGCCCCAGATCGAGTCTGGCGGTGTCGTCTCTTACCGTCCAGCGATTGCTGGCGGATAATGTCTGATCAAGAGCCGCTTGCGGCAGATAGGCGATGTGAAAGGCTTTGCGGTCCTTTGGCGACATGGTAGCGATCTGCGCGGCGCAAAAAAGAGAGAGCAGGCCGCCAGCAGGTAGGGCGGCAAAGGCAGCGGCCGGCTTTGCCGCGAGCTTTTCAGCGCCATTTTTTTCGGCACTGACAGCGCCAGCCAGAACCGTACTAGCCAGGGCGGCAAAATCTATCTGGGCGACGAAGCGCATTGGTTCGCCGATTTTATCTTGCGGCCAGATAAAATCGACCGGCAATTCGGGTTGGCTCCCGACAACCGCGACGACCTTGTCTCCGCTTGCGGCTGCTTGCAAGATGATCGGTTTTTTGTCTATGTCGTCGCCGGTGGAGGCAAGCCCGTCCCGGCGCTGGTTTTCTTCCACTGGCAACTCCTGCTCGCGCTGGCTTGGGGGGCGAGACGATCCTTTCTGCTACCATTTAGCAGCTAGCAACTTACCATACCCCTTGGCTGGCTCTCAAGGTGACTTATGCACTCCAAATTTTTCGCAGGCCGGGCCGCTTTTGCAAATTTTGCCGCTCTTGCCACTACAACTCTATGCCTCATCCTCAACGTCTCCCTGCCAGCCTCGCTGGCAGCCGGCGCCGAGAGCTTCACCGGTTATCTGGTCGACAAATCCTGCGCGGCGATGATCAAAAATGACCATCTCGACCCCACCAAGCGCCTCAAGGATCACACCAGGGCCTGCTCCCTCGAGCCGTCCTGCTGCGAAGCCGGTTATGCCGTTTATAGCGGCGGCAAATGGATCGATCTTGATGCCGCCGGTAGTGCCCTCGCCCAAAAATTGATCAGAGCGAGCAAAAAAGACAAGGCGCATATGTGCAAAATCACCGGTGAATTTAAGCGCAATGAATTTCATGCTACGGCAGTAACCGAGGTCAATTAGAGAAAATGAGGATGCAAGTCTCCGCCGCTTTATTTGTCAGCGCACTCGCTTTGAATCTCTGCGCTTTTTCGCTCTTACCGGTTCTAAAAATGCTGCCGGGAGCGGCTGTGCGGGCGGCGGAGGCCAGGCTCGAGCCGATGCGCGTCCAGAGTCCTGATTTTGCCGCCGGTGCTCTCATCCCCAAAAAATACAGTGCCGACGGTGCCGATCAATCGCCCGCTATGGTCTGGTCAAAAGCTCCGACCAGGGCTCAATCTCTCGTCATCACCTGTACCGATCCCGATGCGCCGCGCGGCGTGTGGTGGCACTGGATTGTCTTCAATGTGCCGGCTGACGCAGTCGAGCTCAAGGGCGGACAGGCCCGGTCAGCCACCCTCGCCGGGGGGGTCTGCCAGGGGACCAATGACTTCGGCAATGTTGGCTATAACGGGCCTGCTCCGCCCAGTGGTCCCGTCCATCACTATCACTTTGCCGTCTACGCTCTCGATACTAAACTTGCCCTGAAAGGCGGTTGCAGCAAAGCCGAATTGAACGCTGCCATGCACGGACATGTCGTCGCTGGCGGTGAGTATGTGGGCACTTATGTCAGGCGTTAAACGATAATGTTTCAGCGTTATTCAGAGTTGAGCATCCGCTCCATCGACATCGCCCATGCCGTTGCCCGCGAATTTGGCAGCGAGGTGATCCGCGACGAACATCTTTTGCTCGGTGTTGTCGGCGCCGGGCCGGGCACTGCTGCTGGTGCCTTAAAATCGGTCAATGTCGGCTATAAGCAAATCCACGAACAATTGAAAGAATTGAGCGATGTCGCCTCTGCTCCGGCTGCCCCTGGGGGCGAAATCCCCTTCGACCTGAGCGGCAAGCGCGCTCTGGAAAAGGCCTGGTTGGCCGCCCGCGAAAATAACCACAAGAAGCTCCTGACCGGTCACATGTTGATCGGCGTAATCGCCCTCGGCAACGGCCTGGTCGATGTTCTTTTGCAAAATTTGCTCGTCAATAAGATCGAGCTGCGCGAGCGTATCGTCGAAACTTTCGAGGACCTCTTCGCCATGGCTGCCGAAGACGCCACGCCGCGACCGAGCACGGTGTCGAGCAAGCTCTACGACTGGATGAGTGCCGAGACCATCGTCGCCATGACTCTGGCCGAACACGAAGCGCGCAGCTCGGGCTTGTCCTTCCTGGGCACAGAGCACATACTGCTCGGCTTGCTTTTGCAGGAGAGTGGTGCTGCGGCGCAACTACTGCGAGCCAATAATGTGACCGTTGAAATATTACGCGAACGCACGGCCAGCATTACCGCCCTGAGTAGTGGCTGGACGCCGCGTCAGTTGCCCTTGACCAGGCGCGCCGTCAAGATGTTGCAGGCTGCTTTGAGTACGGCCGAGGGTCTCAACCAGGAACGTATCGAAACAGAACATTTGCTGCTCGCCATCAGTCGCAGCGAAGGTGGTCTGGCTCCCCAGATTTTGCAAGATCTCGGCGTCAAGATCATCGCCTCTTAAAAATCGGGCAAACGCACCGGTTGATCTTTGAAATAATCGGAAACCGGTACTTGCTTGAGAGTCTGCCAGTAGTCGGTGACTACCGGCCTCTCAATCGTGCACTGGCAGGCGGGCAGTTTCCGCCGCAGCTCCGCCAGCTGCTCGGGGCTCCAGCTGGTATTGAGGCGCAGCTTCCTTAACTTCGTAAGGCGGCCCAGGACAGCGATAGAGGCAGGCGTGATCTTTGCTCGTGAGATATAGAGCGATTCTAGAGCGGGCATTTTTGTGAGCGGCTCGAGTTGTGCGTCGGTGACAGGAAGAGTGAGCAACCAGATTTCGTGCAGATTGGGAAATTGAGGCAGCACCTTCAGTAGTGCCTCATAATTGTTGATGTTTTTTATACGCAAAGAATTCAACCTTCTGAGCACGGGCAGCCGGGCAAGTGCTTCCCCGCTTATCATGCGGCCGCAAACGCCAAGAGTAGTCAGTCGCGGCAGTTGATCCGTGATTTTCAAGTCGTCCATATCGATTTTACTTTCATCATAAGCATCATGATAGGGCATCGGTCTTGTCAGCGAATTGAAAAAAGAAAGAGTTTCGAGATTTTTCCATTTTTTCAGTTGTTCGCGCAGATAAGTATTTTTGTGGCTGGTGAGCTCCAGGCCCTGGAGATCTCCCGGTTTGAAATAATCGATGAAGTGGTCTACATGGTGCAGGCAGTAACTCTGGTAAAAGATTCTCCTGCCGGGCTTCACCATGACCTTCCCTTCGGCCGCCAGCGGTTTGCTATCACCAAAACCGATATAGCCAATGATAATGTTTCTGGGAAAGTCGAAACTTTTGCCGCTTGTGTCGAGAAATTTGAAGCCTGGCCTGTAGCCAAAGCTCTGCAACTTTTCAAATTCATGCTCGACCACTTCCTGATCTTCATGGGCGGCAATGAAATTGTATTTGCCCAGATGTTCGATTTCGGCATTGGTGCAGCCGATTTCCAGAAGGGGCTTGCTGGATGGTTTGAGCTCGATCGTATCGAGCGTGAGTGCCTTTGTCGAGGTGAGGCCGGTCGGGCTGGTTGTTGAGGCGACTTTAAGGCCGTAATAGAGGCCGGAGGCAATCAAGGCAAGAGTAGCAGCGATGATCAGGCCTGTCCGGCGGGGTAGCTTGATCGCTCCGGTGCTGGCTCCGGTCGGTCCTGTCTCGGGACTGTCTTGGTCTGCGAGGGCAAAACTGTGGCCTGCATTCCCGAAGGAGTTGCTGTCGGCGAAGCGATTTGTTCTCTTCTTCCCGACATCACCTTTGGCGATCGCTTGCAAAATCTGCTCGACCTGGAGCATGGTCTGATATCTGGCATCGGGATTTTTGCGCAGCATTTTTTCGATGGCCATCTCCAGCTCCGGCGGGAAATCGCCCCCCGGCCTGCGACTTTTTAGCCGCGGTGGCGTCTCGTTTTGATGCATCATAAAAGTCTGAAAGGCATTGTCTCCGCGGAAGGGCGGCTCACCAGTGAGAGCCTGGAAAAGAGCGCAGCCGAGTGAATAAATATCGGAGCGCTCATCGACGCTCACACCCTGGCACTGCTCCGGACTCATATAAAAAGGCGTGCCGACGCTTACGCCGGTGGCGGTCTGGCTCTGAGCTCCTGCCGCTTGTTTTGACCAGCGTGCGATGCCGAAATCGACAATTTTGATGCGCGCTATTTTATTCTGACTGTCGCGGATCACCATCAGATTTGAGGGTTTGATGTCGCGGTGAATAATTCCCTTCGCGTGCGCGCTGCTCAAGGCTCCGGCTACTTGTATAAAAAAAGAGAGGGCTTGCGGTACGGGCAAATATTTTGTACGTTTGATTAAATCGGCGAGACTTTCGCCGGATAGTAAATCCATCACGTAATAAGGCGTGAGACCCCCGTCTACGCCCATATTGTGGATTTTGACGATGCCGGGATGGTCGAGGCGGGCCAGTACTTTCGCCTCTTTCTGGAAGCGCGTCCAGAGCTCCGGCGTCACTTTGCGTCCGGATAGTAATTTGATTGCGTACTCCTTGTCGAGAACGACATGTCGGCAGGCATAGACGCTACCCATGCCGCCCGAACCGAGCTCTGCGGTAAGCTCGTAATGGCCGTCGATGACATCGCCCGGCCGGTAGGAGATATTCTGCTGGCTTGAGGCAAACTGTCCCGGCTCACCCCGAGCTGAGTCGGTAAGGGAGGGATTGGCTTCGTCTTCTGTCACCGGCAGTCCCACTAAAAGTTGCTATCTACATACCCGTTACTGAATATTTTGCGGCATTTATTTTGTGGTTACGATGCCCTGGCCGGCGGCCCACTGTAAAATGTCGCCCTGACTGATGGCCTGGGCCATCATCTGCGGAAATTGATCGGGAGTACAGGCAAAGGTCGGTATACCGATCTCGGCGAAATAAGCGGCATTGCGATGGTCAAATGCCGGAGCGCCGTCGTCGGAGAGAGCGAGCAGGCAGATCACTTTCACGCCTGAGTTTACCAGGCTGTAGACCCTCTTGAGCATGTCGTTGTTGTTGCCGCCCTCGAAGAGATCACTGATGATCACAAAAATCGTATCGGCCGGCTGACGGACCAGCGTCTGACCATATTCGACCGCTCTGTTGATATCCGTGCCGCCGCCCAGTTGCACACCAAATATGATATCAACCGGATCGCTCAGCTTGTCGCTCAAATCGACGACGCTCGTGTCGAAGGCAACCATCCTTGTTGTCGCCGAACGCACGGTGGCGAGCACCGCGGCAAAGATGCTGGCATAGACGACTGAAGTGGCCATCGAGCCGCTCTGATCGACGAGCAAAATAATATCCTTCAGGCTAGCGCTTCTTTTTCCGTAGCCGATCCGGCGCTGGGGGATGATCGTTTTGTATTTGCTTTGATAATGGCGCAAATTGACGCGAATCGTTTTGTCCCAGTCGATTTCGCTATGGCGCGGATTGTTATTGCGCCGCGCTTTGTTGAGGGCGCCGGTGACCGCCTGTCTGGTGGGATTGCCGAGTCTCTGCATCAAATCATCGCAGACTTTGCGCACGACCTGTCTGGCCGTCTCCTTGCTTTTGTTCGGCAAGGCCGAACCGAGTGCTGCCAGTGTAGCAACCAGACCGACGTCGGGCACCATCGAGGAAAGCAGCTCCGGCTCAAGTAGCATACGTTTGAGGTCGAGTTTTTCCAGGGCGTCTTTTTGCATGATTGTCACGACTGAGCTGGGAAAATATTTGCGAATGTCGCCGAGCCAGCGCGCTACCTTTGGACTGGAGCTGCTCAGATCGCCGCTCTTTGTGCGCTCTTTGCCGCTGCCGTCGGTTTCCTTTCTGTTATAGAGAGAAGAAAGGGCGATATCCATGGCGGCATCGTCGCCGCTCAATTTGACCGAGACGCCGTTGTTATCCTGATCGCCAAGTACAAGGCGCCAGCGCTTTAATTTATCCTCGCTCCGCTGCTCCTCGCTCATCTTGTCCGGCCCTCCATTTTCTCCAGACCAAAGACCAGACGAAGCGTGGCAAAAACCGGAGCCAGGCGCTCAGCGTCCAGATCCATACCGTCACCTTCCGGGCGCTGGTTGGGGTTGAACGTCTCGCTGGTAGTGCTTTTCGCCAGCTCGCCTATAGAGAGTCGCTCTGGAGAGGTAAAGCTGCTGAAAGTACGGCGCAATAGGGGCAGCGTTTCGACGAAGTGCTCATCGTTTAGTTGGCTCAGCCATTGATCGACCATGAGAAATAAGCGATGATCATGGATAAGAACCAGGCCGCTTCCTGCCAGGAAGCCCATTAACCACTGACCGGCGTAGGCCGCTTCCGAGGCGTGACTGAGGGCGTGATTCATGCGTGTAAAAGTTGTGTCGGCGTCATAGTAATTGCAGTCGAAAAGCAAGCGCGTCGCTCGACCGGCTATTTGACCATGCAGATGGACCTGCTCTGCCAGCTTTGTCAGGGCGCTGTAAAATGCTTCTTTGTGATGTTTTTGATCGAGGAGGCTGATCGATTGATAAGCCTGGGCGATCAATTGATCCATGACCGAGGCGGCATCATCGTCCAGTGAGGCGCAGGCGGCCGGTAGATTGATGCAGATACGTGTCACCAGTGCGTCGATGATTTCCTGGATGTGCTGATTTTCTTTGAAGTTGCTGCGCACATTTCCGTATCGGGCAATCTTAGCCAGGGTCGGTAGAGCCTTCATCAATTCGAGGATGTCGCTCAGGGTGGCCGCTTCGCTGTCGACCCGGCTCATCACCGTCGGTAGTGCTTCGGGCAGGGCGGCATCCAGGGTTTGTTCCAGTAACTTGACCAGGGGCGCGAAGGCATTGATTTTTTGCGCCTGATCGATGGCGCGAGCGCTTGCCGCTTGCTCAATCGAGCGGCCCCATACGCCCGCTTCGACGACGGCGATGCTCAGCTCCGGTTGCCACTCGAGATCCCATTGCTCGTGGAAGGTACTGGTTTTGCTACGCAGCTCCTGCTTTTCGCCCCAGTTGATGTCGAGGATCTGCAAGCGATGAAGCAGTTCGCTTTTTTCCAGGTCGAAAGCCTTGCGCAAGTCCAGCTCGATGATTTTGCTGCTTACTTCCGGCTTGAGCCTCAACCTGGTCTGCTGTCTTGTCAGGTCTCGCTGCAGAGGTGTACCTGGTATTTCTGGCGGCACGTCGCCCAGACGTTCGCCGACGATGAGCTTTTTGTAGATCAGCGAAAGTGGTGCCAGATTGCCGCCGCACAGCACTGCCACAGTCGATTCATTGAGCTCATCGAGTCCGGGCTGGGTGAGCTCTCGCATCGCAGCCAGGGCTTCAGCGAGGCGGAAGGCATCGATTACTTGGGCCGACGAAGCGCTCAGATCTTCTTCGCGGAGCAGATGGGCCACGCGCACGAGCCAGCTCAATGACGGGGCCGGCGATTCCTCTGCGCTCTGCAGATTTTCGCATTTAAATAAATGCTCGTAATAGCCGGGGGACTCGACACCAGCTCCATAACCGCTATTGAACTGCAGGCGTCCGTGCGTCCAGGGTATCCAGGTTGCTTCTACTTTTATCTTGGGCAAACCCTTGAGCAGAAGCTGATCGTTTTTAGCCGGCGGCATATTGCTAAAGGCAGGAGCGTGCCAGGCACCGCAGATGATGGCGATCCGAGAGCAGTCTTCTTTGATCGCCTGGCGCAGCGTCTGGCGCATGTGGGCCTCGCGCAGGGGCTCGACGCGCTCGTCCAGATCCTCATAAAGACGTTCGTCTTCCAGGCTGTCGTCTTCGCGCTGGACGATCAAGATCCGGTCCGGCTCGCTCAATTCCTCGCGCAGAGCGGCCATGGCCTCTGTGATGCCGTCAAAAATATCATTGTCGTCAATAGACTGGCGCTGTTCGATCAATTGTTCCCACCAGCGCTCGCCATCGCTGAACCCGGCGGCATGGGCGAGAGCGCCTATAGGATCAAGACGGATGCGCTGCTTCAGGGTGAGTGCGCGGGGGGCGTCCTCTGGTGCGAGGCTTTCACGTCTGGTCGGCACCGAATCTTGTTCTTGTTCCGGACTCTGGACATTTGCTTCGCCACTTCTTTCGGCATCGGCTGCGGCCGCTTCCATTTTTTCGCGCAACTTTTCCAGTTTGCGCTCCGATAGAGCCAACCAATTTGCCTGAGGCAGGTCCATGAAGCGGCAGGCGATGCCTTTTTCGGCACCATACGACAGGGCCTGCCACTCCGGCGAAAAATTGGCGAAGGGGTAATAACAGGCTTGACGCGGATGCTCCTGGGCGTAAACGAGCAGTGCTACCGGTGGTGCCATGCCTTGATCGTTTACGTATTTGATCAGATGGTCGCCTTCGGGCGGACCTTCGATCAGGATGCAATCGGGCTCGAAAGCGGCCAGCGATGCGGCCACGGATCGGGCCGAGCCTGGTCCGTGGTGGCGGATGCCCATCACTTTGATTTCGGCTTTTTTGTTGTCCGCTTTGTTCAGCTCCACTTTGTTCATGTCAATTGACGGCAGGCCCTGTAGAGATCTTTCCAGCCTTCTCTTTCTTTGACGACTGTTTCCAGGTATTCTTTCAAAACGATGGCGTCGTGTACGGGATCCTTGATGATGGCGCCGACTATCCCGGCAGCCAGGTCGTCTGCCTTGACCGAGCCGTCGCCAAAATGTCCGGCCAGGGAAAGACCATTGTTCATTACTGAAATTGCTTCGGCCGTACTCAGTGAGCCGCTCGGCGACTTGAGTTTGGTTTTGCCGTCACTGGTGACGCCGCTGCGCAATTCGCGGAAGATCTGCACCACTCTTCTGATTTCTTCCATGGCCGGCGGTTCGGCCGGCAATTCCAGGGCGCGACCGAGCTCGACGGTGCGCCGGAAGACAATGTCTACTTCTTCTTCAATGGTGGCCGGAACCGGCAGGACGACAATATTAAAGCGTCGCTTCAGGGCGCTGGATAGCTCGTTCACGCCCTTATCGCGGTCATTGGCCGTGGCGATCAGGTTAAAGCCCTGCACCGCCTGTGCCTCGTCTCCAAGCTCGGGGATGGGCAGAGTTTTTTCAGACAGCAAGGTGATCAAAGAATCCTGCACATCGGCAGGGATCCTGGTCAACTCTTCGACACGGGCTATCTTGCCCAGGCGCATGGCATGCATGATTGGACTGGGTACGAGGGCATGAATGGACGGTCCGTCGGCGAGCAGCCTGGCATAATTCCAGCCATAACGAATCGCCTCTTCCGAGGTACCGGCGGTGCCCTGAACGAGCATCGTCGAGTCACCGCTGATCGCCGCCGAAAGATGTTCGGCGACCCAGGTCTTGGCCGTGCCGGGCACGCCCAGCAGGAGCAGGGCACGGTCAGTGGCCAGGGTGGAAATGGCGATTTCGAGCAGGCGGCGATTTCCGACATATTTTGGCGTAATGACAAAACCGGAAGGCAGCATACCACCGGCTAGATAGAGCAAGACCGAAGCCGGCGAAAGGCCCCAGTTTGGTGGTTTTGGTCGGTCGTCCTGTCTGCCGAGCTCGGCCAGCTCCTCGGCGTATTGCTGCTCGGCATGTTGCCTCAAAACTGTTTTGGCTGTTACTGCGTTTTCGGTCATGGACGGTTCCTGCTGCTTGTCTGACTGATATTTGTGAGAGTTAAATACAACTGGATTGAATTGAATCGGAGGTAACTTGCTTGGACTTTCGAAGTTTTTTCTGATTGCTGTGACTGCGCTACTGCTCCTGGCCAAGGAAGGACTGGCGCATTTCGAAGCGCAATTTCAACGTGTCGATAAAGCGCTCCAGACCATTGCGTGTCCAGGTGTCGATTTCGGCCTCGGCGAGATTGATCTCTTCTAGCAAGCGACCCGCCTCGACATGGGCACGCAGGCCAAAATTGGTAGCATTGCTATAGAAGGTGTGACCGAAGACCGGCACTTTTTCGCGGATTTCTTTGATAATGAAAAGTAACAGGGCCTGACTGAATGTTTCGCTCCAATGGAAATCGACGAGCTCGAGGTAATACCAGAGATCCAGTCGTGGAGCTGATTTTCTGTCCGTTTGTGCCCACTTCGGCAGCCTGGCCAGAATCAGTTTTTCCAGTTGTTCTGTCGGCAGAGCTTTGAGGAAAGCCTGACCGGCTTGCGATTCGGTTAGATGAATCGCTTCCTCGTCGATGATCGCCTGCTGAAATTGTTCATTGCTATAGAGTGCACAGGCATTGAGCAGGCCGAGCACCATCGGTAGTGACCATGCGCCGCTGCTCAAGACATGCTTTAAAAAGGCTGAAGGGCTAAGGCCATGGCGCTCCTGCCAGTACGTCGGATCGACAAGACTGACGATTTGATAGAGCCAGCCTGCCTTCTGTCCGATTCTCGAGTCGACGTTTATCGTCTCTTCTATGCCATCGCGAGCCATAGTCTTGTCAAATTCAGCGGGCAGATCAATCTCGAGCACTTTTGCCGATTGTCCAATCATGCCCTCGGCGCGCTCGCGCATGCGGGCAATCAGCCTGCTTTGCGGTAACTTGATCAGGAGGCCGGCCGCCGCCAGTCTGATTTCCTTGCGCCGATCGGCGAGGACGACCTCTTCCAAAAAAGGCTCGTCGTTCATACTTAGCTCAGCGCTCAGGGCCTTCAAAAATGTCATTTTTTGCTCGACCGATTCTTTTTCCCAGAGGGTCTGTAAGCAGTCGATCGCTTGTTTTGTCTGGGCGCGCCGGTCGATTTTGCGCAGGCGCTGGAAGGCCAGCTGTCTGTCTCTGTCTGCACCGAGCTCGATCTCGGCAATCAGGCGCTCGGGGGACTCATGCTCAGCGCTATTGAAGGACGATACGTCTTTGTAAGTTTCAAACCAGTCTGCATTTTGCGGCAGGAGCCATTGCAGGTAGTGCCCACCGCAGTCGGCCAGAAGCTGGTGCAGGTCGGTCATATTTTTCAAGAGTTCGAGTAAGCGCGGCAGCTGTGCTGGCATGACCAGGCGCTCGGCATCGCGACAAAAAGTGAGCCAGTCGCGAATCAGCTTGAGACGTCGAGCTTCACTGCCTTTGGCTTGATCGGCCAGGATGTGATTGAGCAGATTGATCGAGTAATGGCTGCAGAAGGCGCGAGTATCCGATCTTTCTAGCGCTACCGCTGGAGGCGGCGCTGGCAAGGAGCTCGCATCGAGCGCCTTTTGACCGCTCCTTCTGGCGATCGAAAGCGTGGTCAGGGCGGTGAGGATTTTTTCCTCCTTTGTGCAACCGCTTGCCTCGAGCGCTGCTTCCAGATCGGCTAGCACTTCTCCGGTAGTACCGCTCAGCGTCAGATCGGGTGCGCGACGAGCCGAGCCGAGCACGCAGGTTTGAATCATTTCCTGCCAGACGTTTCGCTTTGCTGTAGAGGCATTAGGCATTTTTGCTTATCCCTGAGCCAATTTTAAAAAAGCACCGTTTTGTTCGTTGATTGCTGCCAGCGGTTTGAGGGAGGTGCCGTCAAATTCACCAAAGAGCGTCAGCGGATGGCCGGCCGAAAAGGCTGTCAGCTGCCAGCCGGCCTGGTAATTGGTCTGGAGCGGCAGAGCTCCTTTTTGCTTGTCGGCAATAAACAGGTCGCGGTCGGACGTGCGCACCAGGATCTGACCGTTAATCAGAACCGGCAAGTCTTCGAGCCAGGGCAGGTGCGCCAGCGCGCAGGCGTATTCTTGCAGGGCATCATCGATGGTGCTCACTCCCTGTGGGCGGAGCGCTCTTTCGAAGAGGTCCCCGACATCCCCGTTTTTTACTTTGATCAGGGCCCGCAGCGGATAATTTGATCGATAAAAGACCAGCTCAGCATCGTAAATATGTCCGGCTACCAGTAAGACATCGAAGGGGGCGGTACCATGGGCGAAGCTCAGAATAAGAGCCGTGCGCCCCTTAGAAAGGCCACGCAGCCAGCTCTTCTGTACCCTCAGTTTGTCTTCGTTGTAGACGTATTGTCCGACCACAAGCCATTCGTCGGCCACGGCTTCACCGCTCAAAACGGCTTCCTGACTCTGGTTGAAGCCTACTGCCGTGAGAACGTCCTCGCGCATGATTGCCGGGAGCTGATCGATATTTTTAAAGGCGCGGGTGATCAAATATATCGTCGCCAGGCGATTGAGCAGGGTTTCCTGCCAGTTTGTCTGTCCACTGGTCAAAGCGGCGCATTCGCGCACTAATCTGGCCAGACCGGGGGCCTGAGCGTCGACGAGGCGCGCCGCTCGACTTTCAAAAAAAGCATAGCCTTCGCTTTTTAAGTTGCCGACGCCCTGTCGGATCAAGTCGGCCAGGAAAAGCTCGAGTTCCTCGACACCAGCCTGAACATTTTCAAGACGGGTCTGGCGGCGCTTTTCTTTCGCCAGCCGCGCTTCTTCTAATTGCTCCGGACTGCGATCGTCTTCCTTGTCTCTGGCTTCGCCCTTCTCTTTTTTCTTGTTGCGATCAAAGCGAGTGGCAAGCCATTCGCTCACCCATTTGGGTTGCTCGAGCTCGTTAAAGCTCGCCTTCGAGAGGCTGTAAAGCAAAAGCAAACCGATACCATGCTTGCAGGGAAATTTGCGGCTGGGGCAGGAGCATTTGAAGGCTGGACCGCTCAAATCGATGCGGGTCTGATAGGGCGCGCCGCCACTGCCCTGACATTCACCCCAGGCCGCACCACCGCCCATGGCTAGTTTTAGCCATTTGCGCGTGTTGGCCAGGTCCTGGCCGGACTTTTGCGAGCTTGCGTCCGGAGCCAGAGCGAGCACTTGTTCGCTGGTGTATACGGTTTGTTCGAGGTTCATCTGCATCAAGTATAAAATTACTTGGGCTCGTCGGGCATGCTTGACTAGCCTCAGTTAAGCCAAGCTTCCCGTTAATTTTTTGTACGACCTCAATCTAGTCGCGATGCGGCGCGGTGGTGGCGAGCAACGATATTGGGATCATGGCAAATATTTACATTCGCTTCGTTTTTGCCCTTGTAAGGCAGCAAATTGAGAAGATAGCGGATTGCTTCCAGGCGGGCGCGGCGCTTGTCGTTGGCTTTGACGATTATCCACGGGCAAAAGGAAGTATGGGTTTTGCTGAACATCTCTTCTTTGAAGTCGCTGTATTTATCCCACAATTCCTGGGCCGTATTGTCTATTGGGCTGAGTTTCCACTGCTTGAGCGGATTTACTTTGCGCGATTCGAAGCGGCGCAATTGTTCGTCTTTTGAAATCGAGAACCAGAATTTGATAATCGTTACACCGTCTTCGTAAAGCATGTTTTCGAATTCTGGTACTTGCTGCATAAAACGCTGGTAATGCGCCTCTGTGCAAAAGTCGTTGACCGGCTCGACGACGGCGCGGTTGTACCAGCTACGGTCGAAAAAAACGATCTCGCCTTTATTGGGAAGCTCGAGGGTGTAGCGCTGGAAATACCACTGCCCTTGCTCTTCTTCGGATGGTTTGGGCAATGCCACGACGCGCATCGAGCGTGGATTGAGATGCTCGATGAATCGCCTGATCGCTCCCCCTTTGCCGGCCGCGTCTCGCCCTTCAAATAGGATTGCGACGCGGGCGTCCGTTTCCTGCACCCAGCGTTGCAGTTTGACCAGCTCGACTTGCAGCAGTTTGAGCTCTTTTTCGTAGTGCAATTGAGTCAGCACCGCTCTCAATTTGATCCTGTTTTGTTTCAGCAACTGGCGCAGGCCACGGTTTGTGTTGATGAGCGCCAGATCTTCTTGGCTGAGGCGGAAGGGGGCATGTTTCAATTTGAGCGCTTTGCCAGCCGCCTCTGTTGCCGCGGTCTCCTCGGAAAGCGTTACGGCTGTTTTCGCCGATACTCCCGGAGCGGGCAGAGCTTCGACAGTTATTGTTTCGTCGGGGGCTTTATCGTGTTTGCCATTCATTTTTGCCACCTTCCTCAGCTGATACATACCGCGCCTACTTGATGATGTTGGTATATTGGCTAGGAAAGTGCCCACAAAGTTGGCGAAAATGCAAAAAAAGGACGGGTAATGAATAAATTGTGGTCAGTGGTCTGTCTGGCGGGGGTTTTGAGCGCGCCGGCATTGGTCCGCGGTGAAAGTGCTCTGGCTCAGGTGAATACGATCAATTCGGTGGTTTTTGGTACGCAAATACCCAAATATCTCGATGATCCGACCGGCGGTATGCCCGTACGCAATACGGCCGCTGATTTCCTCTCGGTGGTGCCGAGCATCGCCGGCGCCCGGGCCATTACTTTCAGCCCCTGTTCCAATTGTTTTTTGACCTGTTCTGGCAACAGTGCCGCGCTCTGGAATGCCAGCCGCGGTTCTCAAAATATGGCTCTGCAGCACGGCGGGCCGATCCGCTTCATTGCCTTTGGCAAGGACGGCAGTTTCGTCATTACCAGCGGAGGGGCCTGGACGCGCGTTTGGAGCGCCCCTCTGGGCGAATTCAAATTTCAATTTGATCACAAGAGTGCCGTTAGGCAGCTGATCATCAGCCCTGATGGCGCCAAGCTCGCTGTTTTGACGGCCGCCGGTTTCGAGCTCTGGTCATTAAGCGAGGGCGTTAAATTGCTCAGCACTCCGGTCGAAACGCCGATTCGCGAGCTGATATTCAATCCGAACAGTCAGCAATTTCTCACCCTGGACGGCCGCAACACGACTTTGTGGACGGTTGCCGACGGGCAGCCGGTCGGCCAGATCGAGGCTGAAGCGCCAATTGCCGCCGCTTTATTCAGCCCGGATGGAAGTCATGTCATCTGTGCTACCGAGAACCGCTCCTATCTATGGGATACGAAGCAATTCATCAAAGTGGCCGACATCCAAATTGGCGCCGGCGACCAGTAAGAGGCAGGCTTCAGGGTCGCCTTCGCCATTGATATATGGCCACGGCTCAGGCTTCAGGGTCGCCTTCGCCATTGATATATGGCCACGGCTCAGGCTTCAGGGTCGCCTTCGCCTTCATAAAGATAAACGTCGAACCAGATCGGTAGATTGAAGTTTGCCAGCCTTCTCATGATGGTGGGAGTGAGCGCCGGTGTTGTGTTCCACGAGGCGGCATGCCAGCCGACGACGACATCGATCATGTATCCTTCGCCCTGCAGCTGTTTGATCAGCCCGGCCCGCCCGCTGAGCTGGTCGAGCAGCCAGTCGACGTGGCCGATGGCATCGTTGGATTTGACGGCCAGGCGCGAGGAGAGCAGCCAGCCGCCGGATGGAGCCTTGTGCCCCGGACGTTTGCGCCAGCCGTATTCGTCATCATTGCGGCGCCAGGCCACCGAAGGCTTGAGGTCGAATCGCTCGCTCAGCCCGTTCGGGTCTAGTTCCGGGTGATAAACACGGAAAGTTGCCCGGATGCTCGTCGGTGTCGTGTCGGGTTGATAAGTGAACTGATTGGGAGCGTCTTCGGTTGTACTCATGGCTACCTGTTGCTTAAGCGGCAACCGTCAGTTTACCACCTTTACTTGTGGCTCTTTTTTTGACCAGCGTCGCTTAGATCGATGCCTTGGCCAGATTTTGCTTTTGTGAAAATGCGGCGATCGTCGGCGGTGATACCAATGACGGTGCCTGGTTTGCCGTCCCGGCCGTTGACCATAAAACCGGCCAGGCCGTTCGGCATGATACCACAATTGGTGCGCAAGGCATTTTGACTGTAGACGCCAAGGCCTGACCTTCCCTCGGCTGAGATGATCTCGGTTCTATTGCCTTTATCGTTGCCATAGACGACCAGTTGCGAAATATCGCCGCCATTGGTGTCGGGAGATGTACAGAGGAAGAGGCGCGGTTTGCCATCCTGACCGTTCAAGAAAAATGTCGGGCCGCCGTCATCGGCGATGGACAGGTCGGCTTTGACGCCTTTTTCATCGATCATGTAGAGAAAAGGATTTTCGTGTCTATCCTGGTTGCCGAGGCCCAGTACTGCTTTCATTTGTTGATTTTTATCGAGGATGCGGATGCGCGGCTCGTCGTTGCTGTCGCAGCGCAGAGACATGCGTACTTTGCCCTTCGAGTCGAGGATGTTCAGGTCGTGTACTTCCAAAGTGCTTGGCGTCAGTTGCGGTGTGTTTGTCGATAGTTGCGGTTGAGCTAAAGCGAAACCACCCTGTAAAGCGAGAACGATAGACCCGCCGACCACGCCACCAAACAGAGTCGACAAAAATTGTCCGCGCATACGAATCTCCTTCACACCTTTGTAAACGGGTTTCCTTTGACCGGCTATTCTAGCTTGCTGAGGCCGGTTTATTGCCCTGGTTTGCCACTATTTTGCGAATTGATCCAGGTGCTGAGATCCTCAACTACCGCTTGATCGACATTTTGCGGTTCTTCGTAATCTGTCGGTCCGGGTTTGCCTGCACTGGTCGTGAACATATGGCCTAACTTTGGATAGATCTTGAAAGTGACATTCTTACGCGTGCCGAGATTGTCCTGCCAATTTTTTAAGTCGGCGCTCGTCACCTGATAGTCTTTTTCGCCCTGCATGATCAGCAGTGGTTTGTCGATATCTTTTGCGGCTTCTGCCGGTTTATAGCCGCGCAGGTCTAGCCAGTATGTGGCTGGCCAGCTAGGCGGTAAACCGGAATCGGTGGCACCAGCTTTGAGAGACGGGCTTTTAACTATATCGACATAGCCTTTGATCTGAGCCAGAGTCTTTTTATCTTCATCGCTCAGAGGTTGCGGCTTCAGACTCATAATGTACTCATACTGCTCGAGGATCAAATCTTCGAGCGGTCTGGTGGCACCGGCCATAATGATAAAGCCGGCGCAATCTTTTGCCCGCGGCGCGATGCGAGGCATGACTGTGCCGCCCAGGCTATGGCCTAAGATATAGATACGGGCCGGATCGACATGTTTATTTTGCTTCAGATCTTGCACCGCCTGCAGTGCGTCATCTATTGTTTCTTCTTTGACGGTGAGGGTACTGATTTCCTTGGGCATTTGTAGAGCGTGTGCTTTAGTGCGCTTTTCATAGCGCAGCACGACAATGCCGCGCGAAGCCAGACCCCAGGCGATATCGCGAAAAGCCTTAATACCACATACGGTCTCATCGCGGTCCTGGGGGCCGGAGCCGTGCACCAGCACCACCGCCGGCATGCGCCCGTTTTGTAGCGGCACGCTGAGCGTGCCGGGCAAAGCCCATTGTCCGGCACCGACAGTAAAGTCCTCGTCGCTGAAAGATGATTTATTGACGTAGGATGGTATCGGGATTGCCGCGGCCATTGCTGCCTCTGTCGGACGCAGGTGCAAGCCGCTGATGCGGCCTTCTTTGTCGAAGGCAAAATCGAGAGACTGGGTTGAATTAGCAAATTTGCAGGGGATGATCACTTCATCGATAGTGTTTGTCGGCGTTTTCTTTTCAGGCGCTAACTGCTGTTCGAATTTGCCAAATTGCGTCTGCCAGGTCTTCCATAGCCTGTCTATGATCGTTGCCGGCAGCATCGCTTTCATCGTCGGATCAAAGTCGCTCTGCAGCTGGTCGAGTTTTCCCTGATTGAGATTCTCGATAAAGAGGATCGCTTTGGCGGTAATTTTGTCGTTATCCGATTTGCGCACTGGAGCGGTTTGATCCTCCGTTGGTGATCCCTGCGTTATACCGGGTAAGAGAGGGCAAAGCGCCAGCAGGGCGGCTGCTATCCCCTGCGAAAAACTTGTGCGAAAGCCTGAGAACAATTTGAGCATTTTGGAAATATTCCACTGGTGCGTAGTAGAGTATACGGGATTTATTGCCTCTGATTAGATAGTAAAGGGTGTCCTATGCGCAGTTCCTTCGACCGTTTTTCGCTCCGGCAAATGGCCTGCCTTGGCTTGATTTTATTGATGCCTCCGGCTTTGTTGGCAGGAGCGCACATGGTCGCAGCGCAACCTTTACAGGCCGGCATCACCGAAAATACGACAATCGGGCCGATGCCGGCGCCGTTACAGGCCGGTTCGACGTTCGATGAGCACAACTTGCCACCACTGCATACTCGTACGGGTTGGTACGAAATACCGGCCTGGGCTGCCGGTTACTGGCATCGTGAAACGCAGACTGACAAGGTCGGTTTTCGCACGATTACCCACGAATCGAGGCGTGATCGTCTGCGCGGCGATCAGGTCGATCGATTGGGCCGCATCTGGCAGGCTCATGACGAGCCAAATACGGTCACTGTCGATACCGGGCGTACGATTGACTACATCCTCGATCGCTCGACCGAGCCTGTTCAGATTACGTCAAATCTGATGGTTATCCACTATATCGCTTCCGATATCATCGTCGACAAGGGTAGCCGCCGCATCGTCAAAGCCGCTCAAAGAGACGAGACCCAGCGCATTCAACCAGGACCCGGCGGCACTCTGCTCTGTGCTTCACATCTGACTCGTTTCGACCAGAACGGCGGCCGGCAGGATACCATCGACGGTAGCTGGACCGAATCCCTGCTGCGGCCTTTTCAGCCCCTCGACTACAGTAATGGGCGCAATTATTTCCAGGATTTTTGTCAGTTTTTGCACAGTGTCGGGCAGGACTCGGCTATACCCCTGCGCGCTTTCCCAAATGGCGCGCCGCCGCAGCAACCGATGCAACAACCATAATTTCCTAATCGAGCAGAGCCAGAGCGCTGTCCAGATCGCGGGGACGCACATTGCTCAAGACGCGGACAAAATCTTCACGGTTGTCTGTTAGCGGCAATCGAGGCGCTTCGCACCCGAGGGCGCTCAAGCAGTCGACTACTTTTTTCGAACTTTCCAGATAACCTCCGGCAATGGACATGCCGCTGGCATTGGCAATGTTAATCAAACGAGACGGTTCGGACGGATCGCTGTCGCAGGAGACGTATACATAGATGCGACTGAGGAAACTGGTTTTTTTCATGTCGAATATCCCGCCGGAACAAATTGCTGATTGGTTCACCCTTTCAATTTAGCTGAGCCCGACTGCTAAGACCACCCGGTTTCCCCCACAATCGCTGCCGCATTTTGCTGCTGGAAAACGGACAGCGGAAGCGAATATCGATCTGATTCGTCAGAAAATCGCCCGAGCGGCAACTAACCAGACTAACCAGCCTGGCCAGTCAGCTCGCTAAGTGAGTCGCTAGTCTAGGCGCTATCTGATGGCTGACGGCTAGCCGACAAGTTTGTGAAATGCCGCTTCAACCGTGCAAGCTACTTTTACTTCGGTGCCGTTCGAGAGATAAAGCATCGAATTGGCTGGTCCCATAGGCTTCACCATCATTACGTGATCAGCGGCAATGACGATTTCTGTTTTTTCTGTGCGTCCGGTATCGGAATCGAGCATCGTAAACTGCGCTAATTTGGGCATGGCGAAAACCTTTTTGTGATGTCCGCCAAGGCTAGCAGATTTGTCTGCGTGGCGCTAGCACCAGGGCAAGACGTATTCGATAGGCCCTAGCAACCAAGATCTTCCGGGCTGATTGCTTCTCCACTATTTATGTGCCGTAATGGCGATCAATGTTCGTTGTAGCGCTGGCCAAGGTTATTGTCGTTAGCATTGTCTTGATGATGGTGCTCCCACTGACTGTTGCGGTTTTGCAAATCGTAAGCGAGTCTGGCTTCGATGCCTGCCAGTTGCGCCTGTGCTTGTACATCGTTGGAGCCGCTGTTATAGCGCCAATTTGACTTATATTTTTGGCTGACCTGATCGAGGCGATAACTCAGGTTGGTATTCTCTTGTTCGGAAATATCACCGTCCTGATATTCATGGGCGATTCTGTCTCTCAGTGAGCGAATGCGGGTGCGGATCAGATTTGACGCGCCGCTTCCCTGTCTGTAATAGCTATTGGCGTTGTGATTGAAGTTTGAATTGCCATTGTAGTTTTGATTGTTGGTGCCGTTGGCGGCGATGTAATTTTGCAAGCGGGTGTCTACGGCGCCAAGAGCGCTGACCAGGCTGGCCGTCTCGTCATAGGCAAAACCGTTGCTATAGGCTGCTTGTTGTTCACGTGCCGCGATCGTGCTCAGTTCGGAGAGCAGTTCTGATGCCTGAGAATTGGAAATAGTCCCGGCGCTTTGCGCGTTGGCGATCGATTGTCTCAAGGTCGTCTGACGCGAATCGAGACTGGCTTGAATGGTGGCATTTTGATTGTTGCTGTTGCCGTTATTGCCATTATTGCCATAATTAGACCGGCTGTATGAGCCATTTGAGTTACGCGAAAAATAGTTGTCCATGATGTCATGAAAGGAATTCGCCTTTGCCATTTGTGCTGACATCGTCGCACCAGAGAGTAAAAAGCCAAGCGTCAGTAATTTTCTGCTAAATGTCATAGGTTTAGTTTTATCCTTTAGAAACTATATCGTCGAAACTATTTGGATCGACGAGTCTAGATTGTTCTGGTTCCTGAAGTCCAGTTTTAGACTCCGTTTTAGACGATTCTTGCGGTGGGGAACTCGACGGCATCAACGATTAGGCTGACGATTGGCTCCGTATGCTTGCGGGCCAATCAGGCTTATCAACCTGTGTTAGCGTTCGATATTTCTTGTAGATTGTCCTGGATTAACTGTTTGAGCGCTAGAAAATATCGAACAAGGCCCGAAAACGGGACTGAAAAATAGCGAAATTATCGAACGAGGCCAAAAAATGGTCCTCAAAAAGGGCAAAAATATCGAACAAGCTTTGTCCGATCCTGAGATCAGGCGGACTGACTGTGATTTTTTTAGCAAAAAAAGGCCGGAACCTGATTGGCTCCGGCCTTTGCTAAATATGGGGCAGATGACGAGATTCGAACTCGCGCATGCCGGTACCACAAACCAGTGCCTTAACCACTTGGCTACACCTGCCATACCGTAAGCTTTTCAACTTACGTTTTTATATTAACATGAGCGCGCCCGATGACATACCGGGGCAATCGGACGCCAATATTTTGTAACTTAGTGGACGCCCATCAGGCTGAAGACAAAGGGCAGCATCCTGGCCAGCAAGCCGCCAATAACAAAGGCGGCCAGCCAGGAGCCGAACCAGATGGTAAGAGCGATTTTAGGCCCGCGCTCTTTGATCATCACGCCGACAGTGGCTATGCAGGGCACGAAAAGCGTGATCACGATCATCGCCGTCACCGCTTGCACCGGCGTCATGCCGACATCGACAAGACCAAAAGAAGCGAAGTCGCGACGAACGATGCCGAGAATAAAAGTGGTGGGGATGCGCGGGTCGTTCGGAAGCTGCAACCAGTTGACCACTATCGGCTGGAGAACGTGGATGAATAGGTCGAGCAAACCGGCCATCTGGGCCAGGGTGACGATGAAGCCGGCCAGAAAAAACATCGGCGTAGCGTCGGTAAGGAAGTTCCAGGATTTTTTCCAGGTCTTGCGCAAAACGTTGTCCAGCCGCGGCAGACGCATTGGCGGCAGGTCGATCATCAAGCCGGTCGATTGTCCAGGCAGCACCATATTTAGCAGCAGTCCGGTCAGGGCCAGAATGCCGCCGACCACCACGCTATATACCGCCCAGGCCGAGAGGCCACCGGCGCGGGCAAGCGTACCTGAAACGACTCCGAGCTGGGCCGAGCAGGGGATGGCGACGCCAAGCAGAGCAGTGGCGATGATTTTTTCGCGGCGGCTGGTGAGCAGACGGGTCGTGATCGTGGCCATGGTGACGCAACCGAGGCCGAGGATAAGGGGGATGATGGCACGGCCATTGAGGCCGATTTTATTCATCATGCGGTCGACCAGCACAGCCAGTCGCGGTAAATAGCCGGAGTCTTCCAGCAGTGAAAGGCCGAGGTAGAAGCCGATCACGAGCGGCATGAGCAGGCCGAGCAAATAGGTGACGGTCAGCGTGGCCAGGCCGTACTCACCGACAATCGTATTGCCGAGAGCGCCGAGCAGATTTTTGTGCGACCAGAAGTTGAAGTCGATTTCATCGCCTTTTACTTTTTTGATTGCGTTGTCCAGCGCGGCACTCACTTTGGGGGCGGCCAGCGTGCCCTGGGGAAAGTCGTAATTGACATCGTTGACAGTGATTGTGGCCGGGAAAACATTAGCGGCGATGCGGCGCACGACCGGCTCGTAGTAGCGCTTCATTGTTTGTTTTTCGGTGATGTCGACGAGGTTGCCGGCGATCCAGACACCCAGCACTTGATAAAAAATGAAATAGCAGACGGCAAAAGAGATGATGCTGCCCCAGAAGGGATGGAGAAGGGTGCGGCCGAGAGCCGTGGAAAATGTTTTGCCCTGGCTGGTCTCATGTACAACGCGTTCGACCAGCTCGTTTACATATGTCCGGCGGAAGCTGTAAATGGCCGGTCTTTCATTGAGCGGCGTGAGGCCGCATTTTTCGGCGGTAAGAGCGTCGCCTTCGGCGATCAGGAGAGCTTCAGCCTGACTGACGCCTTTGACGCCTTTGATGCCGCTTTTCAGGTCGATGTTTCTGCCGCCTTCACCTGAGGCCCGGCTAGAGTCGGGACTATCGGCCATCAAAGGCGCCAGGAGCTCCATGAGTTCCGGGCGAGTCTTGCCGCTGCGCGCTTCGGCCAGGTTGGCCCGGATAGCATCGATGCCCTCTCCCTTGACGGCCACGCAGGTCAATATTTTCAGGCCGAGCTCTTCCGATAGAGCCTCGACATCGATTTTGATGCCGCGTTGCAGAGCGTCGTCCCACTGATTGATTACGACGAACATTTTCTTGCCCATTTCGATCAGCTGCAGGGTCAAGAAAAGATCGCGCTCGAGCGTGATTGCCGAAACTACATTGATTACGATGTCTGCTTCGAGGATCATGCGGCGGGCCGCTTTTTCCTCGTCATTGAAGGAGCTGACGCCGTAGACGCCGGGGGTGTCAGCCAGTTCGTCTTCGCCGAGGTGACCGCGCGCTATATCTATAGTAGTGCCCGGATAGTTCGAAACGTCCGCGTCTGCGCCGGTGAGAGCGTTGAAGATAACCGACTTGCCGACATTGGGGTTGCCGGCCAGGACGATCTTTTTGAGATTCGTCGCGTTACCGTGCGCCCCTTGTTTACCGCCGTGTTTCGGCTGAAACTGGTGTTTGGGCTTGTCTTTGCGCGTGCTGGTGGGAGCGTGCATAGTCGCGGGCTGTTTCCCTGGCTAAGGCTTTATTGAGAAAGTGTATCAATTATTTGATATCGATAAACTAGCCATTGAACAATGCCTCATGAGACTTTACCTTCTCTGTGGTAACTTGGGGGCCGTATTCCACGGCCTGAAGGCGTTTGTTGCCGTACTGGTGGGCGATTGAGAGAGTGACTAATGAGCGACCGGCCAAAGATTAAGTCTAAGATAGCGGCCGCTGCCCTGGCCCTTGGATCTACCCTCTCCGGCATACCAAGTATCGGTTCCTCGCTTTTGCCGGCGGCCTCGGCTCAGGGGCCGGCCGATAATGCTATGGTCAACCCGGCCACGGTTCAAGCTGCCGGTCAAGCTGCCGGTCAAGCTGTCGTCCCGCCCGAACAGTCAGGATTGGACACAGCGGGGCAAAATACAGAGGCTCCAAATACGGCCGCGCCAAATCCTCCCGTCAGACCTTCGGTCGTCCTCAGCTCGACCAGAGTCAATTCCGAAGCCGGCGTCATCGAAGAGCTGAAATTGGCGAACGGACTTAAGGTCTTGATGCTGCCGGACAAGTCATTTCCGGTTTTTTCATGCATGGTTTTTTACCGGGTCGGCTCGCGCAATGAAAATCTTGGTGAAACCGGTCTCAGTCATCTGGTCGAACACCTTCTGTTTGAAAAAGTGGGCAAGTTCAGAAAAGGTGAGATTGGTGCCTTGATCGCGCGCAATGGGGGCATGTTCAACGGTTTTACCTCGGACGACTTCACCTGTTTTTTCGAAACGCTCAGCCCAAGCAAGCTCGATCTGGCTTTGCGCATCGAGTCGGAGCGCATGAAAGCCGGCTCTTTCAGCAGTGAAGAAGTGCAGGCCGAAATCAAACGTATCGATGGCGAGCTCGAGCAAGAAGCGAGAGATCCGGTCAACACTCTCGGCAAAGAAGTGCGCTCTTCTGCTTTTCAGAGGCATCCTTATAAAAATCCGACAATCGGTTGGCGATCAGATGTGCAGAAGCTCACCGTCGATGATGCGCGCAGGCACTACAAAGAATATTACCAACCGGGCAATGCCACCCTGGTATTGGTCGGAGATTTTAACTCAACTTCTGCGGCAGCGGCGGTCAAGAAATATTTTGGTGGTATCCCTGCTGGTGCTCTTGTGCCCGCTGTGCGCGTCACCGAGCCGCCACAGACGGTCGAGCGCCGGGTAGTGATGAAATATACAGGCAACTCCGATGTCGTTTCGATTGCCTATCATGCCCCCGCTTTTCTGGAGAACGACACGGCAGCCGTGGCCGTCCTCGAAAAATTGCTCGTGTCCGGTACGGGCGGTCGTCTCAAGAACAAATTGGTGGACGGCAAAATTTGTGCCAGCGTGCGCTCTTCTTTTGAGGTGAAGCACGATCCCGGGCTCTTTACGGTTACTTTGACCGGCGCTCCCGGCGTCACCGCTCAAAAAATCAATGAGTCTTTCGAGGCGGTGCTAGAACAATTGAAGGCCAATCCGGTCAGTGACGCAGAGCTGCGTCGAGCCCGAAATCACGCCGAATTTCATTTCCTCACCGAGCGCGACGGTCCCTACCGCGTCGCTTTTCAGCTCGGCTATTTCGACACTCTCGATTCCTGGCAGGCTGCATTCCAGGCCTATAGCCAGTTGCGTGCTGTGAGCGCGGCCGACATCCAGCGCGTTGCCAAAAAATATTTTGCTACTGAAAGTCGCGTCGTCGGCGTACTCGCCGGACAGGCTACAAAAAATGCCGCCGCCGCCGCCGCCGCCGCCAAGAAGGATGCCGCAAAAGAGGCGACTAAAGATGGCGACAAGGATAAAGGCAAGGATAAAGGCAAGGAAAAAGGCAAGGATAAAGGCAAAGACGCCGAAAGAGGCAAGGATAAAGACAAGGACAGGGACAAAGCGAAAGCCGTAGGCGCGGCGAAAAATAGCGATAAAAATAAAAAGGATAAAGACAAGTCCGACGACCGTCACCACCAGCACCGTCAGAGCCACCATAAGACAGTCTGGCTGCAAAATATATCTAGACCGGGACAATTTGGCGGAGCGCGTTTATATGCTTATAAAGATGGCGATGACGCCCATGCCGGAGGTGCCGCAGGAGGCGTAGGGCTTGTTGGTCGGGCACCATATCTGATCGCACAGGCCGGGCCGGCTGCTGTGCAAATAGCGGCGACGAAAAATCTGACCGCACCATATACGGCGCGCGTTAAAAAAGCCGTTTTGAAGAATGGTCTGACCATAGGCGTGCTGGAAACCAAGCTCAGCCCTCTTGTCCAGATTGTCGGCGCAGTCAAGGCCGGCGAGGCCTTCGAACCGGTCGGTAAACGCGGCGCCGGTACTTTGCTCGCTCAATTGATGAACGAGGGTTCGACCAGATACAGTCGGACCCAGGCGATAGCCGTCCAGGACGACCTTGGCGTACCGCCCCAAGCTTTGGTGCGCTTTGAAAGCGGTCCTCAGTGGATAAATTTTCAGGGCAGATGTTTGGCTCGTGACACTTCCGCCGTCCTCAACATTTTGAGCAGCGCTCTCAAATCGCCTGCGATGAAAGATGAGGATGTCGAGCATGCCAAGCAAGTCGTCTCGGATCACATCAAGCACACTCCTGACACGGTCAAGGCACGCCTTGACCGAGCCTTGCTGCGCGGTTTAATCGCACCCAACACCAGCTTTTATCCGCTCGATCCAAATGACAAGGCTAAATTTGTCAGTTTACTCAAAAGCAGCGACGTTCGTGATTTTCATGCCCAGGCCGTGAAACCTGACGCGGCGACGATTGTCTTTGTCGGTGATATATCACTGGCTCAGGCCACTGATCTCGCCGAGCGCGCCTGTGAAGGTTGGAGCGGCAAGAGCACGGCTAAAAAGGCGCAGGTCCAACCCAATCCGAGGCGCTTGCTCAAGTCGTCCTTGATTGTCGATCGTCGGGAAGACACTATGGTCACGCTCGGTCGCCTCGTCGATGCCGGACTCGGTTCGGCCGATTATCCTCTGCTTCTTCTCGCCGATTGCGCGCTCACCAATCATCCGCTCGTTTCGCGCTTCGCCCAGAAAATTTCAGGGGAGCTCAGTCTCTCCAGCACGCTCTCACTGGAGGATCTGGCCTCGGATGTCGAGTCTTTGCCGGGCACTACTTTGTGGTCGGTAGACGTACCGGTGGTATCGAATCTGATGCCTGTGGCCGTCAAGACGATTCAGAACGAACTAAAATTATTTGCCAAAAACGGTATGACTGCTGACGAGTATCGCGAGGTCCATCTCTATCTCACAGGCGCTCTGCCGGTGCGCTGGATGTCGAATAGCCCCCTGGCGGCTCGTACCAGTCTCGAGGCCCTCATGCTGGACAACCAGGCCGATCCGCTGCCGGAGCTGCTTACCGGCATCGGGCTGGCTAATCTCGATATCGTCAATCGCTTTATCAAAACTACTTTCAAACCGGATCGCAGCTCCCTCGTTATCGCCGGCACCAAGCAGGCGATCGGTCAGGTACACGGTCTCAAGCAAGATGAGGTATCGCCGGAGGTGCCGGCCACTCCGGCGCGATAACGTACTTTTTGGTAGCGAGCAAATGATTAGCTGAGCCTCACCTTAGAAAAACGCACTTGTCATGAAGCGCCGTGTGTTAAGAGTGAGTGCGATTTCATAATTGTCATATGTGGACTATATGCATGGAGCCGCAGTCTTCCTATCTATTGAGGGCAGTGCATTAAAGAAGTCAGGAGTGCGGCACTCGGTTCATATGAGTGGCAAACTGCCCGACAGGCAGGCCCGGTGCGGCTTGAGAGGGGGGCAGGTCCTGGCTATCAGAGCTATTGTAAACTGTGCTTGGGTTGTCAATTAATTAATATGATCCGCTCTAATGCTGGTTCTTGCCTATTTTCAGCCATTCTTCAAAACTGAGGAGAGTCTGAAATCTATTGTCCAGCTTTGGTTTCGAGACGATGCGAAGAAGTTTGACAATCTCCTAACAAACTGGCTAAGATGCAGCGATGGTTACCCCCTTGGCGTTGTAAGAGATGACATCAGTGCTCAATTACGAACAAGACAAATTAGAACTCGACAGCCTTCCTGAATATGTCAGAGAAAGCGAATCGACCTCCCGCGATGCCTTCGTCGGCATATCGACAAAGTCACTGGCTGGCCGCGAAGCGCAGCGCAAGCAGGCGACCGCTACGGTCTATGCCAATCAGGCCACTAAGGTCAATGTCGGTCCGCAACCGGGCTATTTAGACGATCGGATTGGTCAGCGATCGCCTCGCGATTCGCAGAGAGATACGGGTGGTTTCAACCGCGTTACCGGCGAAGTAGAAGCTCCCCGCACAGACGAGCTCGAGGCTCTCTGGCCTGGTGTTCATCAAGATTTCCTCCATTCGCCCAAGCGCACGCCCAGCTTCTATTTGATGCTTGGTTTCATGGGTGGTGCCTTTGTCTCGATGATTGCTATCTGGGCCTTTTCTGGTGTTTCGCAAATGGTTGCTCATGGTGGCGCTAAAACCGCTCCGCAAGCCATGGTTGCCGGTCAACCGCAAGCAGCAGGTCAGCCCGAAGCCGCACCTGTCGCGACCGTGCCCCAGGGCAGCGACCCCAATGCCGTTCTCGTGCCCTCTCACCCTACTGTCGTGATCGCGACGGGTGACACGCTGGCGGCCATTGCGCTGCGTGAATATAAGCGCGTCAGCCCCCGCTTGCTCGATGAAATTTGTCGCAACAACGGTCTGAAAAACGCCAACTTCTTGAACCTCGGACAAAAGATCAACCTGCCCAACTATCAGGCTCAGACCCAACAAATGGCCGTAACGCCACAGGGTCAGGTACACTAGATAGCAGCAGCCAGTCTAATAACCGGCAGCTCAGCTAGTTTCTTTCGTTTCGTGGGCGGGAAATAATGCCGGCTTCAAAAGTCGATTTGACAGTCGACCAGGTCTTTTCGCTTCTAGCCGACAAGCTGTCCGGCTATGAAATCAGAGACCCCCAAACCGATCTCGCCCACGCAATTGAGCGCTGCTTCAGTTCGGGTAAAACTGGTATTTTCGAGGCCGGCACTGGAGTCGGCAAAAGTTTTGCGGCGCTCATACCGGCTTTTCTTTCAGGTAAAAAAGTAGTCGTCTCGACTGCCACGATCGCCTTGCAAGAGCAATACATGAATAAGGACATTCCTGTCCTGCGCGATATCCTGCCTTTTGAGATCGACGTGGCTTTGTTGAAAGGACGCGGCAACTATCTCGGCATGCGTCGTTTTAGCGACTTCCACCTCGAGCAAGAAATCGATCCTGAATTCGTCGATTGGGTTAACAACACCTCATATGGCGATATTTCAGAGCTTGACTATGTGCCGCCTTTCAACATCTGGTATGAGATGAACTCCGATTCGGATGATTGCCTGCGCAATCGTTGTCCGAATTTCAACGAATGTTTTTACTTCGAAGCGCGGCGACGTGCCGACAAAGCCAATCTGCTCGTGGTCAACCATAATCTTTTGCTGGCCGATGCCGCTTCCAACGGCAGTATTTTGCCGCCTTATCAACTCTTGATTGTCGACGAAGCGCATCATCTGCCCGACATAGCCACTGATTCGTTTAGCATGAGTGTGAGCAATAGGGGCATCCGCATGCTGCTCGGTCGAGCCGCCAAGCAATGCAATCCGCCCGCACATTTGCTTGGCGATGTAGAAACTAACGCCGGTCGGCTTTTTATGCGCCTCAATATGATCGCTCGCCAGGCCAAGATGCGATTGCGCGAACCGGTCGACGGGTCGGTCGAGCTGGCTCATGCCCTCAGTGCGCTGAGGCGCTGGTTGGAAGAAGAGAATTTCGAGCAGATTCTCGATATCGAGCAGGCACGAGAGAAAGTACAGCTCAAAGCCAAATCCCTGGCTAGCACTATAAGCGGATACGTTCGTTGTCTGGAACTTTTGACCATGCCCTCGCCGGAGTGGGTACTTTGTCTGGAGCGCACTGAACGTTCCGAAGTAAAAATAGAAGTCGTCGCCGCACCGCTCGACAGCAGCCACTATATAAGCGATCTGGTTTTGAACAAGCCCGGCCTGGAATCAAGTGTCTGGATGAGCGCCACCCTTGCCACCGCCGGTGATGATCCATTCAAATATTTCAAACGTAATATCGGCGCTGACAAATCGATCGTGCAAATTCAGGTGCCGAGCCCCTTTGATTTCAAAAATCAGGCTTTGCTCTATCTGCCCAAAAATTTGCCGGAACCAAATCATCCCGATTTCCTCGCCTGCGCTCTGCCGCAAATCGAGCTTATGCTCGAGCTCACGCAAGGTCGCGCTTTTGTGCTTTTCACCAGTCACTACGCACTGCGCACCGCTTACGAAGCCCTGGCTCATCGCATACCCTACGAGAGTCGTTGCCAGGGCGACATGCCCCGCCAGAAACTTATATCGTGGTTCAAGAAGACTCCAAATGCCGTTCTTTTCGGTACCTCGAGCTTCTGGGAAGGCGTGTCGGTGGACGGCGATAAGCTCAGTTGCGTGATTATCGATCGCATCCCCTTCCAGGTCCCCGACGATCCGGTCTACGAAGCACGCTGCGAAGAAATGAAAGGCGATCCTGAGCGCAGTTGGTTCAACGAACTCGCTCTGCCTTATGCGACGATGCGTCTTAAACAGGGTGTCGGACGATTGATCCGTACTAAGCGGGACAAGGGTCTGGTGGCCATTCTCGACATGCGCCTGACCAAGAAGCCCTATGGACGTAAAATCGTCGATTGTCTGCCGCCGATGAAAGTGATCCGCGATTTGCCCAGCCTTGAGTCGAAAATCATGGAAGACTTCCTCGATCTAGGAATGGAATACCGTGAGGAAGAACGCAAATCGAGATTGCGGCACAGCGTGCCGGACGATGATTATGAGCGTGAGCCCTATCAGGACTGACGAAAAAGAAAAAAAGTTCTATTCTTCGCCGTCTTCGGCAAGGACATCGGCTACTTCGGTCAAAAGGCTTTCGCCGCCCGGATAAGTCTGCATCTGCAAATCATGGCGCACCAGGCAGAGGCTGATCGGGCAATGGTCCACGAGGTAGTGCACGATTGGATCCTGCTTCATGAAAGGCAGCTTCCTGCCACCAACGCTGGTGGTGCCGACGAAAAGCATGTCGGCTTTGATCTCCAGGGTCGTTTTGATAATATCGCTGGCGACGCGCCCGAGTTTGACTATGCCTGAGGCGGCGATGCCCTGTTCGGCTAATTGTTTGACCATCTGATCGATCTGCATACGCGCTTTGTCGAGCGGTCTGTCGCTGGATATCAGCTGAGCGATCACGCCCACTTTTTGCGGGTCGGGAATAATGCGCAGAAGCACTAGCTCGGCATTGACGGCTTTGGCCTGCATAGCCGCTACTTCAATAGTGCGGGCGCTGCGCTTGGGAGAGCTGAAAGCTACGGCAAATCTCACTGTTTTAAATTTTCCTCCGCCGCTTCCGCTTAGTTTTCTGTGTGCAAATTAGCCTATGCATGCCAAATCAATCTGAGAACAAAGTAACAAAGACTGGATAAACCAGCCGCCACAGGTAGTGTTAGCACCCAGGCCAGCAAAATGAGCTGCATGGTTTTAGGGTTGAGGCTACCTTTGCCGTGCACCGGCAGCGTGCCGCCGGCCACCGCCGAGCTCAAAGTATGTGTAGTGCTGATCGGAGCACCGAGGTGAGAGGCCAGCAAAATGATTATAGCGGTACTCATCGAGGCTCCGAAGCCCTGCGAGTGACTTAATTTTTCACGGCTGATTTTAGTGCCGACGGTGCGGATCACTCGCCAACCGCCGATGATCGTGCCCATGGCCATGGCGGTGGCCGCCGAAGCCATTACCCAGAAGGGCACGACGTCTTTGCTATAGCCGTGAAAGTGCGTGGCCAGAATCAAGGTGATGATGCCCATAGTTTTCTGGCCGTCATTACTGCCGTGCGAAAAACTGACCGAAGCACTCGAAAAAATATGCAACCAGCGCATGACGCCATTTTGACCGGCCTTATCCTTACTCAGATCGCGCTCTTTTTCTTTGGAAAGTTTGAGAGCCAACCAGGTAGTGAAGGCGCCGGCGGCAAAGCCGACGACCGGAGAAACAAGCAAGGCGATAATCACTTTTTGTAGCTCAGTCCAGGCCACACCATTTACCCCTGCGGCTGTAACACCGGCGCCGAAGAGGCTGCCAATCAAGCAGTGCGATGAGCTGACCGGGATGCCGTACCACCAGGTGATCAAGTTCCAGATCAGGGCGGCAAGCAGTACTGCCACCACTATCGGCAGTGTGACCGCCCCGGCCGGGATGATGTGAAGGATGACCTGGGCGACGGCCGTGCCGACGAGTAAAGCGCCAAGGAAGTTGAGGAGGCCGCTCATAACGATGGCAACGCCCGGCTTGAGTGCCTTGGTATAGATCACAGTCGCACAGGCGTTTGCCGTGTCGTGGAAGCCATTGACGAAGTCGAAGCCCAGGGCCAGGATTATCGCCAGAACGGCTATGATTGATTCGAGATCCATGCAGTTACTTTCAACTATCGACTGATGACACTATGCCTTATTGTCTTTGTAGCAGACGAGCGGTTAAGGACTCATTAACCACAGGCATAAAGACTCCTTAATAAAAGAGTCTGCTTGACGACGAAAACCATTGAAACTGCCGATGGACTTTTAATAGCCGGCGTGGGTGAAGCCAGCTTCGACCGGCTCGACTTCATTGGGCTCGGCATAAACCCAGAGGTCACCTGGCCGCCAGGGCATCGGGTGATTGGTCAAATATCTATATACTAACAGCTGGCGAATGATGCGGCGCGCGGACGGATTTTGGTCGCCGCGTTTGTCGTTGGCCAGGCGTGTACGAAGCTGTATAGCCTCTCGCTTTGTCCAGCAATAGGCTGGTCCCGGGTTATTGCCGCGGGAACGACAGAGGATGGCAACTTTGCCAGAGGGTTGAAGCCAACCGAGTAGATAATAAGAATCGTGAGACATATAGTGATAATAATAGGTCAAATTTAAAATAAGTCCAGTGAAGCGTAGCAAATAATTGTGGTATCAATCGACGGAAATCGGCTTGCGAGCGGGAATTAGAACTGACGTTGGAGTCAAGTGGATAGATGCAGTCGTTCGGAAATATAGTGATCTATCATCCAGCCGCTATAGGTGATGCCATGTTGGCTACTCCTGTGGCGGCAACGTTAAAACTCAATTTCCCCGGTGCAAAAATTTCGTATTGGAGTCACGCCAGTCTTAAACCATTGCTTTTGAGCCTTTGTCCATCCATTGATGAGTTTGTCGAATACGAACGTGAGCTCAGTTATTTTGACCAACGCAAAATCCTCAAAAGCATGGGGCCGGATCTTTTTGTCGACCTCTCCAACTCCAACCGCGGCCAGATGCTCACTCTTTTCAGTAAATTTCGCACCGTGCGCTATGAGAAAAGCCGCAGCAACAGCTTTGGCCAGCAGCATGCCGTCGGCAATTTTCTCGAGACGATCCAGCCGATTTGTCAGGACATGCCAGACAATCTTTTTCCGACAATTTTTCCTGATGCCATAGCCGAGGAGCTGGTGCCAAAGCTGGTGGCAATGCATCAGCTCGAATACAAGCCGCTGATTGGTATCGTGCCCGGTGTCGGCAGTTTGCGCCCGCATCGCGCCTGGCTTGCGGATGGATGGATTTACCTGGTCAGGCATATACTGGAGCGTGGAACGCATATACCGATCCTGATCGGCGGCGGCGAAGACTTTGAAGTGGCGCAGAAAATCAACGCTGATGTCGGCAATCGCTGTCTCAATCTTTGTGGTCAGCTCAAGCTCGACGAAACCGCCGCCATGCTCAAATGCTGCGATCTCGTTGTCTCGGGCGACACTGGCCCTGCCCACATCGCCGTGGCCGTCGGTACTCCCGTGATTGGCCTTTATGGACCGACTATTCCGGCCCGAAGTGGTCCCTATGGATATTTCGACTATTGTCTGGACCAGAGTCCTTCATGCCTCTGCATCGGCGAAAAATTTTGCAAGGTAGCCGACCCCTCGGGACCGGGGGAGTGTATGAAGCGAATCATGCTTACCGAAGTGATCGCCAAAGTACGGCAGGTCATGGGCGAAGCAAGCGACGCCGATCTCGTGGACGAACCTTATCAGGCTTTGCAACTCGATCCTAATATATTGAAGGAATTGGAAGAAGAAGCGCGCCTGCATCCTGGTGGCACCGGACCGGAAGACAAGGCCGCTCCGGAATATTAGTAAGCCGGTAAGGCCGCTTTGTCCTGGGGGACGGCAAAATTGGTCAGTTTGGCTTGAGCATTCATATAGACCTGAACATATTGCTGCCAGTTGCGCTTCAAATCACTCATCGACAGTTCTTTTGCTACTTCGCGCGGCAGGTTGATGTCGACGGCGCGATTATTCTTGTCTGCGTAATGAGCCAGGCGCCGCGATGTTTCCTCGGTAATAATGTAGGCCGTTATCGTTTGCCAGCGGGTTTCTTCCAGGACCTGTAATTTTATTACGGTATCGGATTGTCCGCCTTCCACCTCAAATTTGATCATGCGACAATAATGGGAAAGGACGACCACTTCAGGACCATCGGGCAATACTTGTCCTTGAGGCGAAGGCGCCGACTGTGACTGAAGCCTCGCAACTGATACCGTAGGCGGTGTCATATCGAAGACTCGTTCCGGGCCATTTTGCTTCTCGAAGGCGGCAATTTTTTCCGCTTGTTGCGCCGCTTCAAGCCGTGCTTCCTCGCCCGATCCGCGTCTTGCCAAATACTGGCAATCGAACTGATTGGCGCTCGCCGAGTGCATGTCGTCCGCTTTTTGATCGCTCGCGACAGCCTTGGGCAAGCTCTGCACCAGAGGCAGAAGCATGTTGCTTGGCGTGCGGCTACCCTGACTGGGCAGGATATCCATAGGTATGCTGTCCGAAGGCATCGCTGGTCGTGCATAATGCGAAAGATCGAAATTAGCCTGGGATTTTTGAGTAAAGAAGTGGCGGCAAAAAATGTTTGCTTCCTCATAAGTAGGAAGGGCAATTCGTTGACCGGGTTGGACAAAAGCGAAGTCGCTGAAACCGTCGGTGCGGGTCGGGATATCGCCCTTATTAATAGTAGTGATCAAGCGAGCAAAACGTGCATCCCCGTAATGTCTGAGCGCTATGCTGGCGAGGCTTTCGCCTGCTTTGATGGTATGTGTGCTGCGGTTGGCACGGGGGGTGGCAAGCGGCATCTTGTTATGCATTTTGATTTCCATTGAGCAGGGTTTCTTGCGTGGGGATTTGTCTTGCCCTCGGATCTATCCGCAAGAATGAAAAATTGGACAAGCCTGCCGGGGAGAATTGATTAAATTGCGGTTGGCCGACTACAACGCTATTTCTGACCAAGAATTGCTGCTGTGAAAATGCTATTGACAACCTTGTGCAACCGCCATTATCATGAGCCCACTTACTCTGTATACGTATGTCCGATTTATTGTTTTTTCGATGCCGCCTGCTTGCTAACCGGCAAGGACGGACAGCACAGTTTGAAATTCGCGATACCCGGTGCGTCCGGCAGTACTCTCTCGGAGTGCAATGACACAAACCGCCCCTCCTAATCAAGACGGCGACGCCAATTTTGCGACCAAACCGCAGGGGGTGGAGCATACGCCGCAGCAGCAACAGCAACAAGCTGATGCCACAGGCGCGGCGGCAAGGCTGCGCCAGGATGCCGGTCTTCCTGCGGCAGTGGATAAGAGTAATGAAGGGGAGGTGGCCAAAGCTCCTCCTATCGATGCGAAATTACGCGAGTCTACTCCGGGGTATGAGTCCGTCCCGACCAGTGCACGCGACGTGAACAGCAGTGCGCGGGCTATCGACAATTTGAGCGGGCAGGGTCCTGTACGTGTACGCGAGGCGAGCTTCCAGACCGCCAGCGGCGAAACGATCAAAGGCAATATTTACCCTAAAGGTAAGGACGAAGTGTTCATGTCGGATAAGGGACAGAAGTACACTGTCTCCAAAGGCACTGAAGGCGACACAATGCTCAAGCCGCAAAGCGGAGCACCGCCACTGGCTGTGCGTGACAGCTCTCTTAAGAGTGGTGCTACAGGTAGTGGCGCCGGCTCTGACCGAGCCGTGGCGAGGATCAGTCAAAATGCTGCTGGCGTAGCAGCCGATCGGGCGGCCCAGCAGCAGAGCCAGCAGCAAGCTCTGACGCAGGCTCAGCAGCGCGCCGAGCGCAGCGGCGACCGGGCAAAGCCATCGAGCGAAGGTCCTCAAGGGACCAGTGAAAAATCGGCACATCAAGAGCGTGTCGAAAACGCCGACCGCGCTAATCGAACCGAAAAGCCGGATCGGGCCGACAGATCCGAGCGACCCGATCGACCGGATCGACCGGAAGGCAGTTCGGACGCTCGTCCAGATGCAGTTCGTCCAGACGGTCAAAGGAGTACGCACCCTCAGGATAGAGGCGAACGACCTGAACGCCAGGACTCTGGTCGTCCGGAAAAGCCGGATATTGGAAGGCGCTCTGATGGGCCTGACAGGCAAAATGCGGTGCTCGGAGACCACTCGAAAAATAGTAGCGATGACCCCAATAGTAGTGACCAGCGGCGTCCTTCTCCAGCTGTCGATCGTGTCCTCGGCCAGCACACGGAGCGCGAAGGTGCCAAGTCTACGGATCGCCCCGCCGAGAGCGCTGCGGTTAATCGTCAGAATCAAAATCCAGGCGTATCCAATTCAAATCAAGGTGTCCTGCAAAACAGCGCCAGACCGGGCGGCCACGCCGATGACGGTCCTCGCGACGGTGCCTCGGATGGGCGTCGCGACGGTGCCCCGGATGGGCGCCGCGACTGGGTGAGAGACGCTACCCCCGATGGGCGTCCGGACGGGCGCCGCGATCAGAAGCAAGTTGTCCTGCAAGGCGAAGTACACAATGATGATCATGTCGAGTACCGAAAGGATGCGTCGGCGACGCCTACTGCTGACGGTGGATGGCGTGGCCCTCGTCCGGTTGACGGCCAGAACAGGTGGGGCGGAGATCCTCTGCAAAAGCCCTCGGATGCCGTGGGGCGCGGAGCGGATCTGCGAAATGCGGCACTGGCTGGTAAAGATGCCCAGCAAAACGCTTTGCATGCCGCTGATTTGCACGCCGATTTGCACGCTGACCTTGCGCATGCTGGAGGGCACCCGAACGATTTACATACCGCCGACCTGCATGCTGTCGGTTGGCATGGTCTCGTCGCTCATCCGCTCGACACTCATGCTGTTGCCGAGCATGGAGATGTTCATGGAGATGGTCATGGAGATGTAGCCAAAAAGGCCCATGTGGAAGGCCATGGTGCCGATCCTGTTGATGGGCATGACGGGCCGCATTCTGCTGCTGGTCTGCCTGAAAATGATCCTAAGTTGAGCCGAAAGGCAAGTGAAATTGCCGCTTTGAAAATGGCGGAGCTGGCGATTGGGCTTGCTGCCGTAAAAGGCATGGTTAATCCTTCGACTGTTGGTGTTCCTGGAAAAGTCGACTCTAAGCTGAACGGAATGGCTGATACTACCTCGATGCCTCTAGCGAAGAATGTCGGATCTAGTTTGTCGCCGGGAAAACTAGATGCCAGGTTGCCTCTTAAAGTCGAGGCTTCGGCCATGTTAGCGGAAGCGCCGCTTAAGCAAAATAAGCCGCTTGCACCGGAAGCATTGGACAAAGCTGCCAAGACAAAGGAGCCGGCAGAGGCGGGTAAGCGCGCACCTGACACCACAGGTGATGTCAGGGCCGGTCAGCATTTGAACGATATCCGAAATGTTCGTGAGATCGAGGCCGCCACAGACCGAGACGATCGCCTGGATGGGAAGCATAACGATCACGGCAAATCGCTGAAGCAGACCGATGCAGAGTTTAAGGCTGAGAAAGAGCTGGCCACTCGGGCCGATTTGAAGCAACAGGAACTCGAGGAAAAAGCCGCCAAGAAGAAAGCTCAAGAGCAGAGCCAGGAGGAGGATGCATCCAACTCCCGGAATGCTATGATTGCTGCAATGCTTAATCAAAAGAAGAAGCAGCAGTCGATCGAAAAGGAAGAAGAGTTGGCGATCAACGATTCCAAGAAAAAGGGCGAAGACAAGCGTCGGCGTTATGTCGTTAAAGATAAGGATACGCTTGAATCGATTGCTAAAAAGCAATTGCGGGACATTCGTCTGGCTGCCCTCATCTACGAAATTAACAAGCATATGCTGCCCCTGCGTATGGAGAAAGGTAAGCAAATCGCCGAACCTCGCTCTGGCACCTCTATCTGGTTGCCGTCTGACGCTGACATTCGCGATTTCCGTGGTCGTCTCTATTCGTCGAGCCCTGCTGGCCCTGGTATCTCGGGCAGAGGCGCCGCCTCCAACAGGAGTGACTCTCCTGAAGATGAGTTAAGCGAAAAATACGGGGCGAACTGGGAAGGCAAAGCCTCTTCTGCCGTTTCGGCCGGTCTGATGGGCGCTGCTGTTGCTAAAAGCCAGGTGCGTCAGTCCAATATTGAAAAGATCCTTGGCCCTCTGCCCACTCAAAAACTACCGGATGGTGGACGTATACGTTATATCGTCCGGCTTTCCGATAGCATCGATGGCGTGGCTATCAAGCACCCGGCCTTAAAAGATGTCGAATTATGGCCGCTGCTTGCGCGCCTCAATGATCTGACTGAAGATGTCGACAGATCCGGGAGACCGCTCGCCGAGCTGAAACGCGGAATGGTACTGGATATCCCTTCTCCCCAAGAAATCGACGAATATCGCGCCGAACTCGTCGAACTGGACGCATCAGATCGTCTGTCCGAACCTGTAAGTGATACCGATGAAGGTGATCTGACCTCCGAAAATGTTCCGATCGATCCGCTGCCCGCTCCTGCTGCCGAGCTGGATATACATACTCTGAGGATGGCTGCCAGAGCTCATTTTCAGGCTGCTATGGCCGAATCTGCGCCGAGCGAAGCTCTCGACGAACAGAGTGAAGCTCTCGACGAACAGGGTGAATCTTTCGACGAACAGGGTGAAACCCAGCTTTCCGAGCCGACCTCGTCCGAAGCCTCCAGTGGTATGAGCACTGGTCCGCTTCCCTTACCTTCACCTGCTCGTGGTTATTCCAAGCCGCCGGCATCGGTTACCAGTCAGCTGCCTGCTTTGCCCACCCCAGATTTCCTGCAGGGTGTAGCATCGGCTTCTTCTGCCGGCCCCGTGCCGAATGTCGGCACTTTTGCCAATCTACCCGGTGAAGTGCCATTGCCCGCTTCTTTTTTCCAGACTTATCAAGCCGGCCAGGAAACCATGGCTTTGCCCTCTGTTACCTCCGTATCTCCTGCCAGTGCCGCATCTCAAGCTGAGCCGATGGCAGCCGGTTCACCCCAACCGCCTCAGTCGGAGGCCAATGCAGCGGCACCGCATCCGGTGTCAACAAGTTTCGCTGTACCGGCAATTTCTTCGCCGCCGATGCCCCTCGCCTATAATCCTGCTTCTACCGGCACTCTGGGACCCACGCAGGTCTTTCCTCAACAGCCGCAGCCTCCACAACAACCGCAGCCTCCACAACAAACTCGGCCGTCGCTGCCACCTCAACAGACTTACGAGCGTTTACCTCAACAGGTCCCTGTGCCGCAAGTACCCTCCGTGCCCCCGCCCGTGCCGACAACAGTCGATTCTTCGCTGATGCCGCCTGCACCTGTGATCAGGCCTGTCAATCGACCGACTGCTGCCGACATAATGAGACGTGCACCGATCGTTGTCGGCGACCGCTACATGTGGGAGCTTGAAAAAGGTGTTCGCTTGGTGAAATCGGCTCTGCGCTGGGATCCGACTTTAGGTGTTTTTCGTGCGCAGTTGGAAGTTTTACATGGTGGCACATGGTTCCCTGTCATTTTTTACGAAGTCTTCCCTGAAGGCGCTGTGCGTCATGAGTATGTCGCTGGCGGCAAGCGAAAATCCGTGAAAATGGATTTGCCACCATCGGCGGTGCAGGAGCTGGCTGACAACGATCTGATCAATAATTGGTCAGACTATTGCATCCGCTACATCAACCAAATTACAGGTCAAAGATCCTGATTTAACAAATTGGCGATGGCCTGCAGGCGACAGATTTAATCTCCTGAATTAATATTAATTTTGGGCGAAAGTGGAGGTTTTGCTCTCATTTTCGGCTGAAAAGTTGCACGGACGACAGTAATTTTCACGCTCGCGGATATATATTATTCGTCTCTCATCTGGCTGTCCGTCCGGGCTGTCCTTTCGAGAGGCAGGCGTTCTGGTTCTGGCTCCAGCGTCTCCCCGTAATGATCAGGCGATTGAGCTACCAGGTAGCCCACAGGTTAGAAAAGCCGGATACGTGTGTATAGATCTAGTGAGACGTTACTACTCTGCCGGGGCTCGGATTTTTGTCTTTAGACAACTCCAACGTCAACGATAAGGCTCAACCAGACAAGGTTGAGAAGCCTGCTGTGGCCAGCCACGTGGAACAGAGTCTTGTCGGAGACAATAAAGCCGTCGGCAACGCCGTCTCCAATTTTGCGGATGCATCGGCGAAAGGGAGTGCTGGAGCTCTTCAGCAATTCGGCGATTTGCAGATTGGCGATTTTAGCGATACCAAGGCCGCAAAGACCACTGGCGCAACCGATACAAGTAATTTTGCCCCGAAAATTGCCGCTGATGGTCATGTCATCACGCCGTTGGCCCAAATGGAGGCGGCCGGCAAGTCCCCTCTGGATAATGGCACGAAGTCCGCAGTTGACGGCCATGCAGCTAACGCTGCCGGTGATAAATCGACCGCCGGTGAAAACGCCAATAAAACTCCCGCCCAAGCAGCAAAGGCTGATGCCGGTTCTGACAATTCTATCGGCACTCAGGCCCTGAAAGCGGCCAAGGCTGTTGTCCATGCTGTAGCTGAAGCACCGGGCGCGATTGCGCATGAAGTCGGCCACGTTGCGTCATCGATCTTCCATTCGTTAGGTGGAGGTCATTCTGAGGCGAAACAAGCCCCCGCGCAAACTGATCAACTTGTTGCCAACGGCGCACATTCTGGAGCTGATAGCACTGCTGCTCAGCCAAATCGTGCTCTCGGCAATAATGGCACGGCCTTTATTGCTCCCGGTTCTGACTCCGCTGGCGCGGTTAAGGGCATTGCACAAGTCTCTGAAACCGGAGCGCCCACTGACGCGAATGTTCTGCATGGCACTGTGAAATCTGTCAACGCTTCTGATGTTGGCCAGGCCAAGATTTCTGGAATCGATGGTTTGAAAACCGGTTCTATTAATGAATCCGCCAAAGGGTTAGCCCTCGGTGATGTTGCTAAATCTGCGGCACCGGTTGAAGCCGCGAAGGCAAATGTGCCGGTTGATACAACGAAGGCCGCAGTGCCGGTAGATACGACGAAGGCCGCAGCGCCGACTGATGTAGCGAAAGCGGCAGCGCCGGTAGATACAACGAAGGCCGCAGCGCCGACTGATGTAGCGAAAGCGGCAGTGCCGGTAGATACGACGAAGGCCGCAGCGCCGACTGATGTAGCGAAAGCGGCAGTGCCGGTAGATACGACGAAGGCCGCAGCGCCGACT